>NZ_LKTM01000002.1 GCF_001417955.2 Mycobacterium gordonae | reverse complement strand
CACCCGCTGGCATCCAGTCAGCGCGCTCCCGCCGATGGCCTTCGACCACGGGACCATGGTCGCTCACGCCCGCACCCGACTGGTCGCCAAGATGTCCTATACGAACATCGGATTCGCCTTGGCACCAAAGGAATTCGCACTGTCCACGCTGCGCGACATCTACGGTGCGGCACTGGGCTATCAGGTCGACGCGACCAATCTGCAGCGCGTGCTGGCCCGGCGAAAGGTCATCACGGCGACCGGGACCATTGCCCAGTCGGGCCGCAGCGGCGGGCGCCCGGCCGCGCTCTACCGGTTCACCGATTCGCAACTGCGGGTCACCGACGAATTTGCCGCTCTCCGACCCCCCGGATAGGCCCGACAATTGATTAAGACAAGAGATTGTGACAAGCGGCACGCGCAGCGGTTTTAGGCGTGTCGGCAGTTTGTACAGTAACTTGTATAAGAGATGGATAAGGCGAAATAAGATTCTAGTAAGAGGCGCTGGCCGCCAAGAGCAGCCGGCGCCGCGTTGTGACTAGCCTGACCGCCGCCCCGAATCGGACACACCGGGCGACGAGGGCCACGAAGGGAGCCTTAATGGTGGAGCTCGCGAAGCTGGGAGGCGAAACCGGGGCGGAGTGGATCGGCCGACCCCCGCACGAGGAGTTGCAGCGCAAGGTCCGCCCGCTGCTCCCCGCGGACGACCCGTTCTACCAGCCGCCCGCCGGCTTCCAGCACGCCGCGCCCGGCACCGTGCTGCGCTCCCGCGACGTCGAACTGGCCTTCATGGGCCTCATCCCGCAGTCCATCACCGGGACCCAGTTGCTGTACCGGACGACGGACATGAACGGCAATCCCGAGGCGACCGTGACGACGGTGCTGCTGCCGAAAGAGGTCGCCCCCGGCAAGACCATGCCGCTGCTGTCCTACCAGTGCGCCATCGACGCCATCTCGTCCCGGTGCTTTCCGTCCTACGCTATGCGGCGCCGCGCCAAGGCCGTGGGCTCGCTGGCCCAGCTGGAGTTGCTGTTGGTCAGCGCCGCCGTCGCCGAGGGCTGGGCGGTATCGGTTCCTGACCACGAAGGCCTGCACGGGTTGTGGGGCACCCCCTATGAACCCGGCTACCGGGTCCTGGACGGCCTGCGGGCGGTGCTGAGTTCGGAACGACTCGGTGTGCCCGCGTCCGCCAAGATCGGGCTGTGGGGCTACTCCGGCGGCGGGCTGGCCAGCGCGTGGGCCGCAGAAATGTGCGGCGAATACGCCCCGGAGTTGGACATCGTCGGAGCGGTACTGGGCTCCCCCGTCGGCAACCTCGGGAACACCTTCAAACGACTCAACGGCAGCCTGCTCGCGGGCCTGCCCGCGATGGTCGTGGCCGCACTCACCCACGCCTATCCCGACCTCGATGCGGTCATCAAGGAACACGCCAACGAAGACGGTCTGGCCATGCTCGAGAGCATGGAGCGGATGACGACCGCGGAAGCCGTCATCTCGATGGCCAATAAGAACATGGCCGACTACCTCGACGAGCCGCTGGAGGACATTCTGGCGACCCCGGCCGTCGCCCATGTCTTCGACAGCACCACCCTGGGCGTCGCGGTGCCGACGCCGCCGGTGCTGATCGTGCAGGCCGTCCACGACTACCTCATCGCCGTCGACGACATCGACGCGCTTGCCGACGCCTACTCAGCGGGCGGCGCCGACGTCACCTACCACCGGGACGCGTTCAACGAGCACATGCTGTTGCACCCGCTGTCCTCCCCGATGGCGCTGCGTTGGCTGATCGACCGGTTCGCCGGACGCCCCATCACCGACCACCTGATCCGGACCACTTGGCCCACGATGTTCAACCCGATGACCTATGCCGGCATGGCACGCCTGGCCGTCATCGCCGCGAAGGTCATCACCGGCAGGAAGATCCACCGGCGTCCCCTCTAAGGGGTGACCGGACCCGCGGGGACGGGCGGCAGGACGGCCGGGCGCGGGTCGATCGGCGGATAGCCGCCCAAGTCGTCGCGCACGGTTCCGGTGGCCGCGAGCGCGTAGATCAGCGCCGCGGAGGCCGTCGGCGAGAGCAGCGTGGCGGCGACCTGCAGCGGCAGATGACCGAAGAACACCGGAGGCGCCTGGCTGACGTAGGTCACGTTGTGATCACCCGACGCGAGCGCGACGGTGTCGAAATTCAGTGCGCCGTAACGCAGTAGGACCAGCAGCGCTCCGACGCCCGCGGCGGCCGCGGCGGCGCCGATCAGCCCCAAGGTGAGCGCGGCGACCATCTGTGGGCCCCGATGCTCGCGCCACTGCCACACTGCCACGGCGGCCACCACCGCAAGTACGCCCAGCAGACCGAGCAACATGAACGGCGCCACGAAGAAGTTCTGCGATTCGCCGCCCAGGTAATCGTGCACGCGCTCACCCTTGCGGCTCACCGCCACCACGGCGTGGATCGGCGGGGCTATCCACGCCCAGAGGGCACCGATCAGCACACCCGCGGCGGTCAGCGCCAGCACCACGGTGAGCAGCGCGCGGTTGCGGGGCGTGCGCGGGCCCGCCGGGGGCTCCACCGGCCGGGCCACGTCGGTCACGGCTTCCCCGGTCATTTCTGCCCCTCCAGATCGGCCGAGTCCACCTGTCCATGCCGTGAGCACCGTGCCCACCAGCCATCGGGGCGAACCTGCACGATCATCCGCCGCCCGCACTCGGCGCAGAAGCGGGGCGGTTCCAGACCCAGCTGCGCCGCCGTGGGCGTGGCCGTGCCCGCCGGCTCCCCGGTGTAGACGTTATAGACACCGGCTCCGACCGGAGCGCCCAGATTTCCCGCCACGCTTCTCTTTCTACAAGCTCGCGTTGAGCGCCTTGAGCGGCATCTGCAGGTCGTCGAGCAGTTGCAGGTCGGCTTCGGCGGGACGGCCCAGCGTGGTCAGGTAGTTGCCGACGATCACGGCGTTGATCCCGCCCAGGATTCCCTGCTTGGCACCCAGGTCGCCCAGGGTGATCTCGCGGCCACCGGCGAACCGCAGCATGGTCCGCGGCAACGCCAGCCGGAACGCGCCGACGGCTTTGAGGGCTTCGCTGGCCGGCAACACCTCCAAGTCCCCGAACGGGGTGCCGGGGCGCGGGTTGAGGAAGTTCAGCGGCACCTCGTGGGGGTCGAGTTCGGCCAGCTCGGCGGCGAACTCCGCGCGCTGCTCCAGTGTCTCGCCCATTCCCAGGATGCCGCCGCAGCACACCTCCATGCCCGCTTCGCGCACCATCGACAGGGTTTGCCAGCGCTCTTCCCAGGTGTGCGTGGTGACGACATTGGTGAAGAAGGAGCGGGCCGTCTCCAGGTTGTGGTTGTAGCGGTGCACGCCCATCGCGGACAGCCGCTCCACCTGCTCGGCGCTCAGCATCCCCAGCGAGCAGGCGATCTGGATCTCCACCTCGTTGCGGATCGCCTCGATGCCGGCGGCGACCTGGGCGAGCAACCGCTCGTCCGGGCCGCGCACCGCCGCTACGATGCAGAACTCGGTCGCACCGGACTTGGCCGTCTGCTTCGCGGCCTCGACCAGGCTGGGGACGTCCAGCCAGGCGCTGCGCACCGGCGACTGGAACAGACCCGACTGCGAACAGAAGTGACAGTCCTCCGGGCAGCCGCCGGTCTTGAGGCTGATGATGCCCTCGACCTCGACCTCCGGCCCGCACCAGCGCATCCGCACTTCGTGGGCCAGCGCGAGCAGTTCTTCCAGTCGGTCATCGGGCAACTGCAGGACCCGCAGCACCTGGTCCTTCGTCAATCCCTCACCGCGCTCGAGCACCTGCTCGCGGGCAACCGCCAGAATTTCGGAATGAGTGCCATCCTGGCCGGTGTCGCTGGTCGGTCGAGTTGGCGCTTGAGTCACCGGGTACTCCCCTGTTTGTCGATCGCGTCCGAGCATGGCCGGACCACATCTGCGTCTCACGGCCGCGTCGTTGTGGCAGCCGGAATGAAATGGTGTTCAGGTTAGGGTAGCTGGCGCCGCGTCGGCGAATGCCGCGCGGGCGCACCGGCGCGACGTAGCTCACTCCGGATATAGGGGGTATGGACACCACCATGAGCGATGCGCCCGTCACCTATCTGGCCGACCACGGGATCTGGCTGGCCATACCGGCGTTTCTGCCCGCGCTGATCGTCGTCGGGGTGGTGTTGTATGTCGCAATGCGAAACCGTCGCAGCTCTGACAAAAAGCAGGATTGACCAGCCCGGCATTTGGGCATTACAGGTTCGTCCTAGTCGGCATCGGCGGTGCGCAACGGGAGGCGATCGCGGTGGATTTGACAGTTGTTGCTGAGGCACCGGCGGCACGTGGGGCCGCCCTCAACCAGGTAATCGGGCTTTCCGTCGCCGCGCTGGTCATCACGCTAGCCATGCTGGCCATCGGCTGGGCGCACCGCACCCGCCGGATCATGTGGCTGGAGCGGTTCGCCGACTGGCTCGGGGTCAAGTTCAGGCGCCCGTCCTGGGTGGCGCTACCGGTGTTGGTGTACACCTCCTCGATCATCTGCGCGCTGTTCGGTTTTATCTGGGACGTCAGCTGGCATATCGGTGAAGGCCGCGACCCTGGTCCGCTGGCCAATCCGGCGCACTACTTCATCATCTTCGGGCTGTTCGGGATCTTCCTGGGCGGCATGACCGCGATCGTGCTGCCGTTCGACAGGCCCGGCCCGGCGCCGGTGCGCATCACCGACAACTGGCACGCTCCGGTCGGCGGGATCCTGATGGCCGGCTGCGGCATGTACGCCCTGTTCGGCTTCCCGCTCGACGACATCTGGCACCGCATCTTCGGCCAGGACGTGACGCTGTGGGGACCGACGCACCTGATGATGATCGGTGGTGCCGGTCTCTCGCTGTTCTCGGTGCTCATGCTGGAGTACGAAGGCGGCCGCGCGCTGCCGGACGCGCCGCCGGAGAAGCCGTTCGTGCGGCTCCTGCGCTACCTGTCCTGCGGCGGCCTGCTGATCGGCCTGTCCGTCTACCAGATCGAATACGACTTCGGCGTCCAACAGTTCCGCCTGGCATTTCACCCGATGATGATCGCCGGCGTCGCCGCACTGGCTCTGGTCGTCGCGCGCATGACGCTGGGCAAGGGTGCGGCGATCATCGCGGCCCTGTTCGCCATCGCGCTGCGCGGCGCGGTCGCGTTCATCGTCGGCCCCGTCTTGGGCGCCCCGATCAACTGGTTCCCGCTCTACCTCGGACCGGCGCTGATCGTCGAGTTGCTCGCCCTCAGTCCCCTGTTCAAGCGCCCGATCGCCTTCGGAGCGGTGTCCGGACTCTTGGTGGGAACGGTCGGTCTCTGGCTGAGTTCGCTGTGGGTAGGCGCGGTCTACCACTACCCGTGGCCGACCAGCATGTGGGGCGAGGCCCTGGCCATGTCGGTGCCCGTCGCGGTGTTGATGGGCATCTGCGGCGCGCTGACGGGCATGGTGCTGACCGGACAGCGGCTTCCGGCGCGTGCGGTCGGCATCTCGATCGTCGTGGCGACCGTCGTGGTGATCGGTGGCGCCGTGGCCAACGGCCTGCACATCAATGTCCCGAGCAAGAACACCGCGACCATCAAGCTCACCGAACTGCCCGGCGAGCCCGGCAAGCAGATGGTGTCGGCCGACGTTCAGATCAACCCTCCCGACCTGATCAAAGACGAGCCCGACTGGGTGTCGATCACCTCATGGCAGGGCAAGATGGAGAACCAGCGCGGTCTGGTCGTCGATCGACTGCAACGGGTCGGGCCAGGGCACTACCGCAGCACCCAGCCCATTCCCGTCTGGGGATCGTGGAAGACGCTGCTGAGGGTGCAAGACGGCTACACCATGACCGCCGTGCCGATCTACGCACCGGCCGATGAGGCGATTCCGGCTCCCGAGATCCCGGCCCAGCCCGTGATCACCCGGCCGTTCGTCCTGGAGAACACCATCCTGCAGCGCGAGCGCGACCCGAGTGCGCCGGAGTGGCTGTTCACCACGGGCTCGATTCTCGTGCTGATCTTCACGCTGATGGTGATCGCCGCCCTGACCTGGGGTGCGGGCCGGATCAACGGCGAGACGACCAAACCCCGACGGGTGGAGGAGGAAGAACATCCCCTCCCCAGGGCGGCCTGAGGCGATGACGGCACGCATTCTCGCCGCTGCGTGGGCGGCCGTGTTGGCCTGCGCACTGGTCGGTTGCGGGGGCAGCAAGCCGGGCAACACGTCCAGCAGCCCCGCGCCGGGGGCCGCGTCCACCAGCGCGCAGCCGGCCGGCCTGACGATCGAGGTCACGATCGCCAACGGCCAGGTGACACCGACCAACGCCACCCTGCAGGCCAGGGTGAAAGAGCAGATCACATTGCGGGTCACCAGCGACGTCACCGACGAGTTGCACGTGCATTCGGTGCCTGATCACAAGTTCGAGATCGCCGCGGCGCCCAACCAGACCTTCCAGTTCAGCGTCGACGTGCCCGGCAACGTCGACGTCGAGCTGCATCACCTCAAGCGCACGATCGCCACCATCCAAGTCCAGCCGTGACCAGTGCCGGCGCGGTGCTGGCGCACGGCCTCGGCGGGTCGAACGACCTCCCGGTTCCCTATACCTTCGCGCTGATCGGTGCGGCGTGGGCACTGACGTTCACGTTCGCGCTGGTCGCCCTGGCGTGGAAGCGGCCCCGGTTCGATCCGGCCAAGCCGGGACACGCCCTGCCGGACGTGGTGACGACGGTGGTTGACGCCCGCCTCACCCGCTGGTTGGTGGCGGGCCTGGCGTTGCTGTTCGCGGCGTGGGTGCTGCTGGCCGGGTTGTTCGGCCCGCAGACACAGGCCAACGGTCTGCTCGGCGCGTTCTACGTCCTGTTGTGGGTCGGGCTGGTGGCGCTGTCGCTGGTTTTCGGGCCGGTGTGGCGGGTCGTGTCCCCGGTACGGACGGTCTACGTCGTTTTGCGCCGGTGCCTGCCGGAGCGTTTTTCTCGGCCCCGGATCCGTTATCCCGAGAGCTGGGGTTACCGTCCGGCCGCTCTGGGTCTGTTCGCGTTCGTCTGGATGGAGCTGGCCAGTCCCGACTCGGCCTCGGTGTTCGCGGTGAAGGTCTGGCTACTGGTCTACGGCGTCGTGCTGTTCGCCGGCGCGTGGTTGTGCGGGCAGCGCTGGTTGGCGCGGGTGGACCCGTTCGGCGTCTACAGCATGGCCGTGTCCCGGTTGTCCCCGTTCTGGCGTAATCGCGAGACCGGCAAGATCGTCGTCGGCAACCCGTTCGACCACCTGCCGTCACTGCCGGTGCGGCCCGGTGTGGTGATGGTGCTGGCGGTGCTGCTCGGCTCCACGGCATTCGACAGTTTCTCGGCGTCGCCGACCTGGCGCAATTTCGCCGACGGGGTCGCGCGCGGAGCGCACGGGGTGCCGGAGACGGTGACGTCGTCGGCGCTGCGCACAGTCGGTCTGACGGTGTTCATTTCCATTGTGGCACTGACGTTTTCACTGGCAGCGCGGGCGACGGGCGGCGTAGACGCCGAGCAGCGGCGGGCCCTGCCCGGCCAGATGGCACATTCGCTGATCCCGATCGTGGTCGGCTACATCTTCGCGCATTACCTGACCTATCTGGTGGAGCGCGGCCAGCAGGCGGTGATCGCGCTGGCCGACCCGCTCAGCAGGGACTGGCAGGTCGCCTACATCCTGTCGATGCACCCCGCCGTCCTATCCACCATCAAGGTGACCTGCGTGGTCACCGGGCACATCGTGGCGGTCATCGCCGCGCACGACAAGGCGCTGCGGATGCTGCCATCGGCACATCAGCTGACCGGGCAGCTCACCATGATGCTGGTGATGGTCGGCTATACCTTCATGGGGTTGTACCTGCTGTTCGGGGGATGAACCGAAACACCGCATGACCGCGGGAGCGGGGCTACAGTTCGGTGTCTGAGTCCGCCTCGAAGCTACCGCGACGTATGGCTTCGTATGACCGCTTGGAGATTAGGGATGTCGTTGTTAAGCGCAGCGCCCGACGTGATGGCCGCGGTGGCGACAGATCTGACGAGCATCGAGTCGACGCTCAGCGCTGCTAACGCGGCAGCGACATCGTCGACGACAACGATCTTGACCGCGGCCGCCGACGAAGTATCGACGGCGATTACCGCAGCGTTCGGCGCGCACGCCCAGGAATACCAAAGAGTCAGCGCCCAAGCCGCAGCATTTCACGCGCAGTTCGCACGCACCCTGTTCGCCGGCGGCAACCTGTACGCCGCGGCCGAGGCCGCTAATGCCTCACCCCTGCAGGCCGCCCTGGATGTGGTCAACGCGCCGGCCCGGGCCCTGCTGGGCCGCCCATTGGTCGGTGACGGCAACAACGGCGCAACGCCGGGCCAGGCCGGTGAGGCAGGCGGGCTGCTCTTCGGCAACGGCGGTAATGGGGCGTCCGGCGGGGCTGGCCAGCGCGGCGGCAATGGCGGGGCCGCCGGACTCCTGGGCAATGGCGGTGCTGGGGGCGCTGGCGGAAGCAGTGCGCCGGGCGGCACCGGCGGCAACGGCGGGTTGTTCTACGGCAACGGCGGGGCCGGCGGCGCTGGCGGGGCCGCCACCGTGGCCGGGGGTTACGGCGGCAACGGCGGTGCGGGCGGCAATGCCGGCGTGTTGTTCGGCAACGGCGGGGCCGGCGGCGCCGGCGGCCAAGGCGCGACCGGTACGAGCGGCAACCCCCTGCCCGCTCTACCGGCCGGCCAAGCGGCGACTGGCGCCAACGGCACTAACAGCTCTACTGGCCCGGCGAGCAACGGGCAGGATGGCGCTGCGGGTAACGCGACCGGTGTAACCGGAGGCAAGGGCGGCGCAGGAGGCTATAGCGCTGAGGCGGGCATCGTCAACGCCTTCGCCGGCAATGGCGGTGCCGGCGGCCTCGGCGGACCCGGCGCACCCGGCGGCCAAGGCGGCGCAGGGGGCTTTGCGGAAGACTTGGCCGGTACCGGCACCGCGATCGCGGGTAACGGTGGTGCCGGCGGGTCCGGCGGCGCGGGCGCGACCGGCGGAGACGGCGGAAATGGCGGTGGGGGTTACTCCGCTAACCCATTGAGTTCCTCCGGCACCGGAGGCACCGGGGGCACCGGGGGCACGGGCGCCGCGGGCGGCAACGGAGGCATGGGCGGCCCGGGTGCGCTGTTCGATCCATTCGGGGATCCGAATCTCATCTTCGGTGGCGCGGGTGGCAGGGGCGGTACCGGCGGCGTCGGCGCGGCGGGTGGCACCGGTGGTTCCGGCGGGGCCGGCGGTGCTGGTGGTCATGGCGGGCTGTTGTTTGGCGACGGTGGTGGTGGCGGCGCCGGCGGACTAGCCGGCGACGGGGGCGCCGGCGCTTCTGGCGGCCACGGCGGTACCGGTGGGCAGGGCGGCGCTGACAGTGGCATCTTTCCCGGAGCCGGTGTCGGTGTCGGCGGCAGCGGCGGTGACGGCGGCAACGGCGGCGACGGCGGCGACGGCGGCAACGGCGGCAACGGCGGCAACGGCGGCGCGGGCGGCACCGGTGGACTGTTCGGGCACTCGGGCGGATTCGGCGCCGGCGGCGCTGCCGGCCACGGCGGTGGCGTAGGACTAGGCGGCGACGGAGGTGTAGCGGGCACGAAGGGCACCGGCGGCGCGGATGGACAGGCCGGCCAAAAGGGCGCCGACGGCTTACCGGGTGCGGTCGGCAAACCCGGCCAACCCGGCTGACGTCAGCCGAGCGGATACTCGACGCGCTGATCGCCGTCCCAGCGGCGCAACCCTGCGAGGCGGCCGTCGAACTGCGCCTGCCGGCCCGCAATGGCCAGCGCCGCAGCCAGATGCGCGGCCTCCATCCGGCGCGCCAGCGTGACATGTGCCGTCCACTGGCCGGGCAGGCTGTTGGCCATCGGCTCCGGCACCAGGTGCGGACCGCACAGCCGATGCACCTCGGCGTGCAGGTCCAGCAGTTCGCGCGAGGGCACGACCAACCGGGTGAGCACAACGTTGCCCCGGCCGAACAACACGGGTGCGCCGACCACGCAGCGCAACGGCAACTCGCGCGCCACCGGAGTCAGCAGTTCGTCGACCTCGGCGTCGATGCGCTGGGCCACCGCCACCGTCACATGCGGACGGCCGGGCGGGATCCGGATAGGCAGGCCCGCTTTTTTCAGCGCGCCCAAGTCGTCCCACATGCCCCGCAGCACGGCTTCGGTGTCGGGGTCGAAGAGCAGTTCGATGGAATGCGCCATCAGGACACCAGGGACCTCACCCAGTCACCGTCGAACGCCGCCGCACTGATTGCCGCGAAGTCACCTGCGGCGCCTGCGCCGGCCGGCAGCGCCGCCCGCACCGGGGCCAACCGTTCCAGCGCCGACCGGTTGGAGCTCTCGACCAGGCCCGGCCGATCCGGCCAGCTGCCGATCACCAAACCAGCGCATGAAATATTCTGTGCGGCAAGCGCTTCCAGGGTCAGCGCGGTGTGATTGAGGGTGCCCAGGCCGGCCCGGGCCACCACCAGCGCGGCCGCGTCGAGGTCCCTGGCCAGATCTCGCAGGGTGACGCCCGCCGCGGCGAGTTCCACCAGCAGCCCGCCGGCGCCCTCCACCAGCGTCAACCGCCCTGGCCGGTCCAGCCGGCGGATCAGCGCCAGCACCTCCTCGCGGCTGGGCAGCGACATGCCGGCTTGCCCGGCCGCGGCCACCGGCGACATGGGCAACGGATAGCGCGCCAGGCCGGCCAGCTCGGTGACGCCGGAGAGCCGGCCTACCTCGGCCAGGTCGTCGTCGCCGTCAGCGGTGCCGGTCTGGGCGGGTTTGCACACCGCCACGTCGACACCGAGTTGGCGGGCGCAGGACGCCAGCGCCGCGGTCGCGATCGTCTTTCCGACGCCGGTGTCGGTGCCGGTGACGACCAGGACCGTCAACGGCGGACGCTCGAGAGCACCTCGGCGAGCACGCGCCGCGCCAGGTCGAGTTCGTCGGCGCTCAGCGAGGCGCGCGCGGTCAGCCGCAGCCGGGATGTCCCCCTCGGGACGGTCGGCGGCCGGAAGCAGCCCACCTTGACACCCGCATCCAGGCAGGCGGTCGCCGCCGCCAGCGCGACCTCCGGGTCACCCAGAATGACCGACACCACCGCCGACTGCGGAACCTCGGCGACACCACAGACCCGGGCCAAATCGGCGGCATGGCCGAGCACCGCCGCGGGCCGCCACGGTTCGGCCTCCAGAATGTCCAGCGCGGCCAGCGCCGCGCCCACCGCGGCGGGGGCCAGGCCGGTGTCGAAGATGAACGGCCGCGCCGCGTCGATCAGGTGCGCCCGCACCTCGGCCGGGCCGAGGACCACGCCGCCCTGACTGCCCAGTGCCTTGGACAGCGTCGTCGTGACCACCACGTCGGATGAACCCGCCAGCCCGACCTCGTGCAACAGGCCGCGACCGCCGCCGCGCACACCGAGGCCGTGCGCTTCGTCGACGATCAGCAGCGCACGGTGCCGGCGGCACACCTCGTGCAGTTCGCGCAGCGGCGCCAGAGCCCCGTCGGCACTGAACACCGAGTCGGTGACGACGACGGCACGCTCCTCGGCACGCGACGCCAGGGCCGCATCGACAGCGGCCACATCGCGATTGGGCGTCACCACCACCCGCGCGCGCGACAGCCGGCAGGCGTCGACCAGCGAGGCGTGCGAGTAGGCGTCGGACACCAGCAGTGAGCCCGGGCCGGACAGGCTCACGACGGCACCCAGGTTGGCGGTGTAGCCCGAGGAGAACACCAGTCCCGCGGCGGCGCCGACGTAGTCGGCGAGCTCGGTCTCGAACTGGGCGTGCAGTTCGGTGTCGCCGGTGACCAGCCGCGAACCGGTGGCACCGGCACCCCAGACCCGCAGCGCCTGGACTCCGCCGTCGATGACGTCAGGGTGCTGTGACAGACCGAGGTAGTCGTTGGAGGCCAGGTCGAGTTCGGTGCTGACCGGGGGCCGTGGCCGCAGGGAACGGCGCAGCCCGGCCTCCCGGCGCTGCGCCTCCACCGCTTCCAGCCAGGCCAGCGGGGACGTCTCGGTTGACTTCATCGCTGATCAGACTACGAGCCGCGCAACCTGAACCATCGCCGAGGTGATCTGTGCGATCTCGCCGGGCGTGCAGATATAGGGCGGCATCGCGTAGACCAGGTTGCGGAACGGGCGCAGCCACACCCCACCGTCGAGTGCCGCGGGCGTGGCCACCGACAGATCGACCGGCCGGTCGCACTCGATGACGCCGATCCCCCCACACACCCGCACGTCGGTCACGCCCGGCAGCGCGCGGGCCGGTTCCAGTCCCTCGGTCAGCCCGGCGGCGATATCGGCCACGCGGGACCGCCAGTCCTGGCCCAGCAACACCTCGACGCTGGCCACCGACACCGCGCACGCCAGCGGGTTGGCCATGAACGTCGGCCCGTGCATCAGCGCACCGGCCGCACCTGTGCTGATGGTGTGGGCGATCTCCGTGCTGCACAGGGTGGCGGCCAGGCTGAGGTACCCGCCGGTGAGGGCCTTGCCGACGCACATGATGTCCGGGCTGACGCCGGCATGGTCGGCGGCGAACAGCTCACCGGTGCGACCGAATCCGGTGGCGATCTCGTCGAAGATCAGCAGCACCCGGTGCCGACGGCAGATATCGCGCAGATCGGCGAGGTAACGCGGGTCGTGAAAGCGCATCCCGCCCGCCCCCTGCACGACGGGCTCGAGGATGACGGCGGCCAACTCGGCGGCGTGTTCGGCAAGTTGGGCCTCGAATGCCGCGCTGTAGGCGGGGTCGTAGTCGCGCGGCACCTGCGGGGCGAAGACCTGCGGCACCAGCACGTCGGCCCACAGCGAGTGCATGCCGCCCTCGGGGTCGCAGACGCTCATCGGCGTGAAGGTGTCGCCGTGGTAGCCCCCGCGCCACGTCATCAGGCGATGCTTGCCCGGTTGGTCCAGGCTGCGCCAGTACTGCAGCGCCATCTTGACGGCGACCTCCACCGACACCGAGCCCGAGTCGCTGAAGAACACGGTGTCCAGCCCGGCCGGGGTGATCTGCACAAGCAGTTGGGCCAACCGGGCCGCCGGCTCGTGCGTCAGGCCACCGAACATGACGTGGTTCATGGTGCCCAGCTGAGCGGTCATCGCGGCATCCAGCACCGGGTGTCCGTGACCGTGAATGGCGGTCCACCAGGAGCTCATCGCATCCAGCACCTCGACCGGGTGGTCGTCGCGGACCAGCGTCAGCCAGGCCCCACGCGCCGCGACCGCCACCACCGGCGGTATCGCCTCGCTGCCGATCGTGCTGTACGGGTGCCACAGATGAGCGGCGTCGATCGCGCTGATCTGCGCGGGCGTCAACCCGGCTTTAGCTCGTCCGGCCGCTGCCACGAAAGCCGACCTTAGTCGGTTGCGGTCGCAGAAAACCTGTTCATCGGGAAGCATGCAGGGCATGACGGCACCGGATCAGTCCCAAGACTCGGACAAGGACCTGGAGGAGGCAGCCGGCCCGCGAGTCATCAGGCTGCGCCTGGTTCCCTGGGACGTCATCACCATGTTCGTGCTGTTGGGGTTGCTGATCGTCGTGGTCACCATGACCAGTTGGCCGACCCGCCTGTTTGCCTTCACCGACAACGTCTGCCAGGGCGATGACTGCCCGATGGTGCCATTCGGGTTGAACTACTACATCTACCCACTGGTGTGGGGCGGCATCGGTGCGGCCGGGACCGCCGCCCTGCTCGGCCCGTTCGTCTCGCTGGTGAAGGGCTGGTACATGTCCTTCTGGCCGATCGTCGCGGTCGGCGTGCTGAGCCTGGCTTCGGTGGCGGGCCATGCTCTGACCGATTTCAGCAACACTTTCGGGCGCTGACCCGGCTCGCGCAACATCACGCGGCAGCAACGTCTTTGAGATCGAAATCACAACTGCCGTCACGAGATTGACCCTCTCAATCACCGTCCGGTCACGTTCCTACAAATAATGTTTCGCCACTCTGGCGGTCACTTATCTCTGTTGTCAAAGTGTCTGTAGTGACTGGTGTGATTTCACCCGGGCTAACCCGGAGGGCTCACCCATCAAGTCCAGCGGCGCTCGGCCCCGAAGAGGCGGCCCTTCGCACCTGAACGGCGCGGATGCGCGCGGTCACCGCGCTGAGGCACAGAGGGGCCATCCGGCCCCAGGAAACGAGGGAACGAAATGAAACGCGTCTACGCCTTCGCGATCGGGCTGGTGATGTTCGTGGCGCCGATGGCGACTGTCGCGGGGATCGCCTCCGCAGATCCGTACACCCGAACCAACGACTACCAACAGATGGCCGACACCGTCATCGCGCGGGGACTCTCGCAGCGCGGCGTGCCGTTCTCCTGGGCCGGCGGCGGGGTCACCGGCCCCACCCGCGGCACCGGTTCGGGCATCAACACCGTCGGCTTCGACGCCTCGGGCCTGATGCAGTACGCCTACGCCGGCGCCGGGCTCAAGCTGCCGCGCTCCTCGGGTCAGATGTACCGGGTCGGCGAGCGGGTGTTGCCCCAGCAGGCCCGCAAGGCCGACTTGATCTTCTACGGGCCCGAAGGCACCCAGAGCGTGGCGATGTACCTCGGAAACGGCCAGATGCTCGAGGTCGGCGATGTGGTCCAGGTTTCGCCCGTGCGCGCCACCGGTATGTCGCCGTACCTGGTCCGGATCCTGGGCACCAATTCGTTGCAGACGGGACCGGTGCAGCCGGCGCCGCAGGCTCCGGCTCAGACGGTGCCGGGCCAACAGGCCCCGGCCCAGACCGTCCCCGGCCAGCAGGCCCCGGCCCAAGCGGTGCCCGGCCAACAGGCCCCGGCCCAGACCGTCCCCGGCCAACAGGCCCCGGCCCAGACGATCCCCGGCCAGCAAGCCCCGGCCCAGACGATCCCCGGCCAACAGGCCCCGGCCCAGACGATCCCCGGCCAGCAGGCACCGGTCCAGCAGGCACCATTGCAGCAACAGGCGCAGGTGCCACCACTGCAGCAGGTGATCCCCCAGCCGGCGGCCCCGCTGGTTCCGACGCCGCAGCCGCCGCTGCAGCTGATGCCGGCGCAACCGGCGCCCGCCGTCACCGCTCCGCGGTAAACGCCCGGGCTTTCCCGGGATCTCCCCAACCGCCGCTTGCTCCGCAAAGGAGCAGCGGCGGTTTTCGGTAAGTTAGCGATGACCATGCCGACACCGACGCTGCCCCGGACCCCGGCTGCCTCCGCGCAGTCCGGCGGCATGGGCACGCGCTCGTCGGGGTTCTACCGGCACGATCTCGACGGTCTGCGCGGCATCGCGATCGCCCTGGTCGCCGCCTTCCACATCTGGTTCGGCCGGGTGTCCGGTGGAGTCGACGTCTTCCTGGCCTTGTCCGGGTTCTTCTTCGGCGGCAAGGTGCTGCGCGCGGGGCTGGGGGCGAAGTTGTCCCCGGCAACCGAGGTGGTCCGGCTGATCCGCCGGTTGCTGCCGGCGCTGGTCGTGGTGCTGGCTGCCTGCGCTCTGCTCACCGTCCTGATCCAGCCGCAGACCCGCTGGGAGGCGTTCGCCGACCAGAGCCTGGCCAGCCTTGGCTACTACCAGAACTGGGAGCTGGCCAACTCAGCCGCGGACTACCTGCGCGCCGGCGAAGCTGTCAGTCCGTTGCAGCACATCTGGTCGATGTCGGTGCAGGGCCAGTTCTACCTGGCGTTCCTGCTGGTGATCGCCGCGGTCGCCTACTTGTTGCGCAAGCCCCTCGGCAGGCACCTGCGGACCGTCTTCGTGGTGCTGCTGAGCGCGCTGACCGTGGCGTCGTTCGTGTACGCGATCATCGCCCACCAGGCCTATCAGGCGACCGCCTACTACAACAGCTTCGCGCGGGCCTGGGAACTGCTGCTGGGCGCTCTGGTGGGTGCGGTGGTCCCGTACATCCGCTGGCCGATGTGGCTGCGGACGGTGGTCGCCACGGTGGCGCTGGCCGCGATCCTGTCGTGCGGCGCCCTGATCGACGGCGTGCAGGAGTTCCCCGGCCCCTGGGCGCTGGTGCCGGTAGGCGCGGCGATGCTGATGATCATGGCCGGGGCCAATATGGCCGCCGATCCTGCCACCCGAGGCCGGATGCCCCTGCCCAACCGGATGCTGGCGGTGGGACCGCTGGTGACCCTCGGCGCGATGGCCTACTCCCTGTATTTGTGGCATTGGCCGCTGCTGATCTTCTGGCTCTCCTACACCGGTCACCGGCAGGCCAACTTCTTCGAGGGGATGGGGGTGCTGCTGGTATCGGGGGCACTGGCGTACCTGACCACCCGCCACGTCGAAGACCCGTTGCGTTACCGCGCATCCACGGCACCGGCTGCGCCGGTTTCGTGGCAGTCGAGGTTGCGCCGGCCATCCATCGCTTTGGGATCGGTGGTGGCGCTGCTCGGCGTCACCTTGACCGCGACGTCGTTCACCTGGCGCGAACACCTGGTCGCCGAGCGCGCCGGCGGCAAGGAACTCAGTGGACTCAGCGCGGCCGACTACCCGGGCGCGCGCGCCCTGGTCAACCACGTGCGGGTGCCCAAACTGCGGATGCGGCCCACGGTGCTGGAAGTCAAGGAGGATCTTCCCGCCTCCACCAAAGACGGGTGCATCAGCGACTTCGTCAACCCGACGGTGGTCAACTGCACCTACGGCGACACCGATGCGCCCCGGACCATTGCGCTGGCGGGCGGATCGCATGCCGAGCACTGGCTGCCCGCGCTGGACCTGCTCGGGCGGTTACACCACTTCAAGGTGGTGACCTACCTCAAGATGGGCTGCGCGTTGTCGACCGAACAGGTCCCGCTGATCATGGGCAACAACGCGCCCTATCCGCAGTGCCGGGAGTGGGTCGAGACGACGATGGCCAAGCTGGTCACCGATCGTCCGGACTACGTGTTCACCACCTCGACCAGGCCCTGGAACATCAGGTCCGGTGACGTCATGCCCGCCACCTATATCGGGATCTGGCAAACGTTGTCCGACAACAACATTCCGATCCTCGGGGTACGCGACACGCCGTGGCTGGTAAAGGACGGGCAACCCTTCAACCCGGCGGACTGCCTGGCCAAGGCCGGCAACTCGGAATCCTGCGGGGTCAAGCGATCCGATCTGTTGTCCGATCACAACGGCACCCTCGACTTCGTGGCGCAGTTCCCGCTACTGAAACCGATCGACTTATCGGATGCGATCTGCCGGCCCGACACCTGTCGCGCGGTCGAGGGAAATGTGCTGATCTACCGGGATCCTCATCACCTGACGCCGACCTACATGCGGACGCTCGCGCCGGAACTGGGGCGGCAGATCGCGGCGATCACCGGTTGGTGGTGACAGGCGACCAAGGGCAGCCCACACGGATAAGGTCTAGTGATGTCGTCGACGGAGCGCGGGAACCAGGGTGCCTACGACGGTGCGGACGGCTCACCCGAATTGGCGACGGTGTGGCCCGGGGCGCCATTCCCGCTGGGCGCGACTTACGACGGTGCCGGTACCAACTTCTCGCTGTTCTCCGAAGTCGCCGACAAGGTCGAGTTGTGCCTGATCGCGCGCGACGGCAGCGAAACCCGGATCAATCTCGACGAAGTCGACGGTTACCTGTGGCACTGCTACCTGCCCACCGTTACTCCGGGACAGCGCTACGGGTTTCGGGTGCACGGGCCGTTCGATCCGGCCGCCGGTCACCGGTGCGATCCGAGCAAATTGTTGCTCGACCCGTACGGCAAATCCTTTGTCGGTGACTTCGATTTCACGCAGGCGCTGTTCTCCTACGACCTGGAAGTGGCGGCCGAGGACCCGTCTGAAACCGGTACTCCCCCGATGGTCGACTCGCTGGGCCACACCATGACCAGCGTGGTGATCAACCCGTTCTTCGACTGGGCATCCGACCGGGCACCCTGCACGCCCTATCACGAAACGATCATCTACGAGGCGCACGTCAAGGGCATGACCCAGACCCATCCGGGCATCCCGCACGAACTCCGCGGCACCTATGCCGGGCTGGCGCACCCGGTGATCATCGATCACCTGAAGTCGCTGAACGTCACCGCTATCGAACTGATGCCGGTCCACCAGTTCCTGCACGACCACCGGCTGGTCGATATGGGACTGCGAAACTACTGGGGCTACAACACATTCGGCTTCCTGGCTCCCCACTACCAATATGCGGCGACCCGCAAGCCGGGTGGTGCGGTCGCCGAGTTCAAGTCGATGGTGCGCACCTTCCACGAGGCCGGCATCGAGGTCATCCTGGACGTGGTCTACAACCACACCGCCGAGGGGAACCACCTCGGCCCGACGATCAACTTCCGCGGCATCGACAACGCCGCCTACTACCGTCTGGTCGACGGTGACCTTCGCCACTACAAGGATTTCACCGGCACCGGCAACAGTCTCAATGTGCGGCACCCGCACACCCTGCAACTCATCATGGATTCGCTGCGCTACTGGGTGCTCGAGATGCACGTCGACGGCTTCCGGTTCGACCTGGCAGCCACCCTGGCCCGCGAGTTTTATGACGTCGACCGGCTGTCAGCGTTTTTCGACCTGGTCCAGCAGGATCCGGTGGTCAGCCAGGTCAAGTTGATCGCCGAACCGTGGGATGTCGGCGAAGGTGGTTACCAGGTCGGGAATTTCCCAGGTTTGTGGACCGAGTGGAACGGGAAATACCGCGACACTGTGCGCGACTACTGGCGGGGCGAGCCCGCAACCCTCGGCGAGTTCGCTTCCCGGCTGACCGGGTCGTCGGACCTTTACGAAGCGACCGGCCGGCGGCCCGGCGCCAGCATCAACTTCGTCACCGCGCACGACGGCTTCACCATGCATGATCTGGTGTCCTACAACGAAAAACACAATGCGGCCAACGGCGAGGACAACCGCGACGGCGAAAGCCACAACCGGTCCTGGAACTGCGGCGTGGAAGGCCCCACCGACGACCCGGACATCATCGCGCTGCGCTGCCAGCAGATGCGCAACTTCTGGGCGACGTTGATGGTCAGCCAGGGCACCCCGATGATCTCCCACGGCGACGAGATCGGCCGCACTCAGCAGGGCAACAACAACGTCTATTGCCAGGACTCCGAGTTGTCTTGGATGGATTGGTCATTGGTCGAGAAGAACGCCGACCAACTGGCCTTTGCGAGCAAGGTGACGCGGTTGCGCAGGAAACATCCGGTGTTTCGCCGGCGCCGCTTCCTTCGGGGCCGGCCGATCCGCAGCGGTGAAGCCGACATTCACGACATCGCCTGGCTGACACCTTCCGGCCAGGAGATGACCGAGCAGGACTGGGACAACGACTTCGGCAAGAGCATCGCGGTGTTCCTCAATGGCCAGGCCCTGCCCGAACCGAATCGCCGTGGCGAACGCATCGTCGATGACTCGTTCCTGCTGTGTTTCAACGCCCACGACCAGGAAGTCACATTTGTCATGCCGCACGGCGACTATGCACAGCAGTGGACAGTGGAGCTGGACACCACCAGCCCGACCGGCGTCGCCGAACGGGTGGTCGATCAGGGTGACCAGGTGGCACTGCCCGGCCGCTCCGTGCTCATACTGCGTAAGACGCTGTGACATATGCCTTTTCCGGTCTCGGCAACCTACCGGTTGCAGCTACGCGGCGCGTCCAGTGGCTTCGCGTTCACCCTCGGCGACGCTGAAAACCTGCTGGACTACCTCGATGAGCTCGGGGTGTCCCATGTCTACCTGTCCCCCGTCCTGACCGCCGTCGGCGGATCGTCGCACGGTTACGACGTCACCGACCCGACGACGGTGTCCTCCGATCTCGGCGGGCCCGAGGGGCTGGCCCGGTTGTCGGCGGCGGCGCGCGCCCGCGGCATGGGCGTGGTGATCGACGTGGTGCCCAATCACGTCGGAATCGACCAGCCCCAGCAGAACGCGTGGTGGTGGGACGTACTGCGGCACGGGCGGGATTCGGAATACGCCGGCTTCTTCGACATCGACTGGACGTTGGACGATGCGGGCCGAATCGTGTTGCCGTTGCTGGGTTCCGATGACGACGCGGCCGATCTGACGGTGGACGGCGACCTGTTGCGACTGGGGGATCTGGCGCTTCCGATCGCCCCTGGCACCGGCGACGGCACCGGGCCTGAGGTGCACGAACGTCAGCACTACCGGCTGGTGGGCTGGCGCAACGGCGTCGTGGGATATCGCCGGTTCTTCTCGATCACCTCGCTGGCCGGGTTGCGCCAGGAGGACCGTAGCGTTTTCGACGCCAGCCACGCCGAAGTCGCCCGCTGGTTCAGCGAGAGCATCGTCGACGGCGTGCGGATCGACCATCCCGACGGATTGGCCGACCCGGCAAGCTATTTGATCTGGCTGCGCGAGTTGGTCGGACCCGACGCGTGGATTGTGATCGAAAAGATCCTGGCCGTCGACGAGGCGCTGGAGCCCACCCTGCCGGTGGCCGGAACCACCGGCTACGACGTGCTGCGGGAGGTGGGCGGACTTTTCGTCGACCCGAGGGGTGAAGCCGCGCTCACCGAACTCCTGGAGTCCGCGGGTGTGGACTACGGCGCGATGCCGGATATGCTGGCGCAGCTCAAGATTCGTGCCGCGACCGACACCTTGGGCAGCGAGTTGGCCCGGTTGCGGCGCAGCATCGTAGCGACCGCGGGTGCCGATGATCCGCTGTTGCCCGACGCGGTGGCCGCACTGCTGACCCACATCGATGTCTACCGCAGCGACTACCAGTCACTGTCGGCGATCCTGTCCACCGCACTGGCGAAAACCCAGGCGGCGCAACCGGAATTGGGGCCCGCGCTGGCCGTGGTGGCCGCGGCGCTGGCCCACGGCGGTCAGCCCGCAACCCGCCTGCAGCAACTGTGCGGCGCGGTGACGGCCAAGGCGGTCGAAGACTGCCTGTTCTACCGCGACGCCCGCCTGGTGTCGCTCAACGAGGTCGGTGGTGAGCCGCACCGGTTCGGCGTCGGGGCCGCCGAATTCCATCAGAGTTCGGCCACCCGGGCACGGCTGTGGCCGGCCGCCATGACCACGCTGACCACACACGACACCAAGCGCGGCGAGGATGTGCGCGCCCGGATCGGAGTGCTGTCGCAGGTGCCGTCGCTGTGGGCGGAATTCGTCGGCAGGTGGGAGAACCATGCCCCCTCCCCCGATCCCGCGACCGGACAGTTCCTGTGGCAGAACATCTTCGGCGTCTGGCCGGTGAGCGGCGAGGTCACCGGGGAGTTGCGCGACCGGCTGCATTCCTACGCCGAGAAAGCGATCCGGGAGGCGGCCTGGCACACGTCGTGGAACGACCCGGACCAGGAGTTCGAAGGCGCCGTGCACGGCTGGCTGGACTCAGTGCTGGATGGGCCGGTGGCCGGTGAACTCACCAAACTCGTCGGCCAGCTCAACCCGCACGCCGCCAGCGACGCGCTGGGCCAGAAGCTGCTGGCTCTGACCGTGCCGGGCATCCCCGACGTGTACCAGGGCACCGAGTTGTGGGACGACAGCCTGGTCGACCCGGACAACCGCCGCGAGGTCGACTATGCGAGCCGGCGCAGCGCGCTGAAAGACCTGCAGCACCCCAAGATTCGGGTGGTCACCACGGCGCTTCGACTGCGGCGCTCGCGGCCGGACTGCTTCCTGCACGGCGACTCCGTGCCGGTGCTCGCCGCCGGTCAGGCCGCCGACCACATCGTCGCGTTCCGCCGCGGTCCCGGCATCCTGGTGGCGGTGACCCGCTGGACGGTAGCGCTTGCCGACACCGGCTGGGGTGACACCGTGTTGCCATTGCCGGACGGGTCGTGGACCGACCGGTTGACCGGCGCCATGGCCAGCGGGCCGACGTCGGCCGCCCAACTGTTCGGAGAGTTGCCCGTGGTGCTGCTGGAGCGTCTTGATGACTGAATTCAAAGTGTGGGCACCGAAACCCGGGCTGGTGCGGCTTGATGTCGACGGGGCGGTGCACGACATGATCCGCTCCGACGACGGCTGGTGGCACGCCGATGTCGACGCACCGGCGGATGCCCGCTACGGCTTCCTGCTCGACGACGACTCCACCGTGCTGCCCGACCCGCGGTCCCCCCGGCAGCCCGACGGCGTGCACGAACGCTCCCAGCTCTGGGACCCGTCGGCAGCGGCCTGGACCGATGGCGACTGGGCCGGTCGGTCCGTCGAGGGCGCGGTCATCTACGAACTGCACGTCGGCACCTTCACAGCCGAGGGCACTTTCGACTCCGCCATCGAAAAACTGGACTACCTGGTGGATCTCGGCGTCGACTTCGTCGAGTTGATGCCGGTGAACTCCTTTGCCGGCACCTACGGCTGGGGCTACGACGGCGTCCTGTGGTACAGCGTGCACGAGCCCTACGGCGGTCCCGACGGGCTGGTCAGGCTGGTCGACGCCTGCCACGCCCGCGGTCTGGGGGTGCTGATCGACGCGGTGTTCAACCACCTCGGCCCGTCCGGCAACTATCTGCCGAAATTCGCGCCGTATCTGTCCTTGGCCAGCAACCCGTGGGGCGAAGGCATCAACATCGCCGACGCAGACTCCGACGAGGTGCGCCGCTACATCATCGGATGTGCGCTGCGGTGGATGCGCGACTTCCACGCCGACGGCCTGCGCCTGGACGCGGTGCACGCGCTGGTGGACCTGACCGCGGTACACCTGCTCGAGGAACTCGCCACCGAAACAGACTGGTTGTCAAGGCAGTTGGGCCGCCCGCTGGCTCTGATCGCCGAAAGTGACCTGAACGATCCGCGCCTGATCACCCCGCGGGACCACGGCGGTTACGGCCTCACCGCGCAGTGGGCCGACGACATCCATCACGCGATCCACACCGCGGTGTCAGGCGAGCGGCAGGGCTATTACGGCGACTTCGGCTCCGTGGGCACGCTGGCTCAGACGTTGCGGCACGGCTTCTTCCATGCCGGCACGTATTCGTCGTTCCGGCGGCGCAGGCACGGGCGACCGCTGGACACCACCGAGGAAACCGGGATTCCGGCGACCAGGCTACTGGCCTACACGTGCACGCACGACCAGGTCGGCAATCGCGCGCTCGGGGACCGTCCGTCGCAGAACCTGACCCCGGGTCAGTTGGCGGTGAAAGCCGCACTGGTGATTGGATCTCCCTATACGGCAATGCTTTTCATGGGCGAGGAATGGGGAGCATCCACCCCGTTCCAGTTCTTCAGTTCTCACCCAGAACCCGAGCTGGCCCAGGCCACCCGGGATGGGCGCAAAGCCGAATTCGCCGAGCACGGCTGGGACGCCGACGAGATCCCGGACCCCCAGGACCCGCAGACGTTCGAGCGTTCCAAGCTGAGATGGGATGAGATCCTGGGCGGCGAGCACGCCCGGCTGCTGGCGGTGTACCGGGAGCTGATCCAGCTGCGGCACAACGAGCCCGACTTCGCCGACCCGTGGCTGGACCACCTCGTCGTCGACTACGACGAGGATCAACGCTGGATCGTGCTGCGCCGCGGGAGTCTGGCGATCGCGTGCAATCTCGGCGCCGACGCGGTATCCGTGCCGATCACCGGTGAGCTGGTGCTGCCCTGGGACGCGCCGGAGGTGGGTAAAGCGACCCAGCTCCCCGGCCACTCGTTTACGATCCTCCGTGTTGCGCGAGCAGACGCGAACTCGCACTAATCCGGCCCGTTTTGGGTGAGTTTGCGTCTGCTCAGCGGGTCAGCTGCCGCGGAAACGACGACGGTCAGATCATTTCCGGCGCGCTCAATCCGCAGACCGGCCCTGCGGGCGACGGCAGCGACCGCGGCCGCATCGGCGGGCTCCGCGCGGGTGACAGCGAGAGCACGGGCCAGCCGACCCTTGTGCGCCTTGTTGAAATGGGTGACCACCGACCGCCGGCCATCGGGGTACTCGGCGAGCACATTGACGCCGACGGCGCCGGGGGCTCCGCCCAGCCCGACGTACGAACCCGAGCGGAGATCGACGATCAGGTGATTTTCGGCCAGTTCTGCGAGCAACGGCTCCAGTAGGGGACGCCAGCGCGCGGCCAGCGTGGGTCTGCCGGGGAGTTTCGATGTCGCGGAGAGGCGATACGCGGGCACCTGATCGTCGGCGCGAAGCAGCCCGAACAGGGCCGACGCGACGAACAACCGCGCCGAAGCGCGCCTGGCCTCCGCCCCGCGCAGCGAGTCGATATCCAGCGCGTCATAGAGGACCCCGGTGTAGCGGCGGATGGCCGGCAGTGTGGGTGCCACTTGCAGTGCCGCATTGCGCTCGATCTCGGCGACCTGCTTGGCCGACACGCCCAGTGCCGACATGCTCGCCAGCGGGTCCGCCGCAAGATCGACGAGCTCCCCCACCAGCGCTGACCGCAGTGGATTCAGTTCCGGGAAGTTCAGGACGCTGAGTTGCAGGGATGGGCCGTCGCCTCCCGCGCGCTTCGTCTCCGACGGCGGTAGCAGCACGATCACGGATCCAGACGATAGTCGGCGGGCCTCACCTCCCCCGCGCGAGCAGACGCAAAATCACCCGGGAGCGTACGCTCCGAGGTGATTTTGCGTCTGCTCACCAGCCGCTCGCCATCCGAAGGCTCCAAGAATCCTTCAAGCGCCATGCCCGACGCTGTGCACATGACGACGATCGCCCCGCAGTTGGCAGCCCCCACCCTCGCAGTCAAGCGTGCTACCGGCCCCAAGATCAGCGGCCTCGCGGTGATGAGCGCGGTATTGGGCGTCCTGCAGTACGTCGTTGTCTTCATCCCGTGCTGGCTCGTCACGATCCCGTTCGGAATTCACGCGCTGCATCAGACCGACAAGGCCAACGTCCCCGGTCGGGTGACGGCGATCGCCGGCCTGGCGCTGTCGGTCATCCATTTCGCCATCTACACGTTCGTCTTCATCTGGTTGCTCACCACCAGCTAGCTCACACGCTGGCGGGCCCGGTGCCATGGATGGCCTCCGCGACGGCCTCGGCCAATGGTTCGATCTCGTCGTCCTGCAGATCGGCAATCGTGATCCGCATGCCCGGCGGAGTGTCCATCCGGAACCGCGTTCCCGGCGCAGCCGCCCAGCCCGCGTTGAGCAGTCGGGTGATGGCGACCGTCTCGTCGGGCACCGGAACCCAGACGTTCAGCCCGGACCGGCCGTGCGCGACCACGTCCCGCTCAGCAAGCGCGTCACGCAACGCCTTGCGGTTCTTCGCATAGCGCCCTCGGGCCTGGTGGACCAGTTCGGTCGCCGCATCGTCGGACCACATCCGCACGGCGAGATCCTGCAGCATCCGGCTGACCCACCCCGGCCCCAGCCGCAATCGTCCATGCACCCGCTCGACGGTCCGGCGATCTCCGGCCAGCACGGCCAGCCGCAGATCCGGACCGTAGGCCTTGGACACCGACCGGACGAAAGCCCAGCGTCGCGTCGCCCCGGCCAGGGTGTGCAGCGGCACACCGGAGATCCTCGCGCAGTGGTCGTCCTCGATGACCAGCACGTCGCTCGTCTTGCCGGCCAACAGGCTGCGCAGCGCCTTGGCGCGGTCCTTGGACAACGCCGCCCCGGTCGGGTTCTGCGCGCGCGTGGTGACGATGACGGCCTTCACTCCGCGCCGCAGCGCCCGCGCCATGCTGAGCACCACCGGCCCGTCGTCGTCGACCTTCACCGGTTCCGGCGAAAGGCCCAGCGCCGCAACCAGATCGAGCAGGTTAGCCCAACCCGGATCCTCGACCGCGACGCGGTCGCCCGGTCGCAGGTGGGCACTGAGCACTCGCTCGATTCCGTCGAGCGCACCGCTGGTCACCGCGAGATGCTCAGCAGGCACCCCGTCGGCACCCAGGTCCGCGCGGGCGCGCTCGACCAACTCGGCCGACATCGCGGACTGCCCGTAAAGCAGCGGCCGGTCCTGCCGGGCCGGGGCCAACTGCGCGGTGGCGATGGGCAACAGCGCGGGATCCGGATTACCCGTCGACAAGTCGCGGGCTCCCTCGGGAACTGCGACCCCGAGCAACGACCGCGGGGTGGTCGCCGGCCGGTTGCGCACCCTGGTACCGCGTCGGCCCGCCGTCTCGACCGCTCCGCGATCGCGCAACAAACGGTACGCGGCGGCCACCGTGTTGGCGTTGACCCCGAGTTGGGCCGCAACCTCCCGGATCGACGGCAGTGGATCACCCGGCGCCAGGGCTCCTTGGGAGATGCCCTCCTCGACGCTGGCGGCTATTGACTCGGCACCGGTGCCGGATATGTTGTATTGTACTGGCACGGTTTCAATTATGTACTAGAACAATAGTGAAGGCAAGCTGATGAACACGGCGTACCAGCCCACCGAACGCACCACGCCGACCCGCTACCGGGAACGGGCGCACTACGACCGCGAGACCGTCCACCGGATCCTGGACGAGTCGTTGATCTGCCATCTCGGCTTCGTCCGTGACGGCCGGCCGGTGGTGCTACCGACCATCCACACCCGCATCGACGAGACGCTCTACATCCACGGGTCGTCGGGCAGCGGACCCATGTTGGCGGCCCGGTTATCCGGCATGCCGATCTGCGTCACCGTCACCCTGGTCGACGGACTGGTGCTGGCCCGATCGGCGATGCACCACTCGATGAACTACCGCTCCGTCGTCGCCGTCGGCACCGCTCGCATTGTGGAGGACGCCGCCGAGAAGCAGCGGGCGCTGCATGCGGTGGTGGACCACATCCGGGCCGGGCGGGCCGACGACTGCCGAGCGCCGAATGCGCGCGAACTCGCCGCCACTGCTGTGCTGGCGCTGGACCTGAACGAAGTCTCGGCGAAGGTCCGCGAAGGCGGGGTGGCCGATGACGCCGAAGACCTGTCGCTGCCGTACTGGGCCGGCGTGGTGCCGCTGCGGTTGACCGCCGGCGCGGCGGTTGCGGATTCCGATCTGGATCCCGCTACCCCGCTGCCGTCATACCTACGCTAAGCGTGGCCGAACGTGCGCCCCGGTACAGCGACACGCCGCTGGCACCGGCATTATGCGCACACTCGCGGCCCAGGCGAACCCCCGACAATCGCCGAGCGTGCACTCGCGTACAGCGACACGCCGCTGGCACCGGCATTACGCGCACACTCGCGGCCGACAGAACTCAGAGCAGCAGGTAGCGGTAGGCCGGCGACCCGGGCAGCAGCGTCTCGACGTGCATCTCGGTCGCCCGCATCCGGGCCAGCAGCCCGTCCAGGTCCGCGGCCGATCCCAGTTGAATCCCGACGAGCGCCTCTCCGGTCTCCCGGTTGTTGCGCTTGACGTACTCGAACAGGGTGATGTCGTCGTTGGGACCGAGCACCTCGTCGAGGAACCGCCGCAGCGCACCCGGCTCCTGCGGAAAGTCGACCAGAAAATAGTGCTTGAGGCCCAAATGGACCAGCGAACGCTCCAGCACCTCGCCGTAGCGGGACACGTCGTTGTTGCCGCCGGAAATCAGGCACACCACGGTGGAGCCGGGTTCGACATCGGCTTCCAGCAAACCCGCCACGGACAACGCGCCGGCGGGTTCGGCGATGATGCCCTCGTTCTGGTAGAGGTCGAGCATCGCGGTGCACACCGCGCCCTCGTCGACCGTGGTGATCGACACCATGTCACCGGCGGCGGCCAGCGCGGCATAGGGCAGCGTTCCCGCCCGCGCCACGGCGGCGCCGTCGACGAACTGATCCACGTGCTCCAGAGTCACCGGTTCGCCGGCTGCCAGCGCGGCCATCATCGCGGCGGCCCCGGCCGGCTCGATACCCAGCACGGCGGTATTCGATGTCTGTTCGGCCAGGTAGCTGGTGATGCCCGCGATGCAGCCGCCGCCGCCGACGGGCACCACCACCAGGTCCGGTTCGTCACCCAGGGCGTCCAGTATTTCGACGGCGATGGTGCCCTGACCGGCCATGGTGCGCAGGTCGTCGTAGGGCGGCACCAGGGTGGCGCCGGTGCGCTCGACGTCATCGCGGGCAGCGGCGGCGGCCAGGTCGTACGTCGAACCGCCCACGATCAGCTCGATGAACTCACGGCCGTGATAGCGGATGCGGTCGCGCTTCTGCTTGGGGGTCTTGGCCGGCACATAGACGCGGCCGTGCACGCCCAGCGAACGGCACGCGTAGGCGAAGCCCTGGGCATGATTGCCCGCCGAGGAACACACCACGCCGGCGGCCAGCTCCTCATCGGAAAGCTGGACCAGCAGGTTGTAGGCGCCGCGCAGCTTGTAGGACCGCACCACCTGCAGGTCCTCGCGCTTGAGGTAGACGTTCGCGCCGGTGATCTCCGACAGCCGGTCGCTGTACTGCAGGGGCGTCGGGGTGACCACCGGAGCAATTCGCTTGGCCGCACCGTCGATGTCAGCCGCGCACAGCGGCAACTCGCGAGGGTTCTGGCTCAGTTCGGCGGACACCGGTTAATGGTGCCATGCCGCCGGGAGCAGCGTCTCAGCTGCTATTCCTGGCGCCGCGCCAGCTCCGCGATCACATTGACCCGCCGGGACGCCGTCGCGATCTCGTCAGCGAACTCCCGGCGCCGCTTCGCAATGTCGGCCTGGTCGGCACCGTCGACGAGCTCGCGGTGCCGGGCGAGCCGCAGCGCGGTCTTGAACAGCTCCATCGACCGTGACTCGGCGTTGGCGATCCGGCGCTGCAGTTCCCACTGCTTGCCCACCTCCAGACACTCGGTGAGAAACGCGTCCTCGTCCAGCGCCTCGTCCTCGAGAGCCGCCAGCCGGTCGGCCACGATGTGGTAGGCGTCCAGGAACGGCCGCAGCACCAGATGCGCCAGCAGCAGATCCGCCGACTCCAGCAGTTTCCGGACGTCGGCCGCGATGACCTCCTTGGACGTGTCCTCCACCGGCCCGATCAGCTTGACCTCGTCGGCGAGCTCCCGCTCGAACTGGGCGCGCGCCGAGAACAGGAACTCGAATTTCAGCAATTCGCGCAGGCCGAGCGCCTCGTCCCGGACGGCCGCCGGGGACACGAAGCCGTCCCCGGAGCTCTCGGCGCTCTCCGAGGCCGCCAGCAACGCCAGCTCCGCAATGGCCCGATCGACCAGGATGTGGATGGCGGTGTTGCGGTAGAACGCCGCGACCAGATGCTGATCGGCGCCGATCCCCCAGACCGCTTCGGTGCCGGCGTCGTAGACGCTCACCACCCCGGAGTTCACCATCTGGTGCAGGGTCCAGCGGATCGTCGAGCGGTTCGTCAGATCCGCCGCCCCGGCCACCGCCCAGTTACGGGCGTTGATGTATCTGGCCAGCGGGCTGACAGTCGACAGCACCTCGCTGATTGACAACGAGCGGTCGGCTCCCAGCAACGCCAGGCTCACCACCGCGGTCGGCGTCACCGGGGTGGCGCGGTTGATCCGGTGCTCGACGTCCAAAGCGATGCGTTCGACCACCGTCTCGGTTCCCGACGGGTCGGCCCGCAATTCCTCCAGGCGTTTGCGCAGCGGAAGTGGCTCACCGAAATCGAGGTAAGCCCGGCCCAGCCGCTCCCCCTGCTGCCGGGACAGCCGGACCAGGAACCGCAGGTCCTCCGGTCGTTTGGTCGCCCCGTAGGCCTCGGTGGTCATCGCCTCCACCTCGTGCAGCTGGTCGTAGACGATCGATGTCGGCACCAAATACACTTCGGGCCCGTCGATTTCGTCGACGGCATCGGTGAGGTAGCGCAGGATGCCGAACACCGGCGGACGCAGTTTTCCGGTGCGGGTGCGCCCACCTTCGATCGACCAGGTGAGGTTGGTGTGGTTCTGCACCAGTTGAGCGGTGTAGGCGCGCAACACGAACCGGTAGACGGGAATGTCCTTGGTCTGCCGACGGATGAAGATCGTCCCGGTGCGCTTGGCCAAGCCACCCATCGGGAAGAAGTTCAGATTGGCCCCGCCGAAGGTGAATGCCGACGACAGGCGGTTGGCGGCGATCTCCTCGGGTAACAGCATCCCGTCCAGATAGGACCGGTGCGAGAACGCGAACGCCAGCGTTGCCTTGCGGTCCAGCGACCGCAACTGCGCGATCTGGTCCTCGTCGACCAGCACGTCATACGCCCGCATCAGCCACCGGCTGAATCCCCGCCAGGCCTGAACCGCGCGTTCGTCCAGCGACGCCGCAATCTCGCGCAGATAACCCGCGGCCTCCACCCGCACGCTCTCGGGGTCGCGCCCGAGTTCCCCGGCCAGCGCCTCGAGCCGCTCACCGAACCAGTCCGCATCCAGCAGCTGGGTCACCGCTTGCGGATCGGTGCCCAACGCCGTCGTCGACTCGTCAACTAATCCGGTGCGCTGCAAGAGCTTTCGGACTCCGCTGCGACCGACCTCCCGTGCCGTCATCGCCCCTCCCTATGCCGGCTGCGGCGCCGGTGCGGCGCTCGGCTCGTAGGCGCGTGGTTCGTGGACGTGCGGTCCGGGTTCACTCACGTAGAGCTCCTCAATATCGGCGGCATACTTGGCGTGGATCGGCTTGCGTTTGAGCTTCATGGTCAGCGTGATCTCGTCACCGCCGGGCTCCCACAACGCCGGCAGGATGCGAAACCGCTTGATCTGCTCCACCCGCGACAACTTGCGGTTCCCCTCGGCCACGCCCGCCGCGATCTCCGCGATCACGTCAGGATGCGACGCCAGGGCCTCCGGGGAGGGATCGAGCCCTCGCTGGGCCGCATACGGGCCGACCGAGTCCGCGTCGAAGACCATCAGCGCGGTGTTATAGGGCCGGCCGTCGCCGATGGCGATCATGACGCCGACCATCCGGCAGGCGGCGACGATGGTGTTCTCGATGTTGGCCGGGGACATGTTCTTTCCGGCCGCGTTGATGATCAACTCCTTCTTGCGGTCGACCACCCGCAGGTAACCCTCGTCGTCGACGTCGAAGATGTCGCCGGTGTGCAGCCAGCCGTCCTCGTCGATCGCTTCCGCGGTCTTGGCCGGCTCTTTGCGGTAGCCCTTCATCACCAGTGGCCCGCGGACCAGGTATTCGCCGTCGTCGGCGATCCGGCCCTCGAGTCCAGGCAGCAGCTTGCCGACGGTGCCCAGCTTGACGTCGCGCGGATGACTCGCGGTGGCAACGCAGCTCAGCTCGGACATCCCCCACACCTCCGAGATCGGGATGCCGATGCCCAGGAAGAACGCCAGCGTCTCCCTGGGGATCGGCGCCGCGCCCGAGACCGCCCAGCGCAGCTCGCCGAACCCCATCCGTTCACGCAGCTTGGACAACACCAACTCATCCGCCGTGGCCCATTCTTCCGCCAGTTCGCCGGACATCGGCTGCCTGGCCAACTCTGCGGCCGCGCGCTTGGCCGCCACCGACATCGCCCACTGCAGGGCCTGCCGCTTGGCTTCATCGGGCTCGTGGCTTACTGCGAATTCGATTCCTGCTCTGAGCTTTTCCCACACGCGCGGCACCGCGCCCCAGACCGTGGGCCGGACGTCGGGCAGCACGGCTGCGATCGTGCGGACATCGGGGACCACGGTGACCTGGATGCCGAACATCTCCTGGGAGTACAAGCCGGTCATCCGGTCGGCGATGTGGGCCGAAGGCAGAAATGAGGTGACGCGGTCGCCGCGCTCGACTCCCAGCACGCTGTCCAGCGCGTACCCCTCAAAGAGCAGGTTGTTGTGAGTCATCTCCACGCCCTTGGGGTTTCCAGTGGTACCGGAGGTGTAGATCAGCGTGACGACGTCGTCGGGTCGCACGGCCCGCCAGGTCGATTCGAAGTCGAAGTCCAGCGGCGCGGCCGCGTACAGGTCCTCGACCGACAGCGTGCCCGCGGGGTTGCCGTCGATACAGATGATGTGCTCGATCGCGGCGCCGCTGGCCAAAATCCGGTCCACATACTGTTCTTCACACATCACCACCCTGGTGCCGGCGTTGCCGAAGACGTAGGTCAGCTGCTCGGCCGGCAGGGTGTTGTACACCGAAAACGACGTGGCCCCAACATGTTGCGCGCCGATCTCAAGGGGGTAGAACTCGACGCGGTTGGCCATCATCAGCGAAACGGTGTCGCCGCGGCGAACCCCCAGGCCGGTGAGGCCGGCGGCGACCTTGCGCACCTGCTCGGCGTAGTCGCGCCACGTGAGCTCCCTGGCGCCCCCTGCGGTGCGCAGCGCCACCGCGTCCGGGTCGACGACCGCGGTGCGCTGAAAGGCCTCACACATGGTTCGCGGACGTTCGGTTGGGCTCATTTCCCGCTCCCGTTGGCATGTAGGAAGGCACCAGATCGCTTCTCATCGCTGAGCCTACGTCCGAACTCACGGCCCACGGAACACAGGACCGGGCGTACGTTGGCGCTTATGGGGCGGAACACGGGTATTGACGTCAGCAGTCTCTCGCCGCTGGAGCAGACGGCGCTCCTCACCGAATATGCGCGGGCGTTGGACAGTCGTTGGGCGCGGCCAATTCTCGGCGATGCGCTGGCCGACCGGGTGGTCGGCATGATCGACTACGACTTCGCCGGACTCGGAGTGACCGCCAGCGTGGTGTGCCAATCGGCGCTGCGCGCCAAGATGCTCGACGACCGGGTGCGGGCATTCACCGCCGAGCATCCCGACGCCGTGGTCGTCGACCTCGGCGCCGGAGTGGACTCGGGTCCGCTGCGGGTTAAGCCGCCCGCTACCGTCGACTGGTACAGCCTCGACCTGCCGGGCGTGATCGCGCTGCGCGACCGGGTGCTGCCACCCAGCAAACACGCGCATTCGGTCGCGGCGTCGGTGGCCGACCACGACTGGCCTGCGACCATCCCCACCGACCGGCCGACGATATTGATCGCCGACGGGCTGTTCGCTTTCTTGACCGAGTCGGTGATTGTCGGCGTCTTCCGACGAATTTCCGAGTATTTCGAGTCGGGTGAAATCGCGTTCAACGACTACGGCCGGATTGGCTGGTTCAGTCGACTCGCCGTAAAGCTGGCACCGCAGAAAATGTTCAGCAGCGTCGGGAATCAATGGGGATATGCCGGCTTCAAGGATGCGCGGGTACCCGAGACGTGGAACCCCCGGTTGACGCTCGTCGAGGCGGCCAGCTTGGCGCACGCTCCCGAGGTGGAGCTCTTTCCGAAGTGGATCCGGGTTGCTACCAAGGCATCCGGGAAATTCGAGGCCGGTGCCCGCAAGGCCCGGATCCTGCGCTACCGGTTCTAGGGTTTGGCGGCGGGCAACGCCTGGTGAATGCCGCACGTGCACGCGTCAATTGACGGACAGGTGCAGCGCATCCCCCACTCGATGACCTCTCGCGCCCGCGCCAACGATGCCATGTGTGCGTCAATTTCGGCGAGCTTGGCCTGCGCGAGCGCGCGACTGGCGGGGCGCCCCGGCACATCGTCAGCGAACAGCAGCTGGATCTCCTCCAACGCGAATCCCGCGGACTTGCACAGCCGGATCACCTCCAGTCGAGCAAGCACCGCATCGTCATAGCGACGCTGGCCGCCTTGTCGGGCGGGCGCCGGGATCAGGCCGATCTGCTCGTAGTAGCGCAGCGTGGTTGCCGCGATCCCGGCTTGGCGGGCCACCTCTCCGATGGTCAGCCGCATTGGCACCTCCCAGTCTTGACTTCGAGTCAACTCTAAGTCGTTGACTGTGAGCCATGCACACACTCCAGAAACTGGGCACCTCGCGGTACGCACTGCTGAGGTCGTTCCGCCGCGACGGCACGCCTGCCGACACCCCGATCTGGTTCGCGTTCGACGGCGACGCGGTGGTGTTCCGAACCAAGGTCGGACCCAAGACCAAGCGCCTCAGTGCCCGCCCCGACGTCGAACTTGCCGTCTGCGACTATCGCGGCCGGGGTGCCACGGACTGGTCGCCCGGCCGCGCCACAGTTTTGACCGGCGCCGACGCACAGCGCGCCAACCGACTGCTGCACCGGCGTTACGGATGGCAGTGGAATATTGTGCCGCTACTGAAGATTCCGGGCGTGACGAATGTGCACCGCGACCTCGGGCTGCGGGAGAAGCTGCGGCGCGCCCGCGACCGCGGCGTCTGGGCCGACAGCGCCATCGTCCGGGTAGACCCGGCTTAGCGGTCTTATCGAGTGTGAGGCTGGCCGCACAGTCGCTGCCGAACGTGAAGCCAGCCGCACATTCAGCTGCCCAAACACCCCGGGCCGAGCAACTCCTTGAGATCGCCCATCAACGCCGGCGACGGCGTCACCCGCAGTGACTGATCCAGTTCCAGCGTGGTGATCCGGTCGCCGCTGATGAGTCGCAGATGCACCTGCGAGGTGCCCGGATGGCGCGCCAGCACCTGCTTGAGAGCGGTCACCTTGTCAATGGTGCACTGCCGGGTGGGCAGACTGACCGCCAGCGGCCGATTTGGCTGGGCGTTGGAGAAGTCCGGCACCACAAGCTCGTTGGCGATCAGGCTGATGCGGTCATCACGGATGGCAACCTTGGCGTTGACCAGCACGACCACGTCGTCAGCAATCTCGGCCCCGTAGTTCGAATACGTGTGGGGGAAGAACATCACCTCGATGCCACCGGTCAGGTCTTCCAATTGCGCTGAAGCCCAGGGCATTCCGTTCTTGTTGACCCGCCGGTTCACTGAGGCGAGGATGCCACCCACCCGCACCTGGGTCTCGTTGGCGACATCGCCGTCGAGGATCGCCGGGATCGCGGTGTCGACTTGTGTGGCCAGAAGGTGCGCCACCCCGTTGAGTGGATGCCCGGAGACGTAGAGACCCAGCATCTCGCGTTCCAGGGCGAGTTTGTGTTTGTCTTCCCACTCGTCGTCGGGCACCTTGATGGTGAAGACCGCTTCGGTGCACCCGTCGTCGCCGCCGAACAGGTCGAACTGGCCCATCGCTTCGGCCTTCTTGGTGCCCAGCACCGAATCGACGGCGTCGGTGTGCACCAGGAACAGGCCCTTGCGAGCGTGCTTGAGCGAGTCGAAAGCACCGGCCTTGATCAACGACTCGGTGACCTTCTTGTTGCAGGCCGAGATGTCGATCTTGTTCAGGTAATCCGAGAAGTCGGTGAACTTGCCCTTCTCGTTGCGGGTCTTGATCAGCGAGCCGACGACGTTGGCACCGACATTGCGTACCGCGCCCAACCCGAAGCGGATGTCCTTGCCGACCGAGGCGAAGTTCACCAGCGACTCGTTCACGTCGGGCGGCAGCACGGTGATCCCCAGCTTGCGGCAGTCGGCCAGATAGACCGCGGCCTTGTCCTTGTCGTCACCGACGGAGGTGAGCAGGCCCGCCATGTATTCGGCCGGATAGTTGGCCTTCAGGTACGCCGTCCAGTAGGAGACCAGGCCGTATCCGGCGGCGTGCGACTTGTTGAATGCGTAACCGGCGAACGGAAGAATGGTGTCCCACAACGCTTTCACGGCTTTTTCGGAGAAGCCGTTGGTGGTCATGCCCTCGTAGAAACCCTTGTACTCGGCTTCGAGCACCTCGAGCTTCTTCTTGCCCATGGCCTTGCGCAGCGCGTCGGCCTTGCCCATCGTGTAGGAGGCGACCTTCTGGGCGATGAACATGATCTGCTCTTGGTAGACGATCAGACCGTAAGTCTCCGAGAGGATCTCGCGCAGCGGCTCCTCGAGCTCCGGGTGGATCGGCTTGATCGCCTGCCGGCCGTTCTTGCGGTCGGCATAGTCGTTGTGGGCGTTCATGCCCATCGGCCCGGGGCGGTACAACGCCAACACAGCGACGATGTCGTTGAATTCGGTGGGCTGCATGCGGCGCAGCAGATCTCGCATCGGGCCACCGTCGAGCTGGAACACACCTAAGGTATCGCCGCGGCCCAGTAGCTCGTAGGTGGGTTTGTCGTCCAGCGGAACCGATTCCAGGTCGAGGTCGATTCCCCGGTTGGCTTTGATGTTCTCCAGCGCGTCGCCGATAATCGTCAGGTTGCGCAGCCCCAGGAAGTCCATCTTCAGCAGGCCGATGGCCTCACACGACGGGTAATCCCAGCCGGTGATGATGGCGCCGTCCTGCGGCCGCCTCCACAACGGGATGGCCTCGGTGAGCGGCTCGCTGCTCATGATGACCGCACACGCATGCACACCGGCGTTGCGGATCAGGCCCTCCAGGCCCCGCGCGGTCTGATAGATCGTGCGCACGTCGGGATCGGTTTCGATCAGGCCGCGCACTTCCGCGGCCTCCTTGAACCGCTCGTGGGCCGGGTCGGTGATGCCGGACAACGGAATGTCCTTGGCCATGATCGGCGGCGGCAACGCCTTGGTGATCCGGTCGGCGATCGCGAAGCCGGGCTGGCCGTAGTGGATGCGCGCCGAATCCTTCAGCGCGGCTTTCGTTTTGATCGTGCCGAAGGTGATGACCTGGGCAACCCGGTCCTGCCCCCACTTGTCGGCGGCGTAGCGCACCATTTCACCGCGGCGACGGTCGTCGAAGTCGATGTCGATGTCTGGGGCCGACGGGCGCTCGGGGTTGAGGAATCGCTCGAACAGCAGGCCGTGCGGAATGGGATCGATGTTGGTGATACCCATCGCGTAAGCCACCAGGGAGCCCGCAGCCGAGCCACGCCCCGGCCCCACCCGGATGTCGACCGAGCGTGCGTGGTTGATCAAATCGGCCACGATCAGGAAGTACGCCGGAAAACCCTTGTCGCAGATGACCTTGATCTCGTACTCGGCACGGTCGATGTAGTCCTGGCCGACGCCGTCGGGAAAGCGCCGCGCCAGGCCCGCCATCACCTCGTGGTGCAGCCACGACCCCTGGTCGTGCCCGTCGGGCACCGGGAAGATGGGCATCCGGTCGCGCGGGGTCCACACGTCGGCGTAGGACTGGACCCGCTCGCCGATCAGCAGGGTGGAGTCGCACGCTCCGGGAACCTGGCTGTCCCAGAGCTGACGCATCTCGGCGGCCGACTTGAGGTAGTAGCCGTCGCCGTCGAACTTGAACCGGTTGGGGTCCGAGAGCGTCTTGCCGGTCTGCACGCACAGCAGCGCCTCGTGGTTATGGGATGCGTCGCGGGTCACGTAGTGACAGTCGTTGGTGGCCAGCGGCGGGATGCTGAGTTTGCGGCCGATTTCCAGCAGGCCTTCGCGGACCCGGTGTTCGATGGAGATGCCGTGGTCCATCAGCTCGAGAAAGAAGTTCTCGGCGCCGAAGATCTCCCGCCATTTGGCGGCGGCCTCCAGCGCCTCGCGCTCGTGACCCAGCCGCAGCCGCGTCTGCACCTCCCCCGACGGGCAACCGGTGGTGGCGATGATGCCCTCGGCGTGTTCGGCGATGAGCTCGGCATCCATGCGCGACCACTTGCCGAGCTGGCCTTCGAAGGAAGCCAGCGACGACAGCTTGAACAGGTTGCGCAGGCCGGTCGCGTTCTCGGCCATCATCGTCATGTGCGTGTACGAGCCGCTGCCCGACACGTCGTCGGACTTCTGGCTGGGATCACCCCAGGTGATGCGACGGGTGTCGAATCGCGAGCCGGGAGCGATATACGCCTCGACGCCGATGATCGGCTTGATGCCGACCTTGGTGGCTGAGTTGTAGAACTCGCTGGCGCCGAACATGTTTCCGTGGTCGGTCATGCCGATTGCGGGCATCTCCAACCGTTGCGCCTCGGCCAGCATCGGCGAGATCTTCGCGGCACCGTCGAGCATCGAGTACTCAGTGTGGTTGTGCAGGTGCACGAACGACGATTGGTTCATAGGGCAGCCAGTCTATGACTGGGCACCGACGTCTTTCGGGCGTGTCGCGAAGTGTGTCTCGAAGGTGTTCAGGCGTAGCGCTCGACGAACAATTGCAACGACTTTTCTACGTCGCCTTTGACCGCCCGGGCCGCGGCCGAGCCGACCGGGCCGAACAAGGCACGCCCGCCCAGCTCAAGGCGCAGACCCATGGTCGAACCGTCCTCATGGGGCGCGACGGTGACGGTCACGCCGTACTTTGCTCCGCCTTTGCCCGACCCCGACATCGCGACCTCGTGGGGCGGGTCCCACTTGGTCACCGTCCACGTCACCCGGTTGCGCAATCCCTTCGATCGCGCCACGCCGATGATCTCGGTTCCCACCGTGATCTCGTCGGGGATGTCGCTGCGCCACCCCTCGTGCATGACGAGCCATTCGCCCAGCTCGGAGAGATCCGACACACGCTCCCACATGTCCTGCGGGGCCATCGGGACGTTTGAGGTCAACTCAACGGAAGCCATCGGTTGAGACTAGCGAGGGTCGCAAGGCCGGCGCAGCCGGCCGCCGCGGGCCCGAGCAATGCTCGCCGCGGGCCCGAGCAATGCTCCCGGCCGCCGCGGCATGGTTCGCGCTCCCGTTACGCTCAGCAACAGAGGAGGGGCGAGTGGTCGAGGATCGGGCGGGTTCGCAGTTCGGGCCGTATCGGTTGATCCGACTGTTGGGTAGCGGTGGGTTCGGCGAGGTCTACGAAGCCGAGGACACCGCCATGAACCGTGTCGTCGCGCTCAAGTTGCTGAGCAACACCTACTCGCAGGATCCGGTCTTCCGCGAGCGTCTGTTCCGGGAGGCCCGTACCGCCGGACGTCTTCGCGAGCCTCACGTGCTGCCGATTCACAGCTGTGGGGAGATCGACGGCCAGGTCTACATCGACATGCGGCTGGTCCGGGGCGTGGATTTGGAGACCCTGCTCAAGCGGGAGGGGCCGCTCGACCCGACCCGCGCGGTGAAGCTGATCCGCCAGGTCGCCGCCGCCCTGGATGCCGCGCACGCCGAAACGGTGCTGCACCGCGATGTCAAACCGGCAAACATCCTGCTGTCCGGTGACGACTTCGCCAGCCTGGTCGACTTCGGACTGGCCAGCGCGGCCGGCGACGCCCGCCTCACCAAGACCGGGAAGGCGGTCGGCACCTTCGATTACGTTGCCCCGGAACGACTTTCGGAAGCACCGGTGGATCACCGCTGCGATGTGTACGCGCTCGCGTGCGTTCTCTACGAACTGCTTACCGGCAAGGCGCCGTACGAGGAGCACCGTGACCTTTCCGCCCTCATGACCGCGCACCTGACCGCGCCCATACCGCGACCCAGCCAGCAGCGCCCCGGCATCCCGGCCGCGCTGGACGACGTCATTGCACGAGGTATGGCGAAGAATCCCGACGCGCGCTACCGCAGCGCCGGCGAATTGGCCCAGGCCGCCGAGAACGTGCTGAAACCCGCCGCCCCGACCCGCGAATGGGGCATCGAGGCACCGGCGCCGCCGATCCCCCATGCGCCGCCACCTCTCCCCCCGCCGTCCGCGCCCCGACCGCCGTGGGCCCAGCCACCCGACCGCAAGCGGCGCCATCGCGTTGTGTTTGTGGTGGCCGCCATCGCCCTGGTGGCCGTCGCGATCACCGTCGGGATTGTCGCGATCGTGCACCGACACGACGGCGCGCGCCCCGCGGCCGCCAGCACACCGAGGCCGTCCTCGACGGTGCCGACCGTGCTGAAGTTCCCCAACCTGGTGAAACCGCGCGGAGTGGCAGTCGATGAAGCCGGCAACGTCTACGTCGCCGAGTTGACCAACCACTCCCCGGAAGGCCGCGTGCTGAAACTGCCTGCCGCGCAGTCCTCTCCCACCGAATTGGCATTCGGGGAGGTCTACGGCTTGGACGTGGCGGCGGACAACGAAGGCAACGTCTACCTCGCCGACATTCACGCGCCCGGCGTATGGAAACTCGCCCCGGGCGCCCGCGGCCCGATCCTGCTGCCGTTCGGCCACGTCGGCAGGCCGGCGGGTCTGGCGGTGGGCAAGGACGGCAGCGTCTACTTGACCGACAACGCGCTCAAACAGGTGCTGAAGCTGGCCCCGGGGGCGACCAGCGCGACCCAGCTGATGCCCACCGTTCCGATGAGCGGGCCGGGAGGCGTCGCGGTGGACAAGGATGGCAACCTCTACATCGCCGACAGCGATGACCGCCGCGTGCTCAAGCTGCCCGTCGGCGCTGCAACTCCCACCGAGTTGCCGTTCGCCGGCCTCCAGGCGCCTTACGGTGTGGCGGTGGACCCGGGTGGGAACGTCTATGTCTCCGATCTCGAGGGGCACGGAATTTTCAGATTGGCCGCCGGCGCCACCAGCGCCACCCGCCTCGCCTTCCCGGGGCTCAACTACCCGCTCGGGATCGCGGTGGATAAGGACGGCGATCTGTTTGTCGTCGACTGCCATCGCACGGACGACTGCGCGACCGGCAAGGTGCTGGAACTGGGACCGCCCCGATGACCGACGATCCCACGATCCGACACTCCTCGCGCTCGCGCGTCGGCACCCGCTTCGGGCCTTACCTACTGCGGCGACTGCTCGGCACCGGCGGGTTCGGCGAAGTCTATGAGGCCGAAGACACCGTGATGCACCGAGTGGTGGCTCTGAAGCTGTTGTCCAGCAGCTACTCTCACAATCCGGCGTTCCGGGAACGGCTGTTCCGGGAGGCCCGTACTGCCGGGCGGCTGCACGACCCTCATGTGGTGCCCATTCACGGCTGTGGCGAGATCGACGGGCAGCTCTATATCGACATGCGGCTCATCGATGGCACCGACCTGCAAAGCACGCTGGAGCGCGACGGCGCGCTCGGCCCGGCGCGTTCGGTGAACATCGTGCGTCAGATCGCGGCCGCGCTGGATGCCGCGCACGCCGAAACGGTGATCCACCGGGACGTCAAACCGGCCAATATCCTGCTCGGCAAAGACGATTTCGCCTGCCTGGTCGACTTCGGGTTGGCCAACGCCGCCACCGACACCAAACTCACCAGCGAAGGCACCACCATCGGTTCGTTCGCCTATCTGGCTCCGGAACGTCTTGCCTCGGGAGAGGTCACACCCGGCGCCGACATCTACGCACTGGCCTGTGTGCTCCACGAATGCCTGACCGGAGCCTCGCCCTTCGAAAACCGCACCGAGATACCGGCATTGGTCGCCGCCCACCTGACCTCGCCGCCGCCGCGTCCCAGTCAGCAACGGCCCGGGATCCCGGTCGGTTTCGACGAGGTGATCGCGCGCGGCATGGCCAAGGAACCCGAGCGTCGCTACCGGAGCGCCGGCGAACTCGGTGCCGCCGCCCAGCGCGCCCTGGGCACACCGGTGCCCAACCCGTCGTGGACGCCCCAGGCCGCCCCACCGACGCAACCCTGGAGCCCTCCGGCACCGACTGCGACGCCGACCCTGCAGCGGCCCCCGCCCGTCCGGCGAAAGTCCGGCCGCCGCGTCGCGCTCATCGTCGCGGCCATGGGCGCCGTTGCCGTCATCACCGCCGTCGGGGTGGCGGTCTCGGGCACACCGAACTCATCTCAGCCCTCCCGCAGCACCACGACCGGCCCAGCTACGCCGACCGCCCCGATCGCAAACGCCGCGCCACCACTCAACGCCACCCCGTTGACGACAATCGGATACGGCGATCTGAGCGGCGTGACAGTCGACGGCGCCGGCAACGTATTCGTCGTCGACACAGGCGGCAAGAAGGTGTTCAAACTCGCCGCGAACTCGAACGCACCCACCGAGATCCCAATTCGCGGGCTCACCAAGCCCAAGGCCGTGGCCGTGGACTCCACCGGCAACCTCTACATCACCGACTGGTCCACCCCCGGGACCGGCCAGGTGTGGAAACTTCCCCCAGGTGCCACGTCACCCGTCGAACTGCCCTTCGGGGCGATTCTTCCCTCGGGTCTAACAGTCGACGGCGCCGGCAATGTGTACGTGACCGCGCGGGACCAGGTGCTTCGGCTCGCGGTCGACGCGCCCGCCCCCACGGTGCTTCCGTTCGGGGCCGGCTTGTTCGAGAGCGTCGCGCTGGACGGCGCCGGCAATGTCTATGGCCTGCAGATGGGCCGCGTCCTGAAACTGGCACCCGGCGCAACCAGCCCCACGCAGCTGCCCTTCTCTCAGCTCGGCCGGGCACAAGGCATTGCCGTCGACGCCAAGTCGACCGTCTACGTGATCGACAACTCCGACAACCTGGGCAAACTCCTGAAGCTCCCCGCCGGTGCCATGACGTCGACAACACCCACCGTGCCCGAGAACCAGTCTTTCGGCGGCATTGCCGTCGATGCGGCGGGCGCCGTCTACCTGACCGAGAACAACCGACTGCTCAACGTGGGGGCCGGTTGATGAGCGACCTGAAAACCCAACTGGCGCAACATGGCCCCCTGAATCCGGGTCATGCGGTCGAGGTGGTGCGCCGTATCGCCGCGGTGATCGACGACAGCCATGCTCAAAAGACCGTCCACCGCGACGTCACGACGGCCACCATCCTGCTGGGCGACGGCGGGTCGGCATATCTGGCGGATGCAACCGGCGCCACTCCGTCCACGGAGCGCACCCGCGCACTGGTCACCAACACGGAAGCCAGCTACCGCGCCGACATCACCGCGTTGGCCGCGGTCCTGTACGAGTGCCTGACCGGGCGCCCGCCGGACGCTGCGGCACCACCGCCGAGCCGGCAGCGGCCGGGCATCCCCGCCGGTCTGGACGCTGTCATTGCCAGGGGTCTGGCCGACAAGCCCGATGACCGGTACCGCACCGCCGCCGAACTCGCCGAAGCTGCGCAAGGTGCCCTCGCGGCGGCGGCCACGCAGACAATCCAGCTGCCCCCGCCACCCAACCCTTCACCGCCACAATGGAATACCGGACGAACGGTGTCCTACCCGCACACGCATCCGGTGATGCTGCCGTCGCCGCAGCCACGACGACGGCGGCTGGGCCCGGTGATTGCGGTCGTAGCGATCGTGGTGGCGGTGGCGGCGGCCGCCTTCGCGATTCCCAAACTCGTTCACCACCCGGGCAAATCCACATCGGCAGCGCCGACCACGACGACCACCCCGTCCAAGCGCAGCTACACCGCACTGCCCACCGCGCTGCCGTTTCCCGGATTGGGCGTGACGAAAAGCGTTGGCGTCGACGGGGCCGGCAACGTCTACGCGCTGGCTTCTCTGATCGGCGAGGGGTCATTCGATTCCTTGCCAACGATGCTGTTCAAGCTGGCGCCCGGCGCCGGGGACGCTGTCGCCGTTGACATTCCGGGTGTCAATGTGCGCTCGGCAACGGACCTGGCGGTCGACCAGACCGGCAACATTTATTACAGCGAGGGCAGCCAGGTCTGGTTCCTGGAGGCCGGCAAAACCAGCCCGATGCGGTTGCAGTTCCGCGGCTTCTCGCGGATCGATGCCATCACCTTCGATGGAGCGGGCAACGTCTATGCGGTCGGCGGCATCATGTCGTCCGACCTCAAACTCAAATACGGGGTGAAGAAACTCGCCCGCGGCGAAAACCGGCCGACCGACCTGTCCTTCAGCGACCTGTACGTGCCCAAAGGCATCGCGGTCGACAAAGCCGGCAATGTGTACGTCAGTTCCGGCATCGAAAACACCGGCCACGGCAAGGTGTTGAAACTGGCCCCCGGCGCCACCACTGCCACCGCGTTGCCCATTCCCGATGTCTTGGAGCCTCGCCAGATCGCTTTCGACAGCGCCGGCAATATCTTCGTTGCCGACGGTTTCGGCAGACGATTCTTCGAATTGCCGGCTGGGGGCGGCAGTGCCATCTCGCTACCGATTCCCGCAAGCTCGCACGGTGTCGCTGTCGACTCGGCCGACAATCTCTACGTACTGACCGGCGCGGTGGCCAACCAATCAGACAAGACGGTGCAACCGGGTCAGGTGCTCAAGGTCGTCCCGGAGAAGTAGCCCGCCCGAAACCGGATCAGTGGCTGGGACCGCCGCGCAGCTTGTTTCCGATCCGGATCGCCGGCAGCAGCACACTGCGCGGTAACAGCCGGCCGCTGGTGCTGGCGACCTTGGGCACCAATCCCGGTACCACGCCACGCTTACCGGACAGCATGCCCCGGATGGCCTGTTCGGCGACTTCTTCCGGTGAGACCTGCGCGAGCGGGACGCTGAACCGCTCGGCACTGGCGATCTCAGCCCACTCGGTGGGAACCGGCCCGGGACACAGCGCCGTAACCGACACTCCCGTCCCGTGCAACTCCTCTTGAACCGCCTCCGAGAAGGTCAGCACGAACGCCTTGCTGGCCGAATACACCGCCATGAACGGAAGGGGCTGGAACCCGGCGATCGACGCGATGTTCAGCACGGCGCCTGCGCCCCGCTCCACCATGCCGGGCAGCACGGCCCGGGTGAGCTCCATCAATGCCAGCGCGTTGAGGGTGACCTCCTCGCTCTCGCGTTCGGCCGGTAGCTCATAGAAGCGCCCGCTGGTACCGAATCCCGCGCTGTTGCACAGTCCGGCAATCGGATCGGTGCTCAGCCGCTGCGCGAGCTCGGCCCGCGAATCGGCGTCGGAAAGGTCCAGCGGCAGCACCTCGACTGCGATCTTGTCGCTGTCGCGCAACCGGTCGGCCAGCTCGTCGAGGCGCTCGCGGCGCCGGGCCACCAGCATCAGCGGATACCCGCGCCGCGCAAGGCCTTTCGCGAGTTCGGTGCCGATCCCCGACGAGGCGCCCGTGATGACTACAGTGGTCCGCCCGGTGGGTTTGGGGAGACTCACCAGTGGATCCCTCGGGTCGCCTGCAGGAAGGTCTCGCTCCGCTTGTCGAGATCTGTTTGCTCGCTTGGCTTTTCGCTCCCCTTTGCGGCCGAGGAGTCGTCAAACATGCCGAACGCCCGGTTACGCACCCGGTCCATCACCGCCGGGTTGACGGCATCGGCGACCGCGGCGAACTGGCCGAACGGCGAACTCGCCCGACGGGGCCGGTGGATCAGCGCGTCGGTGATCACCCCGGCCGCCTGATCGGGCGTCAGCGTCGGGAAATGGTCGTACATCGTCGTCGGGCTGATCATCGGCGTGCGCACCAGCGCCATGTGCACGGTGGTGAACCGGACGTTGTCGCTCACGGTCTCCGCCTGCAGCGCGTCGCACAGGCTGTCCAGCGCGGCCTTGCTGGCGATGTATGCGCCGAACCGCGGCGCGCGCGTCTGCACGCCGACCGAGGACACGTTGACGATGTGCCCGAAGCCGCGTTCGCGCATACCGGGGATGAACTTGAGAATCAGCTGGACCGCGCCCAGGTAGTTCAGCTGAATAGTGCGTTGGTAGTCGTGGATCCGGTCGTAGGACAGTGCCAGCGAACGCCGGATCGAGCGGCCCGCGTTGTTGATCAGGATGTCGACCCCACCGAGGTCCTCGAGCACCTTGTCGGCCATCGCCGCAATCGCGTCGGTGTCGGACAGATCGCACGGGTACACGTGTGCGGTGCCGCCATTGGCTCGGATGTCGTCGGCAACCTTCTCGAGGTTTTCCAGGGTGCGCGCGATCAGCACCACTGTGCCGCCCGCCTCGGCGATCTTGTGAGCAGCGGCTTCTCCGATGCCTGACGACCCGCCCGTGATGAGCACTACCCTGCCCTGGACCGCGTCGCTGAGCTTGCGGCCCTGGACGGCGTCGAGCAGATTCCTCAGGTAGAAAGGCCGGTACCGACCCGCGGAGTTCGGCGTGTTGATCATGTTCGACATCGCCGCGAAAGGCTTTTCGACCAGATGCGTGAGGTCACCGAGATTCATCGACAGTTGCTCCTGATGGCGGTGTGGAAGGTGTGACGGACGGTCATGAAGCCAACCTAGGACATCGGCCGGTGAATAGATACACAGCTCAGGACAAGATGACGCGCCGCCGTGCGCCGGGCTGCCCGCCCCGGCGAGCGCCCGCATGTCGCCAACGACACGCCGCCACGCCCGACACTTTGCGGCCCCTCGCCAACGACGGCGCCGCCCGCAACAACAGCGGCGGCGAAAGTATGACCGCCGTCCACGGCGTGTCGCGGCGCCGCTGCCGTCCACGACCCGGTAGTCAGCAGGTATGAGACTGCTGGTCGCCATCCTGGCCGTACTGCTCGTCAGCGCCTGCGACGGCGGCGGGTCCGGCGCGTCCCGGTCCGCGGCGTCCTCCAGTACCACGTCCTCTTCGACCACCACCCAGCCTGCCGCCCCGGCGATGACGTTCGACTGCGCCAAACCGGCGAACAAGGCACAGCAATTGGTTTGCGACGAGCCACAATTGAGCGACCTCGACCGTCGGCTGCAGGCGGCCTACCAACAGGCGCTGGCACGGCCGGGTGCCGATCAGGCCACTCTGACCACCGCCCAGAGCGCGTTCGCGACGACCCGCGACGGCTGCGCCGATCTCGTCGAGGTGCGGACCTGCGTGCTGGAGGCTTATCAGACGCGGCTTGTGGAGCTGGCCATCGCCGACCCGGCCACCGTCGCGCCACCGGTCGTCAGCTACGACTGCCCCGCCGATGCCGGCACGTTGACCGCGCAGTTCTACAACCAGCTCGATCCCAAGACGGCGGTTCTGGACTGGAAGGGTGTACGCGTCATCCTGTTCCTCCTGCCCTCAGGCAGCGGCGCCCGATATGGCCGTCAAGGTTCGGAATACTGGGAGCACCAGGGCGAGGTGACGCTCGACCTCGGCGGAACCAAGTTCGTCTGCCACACCCGGTGACTGATCAGTCGAACACAACCACTGCCCTGCCCACGATGTCGCCGCGACCCAGCGCCTCGAGGTTGTCGTTGATGTCGTCGAGGTCGACCGGGACCACGCGATGCTTGATCAGACCCTGGCCGGCCAGCGACAGCACCTCTCGAAGGTCGTTGTAGTTGCCCCAGAACGAGCCGAAGTAGGACTTCTCTCCGCTGACGAACGGGAACAACGGCAGCTCGACGCGTTCGCCCATGAGGCCGACCTGGGACAGCGCGCCTTCGGTCTCCAGGATGGCGGCCGCCAACCCCAGCGACTCCGGCGACCCGGCGCAGTCCAGCACCGCATCGACCGTGCGCCGACCGGTCAGGTCCGCCAGTTCGTTCTGGACGTCCTCGGTTGACTTGTCCCGCACGTTGATCGTGTGGTCGGCGCCGTGTTCCCTTGCGACATCGAGCTTTTCATCACTTCTGGCAAATCCGAACACGGTGGCACCGGCGCCGAGAAGTCGTGCGTACTGCACGCCGTAACTGCCGAGCCCGCCGATGCCGTTGACCACGACGGTGCGTCCGGCGCCGAGCTTGCCCGCGTCGCGCAACTTCTTCATGCCGCGGTAGGGGGTCAGACCGGCGTCGGTCAGCGGGGCAAGGTACCGGGGCTCTTGATCTGGTTGGTCGCCAAAGGAAATGACGTGGTCGTACGGGGCGACCATGTATTCGGCGAAACCGCCGTTAGGCCCGAAACCGACGAGTTGTCCATTGGCACAGAGTTGTTGGTTGCCCTCATGGCATTGCCGACAGGTACCGTCGCCCCAGTTCGGGTCGACAACGACGAGATCGCCTTCGGAGATGCCGGCCGACTCCGGAACGTCAGGACCCACCTCGGTGACAGTGCCGGACACTTCGTGTCCCGGGATGAAGGGGAACTCGACGGGAAGGCCGTCCCGGAAATAGCCGTCCACCAGCTGATAGTCGCTGCGGCACATGCCGGTCGCGGCGACCTTGATCAGTACCTGGTTGCGCCCCACGTCGGGCACCGGAACTTCATCGATCTCAAGAGGCCGGTTGTAGCCGTGCATGCGCGCTGCCCGCATTTTCATGATTTTCCTTCGATCGCTGAAGCATGGGGAAGATGATGCGTGCCCGATAGTCACAGCAAACCGGATCGACGACTGTCGCGGTAGCAGATTCCTGCTCGATGTCTGTCTCATTCCGAGACGACCGGGACCCACGGACACAGCGGGTGACCACGCGGTCAGATACCTTTTTCTACAGAGCAATTCGAAACTCGTCGCTGTCGATGCTCGAGGAGGTGCCGATTTGACCGCCACCGAGTACGTCGAGCAGCGCGCGACATCGAGTGAACTCGTCGCCGAACTGACCACCCGTGCGACCCAGGACGGCCCGAACGCCGGGCTGTGGCCGGGGCTGACGATCTACCGCTTCAGCCGGCCGACGCAACCCGAGTGGCAGGAGATCCGGGGGCTCTCGATCGGGATCGTCGCCCAGGGCCGCAAGGCGGTGACGGAGAAGGGCAGAAGCCACGTCTACGACCAGTTCAATTACCTCGTCATCAACGGCGATCTGCAGTTCCAGAGCGAGGTTCTCGAGGCATCACCGCACCATCCTTGCCTGTGCCTCGTGTTGGAGGTCGATCCTTCCACGGTGCGCGGCATCTCCGAGAAGATGCCGGGCCGCAATCCCGTCGAAGCGGCATCGGTATGCGAGCTCGCGGACAGCTGCATGGTCTCCGCGCTCGACGACGAGGTGATGAGTTCCGTGCTGAGATTCGTCCGGTCGCTGGGCACCGATGTCGATCGGCGCGTCCTGGCGCCGCTCTATCTGCGTGAACTGGTCTACCGGGTGCTGCAACGTGAACAATTCGCGCGCCTGCTGCACTTCGCCGCGCAGCAGGCGGCGGGCAATCCCATCGGTGCGGCCCTGACCTACATCAATTCGCATCTGAGCGAACCGATCACGGTCACCACCCTGGCCGCCCAGGTGGGGCTGAGCCCGTCGGCGTTCACCCGGGCGTTTCGGGAGCTGACGGGTTCGTCACCGTACCAGTACGTCAAGCAAGTACGACTGAACCGGGCGCGGGAACTGATCCTGGACCGACACGTCGGCGTCGCCGACGTCGCGCATCAGGTCGGCTACACCAGCGCCTCGCACTTCATCAAGGAATTCCGCACCCGGTTCGGCGCCACACCCCGCGAATACGTCAGTGGTCGACCCGGGACGTCGGCATAACAAAGCGGCGGTCCCGGGCTGGAAGCGAATTCATTCACACCTGATCGTCAGCCAGCGCGTCGAGCCGTCGGGTCAGATACCTGACGACGCCGGCGTCTGTGGTGAGCTCGATGGCCCGACGGTACGCCTGCGCCGCGGCCTCGAATTCGCCCGCAGCCGCCAGCAGGTGGGCGCGGGCGGTCCAGGCCGGCTGAAATCGTTCCGTGGCGGCCACCGCGTCCAGCGCCCGCAGGCCCGCTCGCGGCCCATCGATGTCGGCATCGATCACCGCCAGGGCGACCGCTGCGCCCAGCGACGGCGCGAGCCGAAACAGTGCGCGATGCAGCGTTCGCAGCGCAACCTTGTCTACGTAGCCGTCCCCGGCGCGGGCGCAGTGCGCCGACTGGATCGCCGCCTCATATTGGTAGCGGCCCGGGCGACCCATGTCGTAGGCGCGATGCAACAGGTCTTCGCCGCGCGCGATCAGCGTCCGATCCCACAACCTGCAGTCCTGCTCGTCCAGCGGCACGAACTCGCCGTCACCGGTGCGCCGCGCGGCTCGACGGGCTTCCGACAGGTACATCAGTGCGGCCAACCCGAGCACCTCGGGATTACCGGGCAAGAGCTCGACCAGGACCAGTGCGAGATGCAGCGCTTCGGCCACCAATGACTCGATCGGGTCGCCCTGCGGCTCCAGTTGCCAATCGATCGCGAAGGCGCCGTAGACCGCCTCCAGAACGGCGGGCAAACGGACGTCGAGATCCGCACGTCCCGGCAGCGCAAACGGGATTGCCGCGTCCCGGATTCGGCGCTTGGCGCGCACCAGCCGTTGCGCCATGGTGGCAGCCGGTACCGAGAATGCGCGCCCGATAGCGGCAGCGTCGACGCCGAGCACCGTCTGCAGCATCAACGGTGTTCGGCAGTTCGCGGCGATCGCTGGATGCGCGCACACCAGCATCAGCTCCAGCCGGCGATCTGGAATGGTGGCCAGGTCTTCACTGAATTCTGTTGCCGTGAAATCTGTTTCGGGCATCGGTCCGGTCATACGGTAGGCATGCGATTTCCAGCGGTCCCGCAGCCGATTGCGGGCCACCGTCAGGATCCAGGCCTCCGGATTGGCCGGTATCCCATCCAGCGGCCATCGGGTCAGCGCCCGTTCCATCGCGTCGGCGATGGCATCCTCGGCCGCCGGGATGTCGCCGGTGGGTGCGGCCAGCAGCGCCAGATGCCGACCATAGGAGGTGCGAACGAAGGCGCCCAATCGGGTCCCTACCTCACTCGGGTTGATACCAGCCCCTTCCGCTCGCATACGTCACGCCCACCGGCCGGATTTCGATGGTTCCCCACGCCGCGGCCGGGCATCGTTTCGCCCACTCCAGTGCGGCATCCAGATCGGGCACCCTGATGACGAAGACCCCACCGAGACGTTCCTTGGTGTCGGCGAACGGACCGTCCTGAATCTCAGGCGCTCCGTTGCGTGCCGTGAACGTGGTGGACACGGCAGCTGATTCCAGCACCTGTGTGCCGATCAGGACGCCCGCCGCGTCCAGGTCGTCGGCGTATTGAGCGAATGCCGCGCGCGCGGGTGCCATGTCTTCGTCGGACAACCCGATCTCGCCACCCTCCTGATAGTGCATGAGCAGGCAGTACTGCATACGTGGTCCCCAATCTGTTGGAAGATGTCAACGGTATGACGACCGACACCGCGCCCGATCGACATCGGGGCCGCCTACCAGACGAGAATGCCTGAGATGGGCGGGACTTTCGAAGAATTGGTGGCAGAAGCAGATTCGGCGTCGGTCGACGGTTGGGACTTCTCCTGGCTGGACGGCCGGGCGACCGAACAGCGGCCGTCCTGGGGTTATCAGCGGTTGATGAGCGACCGGCTGGCGAAAGTCGGGGCGGCACTGGACATTCAGACCGGCGGCGGTGAGGTACTGGCCGGGGCCCCGCGATTTCCGCCGACCATGGCGGCCGTGGAACCGTGGCCGCCGAACGCCGCGCTGGCCACCCGACGCTTGCACCCGCGCGGCGTCGTGGTGGTGTCCGTGCCCGAAGAGAAGGCACTGCCGTTCGCCGGTGACGTGTTCGACCTGGTGACCAGCCGGCACCCCAACAGCGTGCCGTGGGCTGAGATCGCCCGGGTGTTGCGGCCCGGCGGAACATATCTGGCCCAACACATCGGCCCGGCCACCGTCGCCGAGTTGACCGAATTCTTCATCGGCCCCCAGCCGCAGGCATGGGCCAGGCGGGACCCGAAAGCTGAGCGCGCGCAGGCAGAGTCCGCCGGCCTGCAGATCGTGGAGATGCGACTCGAGCGCCTGCGCCAGGAGTTCTTCGACGTCGGCGCCGTCGTCTATTTCCTGCGCAAGGTGATCTGGACCGTGCCCGGCTTCACCGTCGAGCGTTATCGCGAGCGGCTGCGCGAACTCCACGAGCGCATCGAAGCCGAGGGACCGTTCGTCGCGCATGCGGCGCGGGTTCTCGTCGAGGCCCGCAAGCCTGAGTGACAATGCTGGGTATGCGCTCGTTTGAGGACCTGGTCGCCGAAGCGGTGGCCGCGCCGGTGGAGGGTTGGGATTTCTCCTGGCTGGACGGCCGCGCAACGGAGCAGCGGCCGTCCTGGGGGTATCAGCGGCTGATGAGTGGGCGATTGGCGGGTGCGTCGGCGGCGCTGGACATCCACACCGGCGGCGGCGAGGTACTGGCCGGGGCCGAGAAGTTCCCGCCGACCATGGCGGCCACCGAATCATGGCCTCCCAATGCGGCATTGGCCAGTAGGCGACTGAATCCCCGCGGGGTGGTGGTGGTTGCCACCGGCGACGAACCACCGTTACCGTTCGCCGACGAAGCCTTCGATCTGGTGATCAGCCGCCATCCGATTGCCGTGTGGTGGAGCGAGATCGCGCGGCTGCTGCAGCCCGGCGGCACCTACTTCGCGCAGCATCCCGGTCCGGCGACGGTGTCGGAGTTGGTGACCCACGTCGTCGGGCCGCAACCGCAGCTGTGGGCACTCTACGAGCCGGCCACCCAGCAGGCGGGCGCGCAGGCCGCCGGACTGCAGGTGGTGGACATGCGCATGGAACGGCTCCGGGCGGAGTTCTTCGACATCGGCGCGGTGATCTACTTCCTGCGCAAGCTGATCTGGACGGTGCCCGATTTCACCGCCGAGCCGTATTACTCGCGGCTGCGCGAACTGCACGATCTGATCACCGCCGAAGGCCGCTTCGTCACCCATCCGACGCGGGTGCTGGTGGAGGCGCGAAAACCCGGGCGGTCAGCCCTCGGCGCGTAACACGTCCAGGGCGTGCTGCAGATCCGCCGGATAGGGACTGACGATCTCGATCCGCCGGCCGTCGGCCGGATGCGCGAAGGCCAGAGATCGCGCGTGCAGCCATTGACGTTCCAGCCCAAGTCTTTTCGCGAGCTTCGGGTCAGCACCATAGACGAGGTCGCCACAGCACGGATGGTGCAGCGCGGAGAAGTGCACCCGAATCTGATGAGTACGACCGGTTTCCAGGTGCACGTCGAGAAGGCTGGCGGCGACGAACGCCTCCATGGTGTCGTAGTGGGTGATGCTGTGCCGGCCATCCCGGGTGACCGCGAACTTCCACTCCGGGCCGGGGTGGCGGCCGATCGGGGCGTCGATGGTTCCGCTGGACGGGTCCGGATGGCCCTGCACCAAGGCGTGATACCGCTTTTCCACGGTGCGCTGTTTGAACGCCCGCTTGAGCACGGTGTAGGCGCGTTCGGAGATGGCCACCACCATCACCCCGGAGGTTCCGACGTCAAGGCGATGCACGATCCCCTGGCGCTCATGCACACCCGAGGTGGTGATCCGGTAGCCGGCGGCCGCCAGGCCGCCCAGCACCGTGGGGCCGGTCCAGCCCACCGAGGCGTGCGCGGCCACCGCGGCCGGCTTGTCGACCGCGACAATGTCGTCGTCGGAGTAGAGGATCGTCATGCCCTCGATGTCGACGGGGGTGTTCTCCGGGGGCTTGGGCGGCTCCGGCAGTCGCACCTGCAACCAGGCCCCGGCGTTCAGGCGGTCGGACTTGCCCGCCGTCACCCCGTCGAGTTCGACACCGCCGTCTTCGGCGATGGCCGCCGCGGCGCTGCGGGACAGCCCCAACAGGCGGGCCAGACCGGCGTCCACGCGCATGCCCGCCAATCCGTCTGGGACCGGCATCGAGCGCTCAGTCAACTGCGCCCTGATCCTCGTTGTCGCCGTTGGACTTCCGGCGGCCGACGGCGTCGAAATCAAAGCCGAAGATGGACAGGACGACCAGCAGGATGGCGCCGCCCACCACCGAAGGGTCGGCGACGTTGAACACCGGCCACCATCCGACCGACAGGAAGTCGACGACGTGACCGCGTAGCGGGCCGGGCGCCCGGAAGAAGCGATCGACCAGGTTGCCCATCGCGCCGCCCAGGATCATGCCAAGGCCCAGCGCCCACCAGGGCGATACCAGCCGCCGACCCATCCAGAAGATGCCGACCACGACACCCGTGGCGATCAGGGTGAGCACCCATGTGTATCCCGTCGCCATCGAGAACGCGGCGCCGGAATTGCGCACCAGCGTCCAGGTCACGGTGTCGCCGATGATGGAGACCGGCTGGCCGGGGGGCAGCAGTTTGACCGCCAGAACCTTGGTGATGATGTCGAGCGCAAGCACCACTGCGGCAACCGAGAGGAGCAGGCGCAAACGCCGGTGCGGCGCCTGCGCTGCCGAAGCCGGGGCTTCTTCGGCGTCACCGGCTGAAGTCAGCGGATCAGCGGATCCCGTTGGTTCGTCAGGCACCCCACCATCATCCACTAATAGGTGTTTATGCCCGGCACGCGGATGGGCTGACCCGCGTGCGGGATGATCCCCTGATGGGCCGCATCACCGTCATCACCACCGGAGGGACGATCTCGACCACCACCGGCGCCGACGGCGTCCGTCGGCCCGCCTACAGTGGCGCCCAACTCACCAGCGGTCTCAGCCCGGCCTTCGACGTCGACGTCGTGGATCTGATGGCGGTCGACAGCTCCGAGCTGATCACGGCCGATTGGGACCGGATCCGCGCCGCGGTCCGCACCGCAATCGACGACGGCGCCGCAGGAGTCGTCATCGCCCACGGCACCGACACGATGGAAGAAACCGCGCTGTGGTTGGAGCTGGGGTACGCGGGCCCGGTGCCGGTGGTGCTGACCGGGGCGATGCGCAGCGCGGACGCACCCGACGCGGACGGTCCGGCCAACCTGCGCGACGCCCTCACGGTCGCGGGCAGCCGGGACGCGCGTGACCTCGGGGTGCTGTTGTGTTTCGCCGGCCGGGTGTTGCAGCCTCTGGGCCTGCGAAAGGCGGCGACCCAGGATCTGACTGGTTTCGCCGGGCACCTGCTTGGGACGGTCGCCGGCGACGTGACACTGACCGGCGCCAAGGTGCGGCCGTTCCTCGGCGACCTCGACGCCGCCGCCGCACCGCGCGTCGATATCGCGGCGGTATACCTGGGCAGCGACGCGGTGGCATTGGACGCGTTCGCGGCGGCCGGTGCCCGCGGCGTGGTGCTCGAAGCGTTGGGATCGGGCAATGCCGGGGTTGCCGTTGTCGAAGGCGTGCGCCGCCTCTGCCGCGACGGCGTGGTGGTCGCCGTGTCGACCCGGGTCCCGACTGGCCGGGTCAGCGCGGGTTACGGGCCCGGGCACGACCTGGTGGAGGCTGGCGCGGTGCTGGTGCCACGACTGGCGCCACCGCAGGCCAGAGTGCTGGTGATGGCGGCGCTGACGGCAGGACTACCGGTTGCCGACGTCGTCGGCCGCTGGGGCTGACGGCGCCGGCACCGATTCCGGTTCCTGCTGGCGCAACTCGCCCACATAGTCGGGCCAGTCCAGGCTGTCGACCGGGTTGGCCGCGCTGATGTCAGCGGTATCGATGGGAAACGTGCGGGCCGGGCCCGGGCCCGAACCGCGGGTCTCGAAGCGGACGGTGACGACGCCGTGACCCGCCCCCTGCACCCACCCGTGACCGAACTCCGGATGCGTGACGTCGTCGCCGATCCGCCATGACGTCCCGTCCTGTCCGGTGAGCAGTGCGGCGCGCATCGTCTCGAAATCCTGATGCGCCTCCGTCTCGGGCGACAGGTCCAACTCGGGAAACAGCGATTCCTGGCGCACATCGCTGAGACCCGAAAAACCCACGCCCAGCAGGCGGATCGGACCGATCTGCAACGGATCCAGCAGCAGCCGGCGGGCCACCGCCGTCAGGGCACTCGCTTCGGCCGTCGCGTAGGGCAGCGTCGCCGAACGGGTCAGGGTGCTCATGTCGGATTTCTTCAGCTTCACCGTCACCGTGCGCGCGCCACGCCCGTCTTTGAGCAGCCGCCGGTGCGCGTGCTCGGCGATCGGTTCAATCGCCTCCCGCAACTGGTCCAGGGTGGTCAGGTCCGCCGCGAAGGTGGACTCGGCGCTGATCTGTTTGGCTTCGGCGCGTTCGGCGACCGGGCGGTCGTCGATGCCGCGCGCCAGGCGGTGCAACGCGGGCCCGATGGTCGCGCCCAGGATGTTGGCCACCTCCGCGTCGCTCAACGCGGCCAGTTGCCCGATGGTCTCGATGCCGAGCCGGTGCAACTTCTCCTCGGCGACCGGGCCGATGCCCCACAGCCGCCGCACCGGCAGACCATCGAGCAGCAGCCTCTCCTCGGTGCGGCCGACCACGCGAATGCCGTCGGGTTTGGCCAGACCCGAGGCGATCTTCGCGATCTGCTTGCCCGAGCCCGCGCCGACCGACGCGATCAACCCGGTCTCGTCGCGAACCCGCCGTCGCAGCAGTTCGCAGAACTCCTCGGCGTCCGACGCCGACGCCCCGACCAACTGCGACGGCTCCCCGAACGCCTCGTCGAACGACAATTGCTCCACTACGGGCACCAGGCTGCGGACCGTGTCGAAGACGCGGCGGCTGGCCACGCCGTAGACCACCCCCCGCGGCGGCAACACCACCGCGCTGACGCCTACCAGCCGGCGCGCCTGGTGCATCGGCATCGCCGAACGGGCGCCGAACACCCGCGATTCGTAGCTGGCGCCGGCGACCACCCCACGGCCACCCAGGCCGCCCACCAACACCGGACGACCCCGCAGGGTCGGCCGGGTGAGTTGCTCCACGGACGCGAAGAACGCGTCCATGTCCAGGTGCAGCACCCAACGGGACTCCACGGCTAACGATGGTATGGGGCGGGCTGCGGTGCGGTGCCCCGAAGGCGCCCCGACCGTAGGTTCCGTTTCGCGGACATCGGCTTCGCAATCGGGCCCGGAAAGTCTTATTGCGAAGTGCAAATCCAATGTAAGACGTAAACACTGCGTGTCCCGGATGAAAACCCATCGTTATGCGCATGTTTAAGAGCGCTGATTTCGGGTCACTTGCAAATAGGCGAAGCGCTTGGCCGATAACAAGGGTCGAGGGGGTCAATGGTGTCCGTCTTTGTCGCTCCTGAATGGGTCGAAAATGCAGCCCAGGAATTGTCCGGACTCAGATCGGCGATTGCGCAGGCTTCGGAATCCATCGCTGGTTCCACCACCGCCATTGCCCCTGCCGCCGCGGACGAGGTCTCCTCCGCGATAGCCGCGATGTTCGGTGACCTCGGCCGAGAATTTCAAGCACTGAGCGCACAGACGCAGGCCTTCCACGCCGAGTTCGTCAGGACGCTGAACTCAAGCGTCGGCGCGTATCTCGGCGCCGAGATCGCCAACGCCGAAAGGGTTTTCGCTGGCATCGTACCCTCGTCGGCGGTCGCCCCGGCGGCCTCGATCCTGGACAGTCTCCCCGGACTCGGGAACCTCGGCGGATTGCTGGGCGGCTTCGGCGGCATCTTGAACGGCGTGGGAGTTTTCCCGTCCTTGCAATCACTATTGCCCGGCATAGTCGGCGCGGCGCCCGGGCCCACACCCCCCAGTCTGGCGGCCATCACCGGACCCTACGAAAGGTTGGCATCTAACACCATCACCAACCTGCAGAGCCTCGGTAATGGTCTGGCGGCGAACCCATTTCCATTCCTGCGGCAGATCATTACCAACCAGTCGAACTACGGCCACATCATCTCTGCGGCATTCACCAGTGCGGGCGAACACTTGAACAGCGGGGCCGCCGCAACTCAGATACTGGCCGACCTGGCCCCGATCGCGTCGATACCGGGCCGGATCGGTCAGAACGCGGTGAATGTGCTGGCCACCCTCACCGATTTCTCGTACTCATTCGGCGTCAATTACGCCGATCCGCTGGAAATCGGGTCCGCGTTCTTCGGGCTCCCGATAGCGCTCGGCATCGACGCCATCGGTTCGCCCATCACGACCGCGAACGCGATAGCCTCCGTGGGCGCGGCCTTCAGCCATGCGGTTCAGAGCGGCGACGGGTTCGGGGCTGCCGTCGCGGTGCTCACCGCTCCCGCTGTCGTCACGGACGGCTTTCTCAACGGCCAGTACACCTGGGGAGTGACGCTGCCGGCGGTGCCCCTGCCCGTGCTCGGCGGACTGCCTGCCCTCACCGTGCCGCTGCACGCCAGCATTCCGTTCGGCGGGATACTCACTCCCCTGTCGACGGTCACGGTGAACGTCGATCCGCTACCGGGGAGCCCCGTCGTCAGCGTCCCGATGGGCGGCACGCCCACCGGCGGAATTCTGCCCGGGCTGCTGCTCTACGCCCCGCAACAACTCGCCCAGGCGATCGGCGCCCCGCCGCTCCCCAGCCCGCTTCTTCCGCTGCCGCAGATCACCGTGCCGGGTCTGCCGTCGCTGGGATCTCTGCTACCGGGACTCAGCCTGCCGTCCCTGCCCGGGCTGACGGGTTCACCGCTTCCGCCGTTGCTGGGCGGCTTGCTCTGACCGCTCCCGATCAGGTCGCGGCTAGCTGAATCTCGTTGTCGGACTCGTTCATTGCCCATTCCACGTAGCGGTCGATACCCGCCCAGATTTCGACCTGCGGCGCGAAGCCGATGCTGCGCGCCATCTCGATGTTCGCCGGATAGCGCGCGACCTCTCCGGGACGCGCGGGTCGTTTGACGACGCGCACGCCGAACTTGCCTGCGATGTGCTCGGCGATGTCGCGCACGCTGGTGTTGATGCCGCTGGCGAAATTGATCGCGCGACCCTTGAGGCCCGGATTGGCCAGGACCAACAGGTAGGCACGTATCACGTCGCTGACATGGAGGTAGTCGCGCGTCGCGGTGCCCTCACCGAAGACCGTGAGATCCTCACCCGCCATTGCCTGCCGTACGAGTATCGGAATCAACGCACCGAACGCACCGCTCTTCTGCCGCTCTCCGAAGATGTTGAACGGCCGGACCACACTGACGTCCATGTCATAGGAACGGAAGTAGGAGTAGCACAACCGGTCTGCCGCGGCTTTCGACGCGCCATACGGGCTGTTCGGCATCAGCTCGGCGGTTTCGTCGAGAAGCTGGTCCTCACCCAGGTTCTGGCCGTCGCCGTACACCTCGCAGGTCGAGGCGTAGATGACGCGCGATCCGCTGCGGCGGGCCGCCTCGAGGATGTTGTAGGTGCCCATCACGTTCGTGTCCAGAAAGCTTTTCGGATCGCTGAGTGACTTGTCGACGTTGACGTTCGCGGCCAAGTGGAAGACGACGTCGTGCTCCGGCACCGTCTTGGCGGTCAGTTCAGCATCGGTCACCGAGCCGAACACCACATCGGCCCGCCCGTCGGCCCGCAATCGACGGGTGTTCCTCTTGGCGGCGCTCGACAGGGTATTCAGCACGGTCACGTGATGCCCTGTGGCCAGCAGCGCCTCGGCGAGGTGGCTTCCCTGGAAACCAGCTCCCCCAGTGACGAGAATCCTCACCGCACAAAGCCCCCCACGTTCCGTGCCGTTCTTCGTTGAACCGGCTCATAGCTTACTGGCCCGTCGTGGCGCGCCGGGTTAAGCGGCCCCGACACGTACGGTGGCCGTAGAGACTGAGAGGGGGGTTGCTCGGTGTGTCCGTCGAATACCGGATCCGCTGACGTCGCGACCGAAGTTCGCCGGGAGATCCAGGCCTGGGCCACCCATCCGGCTCTGAGCGAGTTGGTGGAGATGTTCGGCGGAGCCGTCCCGCCCGGCCTCGGTCTTGCGGCGCGGTTGGCGTGGCTCGACGAGTTCAGCACGGTGTGGGATTACCGGGCACGGGCGCGGGCGGGCGCGGGCCGGGTGCACAGCCAGGACGCTGCCGGTGCGGTCCGGTGGCTAATCCCCCGGCTGACTATGCCCGCTGCACAGCTGGACAAGATATCGGCGCTCGCGGACGAGCTGGGGCTCATCGGTGAATCACAGCCCAGTGCAGACGATTTCGATTACCTGCTGGTGATCGGCGGCGGCCGGTACACCAACCGGCTGCGGGTGGCCTACGCACGCGAGGTGGCGACCGGGCGGCGCATCGGCCACGTGGTGTTGGCCGCGGCCTCGCGCGAACTCATGGATTCCGAACGAGACGCCGTCGCCCTCATCGCACCGCAGGCCCGCACCGAGTTCGACCTGTTGGCCGCGGCCGCCGGCGAAGCGCTCGGGCTTGACACCCGCGAGGTTCAGGAGCACGCACAACAACGGATCGATCGGCCGCACCGCGACCGGGCCGTCTGGCGATTCCCGCCGGACAGCAACGACCTCGGCATCCCGGTCACACTGCTCGAAACACCATCGCCCGACCCGGACAACCGCCGGGCCAATTCCGGTGACACCTACACCTTCGCCGCGCAAACGGTGGATATGCACCGGTCGACGTGCCTGCTGGTGACCGGACAGCCGGTGGTTCCCTATCTGCACTTCGAGGCGCTGCGAACACTGGTGCTGCCGTTCGATATCCGTTTGGAGTCGGCGGGATTCGGGGTCGATCGCTACAACCGGCTGGGCGAGCTGGACGAGCAGCATCCAGCCAAGATCTTGCAGGAGGCGCGGTCGGCCATCCGGTCCGCGCGCGCCGTCGCCGAGCGGCTCACCCAGGAATGGTGATACTGCACGGCGTCACCGCCGGATAAGTACCCGACACCGGCCGGGGCCGCCCTCGCGGCGGCCACGGCAGCAGGCCCAGGTTGCCCAGGTACCGCAGCGGGCTGGTATGTCTGCCGTCGGCATGAACCTCGAAATGCAGGTAGCCGTCGGCCGATTCGGCTTCCGGGCCGACGACGCCGATTTGAGTGCCCGCGGCGATGTCGTCGCCCACCCGGTGCTCGCGGTCGGGGCGAAACACGTACACCATGTCGACCCCGGCGTTCGATACCACCACCCGCCGCAACCCATCGTCGTCGAGATCGGCTGTGCGACTGACGGTCCCGGATGAGACAGCGTGGATGGCGGTGCCCGGGGCGGCGGCGAGGTCGATACCGGGGTGGAAAGCGCCCGCGCGCGGACCGTAACCGGCTCCGATTGCGAGGTGCTCGCGCTCGATCGGCAGGCACGCACCCACTTCGGCCGGATCGAAATCGCCCTGGACACGCCTGCGGTAGTCGGCCTCGAGCAGGTCGACCTCGTCGCGGGCATAACCGAACAACAGCGCGCGGTCGTACGGGACACCGTAGTTCAGCCGGCAATCCGGATCGATTCTGCGGTAGTGATCGACCTTGGCGACTCGTTCGGCCAGCGTGGACCAACCGTGGTGCACCAGGCGAACGTCGTAAACCATTCCGATGCGACCGTGCTCGGTGATGTTCGCCGGCCAGTGCGGGTTGTGGATCATCCGTGTCCCGGCCCGCAGGCCCGGATGCCAGCGCCAGAACGGTCCGCGTACCGACTCCGCCGGCCCCATGACCGGGATCATCTCGGGAAACTCCGGGTCCTGCCACGTCGGGATCATCGGGCACATCAGCGCCGCCACGTCGGCCGGAACATCGGCCAGCATGCCGCGTACGTCGACGTCGGCCTCGACCACCTGGTCGGAGTCGATCATCGCGATCCAGTCGGGCCGGCAGAAATCGGCCATGCGGTAGAGCAATTCCAGCCCCGGCGGTTCCGGGATCAGCCACGGCGTCTGCGGCAGATCCGACCGGGCGCGAACGACGTTGGTCACCGCCGGATGCTGCGCCAGGATGTCGGCGGAGTTGTCGGTGCTGCGGTCGTCGATCGCGTAGATGTCGTCACACCAACCGGACAACGAGTCCAGGACCCGAGGCAGGATGTCCGCACCGTTGTGCACGCGGAACATTCCCAGCACCCGCATCGTCCCCTCCGTTCTGGCTGTGTACTAAGCCGATACGCGATGGATGGATACCCGTACGCCGTCACCGATCTCCGTTCCATCGGCGGGTTCCCCGAATTCGAAACTGGTGGCCAGGATTTCACCGGCGATGAGGTCGCGATGCGTCGCCGCCCACGCGGCACGCTCGCCGGGCACCGACATCACCACGGCGATGCGGTCGGAGACGTCCAGCCCGGTCGACTTGCGCAGCTCCTGCAGTTCCCGGATGCGGTCTTTGGCCCAGCCCTCTGCCTCCAGCTCCGGCGTCACGGTGCCGTCCAGAACCACGAGCCCGGCGCCACCCGGCAACGCCGCGGTGTATTCGGGGTCGGCGGCCACCAGTCGCGAGCTGTACTCCTCCGGTTGCAGCACCGCGGGTCCGGCGGACAGGGTTCCGTCCGGGTTGACCACGCCCTCCCCCGCTTTGACGGCCTTGATGGCCGCCTGCACGTCCTTGCCCAACCGCGGGCCCGCGACCCGCGCATTGACGGTGAGCTCGAATCGGCCGTAGGTGTCGATCGCGTCGGTCAACTCGACCTGCTTGACGTTGAGTTCGTCGCCGATCAATTCGGTGAACGGCTGGAGTTGATCCGGGTCCTCAACTGCCACAGTCAGTTTCAGCAGAGGTAAGCGCACCCGCAACTTCTTGGCCTTGCGCAGGGACGACGCCGCCGAGCACACGTCGCGCACCTGGTCCATGGCGGCCACCAGGGCGGCATCGGCCGGCACCTCACCCGCCCGCGGCCAGTCCGTCAGGTGCACCGAACGCCCGCCGGTCAGTCCACGCCAGATCATTTCGGTGATCAACGGCAGCAGTGGGGCGGCCAGTCGCGCGGTCACCTCCAGCACGGTGTGCAGGGTGTCGATCGCGTCCGCGTCTTCCACCCAGAACCGCGAACGGGACCGTCGCACATACCAGTTCGTCAGCGCCTCGGTGAACTGGCGCAGCTGTTCGCAGGCCCCGGAGATGTCACAGATGTCCAGCGACGCAGTCAGGTCGTCCCGCAGCACCGCCAGTTTGGCCAGGATGTAGCGGTCCAGCACGTGTGTCGAATCGGTGCGCCACACACCGACTTTCGGTGCGTACAAAGCCAGGAAGCTGTAAGCGTTCCAGAACGGCAGCAGCACCTGCCGGACTCCGTCCCGGATGCCCTGTTCGGTGACGATCAGGTTGCCGCCGCGCAGGATCGGCGATGCCATCAGGAACCACCGCATGGCGTCGGACCCGTCGCGGTCGAACACCTCGGTCACATCCGGGTAATTGCGCAGTGACTTGCTCATCTTCTGCCCGTCCGAACCCAGCACGATCCCGTGGGCTACACAGGTTTTGAACGACGGCCGGTCGAACAACGCGGTGGCCAGCACATGCAACGTGTAGAACCAGCCGCGGGTCTGCCCGATGTACTCGACGATGAAGTCACCCGGGTAGTGGCCGTCGACCTGCTTGTCAGGGTCGTCGCTCTGCACCCCGTCGAACCACTCCTTGTTCTCGAACGGGTAGTGCACCTGCGCATACGGCATCGAGCCGGAATCGAACCACACGTCGAGCACGTCGGAGATCCGGCGCATGGTGCTGTTGCCGGTGGGGTCGTCGGGGTTGGGGCGGGTGAGTTCGTCGATGTAGGGCCGGTGCAGATTCTCCGGCCGCACCCCGAAGTCGCGTTCCAGCTCGTCGAGGCTGCCGTATACGTCGATGCGGGGGTAGGCCGGGTCGTCGGACTTCCACACCGGGATCGGGGTGCCCCAGTAGCGGTTTCGTGAGATGGACCAGTCGCGGGCACCCTGCAGCCACTTGCCGAACTGTCCGTCCTTGACGTGCTCGGGATACCAGGTGATCTGCTGGTTGAGTTCCACCATCCGGTCGCGGAACTGGGTCACCCGCACGAACCACGACGACACCGCGCGGTAGATCAACGGGTTGCGGCAGCGCCAGCAGTGCGGGTACGGGTGCTCGTAGGTCTCGTGTCGCAGCAACACCGCTCCGTTGGCCGCGGCGGGACCGGTTCCGTTCTTCAGGTCGCGGATGATCTGCGGGTTGGCCTCAAAGACGTGCTGGCCCTGATAGTCCGGGACCGTCGCGTCGAAGCGGCCCTTGGCGTCGACTGGGGTGACCGGCACGATGCCGACGGGGTCGGTGGTCGCCATGTCGTCCTCGCCGTAGGCCGGCGCCATGTGCACCAGGCCGGTGCCGTCCTCGGTGGTGACGAAATCGGCGGAGAGCACCTGAAAAGCCTTGGGCGAGTCCATGAAGTACGCAAACGGTGGCAGGTAGCGGGCGCCGAGCAGATCCGCGCCCCGGTAGGTGCCGAGCACTTCGGGCTCTTCCCCGAGTTCGCGGGCATATGCGGCCAGCCGGGCCTCGGCCAGCACGAATCGCCGTTCGCCCACCCGTACCTGGACGTAGGTGACGTCGGGATTGACCGCGACCGCGAGGTTCGACGGCAGGGTCCACGGCGTCGTCGTCCAGATGAGAAGGAAGGCACCAGCCAGTCCATTTTCCGACTCGCCGCCCACCACCGGGAAGCCGACGGTGAGGGCCGGGTCCTGGCGGCTCTGATAGACGTCGTCGTCCATCCGCAGTTCGTGATTGGACAACGGGGTCTCGTCGCGCCAGCAGTACGGCAACACCCGGTAGCCCTCGTAGGCCAGGCCTTTGTCCCACAGCTGTTTGAACGCCCAGATCACCGACTCCATATAGCTGGGATCGAGTGTCTTGTAGTCGTTGTCGAAGTCCACCCAGCGCGCCTGACGGGTGACGTACTGCTGCCATTCGTCGGTGTAGCGCAGCACCGAGGCACGGCAGGCGTCGTTGAAGGCGGCGATCCCCATCGAGTCGATCTGCGACTTGTCGGTGATGCCCAGCTGCCGCTCGACTTCCAGCTCGGCGGGCAAACCGTGTGTGTCCCAACCGAATCGGCGCTCCACCTTGTCGCCGCGCATGGTGCGGTAGCGCGGCACGATGTCCTTGACATAGCCGGTCAACAGGTGCCCGTAGTGCGGCAGGCCGTTGGCGAACGGGGGGCCGTCGTAGAAGACGTACTCGCGGGCGCCGTCCCGGCGCGCGATGCTGGCCCGGAAGGTGTCGTCGCGGAACCAGTAGTCGAGCACTTCGAGCTCGAGCGCCGGGAAGTCGGGCGCCCCGCTGGCCAGCTTCGGATAGGCGGTGCGGTCGGCTTCGAGTTCAGCTTCGTCGCTCACGTGGTTAGTCTCCGGTGCCTCGATGAGTTCAGGCACGGGGACGACGGTTGCGCTGGTGCGCGAGCGCCGCGGTACCACCCCGCTTGTCACGCTCCCGCGTGACCACTCGAAAGGCTGTGACGGGCCTGCCCGTTCGGTTCTACTAGGCCGGATGGCTGTTCTTCCGAAAGCTCCCCGGTGATGGCCGGATCGACGCTGGTGTGGTGATTCTAGATTGATGCTGCTGTGTTGATTCTAGAGGACTCCGAGGGGTTGGCCCGCCGCAGGACGCACCTGCGGTCGGCTAACCCCTCGGAGTCCCGGGTAGCGCAATGTCCATGGGTTACGCCTGAACCTCGAGAACACCGATGCGCCACAGCGCGGCGTACATGTGCCGCAGCGGGATGTTGAGCAGGCGTGCGGCGCCGGCCACCAGCGGGTCGCCTCCGGCTGCGAGCACCTCTTCGGCGCGGCGGGCCTTCTTCGGCGCCGGCGCGGCCGGGACGTCACGCACCACATGCAGCTTGGGCGCAGCGGTAACGGTAACGACTTCGTCAAACAGGGCAGCGGTCATGATCGCCTCCTAACAGGATCAAACGTTGACAGGTGGACCTTCAAAGATTCTTGGGAAGTCCCGTCCCGCAACGGTTCCGATAGGAGCGTGGTTGACGGCTCAGCCGAGAACGTCGCACCGGAGACCGGTCAGGGACGAAACATCGCCCGGATATCGACCCGGACTGCCACTGGAACTCATGCGTTCCTCACCTCCTCTCGGTTCACGACCCACGCGAATATCCGCGTGATCTATCGCGCGCACAAAGGAGAACAGATAGCCGACGCTCCGCCGGAAATCCGCACCCCTCTCGTCAGAGCTTTGGCACTACCCGACGTGTCCGGTAAACCGGAAGCCACCTGGGCTCAACCCTTAAGCCGGGAGGAGCTGTCCTGACCCGGGGCGTCTTTCGACGTTCGGGGTCAGTGGCCTGTGTTCGTGTAGCCGCCTCACCTAACGAGGTGCTTGCCTGACCGATAATGCACGACTCGCGAGCCTCGGTCAACGCGGCACCCCAGGGTTTCGCGATCTTTATGCTTTCACTACGGGCGCCCACAGCGTTCCCTCAGCAATAACGGTCCTGAACTGAGAAAACAGCACCTGCCCGGAGGCGATCTCCAGGTTACGTTTCGTTATGAGTTCGCTATGTCACATCGGTCAGGCGGGTGATGGTGTCGATGTATTCCTCGACCATGTCGAGCACCACCGCGCGCGTCGGCCGGACCCGGTCCAGCGAGCCGACCACCTGGCCGACGAAGTAGGTCGCCAGATCCCGGGCTTTCGCGCCTGGGTGGGCGGCGGCTTGGTTGATCCGCACCTGGGAGTCGGTGATCAGGGCCGTCTGCAGCGGCATCCCCAACGGGTCCGGGGTGTCGGGCCGTTCCCACTCCTCGGTCCAGGCGGTGCGCAGCATGCGGGCCGGCTTTCCGGTCATCGACCGGGATCGCACCGTGTCCGACGATTTCGCGGCCAGGAATTTGTCCTTCACCACCGGCGCGGTCTCGGCTTCCTCGGTGGTCAGCCACACCGAGCCGCACCACACTCCTTCGGCGCCCAGCGCCAGCGCGGCCGCGATCTGCCGGCCGCGGGCGATGCCGCCTGCCGCCAGCACGGGCGTCGGCGCCACGGCATCCACCACTTCGGGAACCAGCACCATGGTCGACACCTCGCCGGTGTGCCCGCCCGCCTCGGTGCCCTGCGCGACGATCAGGTCCACCCCCGCCGCCGCGTGCCGCCGCGCGTGCTCGGTGGTACCGGCCAGCGCGGCCACCAGTACGTCGTGGCTGTGCGCCCGCTCGACCAGGTCGTGCGGCGGCGGCCCGAGCGCGCTGGCGATCAACCGGATGTTGTGGTTGAAGGCGACTTCGAGCAGCGGTTCATAGCCCTTGGGAGAGATGTTGAGCCCTCCCCTGATGACCTCTTCCTGCTCGGCATGCGGCGCGACGCCGTAACGCGTCAGGATGTCGTCGACGAACGCCCGATGCTCGGCGGGCAACAGATCCTGGGCCTGTCGTGAGTTGACGCCGCCCGTGTCGGCCCCGACGTACTTCGGCGGCAGCAGCAGATCCACTCCATACGGCTTGCCGTGCGTCTGCTCCTCGATCCAGGTGAGCTCACTCTCCAGCCGCTTCGGACTGTGGGCGGTCGCGCCGAGTACCCCGAACCCGCCCGCGTTGGTCACCGCGGCCACCACGTCGCGGCAATGACTGAAGGCGCAGATCGGAAACTCGACGCCGAGCATCTCGGCAACTCTGGTTCGCATGCCGCCGACGCTACGCCCTACCGATCAGCCGACGAGGGCGCCCGGCCATCGGGCGGCCAGGCGGCCACCCCGTCCTCCAGCGGAACCTCCAGGCTCTGCAGAATCGACGCGACCATCCGCCACGCGCCGATGACGGTGACCAGCTCGATGAGAACCGTTTTGTCACCACCCAATTCGCGTTCGCAGGCCGCCCAGCTCGCGGCGCTTACCGCGCCGTCGCGCACGACGTCGTCGGTGGCCGCCAGCACGGCTCGCTCGGTGGGCCCGAACCCGTTGTGGCTCTGCCAATCCCGCACACCCAACAGATCCTCGGCAGACACGCCGAGGCGCGAGGCCACCCGCCAGTGCTGGGTCCACTCGTAGTTGCACTCGGTCAGCCACCCGATGCGCATGATCGCCAACTCACGCAGTCTGCGGTCGAGGGTGCCGTGCCAGAGCATGGTGGCGAGCAGGTCGTTGAACACCCGGGCCAACTGCGGATGGTTCAGCAGCGTCTGGAAAATGCTGAGCTCGGCCATGTAGTCCGGCACGCCGGCTTCATCAGCGGCGGCCTTGGCCTCATCGACAGGCAGCAGCGGTATCCGGGCGGGCTTGCTCATGGGGTCGGTCAGGCGTCCAGCCGCGCGAACGCCTTGTCCTCGTACATTTGCACCGACTGCTGCCGGCGGATCTTGCCGCTGGTGGTGATCGGGATCGACCCGGGCGACACCAGCACCAGGTCGGCGACGTTCAGCCCGTGCGAGTCGAAGATCGCGGCGGTGATGTCGCGCTTGAGCACCCCGAGGCGCTCCGCCAGGTCTTCCGCCGACTCCTCGCTCTTCTGTTTGATCTCGACGATGGCGGCCAGTTTCTCGACGCCGTCCTGCGGAACCGCGATCGCCGCGCACCGGCCGGCGCTGATCTCCTGGATGGTCGCTTCGATGTCGTCGGGAGAATGGTTGCGGCCGTAGACGATCAGCAGGTCCTTGATCCGGCCCATGATGAAAAGCTCACCGCCGGAAAGAAATCCGGAATCTCCGGTGCGCAGCCATGGACCCGCCGGCGTACCTTCCGACGGGTTGACGATTGTCGCCCCGAACGTGTTGGCCGTCGTCTCCGGTTTCTCCCAGTAACCGGAGGCGACGTTGCCGCCCAGCACCCAGATCTCGCCGACCGTACCCTCCGGGCACTCGGTACGGGTGTCGCCGTCGACGATCCGGACAAGTTGCGACGTCGGCACGCCGTAGCTGACAAGCGGTGTGCCGCTTCCCTTTTCAACCCGTACCGCCTGGCCGTCCGGCAGCTTCTCGGAATCGAAATCCACGATCTCGGGTGGGTCGCCGACCTTGCGGGTGGCGATGTACACCGTCGCTTCGGCCATGCCGTAGGCCGGCCGCAACGCTTTGGCGGCAAAGCCGAACCGGGCGAACCGGTCGGCGAATCGCTTGAGAGTCGCCGGCTGGACCCGCTCACTGCCGTTGAGGACGCTGTGCACGCCGCTCAGATCGAACCCGGCCAGATCCTCGTCGGAGGTCTTGCGGACGGCGATGTCGAACGCGAAATTCGGTCCGGCCGAGATGGTGGTCCCGTAGCGGGCCATCAGCTGCGGCCAGCGGGCCGGACGCTGCAGGAACGCCACCGGACTGGTCAGCACCGTGCGCCGGCCGGCCAGGATCGGCATGATCGCCCCGAGCAGCAGACCCATGTCGTGGTAGAGCGGCAGCCAGGACACCACGTCCAGGTCGGCGGGCGGCACACCGCCCTCGTTGACGAAGAAGTCGGCCATGACCTGTTCGAAATTGGCGAACACGTTGGCGTTGGAGACCGTGACGCCGGCGGGTGTGCGCGTCGAGCCGGACGTGTACTGCAGGTACGAAGTTCGCGACCCCTCGTCGGCGGCACTGCCCGGGCGGGAGGACTTCGGCCGGGAATCGAGGTCCAGCAGATCGACTTCGAGGATCGCCGGCGGATTTTTACCCGCCTGCGGCTCGACACACTCCTTGACGTTGCCGACGGCGGCCGAGGTGGTCAGGATCACCGACGGTGCGGTATCGGCCAGCACGGAAATGGTCCGCTCGTCGTGGGCGCCGCCGTAGGGCACCGACAGCGGGACACCGATGAAACCGGCCTGCAGCGCGCCCAGGAATCCGACGACGTATTCGAGCCCCTGGGGCGCGAGGATCAGCGCCCGGTCACCGGGCGCACCGTTCTGCTTGAGCTGCTCGGCGATGTTGAGCGTGCGGCGGTGCAACTGCGCCCAGGTCAGCGTCTCTTCGACGCCTTCCCACTCCTGGTCGTAGTTGATGTAGGTGAGCGCCGGGCCGTTGGGATTCAGGCTGGCGCGTTCGCGCAGCACAGCGGGGATAGAAGAGCCAACCACGGGATCGCACACTACCCGCCGGAACACGCCCCACGTGGTCCGTATCGCTGAAGTCGAATCACCCCTCGGGCCGATCTCGTTGCTGAATGAGCTCGTACCTCGACTTTCGCCGGTCATCTCCGGCCGTATCGAACCGGGCGCGGGTCTGCGTGCGGGTCAACACGTTCCACGAGGAAACGACGGCGCCCGGCTCATTCCCGGGCGACCCGATCGTCTGCGGGTCGGTCGCCGGTCACACGGCTCGCGGCGCCGCCCGCAACCGCAGCCGCCGGCCGCCCGGTCCGAGTGCCGAGCCGTCGGCACACCGATGGCTGTTCACCATCTCCGGGCAGGGAAGGCCACACCGAAGGCCGCCCGGCCCGGCTCCGGTTGCGCGAGCGTCCCATTCTCCGGTTCGAGCACCCTAAGCTGGCCTTTTGCCGCCGTTTGCCACGCCCGTCCGACAGCCACGACGCGGTGTGATTGACGTCACCTTGATCGAAAATTTTTGTACGTTCGCACGATTTTTCTACATGCGGCGAAGCGACCCGATACGCTTCTGATCGCGCCTGACTACGACGTAGGCGCCGGAGTGTGGGGGTCGGCGAGTGCGTCCGCTGCTGCGGGTTGGGGCGGCACGGAGCGGAGTTCGACACGAACTTGCCGAAGATGGCTTGAAGCGCGGGCTAAGGAGATGACGTACCACCGTGGAAAAAGCACGCGTTACGCCGGTTGCGGTCATTGGTCTGGCGTGCCGCCTGCCGGGTGGCATCAACTCACCTGAACAGCTCTGGCAGGCGTTGCTGCGCGGCGAGGACTTCGTCACCGAGGTACCGCTGGACCGCTGGGACATCGACGAGTACTACGACCCCGAACCCGGCGTGCCCGGGCGGTCCCACTGCAAGTGGGGCGCATTCATGGACAACCTCGGCGACTTCGACCCCGAATTCTTCGGCATCTCGGAACGGGAAGCCATCGCCATGGACCCCCAGCACCGACTGCTGCTGGAGACCTCCTGGGAGGCCATGGAACACGCCGGCCTGACCCCTACTCAGATGGCCGACTCGCTGACCGGTGTCTTCGTCGGTTTCACCCACGCCGACTACCAGTTCGTGCAGGCCGAGACCGGCGCCCTGGAAGGTCCGTACGGCAACACCGGCACCAACTCCTGCATGGCGTCGGGCCGGGTCTCCTACGCGCTGGGACTGCGCGGGCCTGCGGTCACCGTCGACACCGCCTGCTCGTCGGGATTGTTCGCCGCGCATCTGGCCGCCCGCAGCCTGAGCGAAGGTGAGAGTGACCTGGCTTTCGCCGGGGGCGTCTACGCGATGCTCGAACCCCGCCGCTTCGCCTCGGGTTCGGCCAACGGCATGCTCTCGCGCAGCGGCCGCTGCCACGCCTTCGACGTCGAGGCCGACGGGTTCGTCTCCGGTGAGGGCGCCGTCGTACTGCTGCTCAAGAGGCTGCCGGACGCGCAGCGCGACGGCGACCGGATCCTGGCCGTCATTCGCGGAACGGCAGCCAACCAGGACGGTCACACCGTCAATATCGTGACCCCCTCGGCCGACGCGCAGGAGGCCGTGTACCGGGCGGCGCTGGCGGCGGGCGGCGTCGACCCCGCCACCGTCGGCATGGTCGAGGCCCACGGCCCCGGCACCCCGGTGGGCGATCCGCTCGAATACGCCAGCCTGGCGGCGGTCTACGGCATCGACGGGCCCTGCGCGGTCGGGTCGGTGAAGACCAACTTCGGCCACACCCAGTCGACCGCCGGAGCACTGGGGCTGCTGAAAGCCATTCTGGCCGTGCAGCACGGCGTGGTGCCGCAGAACCTGCACTTCCAGACCATGCCCGACCAGATGGCCGAGATTGACACCAATCTCTTTATCCCGCAAGAAGTTACGCCGTGGCCGATCAGTGACACCGAAAAGCCCCGGCGGGCCGCGGTGTCCTCGTACGGCATGTCGGGCACGAACGTGCACGCCATCGTGGAACAGGCGCCGGCGCAGGCCCCTGTTGCCCAGACCGTGTCACCGGACGGCAGCACGGGACTTGAAGGCACGCTCGTCTTCCCGGTGTCGGCGAGTTCGGAGGAGGCGCTGCGCGAAACCGCGGGGCGGCTTGCCGACTGGATCGACTCGCAGCCGGATGTCGCGCTGGAAGACCTGGCCTACACCCTGGCGCGCCGCCGCGGTCACCGCACCGTGCGGACGGCTCTGCTGGCCGACACCGCCACGGAGCTGTCCGAGGCGCTGCGCGAGCTCGCCGGGGGCGAGCTGCCCCTTCCGCCTGCGGTCAGCCAGGATGACCGCAGGCCGGTGTGGGTGTTTTCCGGGCAGGGTTCGCAGTGGGCCGAGATGGGCAAGGACCTGTTGGCGACCGAGCCGGTGTTCGCCGACACGATCGCCGAGATCGAGCCGCTGATCGCCGCGGAGTCCGGCTTCTCGGTCACCGAGGCGATGACCGCCCCCGAGAAGGTCACCGGCATCGACCGCGTGCAGCCCACCCTGTTCGCCATGCAGGTCGCCCTGGCCGCCACCATGAAGCACTACGGCGTCACCCCCGGCGCGGTGATCGGGCACTCTCTCGGGGAGTCGGCGGCCTCCGTCGTCGCCGGCGCCCTGTCGCTGGAAGACGGCGTCAAGGTGATCTGCCGGCGCTCCAAGCTGATGACCCGCATCTCCGGCGCCGGCGCCATGGCATCGGTGGAACTTCCCGCCCAGCAAGTATTTTCGGAGTTGCTGGGCAGCGGCATCACGGATGTGACCGTCGCCGTCGTCGCCTCACCACAGTCCACCGTGATCGGCGGCGCCACCGACGCGGTGCGCGAGTTGATCGCGGCGTGGGAGGAGCGCGACGTGATGGCCCGCGAGGTGGCCGTCGACGTGGCCTCCCACTCCCCCCAGGTCGACCCGATCCTCGACGACCTGACCGAGGCCCTGGAAGAGATCAGCGCCCAGGAATTCGAGGTCCCCTACTACTCGTCGACCTCCTTCGACCCCCGCGAAGAGCCCTATTTCGACGCTTACTACTGGGCCGACAACCTGCGCCACACCGTGCGCTTCGCCGCCGCCGTCCAGGCCGCCCTCGAAGACGGCTTCCGGGTCTTCACCGAGCTGTCCCCGCACCCGCTGCTCACCCACGCCGTCGACCAGACCGCCCGCGGTATCGACATGACCGCCGCCGCCCTGGCATCCGTGCGCCGCGAGCAGCCCCTGCCGCACGGCCTGCGCGGCCTCATCGGCGACCTGTACGCCGCGGGCGCCGCGGTGGACTTCGCCGTGCTCTACCCGGGCGGCAACCTGGTGGAGACACCGCTGCCGGCGTGGACCCATCGCCGGCTGTTGCTCGAGGAGAGCACCGACCGGCTCGCGCACGCCAACACTGTGGCCGTGCATCCGCTGCTGGGCGCGCACGTGCGACTGCCCGAGGAGCCGGAGCGCCACGTCTGGCAGGGGGATGTCGGCACCGAAGCGCAGCCGTGGCTGGGCGACCACCAAATCCACCGTGCCGCAGCACTTCCCGGCGCGGCCTATTGCGAGATGGCGCTGGCCGCCGCCCGCACCGTCTTCGGTGACGACGCCGAAGTCCGCGACATCCGGTTCGAGAAGCTGCTGCTTCTCGACGAGGTGAGTCCCGTCGGGGCCACCGCGACGGTCGAGGCGCCCGGTGTCGTCCCGTTCCTGGTGGAGACCATGGAGAACGGAGCGAACGGCGAACGCTCCCGGCGCGCCTCGGCGATGCTGCATGCCGCAGACACCGACTCGGCACCGCCGGCCCCGCACGACATCGAGGCTCTGCTGGCATCGCACACCAACCCGGCCGACGGCGACGACCTTCGCCACGAGTTCGACAGTCGGGGGATCCAGTACGGTCCGGCATTCAGCGGCCTGACCGCGGCGCACGTCACCGAGGAAGCCGGTGACACCGTGCTGGCCGAGGTCGCCGTGCCCAGTTCGATCCGCGCGCAACAGGGCGCCTACGGGGTGCATCCCGCGCTGCTGGACGCCTGCTTCCAATCGGTGGCCGCGCACCCCGGCGTCGGCAACGCCGGAGTTGGTGGTCTGCTGCTGCCGCTGGGGGTCAGCCGGCTGCGCGCCTACGCTTCGGCCCGGCATGCCCGGTACTGCCTGACGACGGTGACCCCGGACGCGACCGGGGTGACCGCCGACATCGACATCCTCGACGAGCACGGCACTGTGCTGGTGGCGGTCCGCGGCCTGCAGATGGGCACCGGTGCATCGCCGGGCAGCGAACGCGACCGCGTACTGGCCGAGCGACTGCTGACCATCGAATGGCAACAGCGCGACTTGTCGGACAAGGCCGTGACCGAGCCCGGCAACTGGCTGCTCGTCAGCACGTCTGACGCCGCCGACATGATGGCGACTCAGCTGACCGACACGCTGAAGATGCACGATTCGGACAGCACGACGATCTCCTGGCTGCTGCATGACGATCACCAGGCCCAGGCCGCGGTGCTGCGCGAACAGCTCAGCGCCAACGCCTTCAGCGGCGTGGTCGTCCTCACCGCACCGAAGAGCGCGGACACGGAGGGCGGGAGCCCGGTCGATCGGGGCAGAGAGTACGTCGAGCACGTCGTGCGCATCGCGCGCGAACTGCCCGACATCGAGGGCCAGACCGCCCGCCTGTACGTCGTGACCCGCAACGCCCAGACGGTGCTGGCCGACGACTGCCCCAACCTGGAACAGGGCGGGCTGCGCGGCCTGCTGAGGGTGATCAGCGCCGAACACCCCCACCTCAAGGTCACCTACATCGACGTCGACGAACACACCGGCGCCGAGCAGGTGACCCGTCAACTGCTCCTCACCGAGTCCGAAGAAGACGAGACCGCCTGGCGCAACGACGAGTGGTACACCGCGCGCCTGAGCCCCACCCCACTCGGGCCCGACGAGCGTCAGACCACCGTGGTGGAACACGAGCACCAGGGCATGCGCCTGCAGATCCGTAATCCCGGCGATCTGCAGACGCTGGAGTTCGCCGCCTTCCAACGCGTCGCACCCGGTCCCGGCGAGGTCGAGGTCGCCGTCGGTGCGTCCAGCATCAACTTCGCCGATGTCCTCGTCACATTCGGCCGTTACCAGACCGCTGACGGACAGCAGCCTCAGCTGGGCACCGACTTCGCCGGGGTGGTGACGGCGGTGGGACCCGACGTCACCGACCTCAAAGTCGGCGACCGCGTCGGCGGCCTGTCGGCCAGCGGCTGCTGGGCAACCTTCGTCACCTGCGACGCACGCCTGGCCACCCCGATCCCCGACGCGCTGACCGACGCCCAGGCCGCCGCGATCACCACCGCCTCGGCCACGGCCTGGTACGGCCTGCAGGATCTGGCCCGCATCAGGGCCGGCGACAAGGTGCTGATCCATTCCGCGACCGGCGGAGTGGGCCAGGCCGCGATCGCGATCGCGCGTGCCGCCGGCGCCCAGATCTACGCCACCGCGGGCAGCGAGTCACGTCGGGAACTGCTGCGCGGCATGGGAATCGAGCACGTCTACGACTCCCGCAGCGTCGAGTTCGCCGAGCAGATCCGCAACGACACCGACGGCTACGGGGTGGACATCGTCCTCAACTCGGTGTTCGGCGCCGCCCAGTTGGCGGGGATCAAGCTCTTGGCTCGCGGCGGGCAGTTCGTCGAGATCGGCAAACGGGACATCTACGGTGACACCAAGCTCGGCCTCTACCCGTTCCGGCAGAACCTGTCGTTCCACGGTCTTGACCTGGGATTGCTGTCGGCCACCGACCCGGGAGCGGTTCGCGAGCTGTTGACCACGGTGTACAACGCGAGCGCCGAGGGCGTGCTGCCGATACCCGAGAGCACCAGTTACCCGCTGGCCGATGCGGCCACCGCGATCCGGGTGATGGGCGCGGCCGAGCACACCGGCAAGCTGATCCTCGAGGTGCCGCACGCCGGTCGCAGCAGCGTGGTGCTGCCACCTGAGCAATCACGGGCGTTCCGCAGCGACGGCGCCTACATCATCACCGGCGGTTTGGGTGGTCTCGGCCTGTTCCTCGCGGAGAAGATGGCTGCGGCCGGCGCCGGTCGCATCGTGCTCAGCTCACGCTCGGCCCCCAGCGAAAAGGCCTCGGAGACAATCGAATTGATCCGTTCGATCGGGTCCGACGTGGTCGTTGAGTGTGGCGACATCGCCGAGGCGGGCACCGCACCGCGACTGGTGTCCGCTGCGACCGCCACCGGTCTGCCGTTACGCGGGATCCTGCACGGGGCCGCGGTCGTCGAGGACGCCACCCTGCCGAATATCACCGACGAGCTCATCCAGCGCGACTGGGCACCGAAGGTGGACGGCGCCTGGCACCTGCACGAAGCGACCCAGGGACACGAACTCGACTGGTTCTGCTCCTTCTCCTCAGCGGCGGCGCTGGTGGGCTCGCCCGGTCAGGGCGCATACGCGGCCGCCAACAGCTGGCTGGACGCCTTCACCCACTGGCGGCGGGCGCAGGGTCTGCCAGCGACGTCGATCGCCTGGGGCGCATGGGAAGAGGTCGGTCGCGCCACGACGTTCGCCGAGCAGTCCGGTGAAGGCGAGGCCATCGGTGCCGACGAAGGCGCGTACGCGTTCGAGGCGTTGCTGCGTCACAACCGGGCATACACCGGTTATGCCCCGGTGATCGGCTCGCCCTGGCTCAGCGCCTTTGCTCAGCGCAGCCCGTTCGCCGAGTTGTTCAAATCCTCGAAGGGTCGCTCGGGCACCAACAAGCTCGTCGCGAAGCTCATGGAGCTTCCTGTCGAGGAGTGGCCCGGCCAGCTGCGGCGCGTGATATCCGAGGGTGTCAGCCTGATCCTGCGACGTGCCGTCGACCCGGACTGGGCGCTGTCGGAATACGGACTCGATTCGCTGGGCAACCTCGAGTTGCGCACCCACATCCAGACGGAGACCGGAGTACGGCTGACGTCCAACGAGATCACCACGGTTCGCGACCTGGCTGACCGGATTTCCGAAAGGCTCGCTGCCGCTCAGGATGTTCCGGCGTCCGCCTGACGGCCGACGGAAAACGGCTGATTGAGGAAATCACCCAGCTACCTAAATCGGCGCACCCGTCGAGGGTCCTTCACCATCACGGGGCAGGGAAAGGCGCAGCGGACCGCGCGGCGGCCGATCACCGCCCAACTAGCCCCCATGCGGCCATTGCAGGGCCATGGCCTGCTGTTTTACCGTTGCACTACGCCACAATGCGGTGCGGCGAGCTGATGTGATTGATGTCACCTCGGCTGATTATTTTTGTACGTTCGCACGATTTTTCTACATGCGACGAATCAATTGGTTACGCTTCTGAGCGCGCCCAACTATGTCGTTGGCGCCGAAATCTGGGGGTCGGTGTACGCGTCCATCGCTGCGGGCTGGGGCAGCGCGGACCGAAGTTCGACGAGAACATGCCGAAGAGGGTTCGAAGCGCGGGCTAAGGAGATGACGTACGACCGTGGAAAAGACACGCGTGCCCGTTGCGGTCATTGGTCTGGCGTGCCGGTTGCCGGGGGGCATCAATTCACCTGAACAGCTCTGGCAGGCGTTGCTGCGGGGCGAAGATTTCGTTACTGAGGTGCCGCTGGACCGCTGGGATGTCGACGAGTATTACGACCCCGAGCCTGGCGTGCCCGGTCGCTCCCACTGCAAGTGGGGCGCCTTCGTGGACAACATCGGCGACTTCGACCCCGAGTTCTTCGCGATCGCGGAGAAAGAAGCAGTGGCGATGGACCCCCAGCACCGCATGCTGCTGGAAACGTCCTGGGAAGCCATGGAACACGCCGGCCTCACCCCGGCGCAGCTGGCCGACACGCCCACTGGGGTGTTCATCGGCCTCAACCACGGCGACTACCAGTTCGTACAGGCCGAGACCGGCACCCTCGAAGGCCCGTACGGCAACACCGGCACCAACTCCTGCATGGCGTCGGGCCGGGTCTCCTACGCCCTGAGCCTGCGCGGGCCGTCGGTCACCGTCGACACCGCGTGCTCCTCGGGTTTGTTCGCCGCGCACCTTGCCTTCCGCAGCATCCAGGACGGCGAGAGCGACCTGGCTTTCACCGGCGGCGTGTACGCGATGCTCGAGCCGCGGCGCTTCGCCTCGGGTTCGGCCAACGGCATGCTCTCGCGCTCCGGCCGCTGCCACGCCTTCGACGTCGAGGCCGACGGGTTCGTCTCCGGCGAGGGCGCGGTCGTGCTGCTGCTCAAGCGGCTTGACCACGCGCAGCGCGATGGCGACCGGATCCTGGCCGTCATGCGCGGCACCGCGGCCAACCAGGACGGCCACACCGTCAACATCGTGACCCCGTCCGTCGACGCCCAAGAGGCCGTGTATCGCACCGCGCTGGACGCCGCCGACGTGGACCCCGACACCGTCGGCATGGTCGAAGCCCACGGCACCGGTACGCCGGTCGGCGACCCGGTCGAATTCGAGAGCCTGGCCGCGGTCTACGGCAATAACGGCCCGTGCGCCCTCGGGTCGGTGAAGACCAACTTCGGCCACACCCAGTCCACCGCCGGCGCGCTGGGGCTGATGAAGGCGGTGCTGGCCGTGCAGCACGGCGTGGTTCCGCAGAACCTGCACTTCAACACCATGCCGGACAAGATCGCCGCGATCGAGAGCAATCTTTTTGTGCCACAAGAGGTTACGCCGTGGCCGATCAGCGACGAGAACCAGCCGCGGCGCGCGGCGGTGTCGTCGTACGGCATGTCGGGCACCAACGTGCACGCCATTGTGGAACAAGCGCCCGCACCGGCCGGCCAAACCGTGTTGCCCGACGGCAGTACCGGGCTGGAAGGCGCCCTGCTCTTCCCGGTCTCGGCCAGTTCCGAGGAGGCGTTGCGTACGACCGCCGGCAGGCTCGCCGACTGGGTGGACGCCCAGGAAGATCTGGACATCTCCGACCTGGCCTACACGCTTGCCCGCCGTCGCAGTCACCGCCCGGTGCGCACCGCTGTGCTGGCCGCGACGGCCGACGAGCTGGGCGACGCGTTGCGCGCGGTGGCCGACGGTGAGACGCCGTACCCGCCCGCAGCCGGCCAGGACAAGCTGGGACCCGTCTGGGTGTTCTCGGGGCAGGGTTCGCAGTGGGCCGAGATGGGCAAGGACCTGTTGGCCACCGAGCCGGTGTTCGCCGACACGATCGCCGAGATCGAGCCGCTGATCGCCGCGGAGTCCGGCTTCTCGGTCACCGAGGCGATGACCGCCCCCGAGAAGGTCACCGGCATCGACCGCGTGCAGCCCACCCTGTTCGCCATGCAGGTCGCCCTGGCCGCCACCATGAAGCACTACGGCGTCACCCCCGGCGCGGTGATCGGGCACTCTCTCGGGGAGTCGGCGGCCTCCGTCGTCGCCGGCGCCCTGTCGCTGGAAGACGGCGTCAAGGTGATCTGCCGGCGCTCCAAGCTGATGACCCGCATCTCCGGCGCCGGCGCCATGGCATCGGTGGAACTTCCCGCCCAGCAAGTATTTTCGGAGTTGCTGGGCAGCGGCATCACGGATGTGACCGTCGCCGTCGTCGCCTCACCACAGTCCACCGTGATCGGCGGCGCCACCGACGCGGTGCGCGAGTTGATCGCGGCGTGGGAGGAGCGCGACGTGATGGCCCGCGAGGTGGCCGTCGACGTGGCCTCCCACTCCCCCCAGGTCGACCCGATCCTCGACGACCTGACCGAGGCCCTGGAAGAGATCAGCGCCCAGGAATTCGAGGTCCCCTACTACTCGTCGACCTCCTTCGACCCCCGCGAAGAGCCCTATTTCGACGCTTACTACTGGGCCGACAACCTGCGCCACACCGTGCGCTTCGCCGCCGCCGTCCAGGCCGCCCTCGAAGACGGCTTCCGGGTCTTCACCGAGCTGTCCCCGCACCCGCTGCTCACCCACGCCGTCGACCAGACCGCCCGCGGTATCGACATGACCGCCGCCGCCCTGGCATCCGTGCGCCGCGAGCAGCCCCTGCCGCACGGCCTGCGCGGCCTCATCGGCGACCTGTACGCCGCGGGCGCCGCGGTGGACTTCGCCGTGCTCTACCCGGGCGGGCGCCTGCTGGACGCGACGCTGCCGGCGTGGACCCATCGCCGGCTGATGCTGCTGGAAAGCACCGACCGCCTCGCGCACACCCACGCCCTCGCCGTGCATCCGCTGCTGGGCGCGCACGTGCGACTGCCCGAAGAGCCGGAGCGCCACGTCTGGCAGAGCGACATCGGCACCGAGGCTCTCCCCTGGCTCGCCGACCACCAGATTCACGGTGCCGCCGCGCTGCCCGGCGCCGCGTACTGCGAGATGGCGCTGACCGCGGCCCGCACTGTCCTGGGTGAGGCCGCCGAGGTCCGCGACGTGAAGTTCGAGCAGATGCTGCTGCTGGACGAGGAAACCTACGTCGGCGCCACCGCCACGGTCGAGGCGCCCGGGTTGGTCCCGTTCACGGTGGAGACCACCCAGGGCGGGGAGCGCTCGCGCCGGGCGTCGGCCGTGCTGCACGCCCTGAACGACGAAGAAGCCGCAGACCAGCCGGCACCGCGCGACATCGAGGCCCTGCTGGCCGCCCACCAGGTCGCGATCGCGGGTGACGATCTCCGGCTCGAGGCCGACCTGCGCGGCATCCAGTTCGGACCGGCTTTCGGTGGCCTGGCCGAGGCCTACACCGCCGAAACCGAAGAGACCGTGCTGGCCGAGGTTGGACTGCCCGGCTCGATCCGCTCACAGCAGGGCGGTTACGGGATTCACCCGGCGCTGTTGGACGCATGCTTCCAGTCCGTCGCCGCGCACCCGAGCGTCCGCACCGTCGGTAACGGCGGCCTGCTCCTGCCGTTGGGCGTCAGCCGGATCCGCTCGTACGGTCCAGCCCGCAACGCCCACTACTGCCTGACCACGGTGACCCCGGACGGCACCGGGGTGACCGCGGACATCGACGTCCTCGACGAACACGGCACCGTGCTGCTGGCGGTGCGCGGCCTGCAGATGGGCACCGGCGTCTCCCAGAACGGCGAACGCGACCGCGTCCTGGGCGAGCGACTGCTGACCATCGAATGGCAGCAGCACGAACTGCCCGAGAAGACGGTGACCGAGCCCGGCAACTGGCTGCTGATCAGCACCGCGGACACCACCGACATGGTGGCCACCCAGCTGACCGACGCCCTGAAGATGCACGACGCGCAGAGCACCACGATGTCCTGGCCGCTGCATGGTGACCACGACGCCGCGGCCGCGCGGCTGCGCGCTCAATTCGAATCCGGCGGCTTCTCAGGTTTAGTCGTGCTCACCGAACGGCAAAGCGGTACGGATGAGGATTCGATCGTCCGCGGCCAGGAGTACGTCAAGCTGGCGGTTCGCATCGCCCGCGAACTTCCCGAACTGGTAGGCCAATCGCCTCGGCTGTACGTGGTGACCCGCAACGCCCAGACGGTGCTGGCCGACGACTCCCCCAACCTCGAGCAGGGTGGGCTGCGCGGCCTGCTGCGGGTGATCGGTGCCGAGCACCCGAACCTGAAGGTCAGCTACATCGACCTACCGAACGAGCTTGGCGACCAGAGCGCCGAAAATGTGGCGCGCCAACTGTTGCTGGCCAGCGACGAAGACGAGACCGCCTGGCGCGACGACCAGTGGTACACCGCACGCCTGTACCCGACTCCGCTGCGGCCCGAAGAACGCCGCAACACCGTCATCGACCACCAGGAGGGGGGCATGCGGCTGCAGGTCCGTGTCCCCGGTGATCTGCAGACCATGGAGTTCACCGCCTTCGACCGGGTGCCTCCGGGCCCGAACGAGATCGAGGTCGCGGTCAGCGCGGCCAGCATCAACTTCGCCGACGTGCTGGCGGCCTACGGGCGTTGCCCGACCTTCGACGGCAAGCAGCCGCCACTCGGCCTCGATTTCGCGGGCGTGGTGACCGCGGTCGGTTCCGGCGTCACCGACCACAAGGTCGGCGACCACGTGGGCGGTCTGTCCCCGGACGGCTGCTGGTCAACTTTCGTCACGTGTGACGCTGGCCTGGCCGCCACATTGCCCGCCGGGCTGACCGACGCCCAGGCCGCGGCTGTCACCACCGCCTCGGCCACCGCCTGGTACGGCCTCGAGGAGCTGGCCCGGATCCGCTCCGGCGACAAGGTGCTCATCCACTCCGGCACCGGTGGGGTGGGCCAGGCCGCCATCGCGATCGCGCGCGCCGCCGGCGCCGAGATCTTCGCCACCGCCGGGAGCGAGCAGCGGCGGCAGATTCTGCGCGACATGGGTATCGAGCACGTCTATGACTCCCGCAGCACCGAGTTCGCCGACCAGATCCGCCGTGACACCGACGGCTACGGCGTCGACATCGTGCTGAACTCGGTGACCGGAGCGGCGCAACTGGCCGGGATCCGGCTGCTGGCCATGGGCGGACGGTTCGTCGAGATCGGCAAGCTGGACATCTACCAGGACACCAAAGTGGGCCTGTTCCCGTTCCGGCAGAATCTCGCCTTTTTCGGTGTCGACCTGGCATTGATGTCCCGGACGCACCCCGCGCAGGTCCGGGGACTGCTCGAGAAGGTTTACGAAAAGACCGCAAGCGGCGTGCTGCCGATGCCCGAGGCCACCCACTACCCGTTGGCCGAGGCGGCGACCGCGGTCCGGATCATGGGTGCGGCCGAGCACACCGGCAAGTTGATCCTCGACGTCCCGCACGCGGGCCGCAGCAGCGTCGTGCTTCCGCCCGAGCAGGCCCAGGTGTTCCGCGGCGACAGCTCATACATCATCACCGGTGGCCTCGGGGGTCTGGGACTATTCCTGGCCGAGAAGATCGCCGGCGCGGGGGCAGGCCGCATCGTGCTCACTTCGCGCTCGCAGCCCAGCCAGAAGGCGCTGGAGACCATCGAGATGATCCGCTCCATCGGCGCCGATGTCGTCGTGGAATGCGGCGACATCGCCGAACCCGGCACCGCACAGCGGCTGGTGTCCGCCGCCACCGCCACCGGCCTGCCGCTGCGCGGCGTGCTGCACGGAGCCGCGGTGGTCGAGGACGCGACGTTGCCCAATATCACCGAGGAACTCATCGAGCGCGACTGGGCACCCAAGGTGCGCGGCGCGTGGCATCTGCACGAAGCGACGCAGGGACACGAACTCGACTGGTTCTGCTCCTTCTCCTCTGCGGCAGCGCTGGCCGGTTCACCGGGGCAGGGAGCATATGCCGCGGCCAACAGCTGGCTGGACGCCTTCACCCTGTGGCGGCGCGCTCAGGGGCTACCGGCCACCTCGATCGCCTGGGGAGCCTGGGCCGAGATCGGCCGCGGCACTGACTTCGCCGAGACCTCGGGCGACGCGATCGAGCCGGAGGAAGGCGCCTACGCCTTCGAGGCACTGTTGCGGCACAACCGGCCGTACACCGGCTACGCCCCGGTCATCGGGTCGGCCTGGCTCACCGCCTTCGCCCAGCGCACTCCGTTCGCTGAGGCGTTCAAGTCCGCCGGCAAGGGCCGGTCGGGCGGCAGCAAGTTTTTGGCCGAACTCGCCGAGCTGGACCGCGAGGAATGGCCGGCCCGGCTGCGCCGGATGATCTCCGAGCAAGTGGGCCTGATTCTGCGCCGGTCTGTCGACGTCGACCGGCCGATTTCCGAGTTCGGCATGGACTCGCTGGGCAACCTGGAACTGCGCACCCATATCGAGTCAGAGGTGAAGATCCGCGTCACGACAACCGACATCACGACCGTTCGGGGCTTGGCAGATCACCTTTACGAGCAATTGACGTCAAAAGGCGACGCAGCAACACCTGTATGAGGTAGAAAAGACCAAGCGCCGCTGCTTGGCAGTCGGCAGAAATCGAGGAGGAAGCGTGATCATAGGCGGGGGATCAGCAGACGTCACTCTCGGCGTAGGAATCGTCTACGACTGGGAGCCCGGCCCAGGTTCGGTTGTCACCTGGCAGCCAACGCCGGCATCACGTGCGAAAGCCGCAAAAGCGCCGGTGGTAGATGTGCCGCCCAGTTCCATGCAGGCCGGCCATTTGCGCGGTTATGTGGAATTCGGTGAACGTGGCCTCGATTACTCCCGGCTCGTAATGGGCTCCTGGGAGATTCCGGGCAAGTGCGATATCCGGACCATGACGCACGTCATCAATGCGCACGCGCGGCGGCACGAAACGTACCGCAGCTGGTTCGAATACAATGGCCCCAAGGACATTGTTCGGCACAAGATTCAGAACCCGCGCGACATTCAACTGGCTCCGGTCCAGCATGGCGAAATGACCCAGGCGGAATGGCGCGAACTGGTTGTCTCCACGCCGCCGCCGCTGGAATGGGACTGCTTCCGCTTCGGTCTGATTCAGCACGAGAACCACTGCTCGCTGTTTGCGATCGTCGACCACCTGCATTGCGACCCGGCCGTGGTTTCCTCGCTCTACGTCGAAATCCTGACCAACTACCGCGCATTGCTCGAGGGCAAACCGCCGCTGGTCATGCCGGAGCCGGGCAGCCACGACAATTTCTGCCTTCGCGAGGCGAAGATCTCGGCCGAAGCGACTCTGGACACTCCCGAGGTCCGCAAATGGATCGACTTCGCCGAGAACAACGGAGGCGGCCTGCCGGAGTTCCCGTTGCCGCTGGGTGAGCAGTCGCACGCTTGCGGTGGCGACATCATGATCGAGAAGTTGATGACTCCGCAGCAAACGGCAAAGTTCGAGGCGACCTGCATGGCGGCGAACGCCCGCTTCAGCGGTGGCCTGTTCGGCTGCGTCGCATTGGCGCACTACGAATTGACCGGCCAGGAAACGTACAACGGCATGACTCCGGTCGACAAGCGGAATTCCCCCGAGGAGTACCTGTCGATGGGCTGGTTCACCGGTGCGGTGCCTTTCACCGTCGCCATCGACCCGAATTCCTTCGAAGAGACCGCTCGCTCCACTCAGGCCTCATTCGACGACAACATGGACATGGCGAACGTGCCGTACGAGCGTGTTCTGGAATTGGCGCCCTGGCTCAAGCGGAATTCATCGCAGTTCTTCATGACGAACTACATGGACGCCGGCCTGCCGCCCCTTTCCGCCGTGGTCGCCACCGCTTTGAAGGGTGCAAATGCGACGGCTTACAACGACGGCCGTAACCCCGCTTATCTGTACTTCTCGGTGATCCGGCTTTTCGACGAGGTTTCCATCATGGTGAACTTCCCGAACAACCCGGTCGCTCGCGAATCGGTGACTCGTTACCTCGAGGTTCTCAAGTCGGTGTTCGCGCGCGCCTGCGAGGGTCAGTACGCAAAGGCCGCTGTTCAGCTGGCGCAATAAGCCCTTTGTTTTGCGGCCCCGTCCTTCGGAGTGATCCGAATGGCGGGGCCGCAAAACGAAAAGGGTGTGGAACAAGAACCGCATTCGAGCGCCAGAAATAAGCCGAATTGCACGCACAAAAATAGAAATGCCGCGAGCTTCAAGAGAAACCTCAGCAACAATCCCGTAGTAGCGCCGCGCCTGCTGGCAGGCTGCGGTACTGAGAATCGAAGTGTATGCCGCCGCGGGGAGGCGCGTGGGCGGTTTCGCAAAATCCGCTCAACTCCGCCCGCCTCCACCAGCCTGATCGGCGTCTGTGTCACGCCCGCGCAACTACCCGGTAGCTACGTTTTCCGGACGGGTGCATACAGCGGTTCCTCCTTACGAACAGAGGTGTGGCGTCGGAGCCGACCTCCGTGAAGTCAAGGCCCGAGGACCCGCTTCGACCGTCGGCGCGGGCGCTCGCGCGCGAAGCGCCGAACCACACTCCGGGACGGCCCTGAGGCGCGCCAGATCGCGGATCTTACGCTGTTGAGCAGCGATTTTGAGCCGCCAGGCAGCGTTGCGGGACGCTGTCGGACACGCCCTCGCCACGCACCCGGCCCGCTGATTCGAGCGCCTTGCCCGACTCGGCCGCGGTGGCCGAGCGGCTCCCGGCGCCCGCGTGAAGATACGCACAATTCTTGTACGTCTGCACGATTTTTCCACATCGACCGAGCAAACCGGATACGCTGCGATCACCTCACGAATGTGAGGTTGGCTTCGGCGCGGGGGCAGGGCTTGGTCGACGGGTTCGCTCGCTCGCGCAGCGCAGCGGCGCCCCGCAAAGCGAATGAGATTCGAGCTGATCGCTGGGAAAAGCTGAACCGAAGCCCGGTGGTACGCGCGGGGTATGGAGAGGTGAAAGACGTGGACAGGACGGGTGTCACTCCGGTTGCCGTCATCGGTATGGCGTGCAGACTGCCGGGAGGCATCGACTCCCCGGAACGGTTGTGGGAAGCGTTGCTACGCGGCGACGACTTCGTCACCGAGGTTCCCTCCCACCGCTGGGACGTCGAGGAGTTCTACGACCCGGAGCCCGGCGTCCCGGGCCGGACGGTCTGTAAATGGGGCGCTTTCCTGGACGACGTCGCCGACTTCGACCCGGAGTTCTTCGGCATCACCGAGCGCGAAGCGACCGAGATGGACCCGCAGCACCGCCTGCTGCTGCAGACGTCCTGGGAGGCGATGGAACACGCCGGCCTCACCCGCGATGCGCTGACCGCCGTCCAGACCGGCGTTTTCGTCGGCCTGATGCACGACGACTACCTGTTCATGCATGCCGATGCCGACACCCTGAGCGGCCCTTACGGCTACATGGGCAACAGTTTCGCGATGGGGTCCGGCCGGGTCTCCTACGCAATGGGCCTCAGCGGTCCGGCGATGACCGTTGACACCGCGTGCTCGTCAGGCCTGTCGGCCATTCACCTGGCATGCCAGAGCCTGCACGACGGCGAGAGTGACATCGCGCTGGCCGGCGGCGCTTCGGTGACGCTGGAGCCCCGCAAGGCCGCGTCGGGTTCGGCCATCGGAATGTTGTCCGCCACCGGGCACTGCCACGCGTTCGACGTGAACGCCGACGGCTTCGTATCGGGCGAGGGCGCGGTCATGCTGCTGCTCAAGCGCCTCGAGGATGCCCAGCGCGACGGTGACCGGATCCTGGCGGTGATCCGCGGCACCGCGGCCAACCAGGACGGCCGCACCGTCAACATCGTGACGCCGTCGCTGCCCGCGCAGGTCGCGGCGTACCGCGCGGCGCTGGCCGCCGGCGACGTCGACCCGACCACCATCGGCATGGTCGAAGCACACGGCACCGGCACCCCGATCGGCGACCCCATCGAATACGCCAGCCTCGCCGAGGTCTACGGCACCACCCGACCGTGCGCCCTGGCGTCGGTGAAGACCAACTTCGGGCACACCCAGTCGGCGGCCGGCGCGCTGGGCATGATGAAAGCGGTGCTGGCGGTGCAGCACGGCGTGATCCCGCAGAACCTGCATTTCACCAAGCTGCCCGAGAAGTTCGCCGAGATCGAAACCAATCTTTTTGTCCCACAGGACAATACGCCTTGGCCCGGTGGCGATGACGCGGCACCGCGCCGGGCCGCTGTGTCGTCGTACGGATTCTCGGGCACCAACGTGCACGCCGTGATCGAACAGGCACCGGAGCCGCAGTCGCCCAAGACCGTCGAGCCGGACGGCGCCACCGCCCTGCAGGGCGCACTGATCTTCCCGATCTCGGCGAGCTCCGAAGACGGACTGCACCAGACGGCGACCCGGCTGGCCGACTGGGTGGACGCCCAGGAGGAGCTGGACATCCGGGACCTGGCCTACACGCTGGCCCGCCGGCGTACCCCGCGCGCGGTACGCGCCACCGTCCTGGCCGACAGCCGTGCGCAGCTGGTCGAAGGACTGCGTGAGGTCGCCAGGGGCGAGGTGCCCTACCCACCGGCCACCGGGCAGGACGACAAGGGCCCGGTCTGGGTGTTCTCCGGGCAGGGATCGCAGTGGGCCGAGATGGGCAAGGACCTGCTGGCCACCGAGCCGGTGTTCGCCGCCAAGGTCGCCGAGATCGAACCGCTGATCGCCGCGGAGTCCGGCTTCTCGGTCACCGAGGCGATGACCGCCCCCGAGAAGGTCACCGGAATCGACCGCGTGCAACCCACGATCTTCGCCATGCAGGTGGCGCTGGCCGCGGCGATGAAGTCCTACGGCGCCAACCCCGGTGCGGTCATCGGGCACTCGCTGGGCGAGTCCGCCGCCTCCGTCGTCGCCGGCGCGTTGTCGCTGGAAGACGGTGTCAAGGTGATCTGCCGGCGCTCCAAGTTGATGACCCGCATCTCCGGCGCGGGCGCCATGGCATCGGTGGAATTGCCCGCCGAGGAAGTAATCACCCAGCTGGTGGCGCGCGGTGTCAGCGACGTCGTAGTGGCGGTGGTGGCCTCGCCGCAGTCCACCGTGATCGGCGGCGACACCCAGTCCGTACGCGACCTGGTCGCCACCTGGGAAGAACGCGGCGTGATGGCCCGCGAAGTGGCCGTGGACGTCGCCTCGCATTCGCCGCAGGTCGACCCGATCCTCGACGAGCTCTATGAGGTGCTGGCCGACATCGAGCCGCTGGAGCCGGAGGTGGCCTACTACTCGGCCACCTCGTTCGACCCGCGCGAGGAACCGTACTGCGACGCCGGCTACTGGGCCGACAACCTGCGCCACACCGTGCGCTTCGCCGCCGCGGTCCAGGCCGCGCTGGAGGATGACTTCCGGGTGTTCACCGAGTTGTCCCCGCACCCGCTGCTGACGAACGCCGTGGACCAGACCGCACGCAGCCTGGACAAGGCGGCCGCCGCGCTGGCGAGCATGCGCCGCGAGCAGCCACTGCCGCATGGCCTGCGTGGGCTGCTGGGCGACCTGTATGCCGCGGGCGCCGCCCTCGATTGGGCCGTGCTCTACCCCGATGGACGCCTGCTGGACGCGCCGCTGCCCACCTGGAGTCAGCGGTCGCTGTTCCTGGCCACCAGCGGTCTGGACTCGGTGGCGCGCCGCAGCGCGCTGGTGCCCGCGCATCCCCTGATGGGCGTGCACGTGCGGCTTCCCGAGGAACCGGAGCGCCACGTGTGGCAGGGCGAGGTCGGCACCGACGCGCTGCCCTGGCTGGGTGACCACCAGATCCGTAACGCCGACGTGCTGCCCGGCGCCGCCTACTGCGAGATGGCGCTGGTCGCGGCCCGCACCGTCCTCGGCGAGGCGGCGGAGGTGCGCGACCTGCGCTTCGAGCAGTCGCTGCCGCTGGACAAGCAGACGCCGGTCGGCATCACCGCGACATTCCAGGGCCCCGACGTCGTCGACTTCACCGTGGAGAGCAACCGCGAAGGGCGCTACGAGCGGCAGGCCACCGCGGTGCTGCACGCGGCCGACCCGGCGGACCAGCCATCCGCCCTGAACCTGAGCGAGCTGCTGGCAAACCACCCGCGTCCGGTGGACGGCGACGACATCCGCAAGTGGATGGACAGGCGCGGCCACCGGCTGGGACCGGCATTCGCAGGCCTCGGCGGAGCGCACATCGCCGAGAACGCCGGCAACACGGTACTGGCGGAGGTTTCGCTGCCGGGTCCGCTGCGCCCGCAGCAAGGCACCTACGGCCTGGTTCACCCGGCGCTGCTGGATGCCTGCTTCCAGGCGGTCGCCGCCCATCCCAGTGTCGGCAGCGCACTCAACGGTGGCCTGCTGCTGCCGTTGAGCATCCGCAGGCTGCGCGCCTACGGCTCGGCACGGCACGCGCGTTACTGCTACGCGACGGTGACCGCGTGCGGCGCCGGCGGCGTGGAAGCCGACCTGGACATCGTCGACGAGAACGGCACCGTGCTGATGACGGTGCGCGGCCTGCAGCTGGGCACCGGGGCTTCCCCGGACAGCGAGCGCGACCGGGTCCTGGGCGAGCGGCTGCTGACCGTCGAGTGGCAACCGCGCGAGCTACCCGACGCCACGGTCACCGAACCCGGCAACTGGCTGCTGGTCACCACCTCCGATGCCGCGGACCTGACGGCGACGGCGCTGACCGACGCGCTGAAGGTGCACGACGCGCAGGCGACCACGCTGTTCTGGCCGTTCGGCGGCGACCACGCCGCGCACGCCGAGCAGCTGCGCACGCAACTGCAGGAGGGCGCGTTCCACGGGGTGGTGCTGGTCACCGCGCCGCAGCAGAACGCCGTCAACGAGTCCGGCGACCGGGGCGGGCAGTACGTCGAGCACGTGGTGCGCATCGCCCGGGAGCTGCCGGACCTGCTGGGCTCGCCGCCGCGGCTATATGCATTGACGCGCAATGCCCAGACGGTGCTGCCCGAGGATCAGGCCAACCTCGAGCAGGGCGGCCTGCGTGGCCTGCTGCGGGTGATCAGCTCGGAGAACCCGCAGTTGAAGGTCAGTTACATAGACCTGCCGAACGACCTTGGCGAACAGGGTGCCGACCAGGTGGCGCGGCAGTTGCTGCAGAACACCGCCGAGGACGAGACCGCGTGGCGCAACGACGAGTGGTACACCGCGCGGATGCTGCCCACTCCCCTGCAGCCCGAGGAGCGCCGGTCCACTGTCGTCGATCACGCCGACGCCGGCATGCGCCTGCAGATCCGCACTCCCGGGGACCTGGAGACGCTCGAGTTCGCCGCGTTCGACCGGGTGCCGCCGGGGCCGACCGAGATCGAGGTTGCGGTCAGCGCGTCCAGCATCAACTTCGCCGACGTGCTGGCCACCTTCGGCCGCTACCAGACCTTCGACGGTCGAATCCCCGACCTGGGTCTCGACTTCGGCGGCGTGGTGACTGCGGTCGGCTCTGAGGTCACCGACCTCAAGGTCGGCGACCATGTCGCCGGGTTGTCCACCAACGGGTGCTGGGCGACCTTCGTCACGTGCGACGCTCGCCTGGCGGCAGCCGTGCCGCACGGCGTGACCGACGCCGAGGCGGCCGCGGCGACCACCGCGTACGCCACCGCCTGGTACGGCCTGACGGACCTGGCCCGGATCCGGTCCGGGGACAAGGTGCTGATCCACTCGGCCACGGGTGGAGTCGGCCAGGCAGCCATCGCCATCGCACGCACGGCCGGGGCGCAGATCTTCGCCACGGCAGGCAGCCCGGAGCGCCGGGAGAAGTTGCGCGCCATGGGAATCGAGCATGTCTACGACTCCCGCGACACCGAGTTCGCCGAACAGATCCGCCACGACACCGACGGCTACGGCGTGGACATCGTGCTCAACTCGCTGACCGGCGCCGCTCAGCAGGCCGGGATCAAGCTGCTCGCCCTCGGCGGACGCTTCATCGAGATCGGCAAGCGTGACATCTACTCCAACACCCGGCTGGAGTTGTTCCCCTTCCGGCAGAACCTCGCGTTCCACGGTGTCGACCTGGCCCTGATGGCCGAGAGCCACCCGGCGCAGGTGCACGAGCTGCTGAGCACCGTCTATCAGCAGATCGCCGACGGCGTGCTGCCGACGCCGGAAGTCACCCACTACCCGATGGCCGACGCGGCCACCGCGATCCGGGTGATGAGCGCGGCCGAGCACACCGGCAAGCTGGTGCTCGACGTCCCGCACGTCGGGCGCAGCAGCGTGGTGATGCCGCCCGAGCAGGCGCCGGTCTTCCGGGGCGACGGTTCCTACATCATCACCGGCGGTCTCGGCGGTCTCGGCCTGTTCCTGGCAGAGAAGATGGCCAGCGCCGGCGCCGGCCGGATCGTCCTGACCTCACGCTCCCAGCCCAACCAAAAGGCTTTGGAGACAATCGAGTTGGTCCGGTCGATCGGATCCGACGTGGTAGTGGAGTGCGGCGACATCGCCGAAGCCGGTACGGCGGAGAAGCTGGTGGCCACCGCCACGGCAACGGGTCTGCCGCTGCGCGGGGTGTTGCACGCCGCCGCCGTGGTCGAAGACGCCACATTGCCGAACATCACCGAGGAACTCATCCGCCGGGACTGGGCGCCCAAGGTGCACGGTGCGTGGAACCTGCATGAAGCCCTGCAAGAGATGGAAGCGGATCAGCCGCTGGACTGGTTCTGCTCGTTCTCCTCGGCGGCAGCCTTGGTCGGGTCACCCGGTCAGGGCGCGTATGCGGCGGCCAACAGCTGGCTGGACGCCTTCACCCACTGGCGGCGGGCCCAGGGCCTGCCGGCCACCTCGATCGCCTGGGGACCGTGGGGTGAGATCGGCCGCGCCACCTCGTTCGCCGAGGCGGCCGGCGACGCCATCCAGCCGGAGGAGGGCGCCTATGCATTCGAGGCGCTGCTGCGGCACAACCGCGCCTACACCGGCTACGCCCCCATCATCGGATCGCCGTGGCTGAACGCGTTCGCGCAGCACAGTCCGTTCGCGGAGGCGTTCAAGGCAACGGTGAAGCACGGCGGGAACAGCAAGTTCCTCAGCGAGTTGGACAAGCTGCCGCAGGAGGAGTGGCCGGCTCGGTTGCGGCGCATGGTCTCCGAGCAGATCGGACTGATTCTGCGCCGGACCATCGACGTCGACAAGATGCTGACCGAGTACGGCCTGGATTCGCTGAGCAGCCAGGAGCTGCGCACCCGCATCGAGTCCGAGACGGGTGTGCGCATCACCGCCACCAACATCAACACCACGGTGCGCAGCCTGGCCGACCTGCTGTACGAGGAGCTGGCGGGGGAAGCAGTCGCATCGGCGTGAAGTTCGTACTGGCAGTCCACGGGACCCGGGGCGACGTCGAACCCTGCGCCGCCGTCGGCATGGAGTTACAGCGGCGCGGCCACGACGTGCGAATGGCGGTGCCACCCAACCTGATCGGGTTCGTCGAAGCGGCGGGCCTGAGCGGCGTGGCGTACGGGCCGGACTCCGGGATCCAGATCAACCAGGTCGCGGCATTCGTCCGTAACCTCACCAAGGCGCAGAACCCGCTCAACCTGGCGCAGGCCGGCAAGGAGCTGTTCGTCGAGGGCTGGGCGGAGATGGGTGCGACGCTGGCCGAGCTGGCCGAGGGTGCCGACCTACTGATGACGGGGCAGACCTATCACGGCGTCGTCGCGAATGTCGCTGAGTACCATGACATTCCGCTGGCGGCGCTGCATCACTTCCCGATGCACGTCAACGGGCAGGTCGGCATCCCGTCGCTACCGCTGCCCGGCCCGGTGGTGCGCACCGTCGCCAAGGCGTCCTGGCGGCTGTACTCGTACACCACCGGTGACGCCGATCGCACCCAGCGCCGCGAGCTGGGCCTGTCCCCCACCTCGGTCCCGGCGCTGCAGCGGATCGTGGGTCGCGGCGCACCCGAGATCCAGGCCTACGACCCCGCACTGTTCCCCGGGATCGCGCAGGAGTGGAAAGTGCGGCGGCCCTTCGTCGGTGCGCTGTCGATGCGGTTGCACACCGAGCCCAACGCGGAATTGGACGACTGGATCGCAGCGGGTAGTCCCCCGATCTATTTCGGATTCGGCAGCACCCCGGTGCAGTCGCCCGCCGAGACGGTCGAGATGATCGCCGACGTATGCGCCGAGTTGGGCGAACGCGCGCTGGTGTACGCCCCCGTCGGCGCGACGCTCGCCGTCCAGCCTGAGCACGTCAAACTTGTTGGGCTGGTCGACTATTCGACGGTGCTGCCGCGGTGCCGCGCGGTGGTGCACCACGGCGGGGCCGGCACCACCGCCGCCGGCCTGCGCGCCGGGATGCCCACGTTCATCCTGTGGGACGTCGCCGATCAACCGATCTGGGCGGCCGCGGTGCAACGCGTGAAGGTCGGTACCGCAAAGCGTTTCGCGCACGTCAACCGCAAGTCGCTGTTGCGCGGTGTGAAGACCATCCTGCAGCCGGATTACGCCGCCCGCGCCCGCGAGATATCAACGCGGATGAGCGATCCCGCCGATGCCGTCGCCACGGCCGCCGATCTGCTGGAAGAGGCGGTACGCGTCAGCGCTTAGCAGCTGGTGGTGCAGTTGAGCGGAAAAGACTTGTACCACTTACGCCGGTGCGCCGCGCCCATCTCCCGCAAGATGCCCATCGCGGCAGGCCAGCCGTGAGTCCGGCTCAAACCGCGGATCATCGATGCGCTCGCGCCGTACTGGTAGCGGCGGCCGCCGAAATGAGTGTTGGCCGTCTTGCGCCCGAAGTGGTTGATGTACGCCATTTCGGTTGTGTACAGACCGAATCCAGCCTTACGTGCCCGCAGTGCCAGGTCGAGATCGAGCCCCCACCCGTAACGGCCGAACGTGGTCAGATCCATGCCGCCCACGGCATCCCAACACTGACGAGACATCACCAGGGCGGTACCTTCGATCGCGGGAACCACACGATACAGCGGTCGCGGCGTGTAGCTCTCGGCGTCCGGCTTCTCATCGGTAACCGAGTACGGAAATCCCAGATCGAACATCGGCCCCACGATTCCCACATCGGCCGGGAGCCGCGGGTCGAGCAGAGCGTCAACGAATCCCTTGGAGATGCGGGTGTCGTTGTTGAGCGTCATAGCGTGGGAGTAGCCCTCGGAGAAGGCAATTCGAAATCCCAGTTCGCTGCCGCCGGCCCAGCCCAGGTTTTCACCGGGAACGTTGACACGTTCATTGCCGATCTTGGGATAGTCGCCGCGGTTGTCGACGATCAGGTAGTCGGCGCCCTCCCGTTCCAAGTCGGCTACGAGTGCATGCGTGTACTCGTGCTGACCGAATACCGGCACCGTAATCAGTAGGGACACAGGCGAAGCCTACACCGGCAGCCACATCCCCGAGGGGCGTTCCGAAGGCCTAATGACCGCGCCGGAAGCTGTTTTCCAGCAGGTCTGCGACCGCGGAAACACTGGCGGCGGGCTTGGTCATCCGGGCTGAAAGGTCACGCGCCCGGGCGGCGAAATCCGGAGCGAGAACCTTCTTCAGGTCGGACGCCAGCGAATCCACTGTGCTGCTCGAGAAGCGCCTGCCCCAGCCGACTTTCAACTGTTTGATCTGAGCCGACCAGATCGGTTGATCGGAGGTGACCCACAGAACCAGGGTCGGCACTCCGGCCCGCAGACCTGCAGCGGTGGTACCGGCGCCACCGTGATGGACGACCGCGCGGCAGGTGGGGAACACGGCGGCGTGACTGACCGCACTCACCACCTTGACGTGATCCGGCAACTGCAACCCCGCAGCCTGGTCGCGGGGTCCCGAACAGATCAAGGCCCGCTCCCCTAGGCGTGCGCAGGCCCCGCTGATCAGGACCAGGCGGTCGGTGAGCGATCCAACGGGCATGCTGCCGAATCCGAAGTAAATGGGCGGGGTGCCGGCCGCTATCCACGACGCGACCTCGTCGTCCACCGCGGTGGGCCGTTCCATGGTGAGAGCACCGACGAACGGTCGCCGCTCGTCCCACTCGGCCGCCAACCCCGGAAAGCAGAGTTCGTCGTAAGCCTGGATCTCCAGCACGCCACGTTCGGCCATCCGGTGCGGGGCCGGGCGGGATGCTTTCGGCAGGCCCAGGTCCAGACGCTGCGCGTTCTCGACACCTTTGGTCATCCGCCAGTACAGCTGGTCAAGCGTCTTCATGGTGTTGCGCACCACCGGGGCGGGAAAGCGCGCCGGGAATGCGACCTGACCGTTGGGCCGCATCGGAAAGAAATGCAGCGCGGTCAGCGGAATGTCATAGCGCTCAGCGACATTGGCGACGACCTCTTGGTAGATCTGGCCGGTCAACAGCACGTCGGCGCCGGCCGCCACGGGCGCCAGCGTCGCGGCCAGCTCCGCCCAGCCCCTGGTGACGGGCGCCATGGCCTCGCGCGCCAGTTTGACGGGGTTCTGGAACCGCCACCCGTTGTGCAGAAACTGCTCGTCCAACTCCTGCTGAGAGTCACGGAGCCCGTAGGCGACCGCCGCCAGCCCGGCCGACTCGACGAAGTCGATCAGGTTCGGCGGCACCGCCAGCAGCACGTCGTGGCCGCGTCGTTGCAGTTCCAGCCCCACCGCGGCACACGGCTCGATATCGCCGCGGGTGCCGTAGCTGGCGACGACGGCCTTCATCGTCGAAGCATCCCTCGAAGCATCCGTGCGGGACCGTCAATCCTTCACGAAGTGGTAGATGCGATAGGTGAAGCCGCCGTCCTTGCGCAGGTCCCGGTCCATCAGGCCGGCGGCATAGCGGGTCACCGCGCCCACGAATGCCGGCGCCCGGTTGCCGACCTGCTCCTGCGTCCGCCGGGTGATCGCGGCCAGCCCGCGCTTTGCCTCCGCTTCGATGTCGCGTTCGGAGACCTTGCGCAGCGGCGCCGCAGCCAGCACCGCCTCCCATCCCGCGATGTGGGGGATGCGGCGCGAATCGGTGTACAGGAAGTGCCCGCCCGGGCGAAGGACCCGCACGACTTCCTCGAGGAACTTCGGGAAATCGGGATACTGATGCGAGGCCTCGACATTGAGCAGCACGTCGAACGATTCATCGGGGAACGGCAGGTTCATCGCGTCGCCCTGGACGAAGTCCAGCCCCGGCAGCCTGTGCCTCTTCTGGCACAGCTCGATGCTGGCCGGGTTCAAGTCCAGGCCGGTGTAAGACGCCGGGCCCAGCGTGCGCACGATGTAGGACGCTCCGCCGCCCGCACCGCAGCTGACTTCGAGCACCTTCTTGCCGGTGAGATCGATCTGACTGGCGGTCTGGTGGTACAGCTGAATGCCGTACCGGTTCTGTTCGTCGGCGTCCGACAGGGGCAGACCCAGCGGCGGGTCCTCCTCGTAGCCGAAGTTGAAGAAGACCACATCATTGCCCACCTGGCGGGTGCCTAACGGCAGGAAGTACTTCGTGGTGAGTTTGGCAACGATGGGGTTGGATTGCAGGCGGTATCTGAGAGCCACCGGGAGAGTGTCGCATGACTCGCGCGCGCTGCGGGCCGAAAGCGCCAAGCTGGACACCCGTCAGATAAGCACATCCGTCCAACTTTCGGCCGGCGGAGCTATCCCGCAGGGTGGCTTGATTCCGCTCAGTGACGCGTTTCACAGCCACTCCCGATTGCTCAAATAATGGCGCTGGTCAGGTTCTTTCAGGCACAGCCAGGCAGTGGCGTGCGCCCGCGGACGCGAAGCCACGGAAATTTCGGAATATTTCGTTCCCCCACCTGACCAGCGCTCCTCCCTGTACGGTGATTACGTGGCGCGGCAGGTGAAATCGCACGACGAAGCCAAGGTCGGGGGGATCTTCGACCGCGTTGGCGACTTCGTCGTCAAGCAACCGTGGCTGGTGATCGGCTCCTGGATCGCGGTGGCCGTGGTTCTCGTGCTGACCTTCCCGCCCCTTCAGGTCCAGGCCGCCAAGCACGAGCCGAAGCAACTTCCGGACAACGCGCCGACCATGATCGCCCAGCACGAGATGGCCAAGGCCTTCAGCGGCGGCGCCAGCGTCGGCGGCAAGGGCGGCTCCCTGCTGCTGGTCATCCTGACCGACGAGAAGGGTTTGAGCGCCGCCGACGAAGAGACCTATCACAAGCTGATCGACAACCTGCAGGCCGATACGGCGGACAAGATGCAGGTGCAGGATTTCCTGGGCACGCCGAAGGCGCGGGAAGTCTTCGAGAGCAAAGACAAGAAGGCCTGGAACCTCCCGATCCAATTGCCCGGTGACGCAACGTCTCCCGAGAGCCAGCAGGCGCTGCGGAACATCACCGCGATCGCGAAGAAGACGGTTGCGGGAACATCGCTGAACGCCTACATGAGCGGACCGGTCGCCACCGTCGCCGACGTGCAGAAGATCGGCGAAGAGGACGTCCAGATCATCGAGACGGGAACGATCATCAGCGTTCTCGTCATCTTGATCATCGTGTACCGAAACCTGGTCACGATGATGATGCCACTGGCCACCATCGGGGTGTCCATCGTCGGTGCACAGGGTCTGTTGTCCGCGTTGGCCGAAATGGGCTTCGTGGTCAACATGCAGAGCATCGTGTTCATGAGCGCCGTCATGATCGGCGCCGGGACGGACTATGCCGTCTTCCTGATCAGCCGATATCACGACTTCGTGAGACAAGGTGAAGCCTCGGACGTCGCCGTGAAAAAGGCGCTGATGTCCATCGGCAAGGTGATCGCCGCCTCGGCGGCCACCGTCGCCGTCACCTTCCTCGCGATGATCTTCACCAAGCTGGAGGTGTTCTCGGCCGTCGGGCCGGCGATCTCCATCTCCATCGTCGTGACGCTGATCGCGGCGACTACCTTCCTGCCGGCGGTCCTGGTGATCGTCGGCCGGCGCGGCTGGATCAAGCCGCGCCGCGACCTGACCACTCGGTTCTGGCGCATTTCGGGATCCCGCATCGTCCGGCGTCCCGTGATTCACCTGGTCGGCAGCCTGGTCATCCTGCTCGCACTGGCCGGCAGCACGAGCCTGATCCGGTTCAACTACGACGACCTCAAGACGGTCCCGCAGGACATGGACAGCGTCCGGGGCTTCAACGCACTGAATCGTCACTTCCCGATGAACTCGATGAGCCCGATGGTTCTGTTCGTCCAGTCGAAGAGCGATCTGCGCACTCCGGCAGCCCTGGCCGACCTGGAAATGATGTCGCGCCGGATCGCCGACCTGCCCGACATCGTCATGGTGCGCGGCCTCACCCGGCCCAACGGGGAACCGCTGAAAGAGACCAAGGTGTCGTTCCAGGCCGGTGAGGTCGGCAGCAAGCTCAACGAGGCGTCCTCGGCCATCTCCGAACACGGAGGAGAGCTGGACCATCTGGTCGGCGGCTCCCGGCAACTGGCCGACGCCCTGGCCCAGATTCGGAGCCAGGTCAACGAAGCCGTCGCCAGCTCGGCCGGGCTGGTCAGCATGCTGCAGAACATGCTGCAGCTGATGGGTGGGGACAAGACCATCCAGCAGCTCGACCAGGCGTCCGGCGCTGTCAGCCGTATGCGGGCGCTCGGCAACAACTTGAGCGGGACCGTCAGCGATGCCCAAACCACGGCGGTGTGGGCCGCCCCCATGGTGACGGCCCTCAATGAAAGCCCGTCCTGCAACGCCGACCCCGCTTGTGTGCGATCGCGCGGACAACTGGCGGCCATCGTCGAGTCCGGCAACAACGGCCTGCTCCGCTCGATCCAAGCGTTCGCGGTCACGTTGCAACAGACCGATCAGTACCAGACGCTGGCGCAGACGGTAGGCAAACTCGACGACCAACTGAAGCAGATCGTCAACACCATGAAGATGGTGAAAGGTCTGCCCAATACGCTGTCGCAACTGCAGCAGGGGGCCGGGGCACTGGCCGACGGCAGCGGCGCCGTGGCGGACGGCGTCCAGGCACTGGTCGATCAGGTCAAGAAGATGGGTGGCGGCCTCAACGAGGCTTCCGACTTCCTGCTGGGAATGCGCCGCGACGCGGAACGACCGAACATGGCCGGGTTCAATATTCCACCGCAGATCCTGAGCCGTGACGACTTCAAACAAGGCGCCCAGGCGTTTCTGTCGCCGGACGGTCACGCGGCCCAGTACCTGGTGCAGAGCGGTCTCAACGGTTTCACCGTCGAGGGCATGAATCAGATCCGAAAGATCGTGCAGACCGCCAACTCCGCGTTACCGAACACCGAATTGTCGGACGCCAAGATCGCCCTGATCGGCATGCCGACTGTGATGGCCGATACCCGCGACTACTACAACAGCGACATCCGGTTCATCGTCATCGCGACGATCATCATCGTGTTCCTGATTCTGGTAGCACTGCTACGGGCCGTCATCGCGCCGCTGTATCTGATTGCATCCGTGTTGGTTTCGTACCTGTCGGCCCTCGGCCTGGGCGTCATCGTCTTCCAGTTGATCTTGGGTAAGGACCTGCACTGGAGCCTGCCAGGACTGTCGTTCATCCTGTTGGTCGCCGTCGGCGCCGACTACAACATGTTGCTGATCTCGCGAATCAGAGATGAGTCACCGCACGGCGTGCGGGTCGGCGTCATCCGCACCGTGGGCTCGACGGGTGGTGTGATCACCTCGGCGGGGTTGATTTTCGCAGCGTCCATGTTCGGCCTACTGGCCGCCAGTGTGACTACGATGGCTCAGGCCGGCTTCACCATCGGTATCGGCATCGTCATCGACACGTTCCTGGTGCGCACCATCACCGTTCCCGCGCTGGCGGCGATGATCGGCCAGAAGAACTGGTGGCCCTCACAGATGGGCCGGACCAACAAGAATCGCAAGAAGAGCAAGTTCGAACAGCAGGCCGACGTGTGGCTGGCCCGCACCAAGCGGTTCGTCACGGGCAAGGCGCCCGCTCCGCCGCCCCGACCCAAAGTGGTTCGCGTGCCGAAACCCAGGCCGGTGGGCAGCACCATCGACCTGCTGCCGGCCCACTCACTACCACTGTTCGGCCTCAGTACCGTGCCCGACTACGACCTGTCGAAGTGCGCATCGCAGACCAAACGCAAGCGCAGGGCGAAAGAGATGCGCCTGGGCAAGCAACAGGTCGATCAACTGCTGACCCATTCATTGCCGCTGTTCGGTCTCGCAGATATGCCGGGTTACGAAGAGCTGCAACAAGAGTCGAACGGTGACCGCCGGGTCGATGCGGTGCGGCCGAAGCCGGATACCCCGGTCATCACCTGAGCCCGCTCCTCGCCATCTAGCTACCTGACGCAGCCATCGAAGCTGGGTAGCTGGTCGCCGACCTCCGGCGGATTGCAGTAGCGCACTACGTAGTTCGTCTCACCGCGCGCGAGTGACGATTCTCTGGCGCAGCGCCGCGAGTTTCCGCGGCCGAACCGGGGAGACGGACGATGGTTACTCATCCGCCGAGCAAATCCGCCCAGTGGGCAACCTTGCCGGCTGTTCGAACCCCGGCGGCGCAGCAACGCAGGGTCTTCTCGGTGGTCATGGGTTGGACTACGGCATGGGCGTTGTTGCATCTGTACGTGGTGGCCGTTGGCTTTTCGAATGCCATCTTCTGGCTGACGTATTACGTCCCAAACTATGAGTTCGGCTTCGTACGCCGCGGGCTGGGCGGTGAAATCATTTCCTGGCTGCCTGACTCGTGTTACTTTCCGGCCGCCTATACGCTGCTTTGGGCGTCGACGGTCGTGTGGTTGACGGTCGTGGCTGTATTCATGCGGCGGGCGACGTCTGCGGGCGTCGGATGCGCGCGGCGCACGATGTTAGCTCTGGCGATACCGGTACTGCCCTTTGCGCTGTCCTACGCACTGTATTCTCCCCACCCGGAACTGTTCGGCATGTCCGCGCTGCTGGCTTACATCCTGGGCCTCACCAGGTGCCAAACTCTGCGTGCCACAGCGTATCTCAGCGCGACGTACGGAAGCGTCACGGCCGTTCTGGCACTGCTGCACGAAGCGATTCCCCTACAAATGGCGCTGGGCGCGGTGCTGGCGATAGTGGTGCTTCCGAAGGAAACAACACGTGCCGCCAAGCGCCTCTGCGCCGCTCTGGCGGTGGGACCCGGACTTCTCTCCACGCTCGCGGTAGCCGCCTTCGGGCACCGTGATGTCGCTGCCAAACTGTGCGGTCAACTCCCCCACGGAAACATTGACAACCCATGGGCGGTCACCAAAACGCCTGGCGCGGCGGTCGATTACCTGCTCGGCCGAATCGAAAGCCAGACGGACTTTCACGACTGGGTTTGCGAGAACGCGCTGCCGATTCTTGATGCCGACACGAACGCCGCGATGGGGTTGGTGGCCGGCTACGGCGTCGCGCGGTTACTCGGTTCGTTCCTGCTCGGACTGATCTTCTTCCTGGGCACGATGTGGATCGTCCGATACTTGTCGGCCGTTCCGATCCGAGTTCTCCTCAGCACCCTGAAGAGCAATCCCATACTGGTGGCGGTGGCGGCAGCTCTGTTCGTACCGATATTCGCCACGGGTGTGGATTGGACCCGTTGGTGGATCATCGTTTCCGCCGACGTCGAACTCGTATACATCGCCTACGCGATCACCCGTCCGGAAATCGAGCGGGCAACGTCACACCGGACCGTCACCGTGTTCATGTGGGTGGTCATGGCGTTGGCGGTACTTCCGCTCGGCGCCGCCAATAACGTTGGCGTGTAAGAGCTAAGCGTCCAACCGAACGAACTCGCCCCGGCGGTAGAGTTCCCCGCACTGCGCGCGGCGGGGTTTGCCACTGGTGGTGATCGGAATCGAACCCTGGGCAACCAGCACGATGTCGGACGCACTCAGGCCGTGAGCCTTCGAAATCGCCGACGTGACTTCACGTTTGATGAAGCTGAAACGCTCCGCCGCCTCCTCTGGCGATTCGTCCTTCTGCTTGAGTTCGATGATGGTGACGAGTTTCTCGACGCCGTCCTGCGGAACCGCGATCGCCACGCACCTACCCGGACTGACCGTCTGGATGGTCGCCTCGATGTCGTCGGGCGAGTGGTTGCGCCCGTACACGATCAGCAGGTCCTTGATGCGACCGAGAATGAAGAGCTCGCCCTCGGAGTAGAACCCGGAGTCCCCGGTGCGCAGCCACGGACCCTCCGGTGTGCCGGGGGTGGGGTTGACGATCGACGCGTCGAAGGTGGCCGCCGTCGTCTCGGGGTTCTGCCAGTACCCGGACGCGACGTTGCCGCCATGTACCCAGAGTTCGCCGACGGTCCCTTCCGGGCACTCGATTCCGGTGTCGGGATCGACGATGCGGACTTCCTGGGTGTCCACCACGCCGTAGCTGACAAGCGGTGTGCTGCTTTCGCTTTCGCCTTCGATGCGTTCGGCGTGGCCGTCCGGCAACTTCGTGGCGTCGAAGTTGACGATCTTCGGCGGCTGCCCCGCCTGCCGGGTGGCGACGTACACCGTGGTTTCGGCCATGCCGTAGGACGGACGGATGACCTTGGGGTCGAGTCCGAACGGAGCGAACCGGTCGACGAACCGCTTCAGCGTGACGGGCTGCACCCGCTCACTGCCGTTCAGAATGGCGTGGATGCCGCTGAGGTCCAGGCCTTCGAGGTCCTCGTCCTTGGTCTTGCGCGATGCCAGATCGAACGCGAAGTTCGGCGCGGCGGTGAAACCCAGCGTGTTGTTGCCGAGCATCTGCATCCACCGGGCCGGCCGCTGCAGGAATCCGATGGGGCTGGTCAGCTTCGCCGGCATGCCCGTCAGGATGGGCATGATCAGTCCCAGGATGAAGCCCATGTCGTGGTAGAACGGCAGCCACGACACCACGGTCGATCCCGGCGGCGCGAGTTTGCCGTAGACGCCGTAGTAGGCGGTCATGATCTGCTCGAAGTTCGCCATCAGGTTCTTGTTCGACACCATCACCCCGGCCGGGGTGCGGGTGGAGCCGGAGGTGTACTGCAGGTAGATCGTCTCCGGCTGGTCATACCGGGCGCGGCCGGCCGCGCCCGGCCGACCGTCCAGCTGCAGCTTGTCGAGTTCGATGATCTCGGTCTTGACGTCGCCCGGCTGCTCCCGGACGTACTCCGCCACGTTGTCGACGATCGACGACGCCGTGAACACCACGGCCGGCGAGGTGTCGGCCAGCACCGACGCCGTGCGTTCGTCGTGGGCGCCGCCCATTGGAACCGAAAGCGGTACGGCGATGACCCCGGCGTGTAGCGACGCCAGGAAACTCACGATGTAGTCCAGGCTCTGCGGCGCCAGAATCAGCGCGCGGTCCCCGGTCGTCGCGTGCTCGCGGATCAGCGCGGCGAGGTTGAGCATGCGCACATACAGCTGTGACCAGGTCAGGGTCAGCTCGACGCCGTCCCAGGAATGGTCGTAGTCGATATAGGTCAGCGCAATGTCGTTGGGCTGCAGACTCGCACGCTCGCGCACGACATTGGGAAGTGAGGATTCAACCACGGACATCAGACTACCTTTGCCGAGGACCCAGCTTTGGAAAACGGGATTCCAAACGGGGTGGATAATTGCCCCATCGTGGACAACCGACTCGCGCACATGGATCAGGTGTCGTTCCTGGGTGTGCGGGCGCTCGGGTACGGGACGCTTGCCCAGGTTGTCTGGTTGTACCAGCGCCAGATCGATATCGACGGGCTGCGCCGTTTTCACCACAACCTCGGCCATGGGTTGCTGGGCCGTCGAATTGAACGCTCCCCCTTGCCTTTCGCCCGCGACCGATGGGTGGTGTCGCTGGGCCCGGAACTGGAGATTGCCGGGACGCCACGTCCCCGGGCCGAGGTGAACGCGTGGGCATACGAGCGCGCCTGCCGGCCCATCGACCCCGAATTCGGGCCCGGCTGGCACCTGGGTGTGCTGCCATTGGAGAACGAGGGAGCGGCCATCAGCCTGGTTGCGTCACACACGCTGGTGGACGGACTGGGGTTGGTGGAGGTGATCGCCGACGCGGCCAAGGGCCGGATTCGGGACTTGGGCTATCCCCCGCCCGGCTCGCGCACCCGTCGGCAGGCGGTGCTCGAGGACGCGCGGCTCACGCTCGCATCTGCGCCGGAGCTGGCCAAGGCGCTGGCGGCCGGACTGCGACTGGCGCGGCAGGGCCGAAAAGAGTTCACATCGTCGATCGCGGGAGCTCCGCCCGCCCCACGGACGGCGCGCGCCGACCTCCCCGTCGTGGTGCCCACCCTGGTGGCCTACGTCGATCTCGCGCATTGGGATGCCTGCGCGGCGCGGCTCGGGGGCACCAGCAACTCGCTGTTCGCGGGATTCGCCGCCAAACTCGGCGCGCGCATGGGCCGGCACGCCGCCGACGGGACCGTGGCCCTGGCGTTCCCGGTGGGCCAGCGCGTGGCAGACGACACCCGCGGCAACGCCATGACCTTCGCCAATATCGCCGTCGACCCCGCTGACGCGGCGTCGGATCTGACGGAGATACGCGGGAAGCTCAAACAGGCGCTCACCGAACGGGCCGCGCACGCCTACGAGCTGCTGGCGCCGCTGCCGCTGGCCGCCCTGACGCCGCCGTGGGCGGCGCGGAAGCTGGTAGGGGTCGGCTTGGGTTCGGCTGCCCTGCCGGTCGGTTGTTCCAACCTGGGTCCACTGGATCCCGCGGTGATCCGACCGGACGGCTCCGACGCCGACTTCGCATACGGACGACTCATCGAGCCCGGCATCAGCAAGCGCGCGTTGGACGGCATGGGCGGCCAGCTTTTCGTCGCGTCCGGGCGGATCCCCGGCAGGGTGTTCGTCAGCGTGGTCGCTTATCGGCCCGGCGGCCGGAACTCTCCAGAAGCGTTGCGCGAGCTGGTATCCGAGACGTTCGCCGAGTTCGGGCTGACCGCCGAAATCGACGGCTGAGCCGGCCGGATCGTCGAATCCCGCAGCTCACGGGCGAGGCGGAACTCACGGAAGGGCGCCATGGCCAGCGTCTTCACGTGCTGGCGACGCTGCGGGCCCAGGATGGCGACCTCGATCAACAGAGCCAACCAGGCGGGGATCCACCACAGGGCCGCGGCGATCCGAATACGGTTGGGCGACATCGGATCCAAAATCATCCAGGTGAGTACGTGCTGGCGGTCCAGCAGGTTGCGCCGGGTCGCCATGACTCGCGTCGTCGCCGTCGCCGTGGTGTGGTTGCGCACCGAAAGCTCCTGCGGGACAAAACGCACTGCCGACCGCAGCATCAGGCGCATCCAGAAGTCGACATCGACCAGCTGAAAGATATCGGCACGGAACCCGCCGGCATCCAGCGCCAGCTGACGACGGAACATCACACAGGTCGGTTCGCCGATCCAGTTGTCCTTGGCACCGCGGGCCACCATCTGGGTGACCAACGACGATCCCTGGTTGTACTCATCGAGTTTGCGAAAGTGGGTGTGGATCCGGCCGTAACGCCGCGCCCAGTCGGCGTCGTCGGTCTCGATCTGCCGCGGCGCGAACGCCACGCCCACCGCGGGATCGTCGAAGCAGGCGGCAAGGGTCTTGAGGGCACCCGGCAGCAGCCAGTCGTCGCCGTGCACAAACTGGATCAGGTCACCGCGCGCGACTTCCAGGCACTTGTTGTGATTTCCGTTGAGTCCCAGCCGGGGCGAGTTGCGCACCAGCCGGTCCTGGGGCCGCAGCATGGCCGCAGCGATGGCGGCGCAATCGTCGGTGGAGTCGTCGTCGACCACGACGATCTCGAAGTCGACGCCGTCCTGGTCGAGAATGCTGCGTAATGCGCGGGTGATGGTGGCGCTGTTGTTGTACATCGGGATGCACACCGAAACACGAGGCACGGCAGCTGATTGGTCAGCGTGGTCGGGTTGCACCGTTTTTCAATCTCGATGCGGCGTAGCGCACCTGGCAGCAGCTCAGAGAGCCGCCACGCCCTGGAACAGAGTGAGGCAACCGACTCCGAAGAGGATCGTCACCGTCATCTGGCGGCGGTACGTGCGCACCCAGGTCTGAATCCGCATCATCACCTGCTCGGTACGTTGCGGCAGCGCCAGGTAGGCAACCAAGGGAATCTCGATGACCATGAGCACCAGCAGCACGAACACCAGGAACGCCCCAAACTGCGTCCCGATCTCGGCTCCCGAGGCCATGATGAAGGTCAACGCGATCACGCTCTCCATGGGCGGAACCGATGTCGCGATCCCGACCAGGAATGCGGGCCACACCACGTCGCAGTTCAGCATCCCCTGAACGCGGGCACCCGCCCGGGCGAAGAGTCCCGGCGGACGCTGCTCGAGCACCATCGTCGGCAGTCCGCCGCTACCCACCGCTACCGGGATCCCGGCCTGTGCACGGGACTGCGCCAGCATGCGGATGGCGAGCATCAGCATGATGACCCCGATGGTGACCTGAAGGCGCCCACCCGACAGCACCACTGTGGTTTCGCGGAAGTCGTTGGCCATGGCGACTGCGGTCTGTATGGCGACCACGGCAACTTCGCGGACGAAAACGAGCACCGCCACGGCGACGGCGACGGCGGCAACCATCCCGCCGGCCCAGAAGACGAAGAGGTTGAGCATGGGACGCTTGCGCGACATCATCACGACAGCAAAACCCAGCCGTGCAGGATCTATCGCCATCCCGAGGCCCATCAACAACACCATCGACCACATCACCGAGGACGTTACTAAAACACGACGCCGCTCGTGGCGTTACTGAGAAATTACTGAAATATGTCCTCTGAGCAGCAACGTTTGCCGCATCGGGCGTGTTGCGGCCGACAGCGCCTCGAACAGGCGGGCGAACCGGCGCACCCGCCGTCGGCTTTGAGGTTGTTTGCGCACGCACAGGTGTTCGGTTGCGGCCCCGGGCCACCCGACGCTGGCTATACTCCGCGAGCGTGTGCTGTACGTCCGGCGTCCCGAAGGCGGCGGTGCCGACCCAACGGATCCCTGCCGCAGCGCACGAAGGAGGCTCGCGGTGACCGAACCGGCGGTCGACGCGCCCAAAGTCAGCATCGTCACCACCACCCACAACCAGGAAACCTACGTTCGTCAGGCGTTCGACAGCTTCATCGCCCAGCAGACGGACTTCCCGGTGGAAATCGTCGTCGCCGACGACGCCTCCACCGACAGCACACCGTCGATCATCCGCGAGTACACAAGCCGGTACCCGAACATGTTCCGCCCGATCTACCGGCCGGAGAACTTGGGCCTCAACAAGAATCTGGTCGGCGCACTGTCGGAGTCTCGCGGCGAATACATCGCGTTGTGCGAGGGCGACGACTACTGGATCGACCCGCTGAAGCTGCGCAAGCAGGTGGCGTTTCTCGACCGGCATCCGGAGACCACCGTGTGTTTCCACCCCGTGCGGGTGGTCTGGGAGGACGGCTACGCCAAAGACTCGATATTTCCCCCGGTCCACGTGCGGGGCAACCTGAGCGTCGACGGGCTGATCCTGATGAACTTCATCCAGACCAATTCGGTGATGTACCGCCGCCTGCCGCGTTACGACGACATCCCCGCCGACGTGATGCCGCTGGACTGGCACCTGCACGTCCGGCACGCCGCCCGGGGCGAGATCGCCATGCTGCCCGACACCATGTCCGTCTATCGCCGGCATGCCGAAGGTATGTGGCACAACCAGGTCATGGACCCGGCCAAATTCTGGCTGACCCAGGGTCCGGGGCATGCTGCGACGTTCGACGCGATGCTCGATGTGTTCGCCGGCGACCCCGCGCGCGAGGAGCTGATCGCGTTCATGGCGGACTGGATCCTGCGCCATATCGCGGAGATCCCGGGCCCCGAGGGTGAGGCCGCGCTGCAAAACACCATCGCAGCGCACCCTAGATTTGCCATGCTGGCACTACAGCACCGCTGGGCGACCCCGGCGAGGCGGCTTAAGATCCAGTGGCGCAAGCTCGCCGCCGCTACGCCCAGCCGGAAGGGGCTCGTGGATATTTGGCCATCCCGCCTGCGGCACTCAGCCGGTCCCGCTGATAGCTGACAAGGCACGAGACGACGACGGAAGGATCTGGCAACAGATGGTGGCAGGAAAATCGGACGCAGCGGTGCAATTCACCGCTCACAACGTCCGCCTGGACGACGGCACCTACACGATTCCCGGGGCAGCGCAGTCGGTGGACGAGTATTCGTGGTTCAAGTCGTCGCGCGGCATCCTGGACACGGTGTTTCCCGGAGACAAGAGTGAGCGACGCCTGGCCGATATCGGGTGCCTTGAAGGCGGATACGCAACTGAGTTCGCGCGCTTGGGTTTTCAGGTACTGGGAATTGAGGTTCGTGAGCTGAACATCGCGGCTTGCAACCACATCAAGTCGAAGACCGATCTGCCGAATCTGCAGTTCGTTCAGGACAATGCGCTGAACATCGCGGATCACGGGGTTTTCGACGCGGTGTTCTGCTGCGGTCTGTACTACCACCTCGAGAATCCCAAGGCCTACCTGGAAACCCTGTCGGCGGTGACCAACAAGCTGCTGATTCTGCAGACGCACTTCTCGCTCATCAACCGCAGTGACAAGTTGCTTCGGCTGCCCACTACGGCGCGGCAGTTCACCGACCGGGTGCTGAGGAGGCCCGAGCCGGTGAAATTCATGCTCTCAGCCCCCACCGAGCACGAGGGCCTGCCCGGCAGGTGGTTCACCGAGTTTTCTGACGACCGCTCGTTCGGTAAGCGGGAAACGGCGAAGTGGGCGTCCTGGGACAACCGCCGATCGTTCTGGATCCAACGTGAATATCTGCTGCAGGCGATGAAGGACGTCGGATTCGACCTGGTGTTGGAGGAGTACGCGAACCTGGAGCCGAGCATCGCCGAGTCTCTGCTCGGAGGTTCCTACGCCGCGAATCTGCGGGGCACGTTCATTGGTATCAAGACCGGTTGATCCACGGATCACCGCACCAGCATCAGGAGAGAATTCGGTGACTTCGGCTCCGACCGTCTCGGTGATAACGATCTCCTTCAAGGACCTCGAAGGGTTGAAACGCACGGTGGAAAGCGTGCGGGCGCAGCGTTACGAAGGACTCATCGAGCACATCGTCATCGACGGCGGGTCCGGCGACGAGGTCCGCGACTATCTGTCCGGGGTCCGGCCCGCCTTCGAATACTGGCAGTCCGAGCCCGACGGCGGCCGGTACGACGCGATGAATCAGGGCATTGCGCACGCCTCCGGTGACCTGTTGTGGTTCCTGCACTCCGCGGATCGCTTTTCCGAACCTGACGTGATTTCCCGGGCGGTGCAGGCGCTTTCGGGCAAGGTGGCGGCACGCGATCAGTGGGGCTTCGGAATGGATCGCCTGATCGGCATGGACCGGGTGCGTGGTCCTATCCCGTTCAGCCTGCGGAAGTTTCTGGCCGGCAAGCAGGTCGTTCCGCACCAGGCGTCGTTCTTCGGGTCTGCGCTGGTGGACAAGATCGGAGGCTACGACCTCGATTTCGGGATCGCGGCCGACCAGGAATTCATACTGCGCGCAGCGCTGCAGCGAGAGCCGGTCACCATTGAGCGGGTGTTCTGCGAATTCGACACCACCGGAGTGGGATCGCACCGGGAACCGAGTGACGTTTTCGGGGACCTGCGGCGCATGGGTGACCTGCACGGCCGCTATCCCTATGGGGGCAGGCGGATATCGCGCGCCTACCTGCGTGGCCGGGAACTTTACGCTTACAACAGTCGATTCTGGGAAGGCGTGTTCGGACGGCTGTCAGCGAATAAGGAGCCGCCTGGTTAATCGCTGCCGCGGAAGAAGATTCCGTCGGCCTGCAGCATGCGCCCGTTACGGGGGTCGGTGAAACCAGGTAGCAACGCGGCAAGGGTGAAGCCCAGCGAATCTACGAGCTCCAGCGCTTCCCGAATCAGCATGCCGCCCTCATAGAGTGGCTGGAAAGACAGTTCGAGCTGCAGACCGACGCAGCGGTCTTTCACCGTCGACTCGGCCCCGTCGAGGACCTGCTTCTCGAAGCCTTGCACGTCAATTTTGAGGAACGCGACATCGTTCGGCCGCAGCACTTCGGAGACCACGGAGTCCAGTCGGTGTATCGGAACCTCTTCGGTGCCAACGTAATTTGCCGGCGGAAAGGCGTCCTGGTGGCGCTGCAACATGGGCAGAGCCGAACTGCTGGCACCCTCGTTGCCTGCGACATTGATGGAAATGGTTCCGTCGGTGTCACCGAGTGCGCAGTGCCGGGTGTCCCACTGCGGATCCGTCGAGGCGTTGCGTTGCAAGGTCGCATACGGCCCGGACAGCGGCTCGAAAGAGACAATGCGTCCGGTGTAGCCGTTCTCGCGCAGACCGGTGGCGTACTGGCCCGAGTTTGCTCCGACGTCGAGCACCACGGCGACCTGATGTGCTTGCAACTGACGCAGGAAATTGCGCTCCCAGTCCAGTTCCGGGAAATAGTGGGAGACCTCGATCCCCCTGCGACGGAGCGTGTTTCGCAGGATGCGCTCTAGCCTGTTCACTGCCGGACCGTCTCGGCGTGCTCCCGATACCAGGCCACGGTAGCCTCAATCCCCTCCCGCAGCCCGACTTTCGGCTGCCATCCCGCCTCCCGCAACATCGAGACGTCAAGCAGCTTGCGCGGCGTTCCATCCGGTTTGGTGCTGTCCCAGCGGGTTTCGCCGGTGTAACCCACCGAGTCCGCGACCATCGCTGCGATCTCGGCGATGGTGTGGTCGATGCCGGTACCGACGTTGACCTGGGTGGGCCCGTCGAAGTGCTCCAGCAGATGCAGACACGCACCGGCCATGTCGTCGACGTGCAGCAGTTCGCGCCGCGGGGTCCCGGTGCCCCAGTTGGTCACTTCCGGCGCTCCGCCGGCTTTGGCTTCTTCGTATCTGCGGATGAGCGCCGGCAGTAGGTGAGAGCCGGACGGCGAGAAGTTGTCGCCAGGCCCGTAGAGGTTGGTGGGCATCGCCGAAATCCAGGGCAGGTCGTGCTGCCGGCGCACCGCCTGAACCTGGAGGATCCCCGCGATCTTGGCGATGGCGTAGGCGTCGTTGGTCGGCTCCAGCGGACCGGTGAGCAGCGCGCTCTCCGGGATCGGCTGCGGGCTCAGTTTCGGGTAGATGCACGACGATCCGAGGAACAGTAGCCGCGGGACCCGAGCCGCGACCGAGGCGTCGAGCAGATTGACCTGAATCTGCAGGTTTTCCGAGAGGAAGTCAGCGGGATAAGTGTTATTCGCCATGATGCCGCCGACCCGGGCTGCCGCGTCGATGACGACCTGCGGGCGCGCGTCAAGCAGGAAATCGAAGGTAGCCGCACGGTCCGTCAGGTCCAGTTCAGTGCGCGACCGCAGCAGAAGATTGGTGAAGCCCTCGTCTTGGAATCGGCGCAGCAGGGCCGACCCCACCAGGCCGCGGTGGCCCGCAATGTAAACCGGCGCCGAGCGGTCCAGTTCGCCGATGGCGCGCGTCATGCGCGACCCGCAAGCATCGGCTTGTCGATCCACGGCTTGCCTTCGCACTCCAGCGCCGCGATGTCCGCATCGACCATGATCCGGGCCAACTCGCCGGTGTGCACCGAAGCGCGCCAGCCCAGCGAATCTGCAGCCTTGCTGGCGTCACCGATCAACGAGTCCACCTCGGTGGGCCGCAGATACCGTTCGTCGAACTTGACGTACTCCTGCCAGTCCAGGCCGGCGTGCGCGAAAGCGGCTTCGGCGAAATCGCGCACCGTGTAACCGCGCCCGGTCGCCAGCACGTAGTCGTCTGGCTCGGGCGCCTGCAGCATCCGCCACATCCCTTCGACATATTCGGGCGCGTAGCCCCAGTCACGGATCGCGTCGAGATTTCCCATGTAGAGATCGGATTGGACGCCGGCCTTGATACGCGCCACCGCCCTGGTGATCTTGCGGGTCACGAATGTCTCACCGCGTCGCGGGGATTCGTGGTTGAACAGGATGCCGTTGACGGCGAACAACCCATACGCCTCGCGGTAATTCCTTGTCGCCCAATAGGAGTAGACCTTGGCCGCGCCGTACGGCGACCTCGGGTAGAACGGGGTCAGCTCGTTCTGCGGTGGCGGCGTGGCACCGAACATCTCCGATGACGACGCCTGGTAGAAGCGGCACTGCACGCGCGAGAGCCGAACGGCCTCCAGCAGTCGCATGGATCCCATGCCAGTGGTGTCGCCGGTGTGCACGGGTTCGTCGAAGCTCACGCGCACATGTGACTGTGCCGCAAGGTTGTACACCTCGTCCGGTTCGATCGTGCTCAGCAACGTGACCAGGCGGGTTCCGTCGATGAGGTCGCCGTAGTGCAGGAACAGCTTGGCGTCCGGCTGGTGCGGATCAACGTAGAGGTGATCGATCCGGGACGTGTTGAACGTCGAGGCACGACGAATGAGGCCGTGCACCTCGTATCCCTTGCTCAGCAGCAGCTCGGCGAGATACGAGCCGTCCTGACCAGTGATTCCGGTGATGAGCGCCCGTTTCATCCGATTGCCTTTTCTGTCGGTGCATGCGTGTCGTCGCATGTCCGGCGTTTCGTCATCGAGGCCGTCTCACTTCTCCGTTGGCTGCTGCGGCACGGCGCCGCTGTGGATTCATAGTAAATGTCGGGGGCGGGCGGCCGTGGAGCGATGAAGAATTGAAAGCCAGACTGCCCGTTGGCTGACCTGACGGCCACCGCTCCTGCTACCGTGTCGCGCAGAACTGGGGAGGAGCATCCAGATGAATCGACCCCTCGGGGTGCTGCGTGGTGCGGCAACCGCGACCCGGGAGCGGATCTCGGCGGTCACCTCCCAGTCCGAGCGGACGCTGCTGCTCGGCACGATCCTGCTGGGGTCGGCACTCTCGGCGGTGACGGCCTACGTCCTTGTCCAGTGCTACGCGGTCGACGTGGTGTCCACGCTTCTGCTGGTCCCCCAAGACTGCTGGCTTGATTGGGGCATGAATGTCGGCCGGCACTGCTTCAGCGACTACGCGATGATCGCGACCGTCGGGGTGCGCGCCAATCCCGCCGAGTACCCGGTCCTGCTGCCCCCCAGTTACCTGCCCGGCCCCATCGGGACATGGGCTCCGGCACGTTTGCCCTATACGTTGTTCGCGTTTCCCGCACACCTGCTGGGGGTGCCGCGCCTGGGGCTGATCAGTTATCTGATCGCAATGACGGCCGCGCTGATCTCTCCTGCCATCTGGGCCGCTCGCGGAACCCAGGGTTTAGAACGTGTGGTGGTGTTCGTCGCGCTGGCTGTCGCAGCCGTACCCGCGTGGGGAATCATCGACCGCGGCAACTCGACAGGGTTCGTCGTGCCGATCGCGCTGGTCTTCTTCGTCGCGCTGTCCCGCCGCCGGTGGGGCCTGGTCGCGTTCATGGTGGTGCTGGCCGTACTCCTCAAGCCTCAATTCGCCGTGCTGGCGATGGTGTTCTTCGCCGCACGGCAATGGCGCTGGGGCGTTATCACCTTCGCGGGCATTGCGCTGTCCAACATCGCCGCCTTCATGTTGTGGCCGAAGGGCTTCCCAGGAACGATCCCGCAGTCCCTGCACGACCTGATGAAGTTCAACAACACCAACGGCGGACTCCAGGACACGCGCAACGTTGCCTTCGCCAGGGGATTACTGCTGATCCCAGACAACATCAAGGCCGCCCAAACCGGCGGCAAGATCCCGGAAGACTTCCTCGCAGGCCCGCGAACCCTGATTGGCTTTGCAATCCTGGTCATCGTCGTCGTCAGCGTGCTGGCCCTTGGCCGGCGCATCCCACCGGTCATGGCGGGCATTGTGTTGCTTGCCACGGCCACGCTCGCACCGTCATACGCCGCCTTCTACTACCTGGTGTTTGCTCTGCCGATCGCCGCGCTCCTGGTCCGCGACCCCAACGGAGCGCCGGGTGCCGGCATATTCGACAGAATCGCGGTCGGTGGCGTGCGCCGGCGCGCGGTTGGCGTCACCCTGACTCTGGCGACCGCGCTGAGCATCGTGAACATCGCCGTCCCGGGCCGGCCTTTTGAAGCAGATATTTACGGTCAAATGGGTGCCAGGGGCGTCATCGGACACACGCTGCTCGTCCCGACGACCGTCGTGTACGCGTCGTTGTTCTGGCTGCTCGCGTGCGCTGTCATCCTCGCCTCGTACGCGCGGCGGCCGGCGGACCCGAGCGAGGGCGACGATCTTCAAGCCCAGGAAAGCGGGGCTGATGCCCCTGCCCCCGCAGAGGCCATTACGACGGAATCCGCACCTGCAGAAGCCGCCGGCGGGGGCAGCAAGACGCCTCCCACCAGCTAATTGCTGCCGGCAACCGATCCTCGACCGGGCGCGCGCGCCAGTGCGCCCAGATGGATGGCGATTCCTACCAGCGGACCGCACAACAGCGCGATGATGGTGCGCGTCTCAAGGCCCACCGGCAGCAGCAGCAACAACGTCGAGGCCACCGTTGCGCTAAGCCAGCCCAGCAGGTAAGCCCCGTGCAGAGCGGCTGCGACCGCGCCGGCACCGGTCAGCGACAGTACGGCGATCGCGACGGCCGCCGCCGTTAACCAGGCCAGCAGCGCCCCGCTCGCCCGGTAATCAGGGCCGAATCCGATCCGCAGTAACCACGGGCCGGCGAATCCTGCGGCCAGCACCCCGACCGCGCCGAGCGCCCCGATGACCAGTGCCGGTCCGATCAGTGCTCGGAGACGTTCGGTGCGCTCGTCGACGAAATGAGCGATCAGGTTGCCTTGCATCGCGCTCAGCGGGATCAACAGCGGCGCACGGGTCAAGGTGACTGCCAGGATTAGCACTCCGCCCGTGGCTCCCAGCTCCTGCGAGGTCGCCTTGAGCAGCACTGGAAAGCCCATCACCAGGATCGCGCTGGCGCCCGCCGCCGCTACCGAATGAGCGGCGCCGCGCAGAAATCCGGCAACCCCACCGGGCGTCAGTTCACGCGCCGCCGAGCGCGTCGTCGGCGAAACAGCCAGCATGACCAGCCAGGCCACCGCACCGGCGGCTGCGGCCCACAAGTACCCGCCCAACCCCCAGCCCGTGACCACCGCGGCCGCGGCAACCGCTACCCGGATGATGGGGTCGGTCATCATCAGCAAACCGTAGTGCGTGAACCGACTTGATCCTGCCAGGGCTCCTAGCAGTGCCGACTGCACGCAGAATCCGGCGAGTCCGATACTAAGCAAACCCACTGAGAGCCAGCGCTCGTCGCTGAAGACTTGGCGGCTCCACAGCGGCGAGCTCGCAGCGATCATGACGCAGGCCGCGACACCGATCATGCCGGCGATTCGGACCGGGCGAACACTCTGGTCCGCGGCCACCTGCGTCTGGCGCGCCGCGCGGACCTCGCGGGTGGTTTCTTGAAGGAGGCCGTTGGCCGCACCGGTGGCCATTCCGAGCGCCCCCCAGAACACGCCGAATACCGAAAAACCGGCCGGCGGCAGGTCCCGAGCTGCCAGATAGATAACGCCGTAGCTGCAGAGAGCCGTCACCGCGGTCGCGGCGCCGACCCACACGACGTTTCCTCGCGCGATCGGCGCCGCGGTGGGCGCGGTGTCACCGAGCTCAGTCACGGGACCGGCAGTTCAGCTGCGCCATCTCATAACTTCTTCGTCAACCGCACATCCATGACCGGCTGCAACGTCGCAGGAATCAGACCCGCCAGACGGTGCAGTCGCATCCCGGCGGCAATGCGGATACCGTTGACCATCCAATCCGGGCGTCGACTGGCGAATTGCTCGTCCATCAGCGCACGTTCCAGCATCGAAACCATCGTGCCCCGGTCGAAATCAAAGGTCAGCCGCGGGTCTCGCCGCGCAAACCGCGCGACCTTCGGCACGGTGATCCAGTTGAGCGAGCGCCACACTCCGTCCGGATCCTCCATCCGCGAACTGTCCTGGATGCGCCGGCGCATCACCCGGGCCGTCAACTGTTTGGTGAGCACTGTCGGCATGTTGAAGTGTGGTTCGTATGGGAAGACGTAATTCGGGCACATGAAGTGATACGAAGCACCCGGCTTCAGCACGTCCGATACACGCGCAATCGCCTCCTCCGGCAGGTCGATATGCTCCATCACATTCAACGAAAAGGCAAAGTCGAATTGCCTATCGGAGACGAAGTCTTCGGCCTTGCACGGGGCGATCGTCGGCTTGATGTCAGCCAATTCGAGCACAATATCGCCGAGCCGCTTGAACTCATTGAATCCCTCGCCGGTCGGCTCGATCGCCGTGATATCAAAACCTTCGGCCGCCAGCTGGCAACTGAGCAGGAAGACTCCGCCACCCACTTCCAGGAGCGCTGGTTGTCCGGATAATCGAGCAAGATCTGCGTTTAACCATTGGCGGGCGAACTTCGCTTCGGCCGCCATCGTGTCGAACAGCGGTAGCAACTCGCGAGCGTGCGAATCGAGATAAGTCCTGATACGACAGAGAAATTCGTCCATGCGCGCGATTGCGCCATTCAGCTCACTAGTCAACACATACACCCTTCGCGGCATCGATCACTCCAGCTTCACGGGCCGGCACACCCCAATAGCGATGCAGGTCGCGCGTCGGCTCCCGGACCAGCGTCTGGGCGCCGATCAATGCCTCGTTACCGATAACGATATGCTGCAGAATCGTTGAAGAAAACCCGATGAAATTCGCATCCCCCAGCCGCGCATGCCCGCCAAAAGTAACGTTAGCCGCAATGAAGTTGTGGTTGCCGATCACCGTGTCGTGACAAATCGTGGTGTTGGACCAGATGATGTTATTCGTACCGATACGCACACCCGGCTCGATAACCACGCCAGGGAAAACGAGGTTACTCTCGCCCAGCCGTGCACTCTTAGCCACATAGCTGGCCGGGCTCACCAAATTAATGCAGTGGTACCCCGCTTTGGTCACCTGCTCATACACCATTCGGCGACGGCGCATGACGCGATAGCCCAACGCGATGAAACAATCGGTATCTGCGGGTGTGAAACGCGCTTGCATCTCCGGCCATTCAATCACCGGCACGCCGTGGAACCACTCTTGCGTTCGGTATCCTTCGTCCACCACGAAAGCGGTCACCTCGCGACCGTGTTCCTCGGTCGCGTAATAGCGCACCATCCCGGCCAGCTCGGTAGCGCCGAAGATCACCAGATTGCGCATGCCTAACCCTGGTTGGGTTTGTACAAGCGCTGCTCTTCGGGCAGGTAGAACTCATCCAGCGAGGTCGGCATACGAACATTCATGCCCAGCAGTCGTTTGCCATTCTCCCCGAGCGAATCAATTATCGATTGCGGAACCAAGCGCGGGAAGTCGAAGCGCTGCCGCATGTACGAGCGGCAGGCGTTGATGGTCAGGCTGTGGCGGGTGCGGGTGGTCGTATTGCGCCCGGCCGCGTGCACCAGCCGTCCGTGGAAAATCACCATGTCGCCGGCTTTGCACAGTGCCCGACTGGCATTGGCGTAGAACGCCTCCTCCTCCGGCAGCGACTCGAACCGGTGCGATCCCTTCCAGTAATAGGTGGCACCGTTCTCCTCGGTGAAGTCATCGAGCGCGATGATGACACCCATGTTCGTGCTGTAGCCCGGAATGTGGCGCGGCGAGTCGACGTGTACGCGGCTGCCGTAGTTACCTTGCTGAGGCACCAGCGAGGAGGATTGGTACGCGTACACGATGCAGGTCTCACTCAGCACCGCTGCCAGGTACTCGTTCATCGCCGGGTTATCCAGCAATGCCGCCATGCGCTCACCGCGCACCATGCAGTTATGCACCATGCCCCGGTCGAACACATCTGGGTAGTCGACCGCATCCTCGGCGATCGCCGCCTCGAGTTCTGCGCGCAGCAGTGCCACTTCCGCCGGGGTGACTACCTGCGGCACCACCGCCAGTCCGTCGCGCTCGAACGTTTCCAGAATCGCTTGATCTACCATTTCTCGCCTATTTAGTGAAGATGAAGTTGAGGTATTTATAGAGCGGTGACGCGACCGGCAGGATGCTCGACAGGTATTCGTGAATCTGCTCGGCGCGTTCGAACGACTGTTCGTGCATGACCTTCCCCTGCCCGAGGAACCAGTCGTAGTCGATACGGCAGGCGCTGAAGCCGATATCCAGCGCCAAGTCATACATTTCCTTTGCTTCGAAGCCTTTCTTCAGGGCTTTGATCGGTTCAGCTTTGTCGAGCATCGTGCCGTCTACTCCGAAGTTCTCGGCGTAGTAGTCACCGTTATGCAGCGCGCCCTTGATCTCTCGCGTGACTATCGGCGAAATACCCATCACGGCTTTTCGTTCGGCCACATCCATGGCAGCGATGAAGTCGCGGTTGGGGTTCAGGCCGGAGAAGAATATCCCACCCGGTTTGAGGACCCGATAGACCTCCTTCAGGAAATCCCCGGCGTCGAAGAGGTGGTCCATGAACGAGTACGCGGTCGCAAAATCGAAGTGGCTGTCCGGGAACGGCGTCTGCTCGGCCATCGCTTCGTGCAGAAAGACGTTTCCGGAGCTCAGGTCGACCTCCTTCATCATCGCCTGCGTGATATCCACCCCGTGGACTTCACCGAACCGATCCTTCATCAGATCGATCATGAAGCCGGTTCCACAACCGAAGTCGACGACCCTGCTTGCCGCCGAGTCCATTTCTCCGGTCAGCGAGACCACCAAGGCACGCACCTTGGCGATATTCTCGGGCCGAAAATGCGGACTCTTCTGGTACTCCCCCGCCTCGACCAGCATGGAATGGACATACTTATTAGCTTCGAGCGTGTCTTTCTTGACTGACTGGCTCATGCGTGATCCTCACAATAAACGGTTTTGACGATGCTGGTGGGTCGTTGTTTGACTTCACTATATATCTTGGCGATATAGATGCCGACGACACCAAGCGAGAATATGGTCACACCGCCGATGAAGAAAAGAATGGCGACAAGCGATGCCCAGCCCACCACCGAGTAGCCGAAAAGCAACTTCTGAATGATGACGTACAAAATGACGAACGTCGCGGTGATGACGAACAGTATCCCAGTGTAGAAAACCATCAGCAGCGGCTTGGCGCTGAAGGATGTGACGGCATCCACCACCATGGTCAGCTTACGTCGCAATGTGTAAGTCGAATTGCCGTCAAAGGTTTTTTCGGCCGGCAGGTAGTGCTGGTTGTACCCGGCATGCGCCCAGATGCCGGGGATGAATAGTTCGCGCTCCTGGTAGGAGACCAGGCTCTCGACATACCTGCGCCTCATCAGGCGCGAGACCAACTCCCGATTCGAGATTTTGATGTAGGAGAGGAAATTGAACAGGTCGTAGAACCACGAGCTGGCCAGCCGGCGGGTGAGACCGCCCTGCTTCCTCGTCTGCGACTCCCCGATGACCACATCCGCCTCGGGATGCTCGACCAGGTAGTCCCAGAATGGCGTCAGGTTCTCCGGGCACTCCTCCAGATCCACGTCGATCAGGAAGACAAATTCGCCGCGGGCACGCTCCAACCCCGTCATCATCGCGCGGTGATGGCCGAAATTGCGCGAGAGGTCGACGATGACGATGTGGTGATCGCGGGCCAGCAGCTTTTTCGCTACCTCCAGTGAGTCGTCCGGCGAGCCGTCGTTGACGAAGACCAGTTCGTAGTCGTCGGTGATCGCACTCGCCGCCGCCGTCACCCGGCGGTGAAATTCTTCTATGTACCGCGACGATTGATAAAGCGTCGTGACGATCGAAAGTTTCATGCGAGCACACGCCTCGGGCAGGAAATCTTGTCTCCGGCATAGGCCAGCGGGCCGCCGCGTCCGTCATGCCCCGAATCATCGAACACTTGCCTGGCAGTCATGGTCGTTGCATCACCGTGCCGCGACGGTCGCTATAGAAGTCGAGCACGGCCTGGCCCACCTCGTCGACCTCCCGATCCGTGAGGTCGAAATACATTGGCAGCCTTACCAATCGAGCGCTGAGTTCCTCCGTCATCGGCAACTTGGCCGGCGGTATGCCCAGCGTTTTTGCGAATGGCGAAGAGTGCAGCGGCACGTAGTGGAACACCGCAAGGATGCCGGCGGAACGCAGATGCGCGATCAGTGCGGTGCGCTCTTCGATGTCGGCGGTCAACATGTAGAACATGTGGTAGTTGGTGGTGCAATCGTCGGGCACCACCGGGAGTCCGATCAGACCCTGCTCTACAAGCGGGGCCAGCAGGGCGGCGTAGCGGTGGAAGATCTCGCCACGGCGCCGGGTGATCTTGTCCATGTTCTCGATCTGGCCAACCAAGAAGGCGGCGAGCATATCTGAGGGCAGATATGAAGAGCCCACGTCGACCCACGTGTACTTATCAGTCTGGCCGCGCAAGAACTGACTGCGGTTGGTTCCCTTCTCGCGCAGAATTTCTGCGCGTTGTTCCATCGCCGGATCGTTGATGACCAGAGCGCCGCCCTCGCCGCACGAGAGGTTCTTGGTTTCGTGAAAGCTGTAACACCCCAGGTGACCGATCGTGCCCAGCCACCGATCTTTGTAGCGGGCGAAAACCCCTTGTGCCGCATCCTCGACGACCAGCAGACCGTGGCGTTCCGCGATGTCCATGATGACATCCATCTCGCAGGCCACACCGGCGTAGTGGACGGGGAATATGGCCCGGGTGCGCGGAGTGATCGCCTGCTCGATGAGCCGCTCGTCGATATTGAGCGTGTCCGGGCGGACATCCACGAACACGGGCTTGGCGCCTCGCAGGACGAAGGCGTTCGCGGTGGAGACGAAGGTGTAGGACGGCACGATCACCTCGTCACCGGGCTGCAAGTCACAGAGCAGAGCGGCGAGTTCGAGCGCCGAGGTGCACGACGTCGTCAGCAACACCCGTTTGGCGCCGAAGCTGTTTTCCAACATGGCCTGGGCACGTTTGGTGAACGGTCCGTCCCCGCTGGCGTGCTGCCCGGCGACGGCCTGGCCGACATAAATGAGCTCCGAGCCGACGATCGAGGGCTTGTTGAACGGGATGCGTATGGTCATCGGGCAATCCTCTTCGCATCCCGCCTGCTGCCCGCAGACGCAATCGTGTGCACCCCAGAAACCAGAAACGCTAGCACGGGCCTTGACCCCGGATGGTGGACACGGGATTTGTGTTACGCAGCTTCGGGCAGCGTAGTGGTTGTGTGATTCTTTT
>NZ_LKTM01000001.1 GCF_001417955.2 Mycobacterium gordonae | reverse complement strand
CGGGGTGGTGGCGGGGGTGGCGGTGATGCGTTCGAAGGCGGTGTCGGCCATGACTTGTCCGCGGGAGCGGCCGTCGACGGTGGTGTCGGCGGTGCGGCGTAGCGCGGCGTAGACCCCGACGCCCTGGGCGACGGGCAGCAGGATGCTGACCCAGGTCATGGTGTCCGGCGCCGGGCGGATGGTGACGGTGCGGTCGGCGGGGGCTTGGGCGGCCCGCTCGACGACGGCGCGGGCGTTCAGGCGGTAGGCGATCTTTTGGGCCGCGGCGGTGATCCGTGTGTCACCCAGGCCCGCCAGCGTGTCCATCTCGGCGCACAGTTCGCGGTCCAGCGTGCGGCGGTCCTCGACGTCCAGGCAGGCCGATTCCCGCACGATCAGGGTGGCGCGCCATTCGCTGAGCGCGCCGTGTTCCAGCGCGGCCAGGGTGTGGGGCATCTCGTGCACCAAGGCTTTGGCGAATCCGAGGTGCCGGCCCCCGCGGGCGGGGGAATCGCGGCGCGCCAGGGCGACCTCGCTGGCCACCCCGCGGCCCCGCTTGCCCGCCGGCACTCCCGCGGCCGATTCCGCGGCACGCCGGGCGGCATCCAGGGCGGCCGCCGCCCGCGCCTGCCCCGCAGCCGCCGCGGATTTCACCTGCTCCAACTCGGTGATGCGCGCGACCAGTTCGGCTTCGGTGGCACCCGGGTCCACCTGCGAGAATCCCAGTAGATCGAACACATGTTCGAGCATACCTGAACCTACTGACTCATACTTTGTGGCAGGGTCGCGACTTGTGGACAACTGCGTCCCGCCACCCGCCGTTACCCTTTGATAATGAGCCTGGTAGCCGGACGCGGCCCACTCAGCAGCAATCCCGCCGGACGATTCACTCCCCCTATCCCCGAGAGCGTCGTCTACATCGAGCCGCATCCGCGTCGGATTCAGGCCACACGTAACGGACACACCGTGATCGACACCGAACGGGCGCTGATGGTGCACCGGCAGAACAAACCGCTCAGCTACGCCTTCCCAGAAGACGTAATCACCGGGCTCCCAACCGAACCCGAACCAGACGCACCAGGCTTCGTTCGCGTGGCCTGGGACGCGGTGGACACCTGGTTCGAGGAAGGTCGTGAGCTCGTTCACTACCCGCCCAACCCCTACCACCGCGTCGACTGCAGGCCGACCAACAGAAGGCTCCGGGTGTCAATCAGCGACACCCAGCTGGTCCATACCGACGACACCCTGATTCTCTTCGAAACCGCGCTTGAACCAAGGCTTTACGTCCATCCGAGACATGTACGCACCGATCTGCTCAGGCAGACCGAGACCGCAAGTTACTGCAACTACAAAGGATATGCGACGTATTGGTCGGCGGTCATGGGCAACACCGTCATCGAGGACGTCGCCTGGACCTACCCCGACCCTTACCCCGAAAGTCAGCCCATAGCAGGGTTTTTCAGCTTCGACGCCGCAAGGGCTCAAGTCGAGGCCGAGCTGCCGTAACTGGGCCGACCCAACCGCAACTCGTGCTGGGCGATCATGTTCCGGAACACCTCGAGGCTGCCGCCGTAGATTCCCATCGGCAGGGCCAACCGGAAGAGATGCTCCGCCGAGCCGTCGTCGGCGGACCCCTCGGCGTCCGTCGGCAGGGCCGCTGCCGGCCCCAGCATGTCCATCAGGTCCCCTGAAATGTCACGCATGGTCTGCCCGATCGCGACGCGGCCGAACATTCCCGGGCTGGACAACGCCGCCTCCATCCGCGCGAAACTGCGCCCCAGCCGATACTGCACGGACGCGTCTTCAACATCTGCCAACGCGGCCACCCGGTCGACCGCCTCGGCCATCACCAGGCCGTGCCCGGCCATCGCGGCGACGTCCTGCAACCCCTCGGCATCCCGTTCGGTCAACCCGTGCTCGGAGTCCAGTGCGGCCCGCATCACCGTCCAGCCGGCGTTGACCTCACCGATCCGGTACAGGTCGTCGACCCGGACGTTGCTGTAGAACACGATGTTGGTGCGGTCGCCGTCCAGGGTGCGGATGCCCCGGATCTCGATACCCGGTGAATCCAGCGGCACCAGAAACATGGTCAGGTTTCGGTGTTTCGGCCCCTGCGGGTCGGTGTTGGTCAGCAGGAAGACGTACTTCGCATTCTGCGCGTTTGACGTGAACATCTTGGAGCCACTGATAACCCAGCCGTCTGCCTCCCGTACCGCACGCGTCTTGCAGGTCGCGACGTCGGAGCCGCCTTCGGGTTCGGTGTAGCCCAGACACAACCGCACCTCCCCCGACAACACACCCGGCAACACCATCTGCACGAGCTCGGGCGCCGCGAACTGCTCCACGAGCTGGGCGACGACGGACGTGGTGCCCCAGTGGTACCACGGCGTGTGAGCCCGGGCGATTTCCAGGTTGAAAATCCGCCGACGGACGGCGCTGAACCCTCCCTCGGATTCCGGTTTCCAATCCGAGGCCAGATAACCGGCCTCACCCAACGCCAAATGGACTCGCTCATCGAAGTTCTCGCCGAACTCTCGGTTCCGCCGACGCACGTCATCCGTGACGTGTTCGGTGACGAACGCGCGCGTCTGGTCATGAAATGCCCGATCCTCGTCGGACAGCGGTACCACAGAGAAGTCCACTCAAATCACATCGATCACCAGAGACCCGAACCGGTCCATCACTTCGAGCGCGTGCGCCAGACTGTCGCCGGGAAGGTGCGCCGACACCCATGTAATACCCAGTGCGGCAAGCTTTTCCAGCCCGTCCAGGTATGCGTCGGCATTGAAGTCGTCGCTGGCCGGGTTCCCGCCCTCGAAATTACTGAAGGTGATATCGATCGCCGACCAGTCCTTGCCCGCCGCGTCGCACCGCCGCCGCAGATCGTCGATCCCGGTGGCCAGCGACTCGATCGAATCGATGACGGCGGTTCCCGCAGTGCGCGCCAGTCCTGCCGGAGCGGGGAACGGGCACCACCCATCCCCGTATTGCGCGACCCGTTGGCGAGCCATACCGGTATTGCCGCCGATCCAGATGGGCGGATGCGGCCGGCTTACCGGCAACGGGTGCGCGGTGATCCCCCGCGCGGTGAAGTGCTGCCCCTCGAAGGAGATGTCGTCGGACGTCCAGATGGCCCGGATCGCCTGCAGGGCTTCCTCGAACAATTCCGCACGCTTGTCGTAGTCGACGCCCAGGGCGGCGAACTCCCGACGCAGATAGCCCACCCCCACGGCAAGCGTGAACCGGCCACCGGACAACAGATCCAGGGTGGCGCCGGATTTGGCCACCACGAACGGGTTTCGGTAGGGCAGCACCACGATGTTCGGAATCAGCCGAAGCTCGGACGTCTGCGCCGCCGCAAAGCCCAGGGCCACAAAAGGATCCAGCGCGTCGTGGCCACCCGCTTCCAGCCAGCGCTGCGACGGAGCCGGATGATCGGTGAACCCGAACCCGTGGAATCCGGCCTTCTCGGCCGCGGCCGCCACCGTCGCGATGCCGTCGCCGCTCACCAGTTCCGGGTTGTACGGATGACTGTGCATCGGGTGAGTGATGGTGAAGCGCATGGGAATCAGAATCTGGCCGCAGCGCCGATCGACGTGTCACTGGTGCGCAGCGGGCGGATCAGCGCCTCCTGCGCGAAGGAACACAGCAGATCGCCGTCCTCGGTGTGAATGGTGCCGCGCACGTAGGACATTCCCGCACCGACCTGCGTGCTCTCGTGGCTGTAGAGCAGCCAGTCGTCCCAACGCACCGGTTCGTGGAATGACACGAAGATCGACATCGGCGCGGTCGACACCGTCAGGTGCGCCTGGGCGGTGCCGATGCCCGGATGCGCCCGCATTGTCGTCGAAATACCAAGGTGCCCAGTGAAATACGCGATCAATGCCTTGGCCAGATCGTCCCGCTCGGGAATGGGGTCGTAATGCAGCCACGCATACAACTCCGGCGGGCCGACCTCATCAGGACTGTTCACATCGACCACGTCGACCAGGCGGAGTTCGCGGCCGGCCATCGGCATCTCGACAGCGTTGGCGTCTGCGGGCGCCGCGACATCGGGCCGGGTCAGGTGGTGGCGGATGACGTCGCCGGTCGGAACGTCGGTGAGCACCGTGACACTCACGCACCGCTTGCCGTTCTGCAGCACCGAGATGATCGCCGTCGCGGTGGAGCGTCCCTCGTTCAGCACATCGAGCACGAGTTCGATCGGTGGCCCCACCATGACAGCGCGGGCGAAGACAGCGTGCGCCGAACGCACGGACTTGCCCTCGAACCGGTTCGCCGCGGCCACAATCGCCTGAGCGACAACCTGGGTGCCTTCCACCACCTGCCGGCCGTCCTGACCCGCCAGTCCGGTCTCGGCGATGAACCGGTCGGGGCCGTCGGGCCGCACCTCGAAGAGATCCAGCAGGCTCTCCACCGACCACTGGACCTGTTCAGACTCTGTCGTCAACGCGCTCACCCCTTGTTCCGGCAGCTCACGGCCCAGCGTGACATTTTGAGCAATAATTGTAAAGCTTGCCGGCCAGCCGGCGCGCGTTGACAGCGATGCCCACGGTGCATGACACTTTGGCAGTGATTTGTAAAGGCACGCCGGCGCCGACACCGCTCGCCGACGGCTTTTGCTTCGGAGAGGGTCCGCGCTGGTTCGAGGGCTTGCTCTGGTTCTCCGACATGCTCGGCGCTGCCGTTCACACCTGCGACTGGCGCGGCTCGCTCACCACCCTGCCGCTGCCGGGCCACTCCCCTTCCGGACTGGGTTTCCGGCCCGACGGGTCACTGCTCATCGTCTCCACCGAAGAAAAGCAGGTTCTCCGGTACGACGGCGAGACGGTGGCGCCGGTCGCCGACCTGTCGGACCTCGCGCCGGCCAGCCTCGGCGACATGGTCATCGACGACCTCGGGCGGGCCTACATCGGCTCCCAGGCGGTCGAAGGCGGCATCATCGTCCGGCTCGACACCGACGACAGCGCGACCGTCGTGGCAACAGATCTCGACTTCCCCAACGGGATGGTCATCACTGAAGACCGGGGCACGCTCATCGTCGCCGAATCGATCGGCCGCCGGTTGACGGCATACTCGATCACCGAAGACGGCGGGCTCACCGATCGCCGGCTCTTCGCCGACAACCTCGACGGCCCACCGGACGGCATCGCACTGGACGCCCGCGGTGGCGTGTGGGTGGCGATGACGCTGGCTCATCAGTTCGAGCGGATCACCGAAGGTGGCGAGGTGACGGACCGGATCGACCTCGGTGACCGGGTCGCCATCGCGTGCGCGCTCGGCGGACCGGAGCGGCGCACGCTGTTCTTGCTGACGAGCACCGATGCTTATCCCAGGCGACTGGTGGGCACCCGGCTGGCCAGGCTGGACGCGGTGCAGGTGGACATTCCGGGCGCCGGCCTGCCCTGACTTGAGGGGGATGATGACCGACTCGTACTACGAGCTGATCGACAGCGCCGACGCGCAGGGCGAGAAGTTCCGGGCCACCGATCTGGCCCGCGGCACCTGGTCGTCCTCGATACAGCACGGCGCGCCGGTATCGGCGCTGCTGACGCGGGCGCTGGAACGATGCGAGCGGCGCGACGACACCAGGCTGAGCCGGGTGGTGATCGACCTGCTCGGCGCGGTCCCGGTTGAAGGGGATCTGTGGGTCCGTTCCAGGCTGGAACGCGGTGGCAAGCAGATCGAGTTGGTCACCGCCGAGATGCTGGCTCCCGGCCCCGACGGCGCGCCGCGGCCGGTGGCCCGGGCCAGCGGTTGGAGGTTGCAGCAGGTCGACACCGCGGCCGTGGCGCATGCGCCAATGCCGCTGCCCCGCCCGGTGTCCGAGGCGCGCGACCGCAACCTGGCCGCGAAAAACTGGGACCGCAACTACGTGCACAGTTTGGAATGGCTGTGGCTGACCGTGCCGATGACGCCGGGCCCGGGTGAGTCCTGGATCAGGCCGATCGCGGACCTCGTCGCCGGTGAGACCATGACGCCGCTGGAGCGGTTGTTCGCGGTGGCCGACTGCGCCAACGGCATCGGCAGCAAGCTGGACATCACCAAGTTCACCTTCGTGAACACGGATTTGGCCGTACACGTGTTCCGGGTCCCCGAGGGGGAATGGACCGGCATCCGCGCGGAAACCAGCTACGGGCCGGACGGCATCGGAACGACGATCGGGACGCTGTTCGACGAACACGGCGCGGTCGGCGCAATCCAGCAATCGGTGCTGGTACGCCCCAGGCCGCCAAAGCCAAACCCAAAACCAAACCCAAAACCATTGGGAGAGAACAAGTCATGAGCCAGCCATCGCCGGTGAGCGAAAGCGTCGAGAACGACACTTCGACCCGTCAGCGGATCCTCGCGGCCACCGCGGAGGTGCTGGCCCGCAGCGGCAAGACCAAACTCAGCCTGTCCGAGGTCTCGACACAGGCCGGGGTGTCGCGCCCCACGCTCTACCGCTGGTTCGCATCCAAAGAGGAGTTGATGTCCGCCTTCTCCCGCTACGAGCGGGACAATTTCGAGAAGGGACTGGCGAAGGCGACCGCGGGACTCAAAGGCGTCGAAAGGCTGGACGCCGCATTGCGATTCATCGTCGACTATCAGTACTCGTACTCCGGGGTGCGGATGGTCGACATCGAACCCGAGCACGTCATCCCGATGATGTCCGGTGTCATCCCGGAGATGCGGGAGGGCTTACAACGGCTCCTGCCGGGACCGAACGCCGCGGTGAAAGCGGCGACAGCGATCCGAATCGCGATCTCGCACTACGTCGTTCGCAGTGACGACGCCGATCAGTTCCTGGCTCAGTTGCGTCACGCCGTCGGCATCAAGGGGCCTACCGACTGAACAGCACCGCCGCGTTGAGGTAGCCGGTCGGGTCCAGCGCCGCCTTGACGACGCGCATCGCGGCGATGTCGGCGGGTTCCCGTGACATGCCCAGGTAAGACCTCTTCACAGTGCCGACGCCGTGTTCGGAACTGACATTCCCCCCACACCCGGCGATCAGCTCCATCATCGCCGCATACAGGGCCGGCTCCTGCCCGGAGGGCACGCGCAACACGTTCAGGTGCAGGTTGCCCTCCCCGACGTGGCCGAACAGCACCGGCAGCGCTTCCGGCACCCGGTTTCCGATCAACGCGACCGCGTCGCGGGCAAAATCACCGATGGCCGACAACGGCAGCGACACATCGAATTTCAACGGCGGACCGTACACCCCCAGCACCTCGGTCAGCGCTTCGCGGAGCCGCCACAAACGTTGTTGCGCAACCGTATCCACGCCCACCGCCGGCTCGCCGCATCGTCCCACCCGGTCCAACAGGCCGGCCAGCTGCTCGGTCTGGTCATGATCGGCCGCCAGCTCCACGAGCAGCAACCAGTCGCCGTCGACCGGCGCCCCGACCCCCAGCTGGTCGCGGGTCAATGCCACTCCCCGGGCATCGATCAGTTCCAGCGCCGCGATCCCGTCCACCTCGGCGAACACCCGGCCCGCCTCGACCAGCGCCGCCAGGTCGCCGAACCCGCACAGGGCGGTCACCCGGTACGGGGGAACCGGGTGCAATCGCAGGTCGAGTGCGGTGATGACGCCCAGGGTGCCTTCCGCGCCGACGAACAGCGACGGCAGGTCGTAGCCGGTGTTGTCGCTGCGTACCCGGCTGTGCCGGCGCAGCACCGAGCCGTCGGGCAGCGCCACGTCCAGACCGACGACCTGCTCGCGCATGTTGCCGTAGCGGACCGTGCGCAGGCCGCCGGCGTTTGTAGAGGCCATGCCGCCCACGGTCGCGGAGTCGCGCGCGGCCAGGTCGACGCCGAATATCAGGCCCGCCGCCCCGGCCGCCGCCTGGACGGCCGCGAGGGTGGCTCCCGCGCCCGCCACCACCCGCCGCTCAACCACGTCGACATCGCCTACAGCAGAAAGCCTTTCAGTGGACAGCAGCACGTCGTCGCGCTCGGGAACGGTGCCCGCGACCAGGGAGGTGCGACCGCCCTGCACGGTGACGTGGACGCCGGCGTCGCGGCACACCCGCAACACCCCGGCCACCTCGTCAGCCGAGCCCGGCCGCACCAGCGCGCTGGCCTTGCCGCGATACCGGCCGGTGTGGTCGACGCTGCGGCCGGCCAATATGTCAGGGTCGGTGACGACGTGGTTTGAGCCCACCACCTCGGTCAGAAGGGCGGCCAGGCTCGACAGCATGCTCAGAACTGCTTGTGCGGCACGTCGGTCACCAGCCCGCCGTCCATGATGAACTCGCTGCCGGTGGCGTAGGAGGCTTCGTCGCTGGCCAGGAACACCACGAATGTTGCGACTTCGCGCGCCTCGGCCGGCCGGCCCAACGGGATGGTGACCATGTCCTCGGGCAGGTGCGCGGTCATCGGGGTGCGGATGAAGCCGGGGTGCACCGAGTTCACCCGGATGTTCACCGGTGCGAGTTCCAGCGCCGCGGATTTGGTGATGCCGCGCACGGCCCACTTGGAAGCGACGTAGGGATGCACCATCGGCGCTCCCCGGATCCCTTCGATCGAGGAGATATTGATGATGGAACCGCCGCCGGCCTCGGTCATCGGGTCGACCACCGAGCGCATACCCAGGAAGGTGCCGGTCAGGTTGACGTCGAGCACCTGCTGCCACTTGTCCATCCGGAACTCGCGCAGCGGCCCGGCAGCGACGATGCCGGCATTGTTGACCAGCACGTCGAGCTTGCCGAATTCGCCGGTGGCCGTGGCGACCGCGGCCTCCCACTGGTCGAGTTGCGTGACGTCGAGATGGACGTAGCGTGCCGCCTCACCAAGTTCAGCGACCAGCGCATTGCCCTCGTCGTCACGGACGTCGCCGATCACCACCTTCGCGCCTTCTTCGACCAGCAGCCGCGCGTCCTCGGCGCCCATTCCGCGGGCGCCGCCGCTGATCAACGCGACCTTGCCCTCGACCCGTCCCGGTCGTTCCATCGCTGCAAGTCCTTTCGTTTAGGTGACCACCAGATCGGTGGGCGTGAACAGACCTTTTCCGGTGACCAGCGGCAGGTCCAGCGTGCTCCTGATGCCCGGCGGCGCCGAGATCACGTCCGGAATCGAATTGACGATGCGGCCCGCGGCCCCGGCGATGGCCGCATGGTTGTGGTCGCCCTTGCGGCTGCTCGGCACGATGTCCACCGCGTAGGACGGCTCCCCGGTGATCTCTACGCGATACGAGCCGGTGCCGGCCGCGGGCTGGGCCAAGTCGGGGCGCAGATCGGGACGCAATCGGGTGATGTGCTCGATGACGATCGCCGGACGGCCCTTGACCATGCCGCGGATCTCGAACTGCAGCACCGCCAGGGTGCCCTTGGCCACCCGGCCGACCGCGATGTCGAAATCCTCCGGAGCCGGCTCACGCTGGTAGGACTCGGTGATCTCGTCGACCTCGATGCCCAGGCCGGCCGCCAGCTGCCGGATCGCCGTTCCCCAGGCGATGCTGAGCACGCCCGGCTGCAGCAGCATCGGAATCTCGTCCAATGGCCGCGCGAAGCCCATGTAGTGCATAACCTCGGCGCCGTTGTAACTCGCGTAGTCGTGAATCTCCATGCACCGCACCGCTTCGACGCGCTGGCAGGTGCCGGCGAGTGCGAACGGGATCAGGTCGTTGATGAACCCGGGGTCGACGCCGGTGATGAAAATGCTCGAATTACCTTGCTGCGCAGTCTTTTCCACCCGTGCGATGTACTTGTCCGGCATCACGCCCCACGGGTACTGCAGCAGTCCCGGCGAGGACCCGACGACATTGACACCGGCAGCCAGGATCCGCATCACGTCGGCCATCGCGTCCGGCAACCGGGTGTCGCCCATCGCGCAGTAGACGACGCACTCGGGTTGGGTGGCCAGTAGCGCATCGAGGTCGCCGACCGCGGTGACTCCGGTCGTCACGCCCGAATCCAGGCCCACGCCGCACAATTCGCCGGCGTCGCGTCCAACTTTCTCCGGGGTCGACACGCATACGCCGGTGAGTTCGTACGCCGGGTTGGTGATGAGCTGGGCAAGGGCCAGCCCGCCGACATTTCCGGTGCCCACGTGGGCGACGCGAATCGCCATGAGTGTCCTTCCGTCCCCACAACGCTGTAGCTTTTCTAGACAGTAGTCCATAATTTTTCGGGGCTCTCGGCGGCACTATTGTTGCGCTATGCCGCAGCGCGAAGACGTCTCGTTCATTTCCGGTCGCGACCGGATCAGCGCCTGGCTGTACCGGCCCGAGGCGGACGGCCCGGCACCGGTGGTGGTGATGGCACACGGACTGGGCGCGGTGCGCACGATGCGACTCGATGCCTACGCCGAGCGGTTCCGTGCGGCGGGTTACGCCTGCCTGGTGTTCGACTACCGCAACTTCGGCGACAGCGAGGGGCAGCCGCGTCAGCTGCTCGACATCGACATGCAACTCGCCGACTGGGCGGCGGCCGTTGCCTACGCGCGCACCCTGCCCGGCCTGGACGCCAGCCGAATCGCGTTGTGGGGCACCTCTTTCGGTGGCGGCCACGTGATCGAGTCGGCGGCCCGCCTGCCGGGCATCGCCGCGGCGGTGGCACAGTGCCCGTTCACCGACGGCCTGGCGTCCATCGGGGCGATCAACCCGGTGACCGCCACCCGCGTCACCGCGCTGGCGGTGCGCGACCTGTTGGGTGCCCGCCGCGGCAAGCCGCCGGTAATGATCCCGACCGCGGGCATGCCGGGCGAGGTCGCACTGATGACGGCACCCGACGCCTATCCCGGCTATCTCAAACTGGTGCCCGAGGGTGTGGAGCTGCGCAACGAAGTCGCGGCGCGGATCGGACTGAAAGTGCTTCTCTACCGGCCGGGTCGCAGCGCTGCGAAAATCTCCTGCCCGATTCTGTTCTGTGTGTGCCAAACCGATTCGGTGGCACCGGCGGGTCCCACATTGCGTTATGCGGCCAAGGCACCGCGGGGCGAAATCAAGACCTACCCCGAGGGCCATTTCGCCATTTACGTCGACGACGCTTTCGAGCGCGTTGTGACCGACCAGATCGCTTTTCTCGACAAACACCTGCAGACCGCCGGCAATTAACCGCCGAAACGCCGGAATTCCCGGGCGCACAGTTCTAGTCTCTGGTTGATACCTAATACCCGCGGTTGCGGGTAGTGCGTGCCGGACCGGGATGGGGGCCGGTCGACGGGAAGGACGGGGAGATGTCGTACCTGCTCACTGCCCCCGAGGCGCTCGCCGCGGCGGCGACCGATGTCAACGGGATCGCCGCCTCGATTCATGCCGCCAACGCCGCCGCCGCAGGCCGGACGTCCGGCTTGCTGGCCGCCGCCGGTGACGAAGTCTCGGCCGCGGTGGCGAACCTGTTCAATGCCTACGGCGACGAATATCAGGCCGTCGTCAGGCAGGCTTCGTTGTTCCAGAGCGACTTCACCCGGGCCCTGTCGAACGCCGCGAGCGCCTACACCCAGGCGGAGGCGCTGAACGGCGCGCTGCTCAACGGAGCCCAGTCACTGCTCGCACAGCCCCCGACGGCCGCTTCCGCCGCGGCGACCCTGGCAAACCCGATCACCGCGCTGATCATGGGCGGCACCAACGACCCGATACCGAACGCGAAGTACCTCACCAACGTCTTCAACCGGTACATCAAGCCGCTCTACCCGGGGGCCATTCCCAGCGTGCTGCCCACGCCGGAGCAGTTCTGGCCGGTCACCCCGGCTCTGGGCGACATGACATACACCCAATCGGTCGCCAAGGGTGTGTCCATCCTCAGCAACGCGGTCAACGCTCAGCTCGCCCTGGTCCCGAGCCATGACGTCATCACCTTCGGCTACTCGCAGAGCGCCTCGATCGTCAACAACTACATCGTCCAACTCATGGCGAACGGCTCGCCGCATGTCGGCGACCTGTCCTTCATCCTGGCCGCGGCGGGTAACAACCCCAACGGCGGTCTGCTGTCCCGCTTCCCCGGTTTCTACCTGCCGATACTGGACGTGCCCTTCAACGGTGCACTGCCAGCCGGCAATCCCTACGAGACCTACGTCTACACCGCGCAGTACGACGGCATCGCTCACGTTCCGCAGTACCCGCTGAACGTGCTCGCCGACATCAACGCGCTGATGGGCTATTTCTACGTACACGGGAGCTACCCGTTGATTTCGGGCACGGATTTCTCCCACGCGGTGCAATTACCGACGTCGCCGGGATACACCGGAAACACGCAGTACTACATGTTCCTCACGCAGGACCTGCCGCTGGTGCAGCCCATCCGCGACATCCCCTACGCCGGACCGGTGCTTGCCGACCTCATCCAGCCGCCGCTGCGGGTGATGGTCGACCTCGGCTACAACTACGGCTATGCCGATCTGCCCACCCCGGCCGGGCTGATCAACATTCCCAACCCGTTCACCGTCGCCTACTACCTCGGTCAGGGACTGCTCCAGGCGCCCTACGGCGCCGCGGTGGAAATAGGCGTCCAGGCCGGCCTCTGGGGACCGGAGTACTTCCCGGACGCGTACCCGTGGGTTCCCTCGACCAATCCCGGACTGAATTTCTACTTCGGCCCGCAATTCAGCCAGACGCCGGTGACCGCGCTGTCCGTGCTCAGCGGCGTCCTGGGCGATGTGCTGCACATCATCCCGCCGATCTTCAACTGACCCGTCAGGGACCCAGCGGAGCGGTGGTGCGGATCGCCTCATCGCGAATCAGCCCACGCAGCAGCGCGGTGCTGAACTCGGCCGCGATCTCCTTGGCCGAGCGCCGACCACTGGGCCGTAGCCACCGGTAGCTGCCCAGCGTCATTCCGATGTAGCCCAGCGCCAGCACGTGCGAGTCGCACTCGTAGAACTCGCCGCTGGCGATCCCGCGGTCGATCAGGCCGTGCACGTGCTCGTAGACCTGAGCTTCCTTCTCCCGGACTTCGGCCACCTGTTCGGAGGTGAACCACTCGGTGATGTAGGGCTGTTCCTGGAAGTACACGGCGGCGCGTTCGGGATTGCCGGCGATACCGGTCAGCAGGCGGACGGTGTACTGATACAGCGCTTCGCGCGCGGTCCAGGACGGGTCGTCGTGGACCGCGGCCAGCGTTCCCTCGGCGGCCTGACGGTAGATGTCGAAGAGGATCAGCGCTTTGCTCGCGTAATAGTGGTAGACCGTGGCCTTGTTCAGCCCGATCACGTCGGCGACGTCGTCCATCCGGGTCCCGTGATAGCCGCGGGCGGCGAACAGCTTGGTGGCGACCGCCAGCAACTCCTCACGGCGGGTCAGGCCACTTCCGGATGCCATCTCTACTCACCCTCGTCACTGCGGGTGGGGGCGCGGACGACCCCCCACCTGACTGATTATCAATCAACTAGTTGGACAGTTTAGGCAGGACCGCGCCTGTCGCACCGACGCGGATAGGACTAGACTCGCGAAACAGACGCAATGGGGGAGTCGATCGGCAGTCGAGAGGTGGAGTGATGGACCCGAGTCCTGACTACGACGGAAGCGACGAGATCGAGTTTTTCTTCAGCTATCTCACCTGGGGCCTGCGCGGCGTGGAGTCCGGAAACGGATATCCGCCGCCCAGCTACCCGCCGGTCTGAGAACGGATCACCACAGCGGGAAGTCCGCGCCGTGCTCGGACTCGAGGCGGGGCCCGAACAGCCTGCGGTCGGATTCATTGATCGCGACATCGTTGATGCTGGCTTCGCGGCGCGCCATCAGCCCGTCCGCGCTGAATTCCCAGAGCTCGTTGCCGTAGCTGCGGAACCACTGGCCACTCGGGTCGTGGCACTCGTACTGAAAGCGCACCGCAATCCGGTTGTCGGTGAAGGTCCACAGACCTTTGCGTAGCGAGTAGTCGAGTTCGCGTTGCCACTTGCGGGTCAGGAAGGCAACGATCTCGGCCCGGCCGACGATGTGCTCGCCGCGGTTCCGCCACTGCGAGTCGACCGTGTAGGCCAGGCTCACCCGCTCGGGATCACAGGTGTTCCACGCGTCTTCGGCGGCCTGAACTTTCTGCAGCGCTGTCTCGAGGCTGAACGGCGGAAGCGGGGGGCGCATAACACAACACCATAGTCCCCGCGAGCAGACACAAAATCGCACAAATCCGTGCTCTTGCATGCGATTCTGCGTCTGCTCGCGGGGGGTGGTGACAGGTGTCCTATCGTGGCGGTCATGGACTTCGCAATGTCGGCCAAAGCCAGCGATTACCACAAACGACTGTCCGACTTCATGACCGAACACGTCTTTCCGGCAGAGGCCGACTATGACAAGTACCGCCACGAAGCCGGGCCCGGCGACTTCACGGTCCCGCCGGTCATCGAAGACCTGAAGGTCAAGGCAAGGGAACGCGGCCTGTGGAACCTGTTCCTGCCGGCCGAGTCCGGTCTGACCAACCTGGAGTATGCGCCGCTGGCCGAACTGACCGGCTGGAGTCTCGAGATCGCTCCGGAGGCGCTCAACTGCGCGGCCCCGGACACCGGGAACATGGAGACCCTGCACCTGTTCGCCACCGAACCCCAGCGCAAGCAGTGGCTCGAGCCGCTGCTGAACGGGGAGATCCGCAGCGCGTTCTCGATGACCGAGCCCGCGGTCGCCAGCAGCGACGCGCGCAACATCGAAACCTCGATCGTGCGCGACGGCGCCGACTACGTGATCAACGGCCGCAAATGGTGGACGTCGGGCGCGGCGGATCCACGCTGCAAGATCCTCATCGTCATGGGCCGCACCAATCCCGACGCGGCCAGCCACCAGCAGCAGTCCATGATCCTGGTGCCGATGGACACCCCGGGAGTGACGGTCGTGCGCTCCACACCGGTGTTCGGCTGGCAGGACCAGCACGGCCACTGCGAGATCGTCTACGACAACGTGCGGGTGCCGGCCACCAACCTGCTCGGCGAGGAGGGCACCGGCTTCGCCATCGCTCAGGCACGACTCGGGCCGGGCCGCATCCACCACTGCATGCGCGCCCTCGGCGGAGCCGAACGCGCGCTCGCGCTGATGGTCGCCCGGGCCAACAACCGCATCGCGTTCGGCCGCCCGCTCGCCGACCAGGGACTTGTGCAACACGCGGTTGCCAAGTCCCGCAACGAGATCGACCAAGCCAGGCTGCTGTGCGAGAAGGCGGCGTGGACCATCGACAAACACGGCAACAAGGCCGCGCATCTGCTGGTCTCGCAAATCAAGGCGGTAGCACCGCAGGTGGCATGTGACGTCATCGACCGCGCGATCCAGGTACACGGCGCCGCCGGCGTCAGCGACGACACGGTGTTGGCCCGGCTCTACGGCTGGCACCGCGCGATGCGTATCTTCGACGGCCCCGACGAGGTGCACCTGCGGACCATCGCGCGCACCGAGCTGGGCCGCGAGCAGTCAGCCCTGGCCGCGGCGGTCACCAGTCATGGCTGAGACATCCCGGGAACTGCCCGGGGCGTGGAACTTTCGCGATGTCGCCGATCAGACGGCGGCACTTCGGCCCGGACGGCTGTTCCGATCCAGTGAGCTGAGCGGACTGGACGACGACGGCCGGGAGGTGTTGCGCCGGTTGGGCATCACCGACGTCGCCGACCTGCGCTCGACCCGCGAGGTCAGCCGGCGCGGCCCGGGTCGGGTGCCCGACGGCGTCGACATCCACCTGTTGCCCTTCCCGGACCTCGCCGACGACCAGCCCGCTGCCGATGACCCCGACAACAATGAAGCCCCGCACGAAAGTGCGTTCAGGCGGTTGATGACCGAAGGCGACGCCGACGAGTCCGACGAGGCGATTGAAGCCAACGCGGTCCGCTACATGACCGAGGAGTACCGCGAATTCCCCACTCGCAACGGGGCCCAACGCGCGGTACGCCGGGTCTTCACGTTGCTGGCCGCCGGCCGCCCGGTGCTCACCCACTGTTTCGCCGGCAAGGACCGTACCGGATTCGTGGTCGCGACAGTCCTGGAAGCGGCCGGGCTGGACCGCGACCTCATCGTCGCCGACTACCTGCGCAGCAACGAAGCCGTACCGCAGCTTCGCCACCAGATCGCCGAGATGATCGCGCAGCGCTCCGACGTCGAGCTGACCCCCGAGGTGGTCACCTTCACCAAGGCGCGGCTGTCCGACGGAGTTCTCGGTGTCCGCGCCGAATACCTCTGGGCGGCATGGCAAACGATCGACGAGTCGTTCGGATCGCTGGACGCCTACCTGCGCGACGCCGGCATCACCGGGACGGATGTGAACCGGTTGCGAGAGGCTCTGTTGGGCTGATCCGGGCCAGGTTCTATGAGTCGGGCCAAAGGCCAGACATCGTGGCGCAACCGCTCTACCCTCACCAGGGTGTCTTACGTATTCGCGCAGCCGCCGGCATTGGCAGCCGCCGCGACGGAATTGTCCGGGCTCGGCACGGCGATCGGTGAGGCTGCCGCGGCCGCGGCAGCTCCCACGACCACGCTGATGACCGCGGCGGCCGACGAGGTGTCGACGGCGGTCGCCGACTTCTTCGGTGGGTTCGGCCGGGAATTCCAATCGATGAGCGCCAAGCTCGGGCCGCTGTACCAGGGTCTGATTCAGAACCTGAACTCCACGATCGACTACTACGTCAACGCCGAGGCGATCAACACGGCCCAGCTTCGGCGGAGCGTGACGGGCGGGCTCTTCCAACCGACCGCGCCGCCCGTCCTGCCGCCGGTGTTCAACGACAATATCGCAATTGCCATGGGCGGCACCGGAACTCCGATTCCCGGGCCGACCTACCTCGATGCTGTCAATAAACTCTTCATCCAGCCCAATGCGATGGGCGCGGTTCTGACATCGCTGGTCACTCCCGAGCAGCTGTATCCGATCACCGGCGTGCGGTCGTTGATCTTCGCCTCCTCGGTGCAACAGGGCCTGCAGATCCTCGACACCGCGGTCTGGGATCAGATCCACGCCGGCAACCACGTCACCGTTTTCGGCTACTCGCAGAGTGCGGTCATCTCGTCGCTGCTGATGGGGCATTACGCTTCGCTGGGACCCAATGCCCCGCTCCCCAGTCAGCTCAGTTTCATCCTCACCGGCAACGAGATGAACCCCAACGGGGGCATACTGGCCCGCATCCCCGGCCTGGACATCTCGACCGTGGGTCTGCCGTTCTACGGCGCGATGCCCAATACCCCTTATCCCACAACGACTTACACGCTCCAGTACGACGGCTTCGCCGACTTCCCCCGCTACCCGCTCAACATCCTGTCGGACATCAACGCCGTCTTCGGCATCATCACGGTCCACACCACTTACGCGGACCTCACGCCGGCCCAGATCGACGCGGCCACGCAGTTGCCGACCACCGGCGCGACGAGCAACAGGTGGTTCATCATCGATCACCCGAATCTTCCGCTGCTGGACCCGGTGCGCGCCATCCCCGTCATCGGCGAACCCCTTGCGGCGCTGGTACAGCCGAACCTGAAGGTGATCGTGAACCTCGGCTACGGCGACCCCAACTACGGATACTCGACGGGCTACGCCGACGTGCCTACGCCGTTCGGGCTGTTCCCGGAAGTCCCGCCGGGCGTCGTCGCGGACGCTCTGGTCCGGGGGACCCAGCAGGGCATCAACGACTTCCTCGCCATCGCACCGCACGCGCTGACCACGGCCCCGGTAATTCAACCGCCCGGGTTCCCGCCACTCATTCAGGCTTACGCACCACCGACGCCGCCGGTCCTACCGCCGACGCCGGTCAACATCGCCAACACGTTCGCATCGGTGGTCTCCACCGGCTACTCGGTGCTGCTCCCGACGGCAGACCTGCTCACCGCGTTTGCCACCACCATGCCCGCGTACGACTTCACGCTGTTCGTGAGCCAGCTCGCCCAGGGCAACCTCAGGGCCGCAATCGAACTTCCGCTCGCCGCCACCGCCGGGCTGGCCGCGCTGGGCGGCATGATCGAGTTCATCGCGGTGGTGGAGGCCGCCGCGGACATCGCTCAGGACCTGCAGAGCATCGGCTTGTAGCCGGACTCGGCCTTCGACGTGTTGGTCGATCTATTCCCTTGCGCCAGTTCCGAAGTCGCACACACCGCACCGGTCGGTGCGGCCCCGATCGAGGGACCCGCCGTCGGCCCGGTCGCTATTGGACGCAGAACCTTTGGCTTCCCAGCGGAATTCCCGCACGGTGGGCCAGAACGTCGCAAATCCGCGGGAAGCGTTAGTCGTCGAATTCCAATAATTCTCAAATGTATTGCGGCATGCGCTATTAGGCGATTGTCAAAGAACGGGAACTCCTGACAGGCATAGCGTCGGCGTCATACCCTGACTTCGGGAACTGACCGTCTTTTCGGTCACAGGGGGATGGGGTGGGCAAATGACGTCTATGTTGGTACAGCCGGAGATCATCACATCGGTCGCCACGGACATCGAGAGCATCGGTTCAACGGTGCGGGCGGCAGGCGCGGCCGCGGCCGCACCGACCTCGGGCCTCCTGGCCGCCGCCGCGGACGAGGTATCCGCGGCCGTCGCGAATTTCTTCGGCACGCACGGCCAGGAATTTCAGGCGGTGATCGGCCAGGTGGAGGCGTACACGCGCAGTTCCAGCAGAGCCTCGCAGCTGCGGCGAATGCCTACGTCCACACCGAGACCGCAGCCGCCGCCGCCCTGCAAGGGGCCCTGGGTCTGCCCGCCGCCGCGGCGTTCACACCCCCACCGCCGGCGTTCCCGGTCACCAATCCGCCCTTCAGCACATTTCCGACCGCGGTGTTCATCGGCCCCACCGGGGTGCCGATACCGCCGCCGGAATACGCCACTCTGGCGAATCTCCTTTACGTGCATGCGAACAACCCGAACCAGGCCCTGCCGATCCTCTACACGCCCGAAGAGTTGTACCCGATCACCGGCGTCAAAAGCCTGACGCTGAACCAATCGGTATCCGAGGGGCTGACGATCCTGGGCAACTACATCCAGAATCAAATAACAAACGGCCCGGTGACCGTTTTCGGCTACTCGCAGAGCGCGATCATCTCCTCGCTGTACATGCAACAGCTTGCGGCGCAGGGTTTCCCGATCTCGCCGGCGGATCTCAACTTTGTCCTGGTCGGCAACGAGATGAACCCCAACGGCGGCATGCTGGCCCGCTTCCCGAACCTGACCCTGCCGACGCTGGGTCTCGACTTCTACGGAGCGACACCGTCGAACACGCCCTACGACGTGGCCATCTACACCCAGGAGTACGACGGCTTCGCCGACTTCCCGCGGTATCCGCTCAACTTCATCTCCGACCTCAACGCGGTGGTGGGTATCGCCACGGTGCACACGAAATACCTGAGTCTGACTGCCGCCCAAGTCAATAGCGCCGTTCAACTACCCACTTCGCCCGGCTATTACGAGAACGGCGGCAAGACCTACTACTACATGATTCCCACCGAGGAACTACCGCTGCTCATGCCGCTACGCGCGATACCGGTGATCGGGAACCCGCTCGCCGCCCTGATCGAACCCAACCTGGAAGTGATCGTCAATCTCGGTTACGGCGACCCCAACTACGGTTATTCGACCAGCTACGCCGACGTGCAGACCCCGTTCGGCCTCTTCCCGGAAGTCAGTCCCAGCACCCTCATCGACGCTTTCGCCAACGGAACCCGCCAGGGGATCCAGGACTTCCACACCGAACTGCAGGCCCTGGCCACGCAGCCGATCGAGTTCCCGACATTCACGCCCCCGCAGCCCGCCGACCTCATTGCCACGTTGTCGAACCTGCCGTCACCGGAGAAGATCGTGAACACCGCCGCCACGGTCATCTCGACCGACTACGCCGTGCTGCTCCCAGCCGCCGATACGGCGCTGGCCTTTGCGACCTCGCTGCCCCTCTACGACTCCCAGCTCTTCCTGGAGCAACTGGTGCAGGGCAACATCGTCAACGCGATCGGATATCCCATCGCCGCCGATGTCGGTCTGGTGACAATTGCCGGCATCGTCCAGTTCCTGGTCATCTCGAAGGCGATCTCACAGAACATCAGCGACATCCGGGCACTCATTCCGTAGTCTCGGCGCTCCCCGATAGCGCCAAAACCCGGACAGATTCGGCGGCCTCGTCATACGCTGGCGGCCAATCTGACCGAGACCACCGCGTTTGACGGGGGAAGAGACGCCCATGACGAATCTGCTTGTCGCGCCGGAGGTCATCACGACAGCAGTCACGGACATCGGGAACATCGGTTCGACGGTCAGCGCCGCGAGCGCGGCCGCGGCAGCGCCGACCACCGGCCTGCTGGCCGCGGCCGCCGACGAGGTCTCGGCAGCCATTGCGAATCTGTTCGGCAGTCACGGGCAGGAGTTCCAGGCACTCGTCGGGCAAGTCGAGGCATTCCAGACCACCTTCCAGCAGACCCTGTCCGCGGCGGCGAACGCCTATGTGCAGACCGAGGCCGCCAGCGCCGCCGCGATTCCGCCCTTCGCCGCCAACCTGACCTCGTTGTTCGTCGGACCCACCGGTGTGCCCATTCCGTCAGCGGCGTACGTCGAGAAGGCCAACGAACTCTATGTCCGCACACTCACCGCCCGCCTACCGCTGTACACCCCGGAGAACCTGTATCCGATCACCGGCGTGAAGAGCATGACGCTCAACCAGTCGGTCGTCGAGGGCCTGACGATCATGGACAACGCGATTCAAGCGCAGTTGGCCATTCCCGGAAACAGCCTCACCATCTTCGGCTACTCCCAGAGCGCGATCATCGCCTCGCTGGAAATGCAGAAGCTGGCCGCCATGGGCTCGCCCTACCAGGGGAAGCTCAACTTCGTCCTCGTCGGCAATGAGATGAATCCCAACGGCGGCATGCTGGCGCGTTTCCCCGGTCTGACGCTGCCGACCCTCGGTCTGTCGTTCTACGGCGGGACACCGTCGGACACGCTCTACCCGACCGCCATCTACACCCAGGAGTACGACGGTTTCGCCGACTTCCCCCGGTATCCGCTCAATTTCATCTCCGACCTCAACGCGGTGATGGGGATCGCGACCGTGCACGTCAAGTACCTGGATCTCACGGTGCCGCAGGTCGACGGCGCCATCAAGCTGACAACCTCACCGGGCTACACCGGCGTGACCGACTACTACATGATCCCCACCGAGAACCTGCCCCTGCTGGCGCCGCTGCGCCTGATTCCCGGCATCGGGAACCCACTCGCCGCCCTTGTCGAACCCGACCTGAAGGTGATCGTCAACCTGGGCTACGGCGACCCCTACCACGGCTACTCGACCAGTCCCGCGGACATCCGCACCCCGTTCGGTTTGTTCCCGGACGTCAGCCCGGGCACGGTCATCGAAGCCCTCACCGCCGGAACACAACAAGGCATCCACGACTTCACCGCCGAAGTGCAGAAGCTGATGGCACAACCGATCACCATCCCGTCCTTCACTCCGCCGCAACCCGCGGACCTGATGGCGACACTGGCCGCGCTCCCGTCGCCGGAGAAGATCGTGAACACCGCCGCCACGGTCATCTCGACCGACTACGCCGTCCTGCTCCCCACCGCCGACACCGCGCTCGCCTTCGCCACCACCATGCCGCTGTACGACTCGCAGCTTTTCCTGAGCGAGCTGCTGCAGGGCAACCTCATCAACGCCATCGGATATCCGCTCGCCGCCGACGTCGGACTGGCCACCATCGCCGGCATCGTCGAATTCCTCGTCATCGCCAAGGCGATCTCCGAGAACATCAAGGACATCAGCGCCCTCATCCCCTGACTTTCGGGCCGAATGGCGTAAACGCCAGACAGTTTCGGAAGGTCCCCTTTACGCTTGCGCAAAGCTTGCGGGGGGTCGAGGGGAAGGGACTGCACCTATGTCGTTTTTGCTGGCGGAGCCACAGGCGATGGTGGCGGCTGCCACCGACATCGAAGGGATCGGCGCGGCACTCAGCGCGGCCAGTGCGGCCGCGGCTACCCCGACGTCGAGCCTGCTGGCGGCGGCAGGCGACGAGGTGTCCGCGGCGATCGCCAACCTCTTCGGCACGTTCGGGCGCGAATACCAGGACGTGGTAAGGCAATTCGAGGCGTTCCACGGTGAATTCCAGCGGACGCTGGCGGCGGCGGGTTCGGCCTATGCGCAAGCCGAGACGGCCGCCGCCGCAGCACTGGGCGGAGCGTTCGCGCCGACCGCGCAGGCGGCGACCGCGGCAGCGATCCCCTGGGTGCCCAACGACATCTCGCTGGTTCTCAGCGGCACCGGTGTTCCGATCGTCACGGCGGAGTTTCTGCAGAAGGCCAACAACTACATCGGCACTACCGTTGCACAACTGCAAGGGCTGAACACGCCCGAAGAGCTTTACCCGCTGACCGGCGTCCGCAGTCTGTACTTCAACAGATCGGTCCAGATCGGTCTCACCACCATGGACAACGCCGTCTACCACCAGATTCACGATCTGAACCAGTCGGTCACCGTCTTCGGCGTCTCACAGAGCGCCGTCATCTCGTCGCTGTACATGCGCAATCTCGCGGCGGGTCTGTCGAGTTTCGGCGCCACCCCGCCCCCGGCGAACATGCTGAACTTCGTCCTGACCGGCAACGAGATGAACCCCAATGGCGGTCTCCTGTCCCGGTTCCCGGGGCTGGTCATGTCGAGCCTGGGTCTGGAGTTCTACGGCGCCACACCGTCGGACACCATCTACCCGGTCCGCAATTACACGCTCGAGTACGACGGCTTCGCCGATTTCCCGAAGTACCCGCTCAATCTCATCTCCGACCTGAACGCGGTCGCCGGCATCGTCTTTGTTCACCCGCAATACCTCAACCTGACCCAGGCGCAGATCAACGCCGCCATACCGCTGCAGACGTCGCCGGGCTACACCGGCAACACCAGCTACTACATCCTGCCGACCGAGCACCTGCCGCTGCTGCAACCGCTGCGCGCCGTACCCGGTATCGGCAACCCGCTGGCCAACCTGATCGAGCCGAACATGAGGGTGCTGGTCAATCTCGGCTACGGCGACCCGAACTACGGCTACTCCACGAGTCCGGCCGACCTCCCGACGCCGTTCGGACTGTTCCCCGATGTCGCCCCGGGTACCGTGTTCAACGCCCTGGCCAACGGAACCCAGCAGGGCATCAACCACTTCAGCGCCGACCTGCAGGCCATGGCCAGCCAGCCGGTGACTGCTCCGACATTCTCGCTGCCGTCGCCGACCGAGATCGGGGCCAAGGTGGCCGCACTGCCGACACCGCAGCAGATCGCCAACACGGTGGGATCGATCGCCGCGACCAACTACGCCGTCCTGTTGCCCACTGCCGATATCGCCACGTCCGTGGTGACCTCGCTGCCCGCCTACAACGCGGCGCTGTTCACCCAGCAATTGGCGCAGGGCAACCTGATCAACGCGATCGGGCTGCCCATCGCAGCCGACGTTGGTCTGGCCACGGTGGCCGGCGCGGTGGAGTTCCTGGTGCTCACCGAAGCGGTCGTGAACACCCTCCAGGACATTCAGTCCCTGATCCCCTGAAGACTGACCGTCCCAAAAATATTTAGCTTCTAAAAGCACAATGCGGTCGGCCGGACCGTTCTAGTCTGACACCTGAAATTGCCCTGGCCGTGAAGGGGATTAGCAGATGTCGTATTTGACGACGCAACCACAACTGATCAGCGCCGCCGCCGAGAACCTGGCGGGAATCCGGACCGCCCTCACCGAGGCCAGCGCGGCCGCCGCGGGCCCGACGACCGGCCTGGCCGCCGCCGCGGCCGACGAGATCTCGGCGGCCGCCGCGCAACTCTTCGGAGCGTTCGGTCAGGAATACCAGCAGGTCATCGGCCAGGCGGCAGCGTTCCACGCGGAGTTCAACCGCGCCCTGGCCGCGGCCAGTCTCACCTACGCCGAAGCGGAGATCGCGAACGCGGCCCAGGTTCTGGGCGGCGCAGGCGGGTTCGGCGCGGCCGCCTCCCCGATCGAGACTCTGCTCGCTCCCCTGCAGCCATTGCTCGCCCCGGTCCAGTCGCTGTTCGGTGCACCGGTCCCGGGTGGGCCGGGCACCAAGATCACAACCGTTCCGGTGTCGCCCTACGGACCCTACGACGCGGCACTGATCATGGCCGGCAGCGGAACGCCCATCCCGCCGCCGTCCTACCTGACCTCCATCAAGCCCTGGATCACCGCTGGCTACAACCTTCTGGCGGGCGCGCCGTCGCTGCCGCTGAACACTCCGGAAGGCCTGTATCCGCTGACAGCGATCAAGGACCTGACCCTCAACGTGTCGGCGCAGCGTGGCGTGGAGATCCTGGACAACGCGTTGTTCGGGCCCAACGGATTGATCAGCACCGGCGGACAATCGGTGTCCGTGCTCGGCTACTCCCAGAGCGCCATCCTCTCCTCCCTCGAATTGCGCAACCTGATCGCCGCGGGCACGCTGCCCGGTCCGAACGACCTCAGCTTCACCCTGCTGGGCAACCCGATGAACCCGAACGGCGGGCTGCTGGCCCGCTTCCCTGGCCTGTCGCTGCCGGCACTGGGACTGGACTTCTTCGGCCCCACCCCGACCAACACGGGCATCCCGACCACCACGTACACGCTGCAGTACGACGGCTACGCCGACTTCCCCAGGTACCCGATCAACTTCCTGGCGGACCTCAACGCGTTCCTCGGTATCCAGACGGTGCATGGCGACTACCCCGACCTGAACCCGAACGCGCTGCCACCCGGCTACAGCCTCATCGAGCAGCCCGTATCACCGGGCAACACGTGGGACCACTACTACATGATCACGCAACCGGGTCTGCCGCTGCTGTCGCCGATCAAGGCCATCCCGGTGATCGGAACACCGTTGGCGGCGTTGCTCGAGCCCAACCTGACCTACCTGGTCAACTGGGGTTACGGCGACCCGCACTACGGCTACACCACCGGCTACGCCGACGTACACGTTCCGTTCGAAGCGCTGCCGCCGATCCCGACGAACTTCGTCGGCGACCAGATCGCTCTCGCGGGACAAGGTGTCCAGAACTTCACGAAGGCTATCGGCGCCCCGGCGCTGCCGTCGGCGGCCAGCCTGGCCGCCCTGGTGCCCTCGGGTGGCGGCGGCCTGTCGCTGCCGTTCGCATTACCCGGTGCGACCGCCTCCCCGGTGAACAGCTTCTTCGACGCGCTGAAGTCCGCAAACACCAACATCACCACCGCCATCACCAGCGCGGCCGCCGACACCTACGCGGTCGCGCTGCCGACCGCGGACATCGTGAACTCGCTGCTCACCACGGCTCCGTCCTACAACGTCAACCTGTTCCTGGACGGGATTCAGCAGGCCGTAAACGGTGATCCGGTGGGCGGCTTGGTCAATGCGTTCGCCAAGCCGATCGCCGCTGACGTCGCGATCGGAACACTCGCCGCCGGCTTCGAGTTCGTGGTCATCACCGACGCGTTCGGCAACGTGCTCGGCGACCTCACCGGCGCTTAGGCCCGTGCATTGCCGTTGCGGCAGTGGTAGTTTCCCTCGCCGAACTGCGACATTGACGCGGACGTCAATGTAGGCTCACCGGCATCGGCCGCGCCGGGCGGGAATTCGGGCTTCAAGTTGGCGCCGTCGACATCGCGTATTTCGTCGATGCGAAGGATTGGCCGATGTCGTATTTGACCGTGCAGCCGGATCTCATCTCAGCGGCCGTGGCGGACCTGGCGGACGTTCACGGTGCGATCGGCGCCGCCAACGCGAGTGCAGCCGCCGGAACCATCGGCCTGGCGACCGCGGCCGCTGACGAAGTGTCGGCGGCCATCGCGAATCTCTTCGACACCTACGGCCGCGAGGGTCAGGCAGTGCTGGGACAGGCGGCGGAGTTCCACGCGCAGTTCGCTCGTGCGCTGTCCAGCGGTGGCCTTGCCTACCTGGAGACCGAAATCGCCAATGCCGTTGCCGGCGCTCTGGACTCAGCTATTTCGCCGATCCGGTCGCTGTTGACCAACGTGGCCGCCGCCCCGGCAGCTGCCGTCACCCTGGTCATGGGCGCCAGCGGCTACCCGATCCCGATCCCGGACTACATCCAGGGCATCCCGCCGATGTATATCGACCCCTTCTTCCCCGGCGGCCCCAACATCGGTATCAACACGCCCGAGGGTCTCTATCCGCTGACGGGCGTCCAGGACCTGACTTTCGACGTGTCAGCGGCGCGTGGTCTGACGATCCTGAACAACGCCATCACCCAAGCCTTCTCCTCCTTGCCGCCCGGCGGCAACGTGAACGTGTTCGGTTACTCCCAGAGCGCGGTCATCGCTTCGATGGAGATGAAGGCACTGAACCCGAGCAACGTATTCGGTGCCGGACCGAATCTGAACTTCACCCTCGTCGGCAACCCGTCGAACCCCAACGGCGGACTGCTGACCCGATTCCCGGGGCTGAGCCTGCCGAGTCTGGGGCTGACCCTGTTCGGCACGGCGACTCCCGACAACTCCTTCGCCACCAACATCTTCACCAGGGAGTACGACGGTTTCGGCGACTTCCCGCAGTACCCCCTCAACATCGTGTCCAATGTCAACGCGTTCCTGGGCCTGCTCGAGTTGCACGGCGGCTACCCGTTCCTGTCCGCCGAGCAACTGACCGTGCCGCCGGGGGGCACCGCCGTGGAGTTGACGAACACGGTCGGGCCCGTCTCGACGCACTACTACATGATTCCCACCGAAAACCTGCCGATCCTGTCTCCACTGCGGGCCATCCCGGTCATCGGTCATCCACTGGCCTCTCTGATCGAGCCCGACATGCGTGTCATCGTCAATCTCGGCTACGGCAGCACCACTCACGGCTGGTCACCGGATCCACCGAATGTCCCCACCGGTTTCGGGGTGCTCCCGCCGGTCAGCGCACTCGAGATCGCCCAGGCGCTGAACGCCGGAACACAACAGGGGATCAGCGATTTCGCGGCCGACATCAGGGCCATGATGGCCACGCCGCCCGCGCTGCCGACGCCCGACGTGCCGACGATCCTGCAGTCGATCAGCACCGGCGGCACCACCGTGGCCAACGGCCTGTCGTCCACCCTGTCCTCGCCACAGAACTTCATCGGCTCTGTGCAGGCCGCGAACACCTATTTCGCCAACGGGATTTCGACGTCCGCCTCGGCGGCTTATGCCACGTTGCTACCGACGGCTGATGTCGCCAACGCGCTGCTGACCTCCGTCCCGTCCTACAACGTCAACATCATGCTGACCGGCGCCGAGATGATCGCCGACGGCGATCCGGTGGGCGGCAGCATCTATGCGCTCGGCGGACCACTGGCCGCCAACGCCGGGCTGTTGACCCTGTTCGCCGGTTTCGAAGTCCGCGTCTTTCAGCACGCGCTCTCTCAGATCGTCAGCGCATGGACGGGCGCGCCCCCGTCGACGACACCGGTCGGCGCCTTCGGAACCGCGTTCTGAGCGGTCACGCGAACCGACCGAGCCAGGTGGTCAACGCGTACAGGCCTGCGTAGGCACCGACGGCAATGGCGAGCACACCGAGCAACCGCCAACGGGCCTGCCGCACTCCGGCGATGCTGCACTGGTTGCGGCGGCGCAACTGCCACCACACCAGCGTCACGAGCACCGTCGCCCCGCCCAGGCGAAACCACCATGCGTAGTTGTCGTACAGGTTGTTCGCCCACGCAAATGCCGTTGCCGCACTGATGATTCCGATCATCGCCAGGGCAGTCGGACCGAGGCAGCACAGGATGCCGATCGTCCCGCCGGCGATGCCGATCCGCCACATCGGCACATCGGCGGAGCCTCGGCGCACGTCAGACCGTTCTATTCCGCTTCGTCCTCTATCGCGACCCCGTGCCAGAACGCGACATGATTCTTGATCTTGCGCGCCAGCGGGCTGGGCTTCGGGTAGTACCAGCCGGCGTCGGAATTGACCTGCCCGTCGACCGTCACGTCGTAGTAGTGCGCCACGCCCTTCCACGGACACAAAGTCTGTGTCTTGCTCTCGGTGAAGAACTCGCGTCGCAACGAATCCGGCGGAAAGTAGTGATTGCCCTCCAGCCGGACGGTGCGCGGCGCCTCGGCGAGCACCGCTCCATTCCACGTGGCCCGAATCATGTTGGTAGCGACCGGATCACACGTTGCGCGCTTGCAGCTTCGGAGACTCGGGATCGAGACCCCAGGCCAGTACCCGCGTCGGGTGGATGCGGATCATCGCGCCGCCGTCGGTGGACAACGCCTCGCCCCGGCCGCGAATCTCGAGTCCGCGAGGGCGCCACGGATCGACGCTGGCCAGGTCATCGAGAACCAGAGACACCTTTGGGTTGGTTTCCACATTGCGTAGTTTGCGACTGCCCGCCATCGCCTTCCCGCCGATGTCGATGGTGCCCAGTTCGGTGTTGTAGGTGAACCGGACCGGCCGGACTTGCGGGGATCCTTTGGGGGTCACCGTCCCAAGTCTGCCGAGCCGCTGACTGGACATGTACTCGAGTTCGACGTCGGTGAATGCCGCCATTTGCCTTGCTCCTTTTGGCTAAAGAACGAAGCGGAGTGGCGACAGTGTAGGAGCGAACAACATTGTCCGTCAATGATGCTCAGCCCAGGTACTGCTCGTCGCTCACCTGCTCCAGCCAGTCGACGAACCGCCCGTCGACTTCGTCCTGAATAGCGATGTGAGTCATCGCCGAACTCGCGGTGGCTCCATGCCAGTGCTTGATCCCGGCGGGAGTCCAGATCACGTCCCCGGAATTGATCTGCCGCCGGTCGCCACCCCACTGCTGTACCCAGCCGCTGCCTTCGATGACGATCAGCCGCTGTCCCGCCGGATGCGTATGCCAGACGCTGCGGGCGCCTGCGGCGAAAGTGAGTTGTCCGCCATGGGCTTTCGACGAACCGGCCGGTCCGAAGAGCTGCTTCATGGTCACGTCGCCGGTGAAGAACTGCACCGGGCCAACCATGGCCGGGCGATCCCCCTCGTGAGTGATCTGCATTTCCGGCTCGTGTTCTGGCATGACACGTCCTCCTCCGGTGCGGGATACCCGGTATAGAGGATAAGGAGGCTTGGGCTAAGGTTCCAGCACTACTTTGCCGAGCACCCCGCCGTCGTCCAGGCATTGCAGTGCGGCACGGGCTTCAGACAACGGATAGCGCTGCGGCGGAGGCGGTTTGAGCCCGAGCGAAACCAGCTGATTGAGACCCGAGGAGAACAGCACCGCCGAACCGGGGACCTTGTTTAGGTATTCGCCCCACGCGACGCCCAGCACGCCGATGTTGCGCAGCAACAACCGGTTGACCGTCAGGGTCGGGACGCTGCCGGCGGCGAAGCCGATCACCAGCAACTTGCCGTCGATGGCCAGCGCCCGGATCGCGTCGTCGAAGGTGCGACCGCCGATGGGGTCCACCACGATGTCGACCCCCTGGCCGTTGGTGAACTCGTGGACGCGCTCAACCCAGCCCTCGGCCAGATGCAGCACCCGGTCCGCGCCGAGCGCGGCGACGTAGTCCATCGCGGTTTCACGGTGCACCACGCCTATCACCTGACTGGCGCCCATCGCCTTGGCGATCTGAACCGCGGCGGTGCCCACCCCGCCGGCGGCGCCTAGGACCAGCACCGTCTGGCCCGGCCGCATCACCGCGCGGCGGGACAGGGCGAAAAACATGGTGTTGTAGTTGACCAGCAGCGACACCGCTTCGGCGTCGTCGAGTTCGGTGGGACTGCGGATCACGTGGGAGACCGGAACGGCCACCTGCTCGGCATAGCAGCCGAGCACACCGAACGCCGAAACCCGTTCCCCCACACGGAAACCCGAATCGGCGGGTGCCGAACGAACGACCCCGGCACATTCCATGCCGGGGACGAACGGCGGCGGCAACTTCAGTTGGTACTTGCCCTTGGTCAACAGCAGGTCCGGGAAGCACACGCCGGCGGCGCGTACCTCGATGACGATGTTGCCACCGCCATCGGATACGTCGGCGATATCGGTATAGACTATGCCGGCTGGCCCGGAAAGCTCTTGAACAACAGCGGCTTTCATCAAATTTTAGAGCTTGAATCCAGCTTTGGTGGCGGCCGACAAATCGGTGATCTCGCCCCAGTGGTCGGCCACATCCTGCACCGTCGGCGGCTTGTCGAAGTTGGCGCCCTCGTTACCGAACAGCGCGACCCGCTGTACCTTGCCGCCGCCGACGACGAATACCGATCCGTTGTCCGCGTTCTCCTCGGTGCACAGGTAGGCGACCACGGGAGCGACAAACTCCGGCGTCAGCTTCTCCAGCACCTCCTTGGGCATGATGTCCTCGGTCATCCGGGTGGCCGCGATCGGGGCGACGGCGTTGGAGTGGATGTTGTACTTGGCCCCTTCCAGCGCCAGCGTGTTGATCAACCCCACCAGGCCGAGTTTGGCTGCGCCGTAGTTGGTTTGGCCGAAGTTGCCGAACAGCCCACTCGTCGAGGTGGCGACCACGACCCGGCCGTAGCTCTGCTCGCGGAAGTGCGGCCAGGCGGCGCGGATGACGTTGTACCCGCCGTACAGGTGAACCTTGAGGACGGCGTCCCAGTTCTCGGACGTCATCTTGTGAAAAGTGCCGTCGCGCAGAATCCCGGCATTGCTCACCACACCGTGTACGGCGCCGAACTCGTCGAGCGCCGTCTTGATGATGTTGGCGGCACCGTCGGCCTCGGCGACGCTGTCGTAGTTGGCGACCGCGCGCCCACCGCCGTCCCGGATCTCGGCCACTACCTGGTCGGCCATCGCCGATCCGCCACCCGTACCGTCACGGGCACCGCCGAGGTCGTTGACGACGACGCTGGCGCCTTCCCGGGCGAGGGTGAGGGCGTACTCGCGGCCCAGCCCCCCGCCGGCTCCGGTCACTACGACGACGCGATCCTGCACTCCGGGCATCAGGTTCCTCTCTGCTGGCTATCAGGGTTGAGCGCCAGCACCAGGGACCTGGTGCCGGCGCAGGGAAAAGTCGGGGCTAGAACAGCTTGCGCGCCAACTTGAAGGCCCGCTCGGTGTAGGGCGGGTAGATCATGGCGGAGAAGTCGGGGCGGGTCGGCTTGGTCAGCACCGACTTGCGGTGACTGAACTCGTCGAAGCCCCACTTGCCGTGGTAGGCGCCCATGCCGGAGGACCCGACACCACCGAACGGCAGCTTGGCCGTCGACACCTGGAAGGCGAGGTGGTTGATCAGCATGCCGCCCGCGGGCACCTCCCTGATGAACCGCTCCCGGGTCGCCTTCGACTTGGTGAACAGGTACGCCGACAGAGGCTTGGGCCGGGCGTTGATGAAGGCGATCGCCTCGTCCAGGTTCTTGACGGTGAGCACCGGCAGGATCGGTCCGAAGATCTCGTTCCGCATCAGCGAGCCGTCCTGAGCCGGGTCGACCACCACGGTCGGCTGGATCCGCAGGCTGGACTCGTCGCATTTACCGCCGACCGCCACCTTCGACGTCCCGTCGCCCTCCGCCTCCGAGATGTAGCCCTTCAACCGGTTGAACTGGCGCTCATTGACGATGCGCATGCCCTCCTGGTTGTCCTGGGAACGGAACTTGGTGATGGAAGCGGCAATCTTGTCGACGAGTTCGTCGCGGATCGATGCGTCGGCGAGCACGTAGTCGGGCGCCACGCAGGTCTGACCGGCGTTGAGGATCTTCAGCCAGGCGATCCGCTTGGCCGCGACATCGATGTCCCCGTCGGCCGCCACCACCACCGGGCTCTTGCCGCCGAGTTCCAGCGTCACCGGGGTCAGGTGCTTCGCCGCGCCTTCGTAGACCTTGCGCCCGATCTCGGTGCCCCCGGTGAACATCACGCGGTCCAGGCCCTGCTTGATCAGCTCCTGGCTGACCATGCCATCGCCCTCGACCACCGCGACCGCATCCTGGTCCAGGTACTTGGGCACCAGTTCGGCCATCAGGTGCGACGACGCGGGGGCCAGTTCCGAAGGCTTGAGAATGACGGCGTTGCCCGCGGCCAGAGCGCCGACGGCGGGACCCAGCGTCAGGTAGAACGGGTAGTTCCAGGCGCCGATGATCAGTACGGTGCCGAACGGCTCGTACTCCACCCAGCCCCGGCCCGGCAGTTGCGGGGCCTCGAGCAGCAGGTACTTGCGGCGCATCCACTTCTTGAGCTTCTTGGCCGCGTACTTGGCCTCGCCCGCGGTGGTGGCGATGTCGGCGATGAACGCCTCGACGTGGTTGCGGTCGAGGTCCTCGGCCAGCGCCGCAGCGATGGCGGGTTCGTTCTCCTCCACCAGCTTGGTCAACTGCTCCAGTTGACGCTTGCGCCACTCGTAACTGCGGGTGCGGCCGGTGGCAAAGGTCTTACGCAGCCGGGCCACGATATCGGCGACGCTCGGTTGAGCGGCCGCGTGCCCGTTGGCGGGCGTCGATGCAGCCTTCGGCAGGGAATCGGTGGTCATCGTTGTCCTTCCTTCCCCGAGGTGCCCGCAGCCTGTCGCGCGGTCGCTCATCGGTGATAACCGCGATCCTAGTCATCCGGCCCGGACAGCAATAGGACGGCGACCGGAAAGATCCGGTCAGGACTTGCCGGCGACGACGAATCCGTTCTGGAAAGGCCCGGCGTCTTCCTGCGGCGGCCGGCCCAGGCGGGTCGCTTCCTCGCGGGCACTGACCGACTCGGTCGCCCACCCGTGCGCGGTGAACCAGTCACCCGGATCGGGCCGGCCCTCGTCGTCGAACCACAGGTCGAACGGGTCGAAGGACGTGTCTTCCCCGCGGGCTGCACGCCTGGCCCGCAACTGCGCCCACCGCTCCTGCGCCTCCGCACGGCGCTGAGCGTCCACACCGAAAATCTCCACCGCGACCCGGCTGCCCGGCCCGCTCAGCTCGTCGATCAAGGCGAACATCGACTCCTGCGCCTGGGCCGGCAGGAACGGCAGCAGCCCCTCGGCCAGCCACGCCGTGGGGCGGCCGGCCTCGAACCCGGCGTCGCGCAGCGCCTGCGGCCAGTCATGACGCAGATCGACGGGCACCGCACGCCGGTCGGCGCGCGGGGTGGCGCCGTGGGAGGCCAACGTCGCGGACTTGTAGTCCAGCACCTTCGGTAGATCGATCTCGTACACCGTGGTGCCCGCCGGCCAGTCCAGCCGGTAGGCGCGTGAATCCAGGCCGGCCGCCAGGATCACCACCTGGCGGATACCGGATGCGGCGGCCCCGGCGAAGTACGCGTCGAAGAAATGGGTGCGCACGGCCTGGTAGTTGATCATCTGCTGGGAGTCGACCGAGTATTCCTCGTCGTCATCCGGCGCGGCGGTCCACCATGCGGCGACCTGCTCCCGCACAGCTGCCAACTCCGAAGTGGAGACCAGCGGCTCGGCGAACTCATCCCGGATCAACGGGGCGTCGCTCGCGGTTTCCGCGGCCCGGGCCAGGGCGACCATCACCGCGGTGGCGCCGACGCTGGTTGCGATGTCCCAGGAGTCGTCCGCGGCGCGTGGCATTACCGCCGCTCCGCCGTCACGAACTCCGAGAACGCGTCTTTGTCGTCGGCCATCGGCACTTCGGCGACCCAGCGGCCCAGCCGGTGCATCTCGTCGCCGGAGCTGACGGCGACGGCCCGCCAACCGTGGTTGTTGAGCCAGTCCGCGACGGACGCGCGGTGCTCATCGCGGTACATCAGCTCACCGACGTCGATCGTCTCTTCCAGACCGATCTGCTCGGCGATCTTCTTGAACCGCGCCCGCATCTGCTCGCGCCGCTCGTCGGCGTGCGACGCCGCGGTTTCGGCGGCGATACGGCTACCCGCCGGGCTCAATTCCCCGATCAGGGTGAACAGCCTGTCCTGCGCCTCCGCAGGCAGGTACATCAGCAGGCCCTCGGCCAGCCATGCGGTGCGGGCGTTCGGGTCGAAGCCCGCTTCGCGCAGTGCGGCGGGCCAGTCCTGCCGAAGGTCGATCGCCACCGCGCGACGGTCCGCCGACGGTGTCACACCGTTATCGGCCAGCGTCGTGGACTTGTATTCGAGTACCTGCGGCTGGTCGATCTCGTAGACGGTGGTCCCGGCCGGCCAGTCCAGTCGGTAGGCACGCGAGTCCAGGCCCGAGGCCAGGATCACCACCTGCCGGATGCCGGCAGCCACGGCGTCCGCGAAGAAGGTGTCGAAGAAGTTGGTTCGCACCGCTTGGTAGCCGCGCATGTGCCGGACCATCGCGGCGGCCTCGGCGTCCAGCGTCTCCACCTTCGCCGCCACGGCCGGGTCGAGCATTGCCTCCCACAACACGCCGGCATTGGCGTTGGTGACCAGGATCTTGGCGTACGGGTCGCGGATCAGCGCGTCGGGTTGTTCGGTCTCGACAGCGCGGGCGGCGGCGACCATCACCGCGGTGGTGCCGACGCTGGTGCGGATGTCCCAGGTGTCGTCGTGGCTGCGCAGCGTGCTCATTCGCGTACTCCTCGCATCAATCTGCTGGTGATGGCCTCGTCGATGAGATCCGCGGGAACCGGCCGGCCCCGCCGGGCCATCTCCTGGTGGTTGTCGGCGCTCTGCACCTGCCAGCCGTGGTCGGTCAGCCACTGCGCGGGATCGGAGCGGTCGGGCTCCTGATAGGTGAGCTCCTCGACGTTGACGTCGAGGCCCAGCCGGTCGCGCATCCGGTTCCAGCGCTGCTTGTTGCCGGTCAGCTTCAAGTTGAACGCCTCGACGGCGAGTTGGCTGCCGGGCGCGCTCAGGGCGGTGCACATCTCGAAGAGCCGGTCCTGGGCGTCACTGGGCAGGTACGCCAGCAGGCCTTCGGCCAGCCACGCGGTGGGCAGGGCGGGGTCGAAGCCGGCCCGGCTCAGGGCGGCGGGCCAGTCCTCGCGCAGGTCGACCGCGACCGCGTGCCGGGTGGCCGCGGGACGCGCGCCGTGCGCACTCAGTATCTCGGCCTTGTAGTCCAGCACCTTGGGTTGATCGATCTCATAGACCGCGGTGCCGCAAGGCCATTGCAGTCGGTAGGCCCGCGAGTCCAGACCCGCCGCGAGGATCACCACCTGCCGGATGCCGGAGTCGGTGGCGGAGCCGAAGTATTCGTCGAAGTACTGGGTGCGGACCGCCTGGTAATCGCACCCGACGCGGTGCAGACGCCGGCCGTGCTCGTCGCCGTCGAGCCAGGCCATCTCGGGGTCGGCCAACCGGGCCCACGCCGGCCCCGCCGAGGACACCAGCACGGCGGCGAACTCGTCGCGGATCAGCGGGTCGGGTCCGGCGGTCTCCACTGCACGGGAGGCGGCGACCGCCAGCGCGGTGGCGCCGACACTTTCGGTGATGTGCCAGCTGTCGCCGGCGGTCCGTAGCGAGGGCGAATCGAGATCAGTCATATCCCGGTCAGCTTACCTAATAAGTTAGGCAAGCTATATGTGCGTCAGATCACCGCTGCTGGACCCGAGCCCGCCACAGACTGCCGGCCATCAACTGCTGCAGCGTCCCCAGGATGTTCTCCACCTCGGAGTAGGTGCCCACGAAACCGGCGTAGAACCCGATGCCGCACAACATCATCACCAACGCCTCGGCCAACACAGCGGCGTCGGTGTCAGGGGCGATTTCGCCGCTGGCAATGGCATCGTCGACCGCTGAGACCAGGAACTCCCGGGTGGTCGATATCGCGTCGTTGTCGTCCCGCTTCAACTCTGGGTGACGTTGCGACTCCAACACAGCGGTACTCAAAAACGCTGCAGTGCAGGGATTTTGAGCATCCGCTTCCAGCGCTACGGCAATGAACGCGCCGAGCCGGCCGGCCAGGGTCGACTCGCAGCGCGCCCGCTCGATACCCGCGGTGACGACGAGCTCGTTGGTTCGGTCGGCCACTTCGGTGTAGAGCACCCGCTTGCTGGGGAAGTAGTGGTTGATCGCCGGGCGGGTCAGGTCGGCCCGCACGGCGATGGCCTGGAACGTCGCACCGTCATACCCACGTTCGCTGAAAACTTGACGTGCGGCGCGGACGATGCGCTTACGGGTGTCGTCGGCTTTTGCGGCGGGGGGACGCCCGGGTCCCCGACTTGCCAGTTGAGGCATTACTAGAGTGTGCCACCGCCATGGTGCGGCATCAGAGCGTTCGGCGGGATGCTACGGAACTTGCCAGCTTGATAGTCCTCGAGCGCCTCGATGACCTCGGCGCGGGTGTTCATCACGAACGGTCCGTAATGGAAGACGGGCTCGCGGATCGGCCGCCCGCCCAGTAGCAGCACGTCCAGCGGCTGTGCGCGACCGGGCTGCGCGTTCACCGTTATGCGGTCACCCGGCCCGAGAACGGCCAGCTGGCCTTGCCGGACGGGGTGGCCGGCCGGGCCCACGGACCCCTGCCCGGACAACACGTAGATCAGCGCGTTGAAGTCGCGACTCCACGGAATATTAAGCCGCGCAGCGCTTTCGATCGTCGCGTGCGCCATCGTGATCGGTGTGTGGGTGACTCCCGGCCCACCGTGGCCGTCGATGTCACCGGCGATCAGACGGATCAGCGCCCCGCCGTCGTCAGAGGACAACAGCTTCGCGTCTGTGCCCTCGATGGCCTGGTACCGGGGTGCGGCGAACTTGTCGCGCTTCGGCAGATTCACCCACAACTGGATGCCGTGGAAGAGGCCGCCGCTGGTGACCATCTCCGCGGGCGGGGTCTCGATGTGCAGGATGCCCGATCCGGCCGTCATCCACTGCGTCGCACCGTCGCCGATGAGGCCACCGCCGCCGTGTGAGTCCTGATGGGCGAATTTCCCGTCGAGCATGTAGGTGACGGTTTCGAAACCGCGGTGCGGATGCCAGTCGGTTCCGCGCGGTTCGCCCGGTTCGTACTCCACCTCGCCCATCTGGTCCATGTGGATGAACGGGTCCAGCGCGGCGGTGCTGACCCCGGCGAAGGCGCGGACCACCGGGAATCCCAGTCCCTCGTAGCCCCGCGGGCCGGTAGTGACCGACCGGACCGGCCGCTCGGTGTCTCCGGGTCCGGCCGGGCTCACGCGAGCCAGGGTGAGCGTGTCTGCGGTGATGGCGGGCATGTGGGCCTCCTCTGTTTGAGTTATCCCTATTAACCGGACTGCGGTCCGTTTATTCCGTCACGCGAAGCTGCTAACCTCCGGAACATGCCGGAGGAGCCGAACGAGGCGCCCCCTGCGTCCGCCGGCGGCCGGTTCGGAGCCTCCATCAGGAACGCGGGTTACCTGCAGAAGTGGTTTCTGCTCGGCACCACCATCGGCGTGATCTCCGGTCTCGGCGCCGTCGTCTTCTACCTCGCGCTGAAGTACACCGGGGAATTCCTGCTGGGCTACCTCGCGGGTCACCACGTCCCCACCCCGCTGGGCGAAGGGGGCGGCCGCGGGTCCGCCGGATTCATCCGGCCCTGGGCCATTCCGCTGGTGACGACGGGCGGCGCGCTGCTCTCGGCCGTCGTCGTGACCAAGTTCGCCCCGGAGGCCACCGGCCACGGCACCGACGAGGCGATCGAGGCCGTGCACACCGATCCCCGCGCGATCCGGGCCCGCGTCGTCCTGGTGAAGTTGGTGGCCAGCGCGCTGACCATCGGCTCCGGTGGCTCGGCCGGGCGGGAGGGCCCGACGGCGCAGATCTCCGCGGGCTTCTCCTCGTTGCTCACCCGGCGCCTCGGGCTGTCCGACGAGGACGGCAGGGTCGCCGTCGCGCTCGGCATCGGAGCGGGCATCGGGGCCATCTTCGCGGCGCCGCTGGGCGGGGCGGTGCTGGCCGCGTCGATCACCTATCGCGACGACTTCGACTACCGCAGCCTGCTGCCCGGATTCATCACCTCGGGCACGGCCTATGCAGTGCTGGGGTCGTTTCTGGGCTTCGACCCGCTGTTCGGCTACATAGACGCCGAGTACCGCTTCGAGCGCGCTTGGCCGCTGTTGTGGTTCGTGGTGATCGGCCTGGTGGCAGCCGCGGTGGGCTACCTGTACGCACGCTTCTTCCATTCGACGGTGGCGCTGGTGCGCCGGTTGCCCGGCGGCCCGATCATCAAGCCCGCGGCGGGCGGGCTGTTGGTGGGCCTACTGGGCCTGGTGATCCCGCAGATCCTGAGCAGTGGCTACGGCTGGGCGCAGTTGGCCGCCGCCCGCGATTCTCTGATGTCGATCCCGCTGTGGATCATCCTGCTGCTGCCGCTCGCCAAGATCGTCGCGACCTGTCTCTCGATCGGATCCGGCGGATCCGGCGGCCTGTTCGGGCCGGGAATCGTGATCGGCGCGTTTGTCGGAGCCGCGATCTGGCGGCTGGGCGATCTGGCCGGGCTGCCCGGCGTGCCCGAGCAACCGGGCGTCTTCGTCGTCGTGGGCATGATGACCTGTTTCGGCAGCGTCGCCCGCGCGCCGCTGGCGATCATGATCATGGTTGCGGAGATGACGGGATCCTTCTCGGTGGTGCCGGGCGCAATCCTGGCCGTCGGCATCGCGTCGCTGCTGATGTCACGGACCAACGTGACGATCTACGAGGCGCAACGGCTCAATCGGGAGGCCGCCGAGGCCGAGCGCGCCCGGGGTGATTCGCCGAACGTGAACTGACGGCGCGATTTTCGCGATTTTCGCGCCGTGAGTTCACGCTCGGCGCATGCAATCAGCCCCGCGCTGCGTCCGCCGCACTCTTCTCGCTGCTGGCACCCTCGTGGGCGAGTTTCCCGCCCGCGCTCTCCAGGTGTGCCCGGACGAACCACTGGAACTTCTCCAGCTGCCCGGCCTGGCCGATCAGCAGATCTTGGGTGACCTGGTCGAGTTCGTCGGTCTCGTCGATGGCCTTGCGGATGTCCTCGATCACACCGGTGTAGACCAGGTCCAGCGCGGCCAGGTGGGCCTGAACCGTGTCGCGGCCCACCGAGTAGTCGTCCCAGTCCCGGTCGTTGATGATGGCGTTCGGCGTGCCCTTCGGCGACGCGCCCAGCGCCGCAATGCGTTCGGCGACGTCATCCGCGTAGCCGCGCACCGCCTCGACCTGCGGGTCGATCATCTCGTGCACACCAATGAAGTTGGGGCCCACCACATTCCAGTGAATGTGCTTCAACGTCAAGTGCAGGTCGTTGTACGTGCTCAGCTGCCGCTGCAGGATCTCGGCAAGCCGGGCACCCTGCTTGTCGGTGAGTCCCGGAATTGTGAACTGCGTCATCGATTTCCCCTCAAAGAATTCGCTTGATGTCCTGCCGAACGTGTACCCGATGAGGCAGGCACTAACCCTTAGAGCGGGTGGATCTGCTGCACCGGAAGGCGGGGGCCGCGCCGCGGCTCGTAGGCCAGTCCGCTGGCTTCGAGCACCCGGACCACCCGGTGCCGGTGCGGACGCATGGGTTCCAGCAGTTCGAGCATGCCGGCGTCGTCGAGCGGACGGCCGATCAACGTCCAGCCGATCATCTTCGACACGTGGTAATCACCCACCGACAGAGCGTCGGCGTCACCGAACGCGCGCTGCGCCGTCTCGGCGGCAGTCCATACCCCCACTCCGGGCAGCGACATCAGCGCCTCCCGCGCCTGAGCCGGCGGCAGTGATACCAGCCGTTCCAGCGACGACGCCCGCCGGGCACACACCACCACCGTCTGCGCGCGTCCGGGGTCGACGTTGGCGCGGTGAAACTCCCACGACGGGATGTACCGCCACGCGTCTGCCGACGGCAGCACCCGCATGCCCTCCGGCGCCGGCCCGGGCGCGGGCGTGCCGTACTTTCTCACCAGCACCCGCCACGATCGAAATGCGTCGGCGCCCGGCACCCGCTGCTCGATCACCGCCGGGATCAGCGCTTCCAGCACCTGCCCGGTGCGACCCAGCCGTAGGTGCGGCACCTTGCGGTGGGCCGCGGCCACGGTGGGCTCCTGCGGCTGGAAGCCCGACGCGTCGTCATCGGCTCCGATCATCGCCGGAAACAACTCCGCGAACTCCGCCGCCCCGGCTCCCCAGGCCTGGCAGCGGGCGGTGTCGCGACCGACGCGACTGATCCGCGCGGTGACCGGCCCGCTGGGCAGCAGGCTGGTCCGCCAGATGGTGCCGTCGCCACCCGCCCGGAAGCAGGGGTCACCGCGGCCCCGCCGTAACGGCGCCAGCGTATGCCCGAAGCCGCCGGCTCCGGCAAACGTGACGTCTCGGACGGTCTCCACCTCGATGATTCTTCCTACCGCAGCACACCGACCGACGGCCGTGTCAATTGACCGTCAACTGTCGCGCGAGACAGGATGGCCTTGTGATGACGCCGTGATGACGCCTTTTGATGACCCACAGGCCGAACTGGCGTGGATGTTCCTGCAGAGCATGTGCGAGGGCGGGGACCTCGACGAAGGCTTCCAGCTGCTCAGCGACGACTTCACCTACTGGACCATCATCACGCGCGAAGAGTGGAACAAGGAGACCATGCGCCGCGTGGTCGAACGGCGCAAGCAGGTCTTCGAGATCAACATCGATCTGCGCCGGTGTGTCAACGAGGGCGAAACCGTGGTGGTCGAGGGCCAGGTCTACGGCGCCACCGCCGACGGCACCGAGTACGACAGCCCGTTCGTCTGCATCTTCGACACCCGGGACGGCATGATCGTGTCGCTTCGCGAGTACACCGACACCCAGGCGCTGGCCCGGGTGTTTCCCTGAACGGCGATCGCAAGCGCGGCGGAGCCGGGCGCAGCGGGTCGCCGTCATCCAAATGCGCCTCTTAACCGACCGTGATCTCGGCTTTGTTCGGATAGAACGCGACGTGCCCGGCGATCGCGGCGACCGCGGGGTAGGGCTGCTCGTAGGTCCAGATGACGTCTTTGGCGGTGTCACCGGCCGAGGTCGTCACGCTGTAGTAGCTGGCCTCGCCCTTGAACGGGCAGTAGCTACTGGTGTCGGTCCGCGTGAGCCGCTCTTGCACCACGTCGGCCAGTGGAATGTACTGCACCAGAGGCAAACTGGCCTCCTGCAGACCCAGGGCCGCGGTGCTGTCCGCGACCAGCTCGCCGTTGACATGGACCTGGACCCGCCCCTGCGTCGGCTCGATCGTGATCGGGTGACCCGCGTTGGGTTCCTTGATTTCCGGATGGCTCATGAGACGTTCAACGCATTCGGGCCGCCCACATTCCCGTTTTCAAAAGGCGTAGCGGTGGTACTGCGCCATGTTCCGCAGCGCCGGCACCCGCGCCATCACCCGGCCCATCCACCGCACGGCGGGGGGTACGAGTGCGAACGTCTCGCTGTCGAACACCGATTCCCAGGCCACCAGCCGCGTGCCAGGCACCTCGTCGAGGATGTCGGACGGCCGGTCGATCCCCCAGTACAAGGTCGATCCCGAGCGGCGAACGACGGAGTTGATCACCTGGGTGCGGATGCCGAATGTATTGAAGGCGTCGAATTGCAGTTCACCGGAGGGGAATCGGTCGACCACCCGGCGCAGCAACGCCAGACCGGCGTCCTTGGTCAGGTACATCGTCAGCCCCTCGCCGAGGAACAGGGTGGGACGGTCGGCCGGTAGGTCGGCCAGCCACTGCGGGTCGGTCACCGAAGCCGCGACGGTGCGGCAGTTCTCGCGCGCGGGGTACACCCGCTCGCGTAGCGAGATCACCTCCGGGTAGTCGATGTCATACCAGCGCACCCCGGGCCCAGGGTCGAGCCGGAACACCCGGGCGTCCAGGCCACACCCGACATGCAACACGGTCGCCTCGGGGTGTGCGGCCAGGAACTCCCGGGCCCAGTTGTCGAAATGCGCACTGCGGACCGCCACCGACGGTGCCCGCCGCTTGGTGATAGTCGTTGCGGCCCAGTCGTAATCGATGTGCTGCACCGCGGCCTTGGCGTACTCGTCGCGCAGGATCGACTTGGGCGCGTCAGCGTCGAGTGCCTTGGCGTACAGCGTCGCGAGCATGGTCTGAGGTGGCCCGTTGAGGTCAACGTGAACACGTTCCATTGTCGCCAGCCTATTCGGGTGCGACAGCCTTCTTCGCAGCCTTTCGCATGCCGGCCCAGAAGCGGGCCGCCTCGCGGATCGACTCCTCCACCGGCCGCGGTTTCCAGCCCAGCTCGCGGACCGCCTTGCTGTGGTCGACCGGGGCTTCGGCGCGCATCATCCGCACCGAGTCCAGGCTGAGTTCGGCGTCCTTGCCGGTCAGCCGGGCCCGCAGGCTGCCCAGGGCGCCCAGCGCACAGAGCACGGGCACCGGGATCGACCGCCGTGGCGGTGCGACCCCGGCCTCGTCGGCCGCGATCCGCACCACGTCGGTCAACGGGATCATGCGCTCGGAGATCAGGTACTTCTCCCCGTTACGGCCGCGCTCGGCGGCCAGGATCATGGCCCGGGCGGCATCGTCGACGCCCACCACCTCCAGCTGGATACCGCTCATCAGGAACGGCAACTTGCCGAAGACCGCGCCGGCGATGAACGCGCCGTGCGGGGTGCGGCCCCAGTCACCGCTGCCATAGGTGGTGGAGACGCACATCGCGACCGCCGGCAAACCGAAGTCGGCGACGTAGCGCATCACCAGGTCCTCGGCCTGCACCCGGGACTGGACGTAGGGGGTGACCTTACGGTCGCCGATCCGGTCGGCTTCGGTGGCGACGTGCCCGTGCCTGCGATCCACCGATGCGTAGGTGCTGGTGAACACGAATCGGTGCAACTCAGGGTCTTTCGCTACGTCAAGGACGTTGCGCAACCCGTCGACGTTGGTGCGGAACAGGGGCGCCGGGTCACGCAGCCAGGCGCGGGTGTCCACAACGCAGTAATAGACGTCGTCGCAACCATCCATCGCTTCGCGCACGGTGGCGGTGTCGAAGACGTCGCCGTGAAAGCGGGTGACCGGCAGGTCATCGATCGAGCGGGTGTTGGCATTTGGGCGCACCATCACCCGCACGTCGTGACCGTCCTCGACCAGCAGCCGGGTGACGTGCGAACCGAGGAACCCGTTGGCGCCGATCACCAGTTTCGGCCGCCCGCTCACTGCGCACCCCCGTACTGCTTGAGAAAGGCCGCAGCGTCGTCGTCCAGGTTGCCGAACTCCTGGGCCTTGCGGCACCACTTCAACGCGGCCTGCACGAAGCGCAGCGGGTTGTAGATATCCTCCTGGCGGCGCCACAGGCCGTCGCCGGCATAGGTGATGATCGAGATGTTCGTCGCGGTGATGACGCTGCCGTCGCCTGGATCGCGCATCGGGTTGTCGAGCTCCATGATGATGCGCCCGGTGGGCTCGTCGATGACCGACCACAGCGACGGGAACTCCACCATGTGGCTGCCCGGGAAGCTGGTCATCGTGCGCTTGATCCAGGTGCGCACCTCGTCACGCCCGTGCATGGTGCCCGCCGCGTGCTCGATGTACTCGACGTCGGGCGTGTAGTGCTGCACCCAGGCGTCCCAATCGTGCGTTTCGGCCGCTCTGGCCACGGTCTGCTCGAACTGCGCGAAGGCTGCCGCCAGTTCACTTTTGGGGAATTCCGGGCCGCTCACGAGCCGTTACACCTCACGGGCGGAGTGTAGCCTGGGTGCCTGAGCTTGAGCTGCCGGCCCGGGCCGGTTAGGAGGACAGCAATGACGAGCACGCAGAAAGCCATCCTCGCCGGTGGCTGCTTCTGGGGAATGCAGGACCTGATCCGGCGGCAGCCGGGAGTGATCAGCACGCGGGTCGGCTACAGCGGCGGCGACGTACCCAACGCCACCTACCGCAACCACGGCACACATGCCGAGGCCGTCGAGATCGTGTTCGACCCGTCGGCCACCGACTTCCGCACTCTGCTGGAGTTCTTCTTCCAGATCCACGACCCGACCACGAAGAACCGCCAGGGCAACGACCGCGGCATGAGTTATCGCTCGGCCATCTTCTACGTCGACGACGAGCAGAAGCGGGTGGCGCTGGACACCATCGCCGACGTCGAGGCGTCCGGCCTGTGGCCCGGCAAGGTGGTGACCGAGGTCAGCCCGGCGGGCGATTTCTGGGAGGCCGAGCCCGAGCACCAGGACTACCTGCTGCGTTACCCGAACGGGTACACCTGCCACTACGTGCGGCCGGGCTGGAAGCTGCCGCGACGGGCCTCCGCTAGTCAGTAGGCCCTTGAGTTGTGCGGCGCCGCACCACAATCCGGCCGCCGTCTTTGGGGACGAACGCCACGCCCCGGCCGTGCCACCGCTCGTCCGGGGCAGTGGTGGGCTCAACGACGAACTGACGCAACACCGTTCGCAGCACCACGTCCATCTCCATGTTGGCGAACGCGGCTCCCACGCAACGGCGGGTGCCGCCGCCGAACGGTATCCACGCGAAGGCCGACGGCTTGCCGCCAATATAGCGCTGCGGGTCGAAGCGCTCGGGATGCGGGAACACGTCCGGGTTGTCGTGTATCCGGCCGATGTTGACGATGATCGAATACCCGCGGGGTATCACCCACTCGCCGAGTCGGTAGGTCTGCGGGTATACGTGCCGTCCGGCGAGGTCGATGACGGTACGGGCGCGCTGAACTTCCAGAATCGTCGCCTGCCGAAGCTCGCTGCCGCCGTTATCGGCCTCTTCGACCAGGTCGGCCAGCAGCGTGGGGTGGCGGGTGATCCGCTCGAAGGCCCAGGCCAGCGTAGAGGCGGTGGTTTCGTGTCCGGCTGCCAGCAGCGCGAGCAGTTCGTCGCCAATGTCCTTGCGCGACATGACCGAACCATCGTCGTACGTGCTGCGCAGCATCAACGCGAGGACGTCGTTGCGGTCGGCGAAGTTCGGGTCCGACCGCTCGCGGTCGATCAGCTTGTCGATGACCAGGTCGTACTGGCGCCGGAATTCGGACAGCCTGCCCCACGGGCTCAACCGGCCGTAATCCCGCTTGGGTTTGGGCACCGCCGCCAGACGGGAGCCCAGCGTGACCCACGGCGGAATGATCCGGCGCAGCTCGTCGAGTTCGGCACCCTCGGCGCCGAACACCGCACGCAGGATGGCATTCAGCGTGATGTGCATCATCGACGGCAACGTCGCGAACGACTGCCCCTCGGGCCACCCGGCACTCTCGCGCAGGGTCTCCTCCTCGATGATCGTCTCGTAGTTCTTCATGCTCTTGCCGTGGAACGGCGGCGCCAGCAACCGGCGCCGGCGGCGATGGTCGTCACCTTCCAGCCCGAACACCGACCCGGATCCGAACATCCGGCTCAGATTGGGCTGTATGTTGCCCAGCTCGTCCGGGCTGGTGGTGAACACCTGCTTGGCCAGCTGCGGATCCGACACCATCACCATGTGGCCGTACATGGGGATGTGCATGGTGACCGCGGAGCCGTATCGGGCGGTCAGGCGTCGCATCATTCCCTTGCGGGAGAACGCGAAGATGAGGCCCTGGAACAGCTTTGGGATGTGGGTGGACGGCGGCAGCTTGACTTCGGGCACGGCGGGCGCGTCGATGGCTTGGCTCACGGAGGTGTTACTCCCTACGTTCTGCCCCCTCGATCAGGGGTGGTACTGCGGTGTACCAAAGGCTTTCCCTGTACGGTACTCTGTGGTACCAAACCTGACAAGCGAAGGGCCCGATCGTGACGGCAGTGGCTGATGACGCGGTTGCGGCGCAACCCGATCCGTTCCGGCTGCGACTGCTCGACGGCCTCGCCGCGTCGATCGGCGAGCGCGGCTACCGGGCCACGACGGTCGCCGACATCGTCCGCCACGCCCGCACCTCCAAACGCACGTTCTACGACCACTTCGCCAGCAAGGAACAGTGTTTCCTGGACCTGCTGCGCGCCGAGATCGAGATCATGGCCGAAGACATCCGGGTAGCGGTCGACCCCGAGGCCGACTGGCACCAGCAGATCCGCCAGGCCGTCGAGGGCTACGTCGGCAACATCGAATCCCGGCCGGCCATCACGCTGAGCTGGATCCGCGAGCTGCCCTCGCTGGGCGATTACGCCCGCCCGGTTCAGCGCCAAGGTCTCGAGCTGCTCACCGGCCTGCTGGTCAATCTCAGTGGCAGCCCGGGTTTCCGGCGCGCTGATCTCCCGCCCCTGACCGTCCCGCTGGCGGTGATCCTGGTGGGCGGCCTGCGGGAACTGGTGGCGCTGGCGGTCGAGGACGGCCGGCCGGTGCGAAGCATCGTCGAACCGGCCGTTGACGCGTCCGTTGCCCTGCTCGGGCCGCGACACTAGTTCACCTGTGCACCAGCGGATTCGAGTATGCGCCTATTGCGCTGAAACCGCGTAGATCCCGCGGTAGACACACACCCGAAGCCGTGCCCGCACACTCGATCGCGGCACGGGGCTACGCTCCAACGATGCGCCTATCAACCCGCAACCAACTCAAGGGCACTATCACCGAGGTCGACCTCGGCCTGGAGGCCGGTCAGCCCGCGGCGGTGTTCATCAAGTGCACCGAAGTCACGATCGGCGTCCAGTGACGGCCACCATGCTCGCCGAGCGCTTTTACGCCGACACCAGAACGGTTGTGCTGGAAGAAGTTCCGATTCCCGAACCCGGGCCCGGCGAGGTTCTGGTCAAGGTTGCGTTCTGCGGCATCTGCCACTCGGACCTCAGCCTGATCAACGGAACCTTCCCTTCCCAGGCGCCGGTGGTGACCCAGGGCCACGAAGCGTCGGGCACCATCGCCAAGCTCGGTCCCGAAGTGACCGGTTGGGCCGAGGGCGACCGGGTGGTGGTCGCCGCGGGACGCCCCTGCCAGACGTGCCCGAACTGCAGGCGCGGCGACGTGGTCAATTGTCTGCGAATTCAGTTGATGGCGTTCGCCTATGACGGCGCGTGGGCCGAATACACCCTGGCGCAGGCGGCCGGTTTGACCCGGGTGCCCGACAACGTCCCGCTCGAGCAGGCGGCAATCCTGGCCGACGCGGTCTCCACGCCGTTCGGCGCCGTCGTGCGTACCGGGAAGGTCGCGATCGGGGAGTCAGTCGGGGTGTGGGGCGTCGGCGGTGTCGGCACACATATCGTGCAGCTCGCCAAGCTGGTCGGCGCGGTACCGGTGATCGCTCTCGACATCAACCCGGCCGTGCTGGAGCGCGCGCTCGAGATCGGGGCGGACTATGCGTTCGACACCCGCGACGACGGGTTGCAGGACAAGATCGCCGAGGTCACCGGCGGCCGGAAGCTGGACGTCGCGTTCGACGCCGTCGGACTCAAGGTGACCTTCGAGCAGGCGCTGGACTCACTGACCGCGGGCGGCCGACTGGTCGGCGTGGGAATGAGCGCGGAGTCGCCGACGGTGGGACCCACCGCCATGTTCGGGTTAAGCCGCAAGCAGGCGCTGGGGCATCTCGGCTACCAGAACGTCGACATCGAGACCCTGGCCAAGCTGGTTTCCTATGGCCGCCTTGATCTTTCGCGGTCCATCAGCCAGATCGTCCCGTTACGGGACATCCACGCGGGCATCGAGATGCTGGAGCGCCAGGAGGGCAACCCGATCCGGATCGTCGTCAAACCCTGAGAAACGCGCGCAGTCTGTCCAGCACCAGATCGGGACGCTGACTGACGATCCAGTGCCCCACCCCGTCGACTAGCTCGACCTCGAAATCCGTTATGTGGTCCGCATATCCGTCGATCAGGTCGGGCGTGATCACCGGGTCTTCGACCCCGGACAGCCAGCGCACCGGCACCTCCACCCGCGCATCGTCGAATTCCCCCCGCATCCAGCGCAGCATCTCCCCGGTCTGGAATGACCGGTACCACCGCGAACCGGCCTCGGCGTGCCCGGGCTGACGCATGCAGTCGATATAGAGGCGGATGTCTTCGTCGGGGATGTTGAACCCTCCGCCCACCCACTTTCCCAGGGCACGGGCGAAGCGGGCCTTGGGGTCGCTGAGCAACCGCGGCCCGATGCCCGGCAGCGAGATCGGAATCTGGTACCAGAGTCGCCAGATATTGCGGACCGAAGACAGATCGCGCTTCACCCAGGGCGCGACGGTGTTCATCCCGAAGAAGCCGGTCACCCGGTCCGGGTGGCGCAGCATCAGAATGAAGGCGACCGGGCCGCCCCAGTCGTGCGCGGCAAGCTTGACCGTGGCGATGCCCAGCTTGTCCAGCACCGTCGCCAGGTCACCGGCCATCTCGTCCTTCGTGTAGGTCGATCGCGGCGCCGAGCTCCAGCCCGCCCCGCGCAGATCCGGGCACAGCACCCGATAGCCGTCAGCGGCCAGCGGCCCGATCAACTCGTGCCACTCCCACCAATTCTCCGGGAAACCGTGCACGAGCATGATCGCCGGTCCGTCGGCCGGGCCGGCATCGGCGACGTGAATCGTCACTCCCCCGCCCACATCGATGAACCGGTGTTCGACGCCGTCCAGGTTGGGAATGGAGATGGTCATGGTCAAAGAACCTACTTCAGGAAGCGTTCGACATAGGGCGTGAACCGGGCCCGCAAGTCGTCCCCGGCGAGTCCGAACATCTCAAAAGACGTGGCCACAGTGCCCAGCCGGCCGCGCTGATGGCCGGCCAGGTAGCCGGAGATCGCCGCACGCGCCGCGTCCGTGAAAGGTTCGTCGGCCAGGGCGTAGAGCCGCTCCGCCACGCCGAGCTCATCGGCCATGAAGTCGCCGAACCGGACGTCGACGGATCGGTCCGGGCCGATCACGTCGCGATCGCGGACCAGGGCGTTGAGCATCTGTTCGAGGCGGTCGATCCAGTACCCGGCGATCTCCTCGACCGGAACCGGAGAGCGGTGCATGCGCGCGGAATAGGTGATCATCGCGACCATCGACAGCGCCACCGGCACCGGGTCGCGGTGGGTGAAAACCACGATGCTGTCCGGGAAGACCCTGTTCAGCACCGGCACCTGTTCGAGATGCTGCGGCGACTTGAGCAGCCAGCGCCGGCCACCGCGCAGGAACTGCATCGCCCTGAGCTGGGTGGCCAGGTAGCGGTAGTGCGGGGTCTGATCGTGGGCCTGGTAGTAGTCACGCCAGCCGGGCACGTGCGCGAGCGTCTCGAACAGCATCGTCGAAAAGTCGTTGGCCAGCAGTTGGATCTCTTCGTGGACATGATCGGTCGTCATCTCGTGCATCAGCGCGAAATGCGGCATCACCAGGTTGATCACGCTGACCGCGACATCCATGCGCGCGCGCCGCGGGTCCGGCGCGATGCCGGCTTCAGCGGGCAGCGGGAATGGCTCGTTGCTCTCCCAGTAGGGCATGGTGCGGAAGGTGGGCGCTGAGGCCAGCAGATTGTGCAGATGGGTGGTGCCGGTGCGGGGCAGCCCGGCGATCACCACCGGCGAGCGCAGCTCGATGTCGTTGATCTCCGGATGGCGGCGCAGCAGGTCGGCCAACAGCAGCCGGTTCTTCAGCAACTGCAGCAGCTGGCCGTAGAAGTTGACCACCCCGGCCGGGTGCAGTCCGTCGATGTCGCGGAGCGCCGACAGGTAGACATCGAGTCGTTCCCGGTAGTCCGCCGGGCCGAAGTCATCCAGGCCGGTGTCGGCACTTGCCTTGGCGCACAGAGCATCAGCATCCAGCGGGCAGTCCGGCGCCAGCCCCGCCATCATGTCCAGGATCGGCTGCGCCTCGGCGCTGAAGCGGGGCCTGGCCAGATCGTCCAGCACTACGGTTTCGGTCACGGCGACTTATGTTACTCTGAGTTTCGTAATGGTAGAAGAGCTCGGCCGGCCCCGTGACCCGCGCATCGACGCGGCGGTGCTGGACGCCACGGTCGAACTGCTGGCCGAAACCGGTTATCCCGGTCTACTGGTATCCGCCATTGCCCGGCGCGCCGGTACCAGCAAGCCCGCGATCTACCGGCGCTGGCCGAGCAAGGCGCACCTCGTGCACGAGGCGGTGTTCCCCATCGGTGCCGCAACCGAAATACCGGACACCGGCTCGCTGCGCCAGGATCTGCGCGAAATGGTTTGCCGCACAATGGAAGTTCTGAGCACCCCGGCAGCCAGGGCGGCACTGCCGGGCCTGATCGGCGAGATGGCGACCGACCCCACCCTGCACGCGGCGCTGTTGGAACGTTTCAGCGGCCTCATCGGCGGCGGGCTCAGCGACCTGCTTGGGAAGGCAGCGGCGCGAGGCGAGGTCCGGCCCGACGTGACCGCTCCCGAACTCGCCGAAGCCCTGGCGGGCGTGACACTGCTTGGCCTTCTCACCCGTGCCGCGGCACTCGATGACGCCTGGATCGACCGCACGACGACTTTGCTCCTGAGAGGAATCAGCACATGACGACGCACGAATCGACGGTGGCCTGGCGTGAATTGCTCAGCGCCCTCGGTGAACTCGACCGTTCCTTCCTCGAGGGCGACCGTGCGGTCACCGACGACCGGCACGTCGCCGACGGCTACCGCATGCTCGGCGCCACCCTGGGGGTGGCCCTCGACAGTTACCTGTTCCCCGAGCCCGGTCGTCCCCAGTTCGTCGCGGTGAACACGCCGTTCCGGCGCGATCGCCGGTGGGGTGGGGACAACACCGACGCCTACTACTACATGTGCCCCGTCGATCCGGACCGCCGCTATCGCATCAGCGGCAATAAGGGTGACAGCGTGTACTTTTCGGTGACGGCTTACAACGAGCCCTCGCCCGGCGCCTGGTCGGACCGCGTGGTCGCGATCATCCGTGACTCCGACGTCGAGATCGACGCCGACGGCAACTTCTCCTTCGAGTTCCCCCCGACGCCGGACGCGGCCGCGCTGATGACGCGCGACTACCAGGCCGACCCGCTGACCGGCCGGCCCGTCGTCTGGAATATCGAGGCGCTCGATGAGCCCGAGCCGATCAAGCACGGTGATTCCGAAACCGCGGCCAGGCTGCGCGCGGCGGCCACCTGGTTGCGCACCATGTTCGCCATCGTTCCCCTGCCGGTCGGGACGCGTGCCGACGACGCCCATGCGCTCGGGCACGAAGTCGCGCATGCCGCAAATGAATTCGCAGAACCGTATCAGGTTCCGGACGCCAACTTCGGCTGGTCGGCGCGGGACGCCTGCTACGCCTACGGCAGCTTCGTGCTCGAGGAGGACGAAGCGCTGGTCATCACGCACCGACCGCCGACATGCCGTTTCTGGAACATGTTGGTGTGGAACCAGTTCATGGCCACCTACGGGGCCGGCGACGCGCGTTGTTCGGTCAACGGGCACAGCGCGGTTGCCAACAGTGACGGCTCGGTGACGATCGTGTTGTCCGCTGCCCGAACGGCTCATCCCAATTCGCTGACAACACTGGGGTATCCGCGCGGCAACCTGGCCTTCCGGTGGTTTCTCACCGACGCGGTACCGGCGCGTCCCGAGGTCCGGCTGGTAAAGATCTCCGACGCGCCGGTCGCGCCATCCTAGCCCCTCGCGAGCGTGCAATGGCGGCGGAAAAATCGCGAAAAACGCGCCCTTAGTTCACGTTCGGCGCGATGTGGCGCGCACCAACTCGATCGCCCGGCCCAGCGTGGTGAGCTTGTCGTCCAGCGTCTCGCCGGCAGGGTAGAGCCGCACGGTGTCGACACCCGCGTCGCGCCACACCCCGAGCCGGGCGCGCACCATCTCCTCGGTGCCGATCAGCGTAGTGGCCAACACCATCTCGTCGGTGATCAGCGCGGCGGCCCCCGGCCGGTCGCCGGCCTGCCAGCGTTCCCGCACCGCGGCGGCCACCTCGCCCCAGCCCTGCCGGGAATAGGCCTGGTTGTAGAAATTGGTGCTGGCCGAACCCATGCCGCCGAGGCTGAATGCGAGTTCCGCCTTGCGTCCGGCCACCATCTCGCGCAACGCGTCTTCGTCGGCCGCGAAGGCGACCTCGGCGCCCTGGCAGATGTCCAGGTCGGCGCGGGTGCGGCCGGAGGCGGCCAAGCCCTCGTCCAGATGGGCGAAGTAGGCCTGATCGGCACCCTCGGGCACGAAGCTGGTGCCCAGCCAGCCGTCGGCGAGCCGGCCGGTGAGTCGCAGCATGGCCGGCGACAAGGTAGCCAGGTAGATCGGGATCGGATGCTCGCGGCGGGTCGACAACCGCATCGGCTTGGCCTCTCCGCCCGGCCGTGGAATTTGAAACTCCTTGCCGGAATGGGAGATTCTGCCGCCTTCGAAGACATGCCGGACGATCTCGACGGTTTCGCGGATGCGGGACAGCGGCCTGTCGAACGCGACGCCGTGCAGGCCCTCGATGACCTGGGGCCCCGACGCACCCAAACCGAGCAGGAAGCGACCTCCCGAGAGGTTGGACAACGTGATCGCGGTCTGGGCCACGAGCACCGGTGATCGGGTGCCGACCTGAATGACGCCTGATCCGAGCAGCATCGCGTCGGTGCGTGCCGCGAGATAGCCCAGCGCCGACGGGGCGTCGGCTCCCCAGGCCTCGGCGACCCAGCACATGTCGAGTCCCAGGCGCTCGGCCTCGACCACGAACTCGACCGTTTCGGCCGCATGCGCGGTTTGGGAAGCGGACAATTCGACCGTCGTCGCGGTGCGCATCACCGCACCCCGTGCTCGGCCAGCCTCTTGATCGCGGCCAGGGTCTTGTCGATCGCGGCCTCGAACTCCCGCATCCGGACGAACACGATCTTCTGTTCCTTGTCCGGCATCGCATCGATGGCATTGGACAATCCCGAGCGGCCCGGACCCATCTGCGTCCAGAACGAGAGCACGGTCCCGCCGTCGCGCGGTGTCAGCCGGAATCGCCAGGTAGCCGCGGGATATTCGGGTTCGCCGACAGCCCAGGCGAATTCGCGGGGCCGATCGAACGACACGATCTGCGACGTCGTGCTCCAGCGTCCGAACGCATCGTGTTCGTTGTGCCCGACGAACCTGGCGCCGACGCGTGGCTCGCTGACCCCGTCCAGCCAGGCCACGGATTGCAGCTCGTTGCTCAGGGTCGGCATCAACTCGATATCGGAGACCAGACTCCAGACTCGCTGCGGCTCGGCGTCCACCCATGTCCAGGATTCCACCGTCGGTTTGTCCGAGTATCGCGCGCCGGTCCACTCCATTTGGCCCATTCTCCACCCGAAAGCCCGGAGCATCGATTTCTCGAGCCCCGGGCTTCGGTTGGGCGGGTCAAGCTATGCGGCGATCAGCTCCTTTTCCGCAGCCTTCGGCTCGGCCTTTGCCTTGCGGTGCCACGAGTCCGGAACGCTCAGCCGGACGATCTTGCGGACCACCGTGCCGAACTGCTTGAGCAGCGGCCCCTTGTTGTAGGGAATGCCGTAGCGCTCGCAGATCTCCTGCACCTCAGGCGCGATCTCGGCATACCGGCGGGCCGGGATGTCCGGGAACAGGTGGTGCTCGATCTGGTGGGACAAGTTGCCCGACATGACGTGGAAGAACTTGCCGCCGGTCAGGTTCGCCGATCCGAGCACCTGGCGGAAGTACCACTGGCCGCGGGATTCACCCTCGGTCTCCTCGATGGTGAACTCCTGGGTGCCCTCCGGGAAGTGGCCGCAGAAGATGATCGTGTACGCCCACACGTTGCGCATCAGGTTCGCCGTGAGGTTGCCGGCGAAGACGAACGGCGCGAACGGTCCGGCCAGCAGCGGGAATGCGACGTAGTCCTTGAGGGTCTGGCGGCGGACCTTCTGCCAGATCTCCCGCAGGGTGTCGCGCTTGTCCCGTATCGAGATCTCGCCGGCGCGGATCCGCTCGGTTTCCAGCTCGTGCAGCGCCACACCGTACTGGAACAGCACCATCAGCAGGAACGCGTAGACCGGATTGCCCAGGAAGTACGGCTGCCAGCGCTGGTCCTCGCTCATCCGCAGGATGCCGTAGCCGATGTCGCGGTCCATCCCGACGATGTTCGTGTGGGTGTGGTGCATGTAGTTGTGCGAGTGCCGCCATTGGTCCGACGGGCACGCGCTGTCCCACTCGAAGTCGCGGCCGGAGATCGTCGGGTCACGCATCCAGTCGTACTGGCCGTGCATGATGTTGTGCCCGACCTCCATGTTGTCCAGGATTTTCGCGAAGCCCAGCATCGCGGTGCCGAACAACCAGGTCGGGGGCAGGAACAGCAGCGCGCGGCCGCCGACCTCCAGGGCGCGCTGGGCCTTGATGACCTTGCGGATGTACTCGGCGTCCTCTTCGCCGAGGTCGGCCAGCACCCGTTCCCTGATGGCGTCGAGCTCGCGGCCGAAGGCGTCAGCCTGCTCCTTGGTCAGCGTGATCTTGTTCTGTGACATGGCTTTTCCTCCTTGAGGTGGGTGTTGACTAGAGGGCGATATCGACGTCGCCGACCGGAACGCTGACGCAGATCTGCACGTCCTCGTCGGGGGCGGTGGAGACGGCGCCGGTGACGAGATTGCGCACGGTGCCGGAGGTCTTGCGGCGCGTGCAGGTGTGGCAGATACCCATCCGGCAGCCGTTCTGGGGCGTCAGGCCGGCCGCTTCGGCCTGTTCCAGCAGCGAGCGACCGTCGTCGGTGACGTCGACCTTGCTGTCCGCGAAACTGACCCGGCCACCCGTCGGGTCGGACGGCGGCGCGAACACCGGCGGGACGAAACTTTCGGTGAACACATTTTCACAGAGGCCTTTGACGGCGTCGACCAAAGCGTCGGGCCCACAGACGAACACCGCGTCGGGCGACTCCATCGCGACGGCCAGATGCCCGGCGCCGAAGCGGCCCTTCAGATCACCCGAACCCGAACGGGTGAACCCGTGCAATACCCGAACCCCGCGCATCGCCGCCAGCTCTTCCCGGTAGCACGCTTCCTCGGGGGTGCGGGCGTAGTGCACGAACGCAATCTCTCCCCCTTCATCGGCCAGGTGACCCCGCGCCACCAGCGTGCGAAGCATCGCCATCACGGGAGTGATGCCGCTGCCACCGGAAATGAACAGGATGCGCCGTGGCATTTTCTCCGGCAGGACGAAGTCCCCGCCGACCCCGTCCAGGCCGACCACCATGCCGCGGCGAGCCCGCTCATACAGGTAGCTCGACACCAGGCCACCGTCATGGACACCGATGGTCAGCTCGATCTCGGCACTGCCTTCGACGTTTGCCGGGGAGTAGCACCGCGAGTGCATGCGGCCGTCGATCTCGATGGTCACGTTGACGAACTGGCCGGCGCGGGCACGGTAGCGCTCGGTGAACGCGGCATTGGGAGCCAGCGTCAGGGTGACGCTGCGCGGCGTGCTTCGCCGCACGTCGACCACCTTCGCGCGGGCCTGTCCCGAGGTCCAGGTCGGCGTGACAAGCTCGGTGTACCGGTCGACGCCGTGCGGCCCGGTGAGCAGATCAACGAGGTCGGAACTCAGGACTCGCTTGGCGATCGTCCGAGTAAAAGTTTGAGTGAACATGTGTACACCGTGTCATCGATCGGCGCAGGTGGTCAAGGGTTTTCACCCGTTCTGTGTTACGGTTCACATAGTGAACAGTCGTACTCCTAGCTCACACCCGCGGCGGTCGAGCCGGGAACGGGGCCGCGAAAGCACCCGTGACACGCCCTCGCGTGAGGAACGCAAGGAAGCGACCCGGCGGGCGATCATCGCCGCGGCGCTCAAGGCGCTGAACGACCGCAGTTTCAGTGGGCTGAGCCTGCGCGAGGTGACCCGCGAAGCCGGGATCGTCCCCGCGGCCTTCTACCGCCACTTCGAGTCGATGGAGGCCCTCGGCCTGGTCCTGATCGACGAATCGTTCCGCAGCCTGCGCGACACGCTGCGCGGCGCCCGTGCCGGCAAGCTGGACCCCAGCCGGGTCATCGAGTCATCGGTGGAGATCCTGATCGGCAGCGTCGCGGACCAGCGCGAGCACTGGCGCTTCATCTCCCGCGAGCGCTCCACTGGCGTGTCCGTACTGCGGTACGCGATCCGCACCGAGATCCGGCTGATCGTCTCGGAGCTGGCCACCGACCTGGCGCGCTTCCCGCGGCTCAACGAATGGAGCACCGAGGATCTCAACGTCCTGGCGAGTCTGTTCGTCAACGCGATGATCGTCACCGCCGAGGCGATCGAAGACGCCCAGAGCACGGAAGCCCTCGAGGAGATTCACCGGATCGCGGTCAAACAGCTCCGCATGATCACCATCGGCGTTGCGTCGTGGAAGAGCGAACCCTGATCAGTCGTCGACGACTTCGAACAGCGAGTCGCCGTCTTCCGGTGTGCCGTCGATCTGGCCACGGTGCGCGCGGCCAGGGGTCACGTCGGGTGGCTCGACATCCGGGATGACGTCCGGCTCCTCCTCGGCGAGGCGCTGGTCAAGCGACTCCCCCTCCCGCTCTTCTCGCGCGGTCATGCCGAATTTGTCGGCCTCACTCCAGCCCTCGGGCGGATCGACAACGGTGTCGCCGTCGTCGTTGCGCACCTCGTCGGAGTCGGTGGACTCGCTCGGGTCCAGAGTGTCGCCGGGGCCGGTATCCATAGCCGGGTAATTTCCCAGCGGCCTGCGAGTTAAACCCCGGTCACACCGACAACGGGTAACCGCCGCTGAGTTTGAGGGTTTCGCCGGTGACGAATGACGCCGCGTCCGAACACAGGTAGAGCATCGCGGCCACCACGTCGTCCATCGTGCAGATCCGGTGCACCAACTGCAGACCATGCACGTAATCCTCGACCAGCGAACGCGGCACATCGGCAAGCGCGCTCTCGGTGTTGGTCAGCCCGGGCGCAATCGCGTTGACGCGGATCAGATCCGGCGAGAGTTCGGAGGCAAAGGCGACCGTCAAACCGCGCACCGCGAGCTTGGAGACCCCATACGGCGTGCTGCTGGCGTAGCCGGCCGTCGACGACATGTTCAGCACCACCCCGCCCCCGCGGTCGCGCATCGAATCACGGCACGCCAGAGTGCAATTGATCACGCCCATCACGTTCACGTCGAACATCCCGCGCACGTCGTCGCGGGACAGGGCGCCGAACGGTTGGTTGTACTTCATCAGATGCCGGCCGGCGTTGTTGATGAGAATGTCTATGCCGCCGTATGTTTCGACCGATGCCGCCACTGCGGCCTCGACCTGGTGCTCGTCGGCGACGTCGCAGGGCACCGCGATCGCGCTGGCGCCTTGTGATGTCAGTTCGGCGGCCGTCTGGCCGGCACTCGCGGTATCGATGTCGGCGATCACGGCGTTGGCTCCGCGGGCGGTCAGCGCCCGGGCGAAAGCACGCCCCAGTCCGGCTGCTGCGCCGGTGATGAACGCGGTCTTGTCGGCAAACTGCGCGGTCACTGCGGATCGCGCCACATCGGCCACAGCGTAGGACCACCGCCGGGAAGCGTGATCTCCCCGGTCACCCGGAAACCGAAACGCTCGTAATAGGGCACATTTTCGGACTTGGACGACTCCAGGTAGGCGGGGCAGTACTCGGCGTCGCAACGCTGCAGCCGGGACCGCATCAGCACCTGTCCGAAGCCCCGGCCGCGAACGTCTGGGTCGCTGCCGATGACGGCCAGGTACCAGTGCGGTTCTTCCGGATGCTCGCGTTTCATGATTTCCTGCAACAGGCGCCCCCGGTTGGATCGCGCGCCGAACGCCCACAGGAAGGTGGGCAGCTGAGCCAGTTCCGCCCAGCGCGACTCCTTCCATTGATTCGGCGGATCCCACAGCGCCGCCGCACCGATGCCGGGTCCATCGCAGGCCACCTCCACGCCGCCGCGGGGCAGATGGTGGTGGCGGGTCATGGTGGCGAACACCCGGCCCATGTGCTTCCGCCGCGCGTCGTCGTCGGGCAGGATCCACATCGTGACCGGATCGTCGAAGAATGCGCGGCCCAGGGTTCGGCCCAACTCGCGGACATCAGCTCTTTGCGCCGGACGCGCCTGTGGAGTCACGTCACTCACGGTAGGTGCGTCGCGCGGGGCGCGCCAGCCTCTTGCATGAAGGTGTGACGACGAGGGGCAAGGGTATTCGGATGCGATGACCGGTATCTCGAGACGGGGCGTGGCGCAGTTGGCCGCCGGGGTCGGCATCGCCGCGGCCACCGGTCTGTCGGGTTGCCAGTCCGGCGGCGGCAACGCCCCGGCAGGTCCGGCGCAGCCGCGGGGTGTCGGATTCGTGTTGTCGCACGAGCAGTTCCGCACCGATCAGCTGGTCGCGCAGGCGCAGGCGGCCGAACGGGCCGGTTTCCAATATGTCTGGGCCAGCGATCATCTCCAGCCGTGGCAGGACAACCAGGGCCACTCCATGTTCCCGTGGCTGACGCTGGCACTGGTGGGAAACAGCACAAGCGCGATCTCGTTCGGCACCGGGGTGACCTGCCCGACCTATCGCTACCACCCGGCAACGGTGGCACAGGCGTTCGCGTCGCTGGCCATCCTGAGTCCGGGGCGGGTGTTTCTGGGCGTGGGCACCGGCGAGCGACTCAACGAGCAGGCCGCCACCAACACCTACGGCAACTACGTCGAGCGCCACGACCGGTTGGCGGAGGCGATCGACCTGATCCGCCAGTTGTGGAGCGGTGAGCGAGTCTCGTTCGCGGGAAAGTACTTTCAGACCAATGCGCTGAAGCTGTACGACGTCCCGGCCACGCCGCCGCCGATCTTCGTGGCCGCCGGCGGACCCAGGAGCGCCACCCTGGCCGGCCGATACGGCGACGGGTGGATCGCCCAGGCTCCTGACATCAAGAACGCCGAGCTGCTGGCCGCTTTCAACGCGGGCGCACAGCAGGCCGGCCGCAACCCGGCCACCCTGGGCAAGCGTGCCGAGTTGTTCGCCGTCGTCGGTGACGGTGCGGCGGCGGCGCGCGCCGCGGCCCTGTGGCGATTCACTGCCGGCGCCGTCGATCAGCCCAACCCCGTCGAGATCCAGCGCGCCGCCGACTCGAACCCCACGGACAAGGTGCTGGCCAACTGGGCGGTGGGCACCGACGCCGCCACCCACATCAAGGCGGTGCAATCGGTTCTCGACGCGGGTGCGGTGCCGTTTCTGCACTTCCCGCAGCAAGATCCCGCGGCCGCGATCGAGTTCTACCGCACCAGCGTGCTGCCCAAACTGCGCTGATCCTACGATGGTGTGACTCAAACGATGCCGGCGCGACGGTGCGCCGGGGAACGGTGGCCAACCGTGTGGGATTTCGAAACGGACCCGGAATACCAGGCAAAGCTGGACTGGGTCGAGAAATTCATGGTCGAGGAACTCGAACCGCTCGATCTCGTTGCGCTGGACCCGTACGACAAGCAGAACGCCGAGATGATGGCGGTCCTGCGGCCGTTGCAGCAGCGGGTCAAGGAGCAGGGACTGTGGGCCGCCCACCTGCGTCCCGAACTCGGCGGGCAGGGCTTCGGTCAGGTCAAACTGGCGCTGCTCAACGAGATTCTCGGGCGTTCCCGCTGGGCGCCGTCGGTATTCGGTTGTCAGGCACCGGATTCGGGCAACGCCGAGATTCTGGCCCTGTTCGGCACCGAGCAGCAGAAGGCGCGTTACCTGCAGCCGTTGCTGGACGGTGAAATCACCTCCTGCTATTCGATGACCGAACCGCAGGGCGGTTCGGACCCGGGACTGTTCGTCACCTCGGCCACCCGTGACGGAGACGACTGGATCATCAACGGCGAGAAGTGGTTCTCCACCAACGCCAAACATGCGTCGTTCTTCATCGTCATGGCCGTCACGAACCCGGAGGGCCGCACGTACGAGAAGATGTCGTTGTTCATCGTGCCGGCCGAGACGCCCGGCATCGAGATCATCCGCAACGTCGGCGTGGGAGCCGAATCATCCAAGCGCGCCACCCACGGCTACGTTCGCTATCGCGACGTGCGGGTGCCCGCCGATCATGTCCTCGGCGGCGAGGGGCAGGCGTTCATGATCGCGCAGACCCGCCTCGGTGGCGGCCGCATTCATCACGCGATGCGCACAATTGCGCTGGCGCGCCGCGCCTTCGACATGATGTGTGAGCGCGCCGTGTCCCGTCAGACCCGGCACGGGCGGCTGTCCGACTTCCAGATGACTCAGGAGAAGATCGCCGACAGCTGGATCCAGATCGAGCAGTTCCGGCTGCTGGTGCTGCGCACCGCGTGGCTGATCGACAAACACCACGACTACCAGAAGGTGCGTCGCGACATCGCGGCAGTGAAGGTCGCGATGCCTCAGGTGCTGCACGATGTCGCGCAGCGCGCCCTGCACCTGCACGGCGCGCTCGGGGTGTCCGACGAGATGCCGTTCGTCAAGATGCTGGTGGCCGCCGAGTCGCTGGGCATCGCCGACGGCGCGACGGAGTTGCACAAGATGACCGTGGCCCGTCGCACGCTTCGCGAATATCAGCCCGTGACAACACCTTTCCCGTCCCAGCACATCCCGACGCGCAAAGCGGAAGCGGAGGCCCGGCTGGCCGCCCGGCTGGAGCACTCCATCGCCGAGTTCTAGGGGTCGCCGTTCCCCGCGAGCAGACGCGAAATCGCACTATTTCGGGCTTCCGCGTGCGAGTTTGTGTCTGCTCGCGCAAGGGAGGTGGCCGTCTGCTCGCGAGGGTCAGGTGATGTAGCGGACGATGCTTTCGGCCACGCACGCCGGCTTGGGTGAGCCGTCGATCTCGACGGTCGTCGAAACAATCGCCTGCACGGCCCCGTTGCCGACGTCGTCGACGCTGACCAGCGAACTTGTCGCACGTACCCGCGACCCCACCGGCACCGGCGCCGGGAAGCGAACTTTGTTGAGGCCGTAGTTGATTGCCAGTTTGATGCCCTTGACGGTGTACATGTCGTGCTGCAGCCGCGGGAGCAGCGACAGGGTCATGAACCCATGGGCGATAGTGGTCCCGAACGGCCCCTTCGCGGCCCTCTCCGGGTCGACGTGGATCCACTGGTGGTCACCGGTCGCGTCGGCGAACAGGTTGACCTCTTCCTGGCTGATCGTCACCCAGTCGCTCTGGCCGATGGTTTCCCCCGCTGCGGCGGCGAGGTCGGCGACTGACTCGAAGGTGCGCATGGTCTCTCCTCTGATCCTGATGGCGCCCGGGTATGCATAGAACTTATGCGGCTCCTTCTGATCACCGACACCCACGTCCCGAAACGCGCCAAAGACCTGCCCGCGCAGGTCTGGGACGAGGTCGCCACGGCTGACGTCGTCATCCACGCCGGTGACTGGGTGACGCCGGACCTGCTGGACAGGCTCGAGGCGCGGTGCAGCCGATTGATCGCGTGCTGGGGCAATAACGACGGTGACGAGTTGCGCGCGCGGCTGCCCGAACGCGCGGACGCGGACCTGGCCGGGCTGCGCTTCACGGTGGTGCACGAGACAGGCGGCGCAGCGGGCCGCGACGCGCGAATGTCGCGGCTGTATCCCGACACCGACGTGCTGGTGTTCGGCCACAGCCACATCCCGTGGGACACCACGACAACGACCGGACTGCGGCTGCTCAACCCGGGTTCGCCGACGGATCGCCGCAGGCAGCCGCACTGTACCTACATGACCGCAACGATTGAGCACGCGGCCGTGGACGTGACGTTGCGCCGGCTGTAGGGGTGCGCCGGCTACAACTCGGCATCGGCCTTGCGTCAAGTAATGCGCAGGAATAAATAGCTCGCCTACAGAGCTATTATGGGCTGAAGTGACTACGAACACCGCGAAAACCGATCTGGCCGCTGACGTGCCGCGGATCCTGGGCAGGTTCCGCCGTCAGCTGCGGCGAGCAGCCGGCACCGGCTACCCGGCCGGCCAGCTCTCCGAATCGCAGGCCGAGCTGTTGCGCCTGGTCTCGCGGCGCCCAGGAGTGTCGGTGAGCGTCGCAGCCGCCGAGTTGGGCCTGGTGCCCAACACCGCCTCCACCCTGGTGTCAAAGCTGTCCTGCGCGGGACTGCTGGAACGGACCGCGGACCCGGCGGACCGGCGGGTGAGCCGGTTGCGGCTGACCGATTCGGCGCAGCAGGTGATGGACGCGACCGCGGCCACACGCCGGGCGGTCCTCCACGACCTGCTCGACGAGCTTGACGACCACCAGATCGGGGTATTGGCCAAGGGGCTGGAGGTGCTCGAGGAGATGACCAGGAAGCTGCAGGAGCGATGCACATGACCGAGGCGATCGACTGCCGGCACCTGACCTATCGTTACGGCCAGCACACGGCCGTCGACGATGTGACTTTCACGGTGCACCCCGGCGAGACGATGGGCCTGTTGGGCCCCAATGGCGCCGGCAAGACCACAGTGGTGCGGGTGCTGACCACGCTGGCACCGGTCCAGCACGGCGAACTGCGCGTCTTCGGGCTGGACGCGCGGAGCCAGACGATCGACATCCGCAGCAACATCGGTTATGTGCCGCAACAACTTTCGATCGAGACAGCGTTGACCGGCCGGCAGAACGTGACGTGGTTCGCCCGGCTGTACGGCGTCCCGCGCGCGGAGCGCACCCAGCGCGTTGAGCAGGCATTGGCGGCCATGGATCTGCTCGATGTCGCCGACAAGCTGGCATCGAGCTACTCCGGGGGTATGGTGCGTCGACTCGAGGTGGCCCAGGCCCTGGTCAACCGGCCCTCGCTGCTGGTGCTGGACGAACCGACCGTCGGCCTGGATCCGATCGCACGCGACGGTGTGTGGACGCAGGTCCGCAAGATGCAGGAGCAGTTCGGCATGACCGTCCTGCTGACCACCCATTACATGGAAGAGGCGGACGCGCTGTGCGACCGGGTCGCGCTGATGCATCACGGTGCGCTGCAGGCGGTGGGAACCCCCGAGGAGTTGAAGGCGACCGTGTCGCCGGAGGCCACCCTCGAAGATGTCTTCCGCCATTACTCGGCAACCGGCCTCACCGACGACGCCGCCGACATCCGTCAAATCCGTTCCGCCAGAAGGGTTGCTCGCCGTGTCGGTTGATCACACCCACCCGCATACCGTCGATCTGGTCCGCGCTCCGCACGGATTGGACAGAGCCAGAGCAACATTGAGCCGCGTCGGCGCGTTCGCGATCGTGGAATTGCAGAAGTTGCGGCACGACCGGACCGAGCTGGTCATGCGGATGGTGCAGCCCGCGCTATGGCTGCTGATCTTCGGCACCACGTTCAGCCACCTGCGTGTCATCGACACCGGCAACGTGTCCTATCAGGCGTTTCTGGCGCCGGGGATCATCGCCCAGTCGGCGCTGTTCATCTCGATTTTCTATGGCATCCAGATCATCTGGGACCGCGACTCAGGTGTCCTGGCGAAGCTGATGGTCACACCCGCGCCGGCGTCGGCGCTGATCACCGGCAAGTCGTTCGCGGCCGGTGTGCGGTCGGTGGCCCAGGTCGTCGGCGTGCTGGCACTGGCCTACGCGATGGGCATCGGACTGACCGTCAATCCGCTGCGGATTCTGGGCGCGATGGCCGCCGTCATGCTCGGTGCCGCGTTCTTCGCCTGCCTGTCAATGACTTTGGCCGGCCTGGTACGCAACCGCGATCGATTGATGGGCATCGGCCAGGCCATCACCATGCCCTTGTTCTTCGCGTCCAACGCGCTGTATCCGGTTGATGTGATGCCCGGCTGGTTGCATGCACTGAGTAAGGTCAACCCGCTCAGTTACGAGGTCGACGTGCTGCGCGCGCTGCTGATCGGCACCCCGTTCCACCTCGCGGACGTCATCGTGCTGGTGCTGGCGCCGATTGTCGGGATCATCACGGCGTCAACGTTTTTGCGTCGGCTGGTCGCCTAGCGCATTCGTTGCCGGACGGGAAGACAGCGATGCCTTTCCGGTGGCCTTTCGTTACCCGATAGTGACCACGACGACGGGTCTCGGGGCCGAATCCCAATCGTTAGCAGACCGCGACAAAGTTCTACGGCCGCGACGGGCTTGAAGGCTCCGCCGACTGTGTTTCACTCGCCCAAGAACAGATTCCACCGCACGAGCGGCAGATGAAAGTGGGATGGGTAAAACGATGAAGTTCGTTGAAAAGCTGTGTGGCGCAGCGATAACCATGCCTCGCAGGTTGGCGTTCGCGGTTATGGGCGCCGCACTGCTGACCGGTCTCGTCAGCGCGGTCGGCGGGTCGGCCACCGCGGGCGCGTTCTCGCGGCCAGGCCTGCCGGTCGAGTACCTGCAGATCCCGTCGCAGGCGATGGGCCGGAACATCCGGGTCCAATTCCAGGGTGGCGGAGCGCATTCGGTCTACCTGCTGGACGGCCTGCGCGCCCAGGACGACTACAGCGGCTGGGACATCAACACGCCCGCGTTCGAGGAGTTCTACAACTCCGGCCTTTCGGTGATCATGCCGGTCGGCGGTCAGTCCAGCTTCTACAGCGACTGGTACCAGCCGTCGCAGGGCAACGGCCAGAATTACACCTACAAGTGGGAGACGTTCCTGACCCGGGAGATGCCCGCCTGGCTGCAGGCCAACAAGGGCACCTCGCCGGTCGGCAACTCCGTTGTGGGACTTTCGATGTCGGGTGGCTCTGCCCTGGTGATGGCCGCGTACTACCCGCAGATGTTCCCCTACGCCGCGTCGCTGTCGGGCTTCCTCAACCCGTCGGAGGGTTGGTGGCCGACGCTCATCGGGCTGGCGATGAACGACGCGGGCGGCTACAACGCCAACAGCATGTGGGGCCCGTCCAGCGACCCGGCGTGGAAGCGCAACGACCCGATGATGCAGATCCCGCGGTTGGTCGCCAACAACACCCGGATCTGGGTCTACTGCGGCAACGGCACCCCCAGCGACCTCGGCGGCGACAACATGCCGGCGAAGTTCCTCGAGGGCCTGACGCTGCGCACCAACCAGCAGTTCCAGCAGACCTACGCGGCCAATGGCGGGCGCAACGGGGTGTTCCAGTTCCCGGGTAACGGCACCCACTCCTGGAACTACTGGAACCAGCAGTTGATGGCGATGAAGCCCGACATGCTGCAAGTGATCAACGCGGTCAACGCTGCGCCGGCGCCCGCTCCGGCACCGGCCACCCCTCCGGCCGCGGGAACCTGACCACCGCAGTCCCAGAGACCACATCGGCAGCAGCGCAACGGCCAGCGCTGCTGCCGATGTTCCTTTTTGGAAGGTAGCAGCGCACCCGGCCAGCGCTGCTGCCGATGTTCCTTTTTACAGCCCAACTAATCCAGCAACCCGCGCCGATCGGCGTGCAGGTAGGTGTAACAGGTCGTCACCGCACAGACGAACGCGGCGACACCGAGCATCTGGGTGCCGCTGACCACCAAACTGATCGCGCCCCCGATCGCGGCGCCCAGCATGAACGTCGCGAGCATCATGAAATAGCCGAACCAGTCCTCGATTTTCCCGCCGGCCATGTGGCGCTCGATGCCCTGGCCCATCTTGACCAGCGTGCCGGTCACGTAACTCAGCGGCACCGACACTTCACCGTCTTTCACGAAGGAAGTGTTCAGCGCACCGATGCCGAAGACCACGAACATGATCGGCACGAAATCCAGCAGGGTTTGCTCCCAGCCGCCCAGCACGATGTCCAGGCCGGTGGCGAACACCAGACAGAACGTGGTCAGCACGGTGGGGCCGTGCGGGTGTTCCGCCCAGAACCGGCGGCGGCACACCGAGGAGACGATCACGCCGGTCACGAAACACAGCAGCAGCGTGCCCGCACTCAACGACAACGTCACGTCGTCACGGAACACGCCCAGCACGGCACGCTGTGCGTTGCCGGTCATGAACGTGACGAAATACCCCTCGGAGTGGGTGAAGGCGGTGGCCCCGAGCACCCCGGCCAACGCGGCCAGCACCCAGGCAAGTCTGGCTTCGCTGTCGTACATCTCTTTCTGCACACGAGCATGCTCCCAGAGACCGGAGCCGACGGCGCGGCCGAGCTTGGGTCAGGCCGTCGTCAGCCGGGCGATCGACCGCAGCGGTATCGGCAGCCACGTGGGACGGTGCCGCGCCTCGTAGCCCGTTTCGTACACCGCCTTGTCGAGTTCATAAGCCGCCAGCAGCAGCGCCGAATCACGCGGATCGATTCCGGACGCGGCCGCGTACCCGTCACAGAACGCGGTGCGATTGCGCTCGACCCACTCCCGGGCCCGCGCCGCCTTCTGCTTGTCGGCGGCGTTCTCCACCAACGGCCCGTACGCCGCGTACTCGAAGGACCGCAACACCCCCGCCACGTCGCGCAGCGGTGAGTCGGGCGCCCGCCGTTCGGCCAGCGGCTGGCCCGGCTCGCCTTCGAAATCGATCAGCACCCAGCTCTCCGGCGTCCGCAGCACCTGTCCCAGGTGCAGATCGCCGTGCACGCGTTGCACGGTGATCTGCTCGTCGGCGAGCTTGGCGAACCGCTCTTGGATCGTCGCCGCATACTGCTCGAGTTCGGGCACCGCGGCAACGGCAGCGCTGAGCCGCGTCAGCACATGGTCCAGCGGGAACGTGGTCTGCGATGTCCCCAGCGTCTCGGCCAGCGTGGCGTGCACGGACGCCACCGCCTCGCCGAGCCGGTAGGACTCGCCGGCGAAGTCTCCACCGACCTCGTGGGCGTAGAGGTCGCCCTCGGCGAACAGGTCGCGCACGCTCGCGGTGGCCATTGCCCAGCCTTCGGCGGCGTTGGCCGCGAACGCGGTGACCATGCCCAGCGGCGACGACGCGTCCGGATCGCCGGGCGAACCCAGCTCGTAGGCACCGAACAACTTGGCCACGTGGACATTCCCCGCCCGGCCCAGCACCCGATTGAGCTCGATGTCGGGATTGATGCCGGGGCTGACGCGGCGGAACACCTTGAAGATGGCGCACGGCGCCCGGTCGAAGATCACGCTGGTGTTGCTCTGCTCGGCGTCGGACACCCGGGGGTAGGCGTCCAGCGGCAGTTTCACGTCGGGCTCTTTGGCGAACCTGATCTGATTGCCGGATTCGCCCCGTACCGCCGCGGAGTCGATCAGCGAGAGCAGGAACTTGGCGGCCGACGGGTCGTACAGCGCGTCGAACGCGGTGTGGTCTTCGACCGAACCGATGGTCGCCAGGGTGCTGTATTCGGTGACCGGCTCGGTGTCCCAGCCGACGATCACCTGGTAGCGCTCGGTGAAGCCGTCGGCATAACCGACGTCGACCAGCACCACGTCCAGGTTCTCCCGTAACGGCACCACCACTGACACATCGGCGGTGGAGAGCTGCCGGTTGCGGCCGGCATACCAGCGTTGCTGCGGAAGCCAGTCCGCCCAGGGCAGGCTTGCGGGCATCGTCGGGCGGGTCATCGGTCCTCCTCGGAAGCGGACAGCTGGAACCAGTAGAAACCGTGTCCCGGGAGCGTGAGCAGATAAGGCAGGTGCCCGATCCGCGGGAATTCCACCTGTCCGGTGAGTTCGATTGGGGTGTAGTTGTTCCACTGCTGAAGGTTCAGTTCGATCGGCTGAGGGAACCGAGACAGATTGTTGACGCACAACACGACGTCGTTCTCTGCGTTCTCACGCGGCACTTCCCGCACATAGGCCAGGACGGACGGATTGGACCCGCCGAGTTCGTGAAATGACCCGATGGCGAAGGCGTCGTGCCGGCGCCGCACCGCGAGCATCGTGCGGGTCCAGTTGAGCAGCGACGTCGAGGTGTCCCGTTGCGCCTCCACGTTGACCGCCTGGTAGCCGTACACCGAGTCCTGGTTGGTCGGCAGGAACAGCCGGCCTGGGTTAGCGGTGGAGAACCCGGCATTGCGGTCCGGGGTCCACTGCATCGGAGTCCGCACACCGTCGCGGTCGCCGAGCCAGATCACGTCGCCCATGCCGATCTCGTCGCCGTAGTACAGCACCGGCGAGCCGGGTAGGGACAGCAACAGCGCCGTGAACAGCTGCATCTGGTTGCGGTCGTTGTCCAGCAACGGCGCCAAGCGGCGCCGGATACCCACGTTGGCCTTCATCCGCGGATCCTTGGCGTACTCCGCGTACATGTAGTCGCGTTCCTCGTCGCTGACCATCTCCAGCGTCAGCTCGTCGTGGTTGCGCAGGAAGATGCCCCACTGAGCCAGGTCGGGGATGTCGGGCGTCTGGGCCAGGATCTCCGAGATCGGAAACCGGGACTCCCGGCGCACCGCCATGAAGATGCGCGGCATCAACGGGAAGTGGAACGCCATGTGGCATTCGTCGCCGCCGGTGGTGGGGTCGCCGAAGTACTCGACGACGTCGGCCGGCCACTGATTGGCCTCGGCCAGCAGCACCCGACCGGGATACTCGTCATCGACGACCTTGCGCACCCGCTTGAGGAAGGCGTGCGTCTCGGGCAGGTTCTCGCAGTTGGTGCCCTCGCGCTCGAACAGGTACGGCACCGCGTCCAGCCGGAACCCGTCGATGCCCAGCCCGAGCCAGAACCGCAGCACGTCGATCATCGCTTCCTGCACGGCCGGGTTGTCGTAGTTCAGGTCCGGTTGGTGCGAGAAGAACCGGTGCCAGTAGAACTGCTTGCGCACCGGGTCGAAGGTCCAGTTCGACTCCTCGGTGTCGATGAAGATGATCCGGGCGTCGGTGTACTTCTCGCTGGTGTCACTCCAGACATAGAAGTCGCCGTACGGGCCATCGGGGTCGTGCCGCGACTCCTGAAACCAGGGATGCGAGTCCGAAGTGTGATTCATCACAAGGTCGGTGATCACGCGGATGCCGCGGGCGTGAGCCTCGTCGATCAGCGCGACGAAGTCCTCGACGGTGCCGAAGTCGGGCAGCACCTTGTAGAAGTCGCGGATGTCATAACCGCCGTCGCGCAGCGGCGAATCGTAGAACGGCGGCAGCCACAGGCAGTCCACCCCCAGCCACTGCAGATAATCCAGCCGTTCGATGAGTCCACGCAGGTCACCGGAGCCGTCGGCGTTCGAGTCGAAGAACGCCCGGACCAGCACCTCGTAGAACACGGCGTGCTTGAACCACGTCGGATCCGCGGGCAGGGCAGCCGCGTTGTCGAAGTCCTCGGCGGTCGGGTGCTCGACCACACCCCCTTCGACGTGGCTGCCCTCCGCTGGATGGTGTGCGGGATCTTGCCTTGAGGCGCTTATCGCGTCATTCATCAAATCCACGATGCCACGGGTACCCGACGCACCTGGTTAAGAATCACCCGAAGCCACCTGACTCCGAACCTCACCGTGAATCACGGCCAGCGCCAAATGAATTGACTCGATCAGGCCGGGGGGCCCTCCGCCAGCGTGACGTTCTCGGTGCGCGCGACGCCGGTTTTCGAGGTGAAGCTGATGGAGACCATGTCGCCCGGGTGGTGGCCGTTGAGCGCATCGGACATCGCGGTGGCCGAGTTGATCGGCGTCCCGTCGAGTGCGGTGATGATGTCGCCGTTGGAGATCCCGGCGGCCGCGGCGGGAGCGTTGGCGACGACCCGCTGGACGCGGGCACCGCTGCCGTTGTTGTCGACGACGCCGAGTCCGAGGAAGGCCGTCGGGCCGACGTGCACGGTGGGCGAACCGCCACCGGACCGGATGTTGTTGGCGATGCTGATCGCCGTTCCGATCGGAATCGCGAAGCCCTGACCGCCCTGTGACATCTGGAAGTTCTCGGTGGCCGCGGTGTTCATGCCAACCACCTGACCGGCGCCGTTGACCACCGGTCCGCCGGAATCGCCGGGCTGGATCGCGCCGTCGAACTGGATCAGTCCGTTCAGCGTCTCGGCGGCCCCGGTCAGGGAGTCCGATGCCTGGACGGTCTGGTTGACGGCCAGCACCTTGCCGGCCACCGCGCGCGGGGTGCCACCCTGGCCGCCGGTGTTGCCCATCGCCACGACCGGCTCACCGACGCTGACGCCGCCGCCGATGGACGCGGTGGGTAGGCCGCCCGCTCCGCGCAGCTGCAGCACCGCGACGTCCTGGGTGCGGTCGTAACCGACCACGTCGACGCCGTAGGTGCGGCCGTCGCCGACGCTGAAGGCGCTGATGTCGGTGGCTCCCGAGATGACGTGGTTGTTGGTCAGCACGACGCCGTTGGGGTCGATGACGATGCCGGTACCGGCGCCCACCGCGTTGTTGTAGCCCAGCTTGGTGTTGATGTTGACCACCTGGGGGCCCACCTGACCGACAAGCGCCGACGGGTCCAGCGGAACCGACGGGTACTGCTTGTACGGCGCCGCGTGCGCGGTCACCGGCGGAGTTGCCAGACCCAGTCCGGAGACCATTCCCACGACGGCCATGACGGCAACCAGCCATGACCACCTGAATGAACGGTGGCGCGATTTGCTCATCCGGTATACCTCCTGCGTCGGGTGAATAGTCAATTATCCCAGCCGTAAGGTCCGGGCGGCGGCTCCGTTGTCGGTACCACCGTAATCCAGATACCCATTTAAACGGTGGTCAGGCACCAATTCGGCGAAATGCCGGATCGGGTCCGGGTCAAATGGGCATCGAGTCAAATGCAGCCTAAGCCGACGGACCCGCCGACGGCCTAATCCAAAAGGCCGGTGGTGACTCACATCACCGGCCTTTGCGGCGGTTCTAGGCTGGTTGCGTGGACACCCGGGCGTGGTTCGCTGGATCGCCGGTAGCGCGGCTGGCCACCGTGCGGCCCGACGGCACGCCGCACCTGGTTCCGGTGGTCTTCGCCGTCGACGGAGACGTCATCTATACCGCGGTCGATGCCAAGCCCAAGAAGACCAAGCAACTGCGCCGGCTGGCCAACATCGAGCAAAACCCGGCGGTGAGCCTGCTGGTCGACCACTATGCGCCGGATTGGACGCAATTGTGGTGGATTCGGGTGGACGGCATTGCCACCGTCGCGGCCGACGGCGACGCCTTGCGCACCGGTTACCGGTTGCTGAGCGCGAAATACCCGCAGTACCAATCCGTTTCGCTGGACGGCCCGGTGATCGCCGTAACCGCGACGCGCTGGTCGGGCTGGCACGCCTGACTTCGCAGTGACACAGGGGCACGGCCGACCCTTGTGCGGGGCCGCCATTGAGAGAAAAGTTGCCCTTGCGTCCTGTGGGCTGGATCACGCCGCGTACGGGAGTCGGCGGCACCCCGGGAGAACTGGAGGATTGTCATGGCCGACAGAGTGAGCGGATCCCCGGGCGCAGGTACGGCCCCCACGGCAACCGGTCCGGACGGTATCCGCAACGTCGTGCTGGTCGGGCCCTCCGGCGGCGGCAAGACCACCCTCATCGAAGCCCTGCTGGTTGCGGGCGGCGTGTTGTCACGGCCCGGGTCGGTCACCGACGGCAGCACGGTCTGCGACTTCGACGACGCCGAGATCCGCCAGCAACGGTCGGTCGGCGTCGCGGTGGCGTCGCTGTCGCACGCCGGCGTCAAGGTGAACCTCGTCGACACACCCGGATACGCCGACTTCGTCGGTGAGCTGCGCGCCGGTCTGCGCGCCGCCGACTGCGCCCTGTTCGTCATCGCGGCCAACGAAGGTGTCGACGAACCCACCAAGTCGCTGTGGCAGGAGTGCAGCCAGGTCGGGATGCCGCGTGCGGTGGTGGTCACCAAGCTCGACCATGCCCGCGCCAACTATGCCGAGGCGCTCGATGCCGCGCAGAACGCGTTCGGCGACAAGGTCTTACCGTTGTACCTGCCGGCCGGTGACGGCTTGATCGGGCTGCTGTCGCAGACCCAGTACAACTATGCCGACGGTAAGCGCACCGAGTCGGCGCCCGACACCTCCGAAGCCGACCGCATCGAAGAGGCCCGGGGCAGCCTGATCGAGGGCATCATCGAGGAGTCCGAGGACGAGTCGCTCATGGAGCGTTACCTCGGCGGCGAGGTGATCGACGAATCGGTCCTGATCCAGGATCTGGAGAAGGCGGTGGCCCGCGGGTCGTTCTTTCCGGTGATCCCGGTATGCAGCAGCACCGGGGTGGGCACCCACGAACTGCTGGAGGTCGCCACCCGGGGTTTCCCGTCGCCGCGCGAACACCCGCTTCCGGACGTGTTCACGCCGCAGGGCGCCACCCACGAGGAATTGGCCTGCGACGTCGACGCACCACTGCTCGCCGAAGTGGTCAAGACGACGTCGGACCCGTATGTCGGGCGGGTCAGCCTGGTCCGGGTGTTCTCCGGCACCATCAAGCCGGACGCGACCGTCCATGTGTCAGGCCACTTCTCGTCGTTCTTCGGCCCCTCTAACGGGCATGGCGCCAACCACCCCGACCATGACGAGGACGAGCGCATCGGGGTGCTGTCGTTCCCGCTGGGAAAGCAGCAACGGCCCGCGTCCGCCGTGGTGGCCGGCGACATCTGCGCGATCGGCAAGCTGAGCCGGGCAGAAACCGGGGACACGCTGTCGGACAAGTCCGAACCGCTGGTGCTCAAGCCGTGGACGATGCCCGAACCGCTGTTGCCGGTCGCCATCCAGGCGCACGCCAAGACCGACGAGGACAAGCTCTCGGTCGGGTTGGGGAGATTGGCCGCCGAGGATCCGACCCTGCGCATCGAACAGAACCCGGAGACACATCAGGTGGTGCTCTGGTGCATGGGCGAGGCGCACGTCGGCGTCGTGCTCGAAGCCCTGGCCGGCCGCTACGGGGTCACCGTGGACACCGTCGAGTTGCGGGTGCCGCTGCGAGAGACGCTGGGCGGCAAGGCGAAAGGGCACGGCCGGCACGTCAAGCAGTCCGGCGGCCACGGCCAGTATGCGGTGTGCGACATCGAGGTGGAACCGCTGCCGGAGGGCACCGGCTTCGAGTTCGTGGACAAGGTGGTCGGCGGCGCGGTGCCGCGCCAGTTCATCCCCAGCGTGGAGAAGGGCGTCCGGGCGCAGATGGAAAAGGGTGTGCACGCCGGCTATCCGATGGTCGACATCCGGGTGACCCTGCTCGACGGCAAGGCACACAGCGTCGACTCGTCGGACTTCGCATTCCAGATGGCCGGCTCCCTGGCGCTGCGCGAGGCCGCTGCGGCGACGAAGGTGATCCTGCTCGAGCCGATCGACGAGATTTCCGTGCTGGTTCCCGATGACTACGTCGGCGCGGTGATGGGTGACCTGTCCGGCCGCCGGGGCCGCGTGCTGGGGACCGACACCGCCGGCCATGAGCGCACGCTGGTGAAGGCCGAAGTGCCGCAGGTCGAATTGACCCGCTACGCCATCGACCTGCGCTCGCTGGCGCACGGGGCCGCGTCGTTCACCCGGTCGTTCGCCCGCTATGAGCCGATGCCCGAATCCGCCGCGGCCCGGGTGAAGACGACGGTGTGATCGTCGGCGACGTCACTCCGGCCGGCCGAACCGGGCCGACACCGCACGCCGGTCCAGGGAGCCTTTGGCGGTGTGCGGCAATTCATCGGCCAGCTGGAAGGTAGCGGGAATCTCGAACGGCGCCAACCGATCCCGGCAGAACTCGGTAAGCTCCTCGGCACCCGGGGCGGAACCCCGCGGCACCAGGACGGCCGCGACGGCTTCGCCGTACATCGGATGCGGCACCCCGAACACGGCCACCTCCAACACATTCGGATGGGTGGCCAGAACTCCTTCGACGCGCTCCGGCGAAATCTTCTCCCCGCCGCGGTTGATGAGTTCCTTGATCCGCCCGCGGATGCTGAGGTCGCCGTCCTCCGAGAGCGTCCCCAGATCGCCGGTCCGCAACCAGCCGTCGGTGAAGTTCGCCTCGGTGATCTTCGGGTCCCCGAGGTAACCCCGCACCACGGTGGCGCCACGCAGCCACACTTCGCCGACGGCACCCGGCTGCAGGGGCGCCCCGTCGTTCCCGGCGATGCGGATCTGCGGCCCGGTGGAGCGGCCCACCAGACCGGTGGAGACGGCGGGGTTGACCTCCTGATCGATACCCGTGCTGGCCACCTGGTGGGTGGCCTCGGTCATCCCGAAGGCGCACAGCACGGGCGCCGAGAACTCCAGCTGCAGCGCCCGGGCCACCTCGGGCGTCAGCGGTGCGCTGCAACTGCGGATGAAACGCAATGTCGCTCTGGGGCTTTCGGCCGGCGCGGCGGCAGCCCTTTCCAGCAGGATCTGATGGATGGTCGGCACGGCCGTGTACCAGGTCGCTCCCACCGCGTCGATGTCGTCCCAGAAGGTGTGCGCCGAGAACCTGCCCCGCGCGGGCAGCAACACCGTGCCGCCGGATGCCAGAGTGGACATCAAGGCGGCGATCAGCCCGTGGCCATGGTAGAGCGGCATGACCGCGACCGTGGCGTCGCGCGGACCCAGTTGATAACCCGCGACGATGGCCCGCACCGAGCCGGCGATGTTGTCGTGCGTCCAGGGCACCATCTTGGGCAGTCCGGTGGTGCCACCGGTGAACATGATCATCGCGTCGTCGTCGTGCAGTCCCGCCGGGGAGTCCGTCACCGGCCCCGGTTCAGTCGAGGCTTTCAGTTGGGCCGTCCACTCGCCGTCCACGGACGTCACCGCAACCGGCCACCACTCGGAACCCTCGCCGTCGACCAGCACCGCCCGGGCACCGGCCGCTTCGCTACGCGCGCGTTGATCCGCAACCGGCAGGGCCGGGTCCAGCGGGACCACGATCAGGCCGGCCCGTAACGCTGCCAGCAACGCGACGACGAACTCGGCGTTACTGCCCGCCCGTAAGGCGACCCGGTCCCCCGGCGCCAGGCCCGCACCACTGAGTTGAGCGGCCAGATCGTCGGCCAGGCGCAGCAGGTCGCGGTAGGTGATCGGGACGCGGTCGGCGGTGACGACCAGCGCACGCGCGTCCGGCGCCTCGGTGGCCGCGGCCTCGATCAGATCGGTGACGCGTGAATTCTGCACGGAAGTCATCAGACGCTCCTTTGTCCGGGCTTACCGAGAACCCTGCCGGTGCCGATAACCGCTGTCCAATACTGATCCCCTAACAGTCGATAAACAGCGTGAATCACCGGATAGCGGCCCCGTCTTGGACACGGTCGCCAAAGCGGACGACAGTGAGTGCCGAGAGAACAGCCAAGAGAGGGGCGGCCCCATGACCGAACCGCTGACCGACGGCTTCCACCTGGTGGTGGATGCGCTGAAGGCCAACGACGTGGAGACCATCTACGGCGTTGTCGGCATCCCCATCACCGATCTGGCACGCACCGCACAGGACGCCGGGATCCGGTATCTCGGTTTCCGTCACGAAGGCTCCGCCGGTAATGCCGCGGCCGCGGCCGGATTTCTGACCCGGCGCCCCGGTGTGTGCCTGACGACCTCGGGTCCGGGTTTCCTCAACGGGCTTCCCGCCCTGGCGAATGCCACCACCAACTGCTTTCCGATGATCCAGATCTCCGGATCCAGCGGGCGGGCGGTGGTCGACCTGCAACGCGGTGACTACCAGGACATCGATCAACTCAACGCCGCGCGCCCATTCGTCAAAGCGGCCTACCGGATCGCACGCGTCGAGGACATCGGACGCGGTGTCGCCAGGGCGATCCGCACGGCGTTATCCGGTCGGCCGGGAGGTGTCTATCTGGACATCCCGGGCGAAGTGCTCGGACAGGCCATGGACGTGGCTGCCGGCGCCGCTTCGGTGTGGCGCGTGGTGGATCCCGCCCCCCGCCAGCTGCCGGCGCCCGACGCGGTCGAGCGGGCACTCGAGCTGCTCGCGGCCGCGCAACGGCCGCTGATCGTGTTGGGCAAGGGCGCCGCTTACGCGCAGGCGGACAGGGTGATTCGGGACTTCGTGGAGAGCACCGGGTTGCCCTATCTGCCGATGTCGATGGCCAAGGGCCTGCTACCGGACTCGCACCCACAGTCGGCCGCGGCCGCCCGGTCGCTGGCGATCGCTCGCGCCGATGTGGTGCTGCTGGTCGGCGCCCGACTCAATTGGCTACTCGGACATGGTGATTCGCCGCAGTGGGCGCCGGACAGCAAGTTCATCCAGATCGACATCGCGGCCACGGAGTTCGACAGCAACCAGCCGATCGAGGCACCGCTCGCGGGTGACATCGAATCGGTGGTGTCGGCGCTGCGGGACGGTTTGGCCACCCACCCGATCAGCGCGTCACAGTCGTGGAACGCCGAACTCGCCGAGCGGAAGGCCCGCAACGACGCCAAGCTGTCCGAGCGGCTGGCCGAGGACCCGCACCCCATGCGGTTCTACAATGCACTCCGCGCCATTCGCACTGTGCTGCAACGTAACCCGGACGTCTACGTGGTCAACGAGGGAGCCAACGCGCTGGACCTGGCCCGCAATGTCATCGACATGGAGTTGCCCCGCCACCGCCTCGACACCGGAACGTGGGGCGTGATGGGTATCGGCATGGGCTACGCCATCGCCGCGGCGGTCGAGACCGGCCGGCCCGTGGTCGCCATCGAGGGCGACAGCGCATTCGGCTTCAGCGGCATGGAGATCGAAACGATCTGCCGGTACCGGCTGCCGGTCACCGTCGTCATTCTCAACAACGGCGGCGTCTACCGCGGCGACGAATCGGTGCCCGGCGCGGATCCGGCGCCCACGGTGCTCAACTCCGGGGCACGTCACGAGCTGCTTGCGGAAGCGTTCGGCGGCAAGGGATACCACGTCACGACACCGACCGAGCTACAGGCGACCCTGTCCGAGGCACTGGCGTCCGGCGCACCCGCCCTGATCGACTGTCAACTCGACCCCGCCGCCGGGGTGGAGAGCGGGCATCTGGCAAGCCTCAACCCCAAGAGCGCCGCACGATCCTAGTGGGTGAGACTGCGCAGCTGCGCGGCGAAGAATTCGTCGAGGCCGAGGTGTTGCGCCGAGGCGACCAGCGCGCGGGCCACCGGCGATCCCGGACCGGATGCGTTGGTGGCCAACCCGATCAGCGCTCTGGGTGCCGGGTCGACGAGTTCTACGGCCCGGATCTCGCCGCGCGTCGGCGTCATCCACAGCCAGGTGTGCGGCACGATGGTCGCCCAGTTGCCGTTCGCCACCTGCGCGAACAGTGAAGCGACAGAATCCGTTTCGACCTGCGGGTGGACGGTGATGTCATGGTCGGCGAAGGCCGCGTCGATGACCTGCCGGTCGCGCATGTCCGGCGTGAGCAGTGCCAGCGGCAGTTGCGCCGCGTCCGGCCAGCGCACGGTGGCCGCGCCGGGCGGCAGCATGTCCGACCGGGACAGCAGCACGTACTGCTCCTCGTACAGCGGCACGAGTGCCACATCCTGGCTGTCCTTCGCGTCCGCCGGGTGCGCGATGACGGCGTCGAGCTCGAATTCGTGCAACCGCCGGTACAGCTCCGTGGCAGCCAGCCGGGAACTGATCTGCACCTTTGCCAAGGGGTGGGCCGAGCAAAAGGCCGACAGCACCAGCGACGCCGTCGTCGAGGCGGTCGGCACGGTGCCGAGCCGCAGCGTCCCGGTGATGCCGGACTGCACCGCATGCACTTCCGCCTTGAAGGCGTCGTGCTCGGCCAGAATTCGCTTGGCCCATACCACCAACCGCTCCCCCTCGGGCGTCAGGCCTTCGAAGCTGTGCCCGCGGTTGATCAACGTGACGTTGAGTTCTCGTTCGAGCTTGGCAATGGCCGCCGACAGCGCAGGTTGCGAGACATAACACTTTTCGGCGGCGCGGGCGAAATGACGCTCCTGGGCAACCGCGACGAAGTACTCGAGCTGACGGAAGAGCACCCGCACCTCCTGGGGCCGTGGGCCGCGACCCGCTGAGGCTAACGCGTCCACACCGGGCAGACCAGTCCGACGTGTTCACCGCGCATCGGCTATGCCGGAATCGGCCGGAATTGTTTGCTATGGCCCCCGCCCGCCGGAGAACCACTAGAATGAGGAGTCTTGTTTATCGCACGTCCCGAAGGGTGAGGCCATGCGTCGAGCGGTTCGTTATCTGTTTGTCCTGGCGGCGAGCGCGACGCTGGCCGCGGCCGGGTCGGGCAGTCCCGCCACCGGCGCTGTCCCGGTACCCCACCCGGTGCCGGGGGTGGCCTCGATCTTTCCGTCCAACGGTGCGGTGGTCGGGGTGGGAGCTCCGGTGGAGGTGACGTTCACCGCGCCGGTGCTCGACCACCGGGCCGCGGAGCGGTCCATCCACATCGGCTCACCGGGCAACCTCACCGGCCACTACCAGTGGCTGGACGGCAACATCGTGCAGTGGGTGCCAGACCGGTACTGGCCGGCGCACAGCCACATCTCGGTCGGGGTGCAGGAGCTGACGGAGGGCTTCGAGACCGGCGACGAATTGCTCGGTGTGGCAAGCATCTCCGCACACACCTTCACCGTCAGCCGCAACGGCGAGGTGCTGCGCACCATGCCGGCCTCGATGGGTAAGCCGAGCCGCCCCACGCCGATCGGCAACTTCAATGCCATGTCCAAGGAGCGCTCCGTCGTGATGGACTCGCGGACCATCGGCATCCCGCTGAACTCCTCGGACGGTTACCTGATCACCGCTCAGTACGCGGTGCGCGTGACATCGAGTGGCGTGTACGTACATTCGGCGCCGTGGTCGGTGAATTCCCAGGGCTACGCCAACGTCAGCCATGGCTGCATCAACCTGAGCCCGGACAACGCCGCCTGGTACTTCAACCAGGTGAACATCGGCGATCCCATCGACGTGGTCGCCTGATCTCCGGCGCGGGTGTGGTGACGGTCACACTCGCGGAGCGGAAGATGGTCAGCTGCCCGCCGGTTGCCTTTTGGGAGTCTCCGGAACGAAAGGCTGACCATGAGCAGTCCGCACGAGGAACGCCTAGCCCAGCTATTCACTGAGGACGAACAGTTCCGGCAGGCCCGGCCCGATGCCGGCGTCCGGGCCGCCGCGCGGCAACCCGAACTGCGGTTACCGCAAGTGATCGAGACGCTGGTGCGGGGTTACGCCGATCGCCCCGCGATGGGCTGGCGGGCGCGCGGACTGACGAGCGATCCCGTAACCGGCCGCACCGTCGGCACCTTGCTGCCGCGGTTCGACACCATCACCTACGGCGAACTGTGGTCTGACGTTGCGGCCATCGCCGCCGCCTGGCAAGGCGACCCCGCCAACCCGGTAGCACCGGGCGACTTCGTGGCCACCGTCGGTTTCGCGAGCGTGGACTACCTGACCGTCGACCTGGTCAGTGGGTACCTCGGACTGGTCGCGGTGCCGCTGCAACACAACACCACGGCCGCGCGGCTACAGCCCATCCTGGCCGAGGTGCAGCCGCAGATCCTGGCCGCCGGCGCCGACTATCTCGACCTGGCGGTGGACGCCGCCATCGGCAGCACATCGGTGCGCCGCCTCGTGGTTTTCGACTACCGGGACGAAATCGACGACCAGCGCGAGAGCCTCGCCCGGGCGCGACAGAAGCTGACCGCCGCCGGCATGACGGTGCACATCGAGACACTGGCCGAGGTCATCGCCCGCGGTCGTACCCTGCCGCCCCAACCGATGTACACCGGCGGCGACGACCAGCGGTTGGCCATGATCATGTACACCTCAGGCAGCACCGGATTGCCCAAGGGCGCAATGTATTCCGAGCGCATGGTGGCCAAGATCTGGACCAACGAGTTGATGCCGGACCGCGAGGATGTGCCGGTGTTCAACGTGAACTTCATGCCGCTGAACCACCTCGGCGGCCGGATACCGCTGTCCACGGCGTTCCAGGCCGGGGGCACCAGTTATTTTGTGCCGGAGAGTGATCTGTCCACCCTGTTCGAGGACTGGAATCTGGTGCGGCCCACCGAGATGGGTCTGGTGCCGCGGGTGGCGGAGATGCTCTACCAGCGCTACCAGAGTGCGGTCGACCGGCGCGTGTTCGACGGGGTGTCCGTTGCCGAGGCCGAGGCACAGGCTTACCTCGAGTTGCGCGAGCAGGTGCTCGGCGGGCGTGTCCTCACCAGCTTCACCGGCACCGCGCCGCTGGCCGCCGAGATGAAGACGTTCGTCGAAACCTGTTTGGGCGTAAATCTTCTGGATGGCTACGGCCTGACCGAGGTCGGCATGGTCACCAAGGACGGTGTGGTGACGAAACCGCCGGTGATCGACTACAAGCTCGTCGACGTTCCCGAACTCGGCTACTTCCGCACCGACAAACCCTATCCGCGCGGCGAGTTGCTGGTGAAGTCGGCGACCGCCATGTCCGGCTACTACCAGCGTCCCGACGTCACGGCCGCCGCGTTCGACTCCGAGGGCTACTACCGCACCGGTGACGTGATGGCACAAATCGGTCCCGACCGGCTCACCTACGTCGACCGGCGCAACAACGTGCTGAAACTGGCACAGGGGGAGTTCGTCGCGGTCGCCCGCCTGGAAGCGATATTCGCCACCGCACCCCTGGTCCGGCAGATCTTCCTGTACGGCAACAGCGAACGTCCCTATCTGCTTGCCGTCGTCGTCCCGACCGACGAAGCGCTCGGCCGGTTCCCGGACGACGACGCCGCCATCCGCGCGGCGTTGAGCGAATCCCTGCGCCAGACAGCCAAACTCGCCGAGCTGCAGTCTTATGAGGTGCCGGCGGAGTTCCTGATCGAGCGCGAGCCGTTCAGCACCGACAACGGACTGCTGTCCGGGGTGGGCAAGCTGCTGCGCCCGAAACTCAAGGAGCGCTACGGAGAACAGCTGGAACAACTGTACGCAGAGCTCGCCGACACGCGTGACGCGCAACTGCGCTCATTGCGGCACGGCGCGCCGGACCGGCCCGTCCTCGACACGGTGGCGCGTGCCGCCGAGGCGCTGCTGGGTCTGGTCGGCGGCGCTCCGGAACCGGACGAACACTTCATGGATCTCGGCGGGGACTCGCTGTCAGCATTGACCTTCTCCAATCTGTTGCAGGACGTCTTCGGCGTCGAGGTGCCCGTCGCACTGATCATCGGGCCCACCAGCTCGCTGCGGCACATCGCGGATCACATCGCGCAACACCGCGAATCCGGTTCCAAGCGGCCGTCATTCGCGGCCGTGCACGGCCGTGGGGCCACCGAGGTGCGGGCAGCAGACCTGACCCTGGACAAGTTCATCGACGCCGCCACCTTGTCCGCCGCCGGTTCTCTACCGAGGGCGACGGGGACACCGCAGACGGTGTTGCTGACCGGCGCCAACGGCTACCTCGGCCGCTTCCTGGCGCTGGAATGGCTGGAGCGGCTCAACGAGACCGGCGGACGTCTGCTGTGCCTGGTGCGGGGCACCGACCCGCAGGCGGCCTTCCGGCGCCTCGAAGACGTCTTCCGCTCCGGTGATCCGCAGCTACTGCAACGATTCCAGACATTGGCCGCCGACCACCTCGAGGTGATTGCCGGCGACATCGGTGAGCCGAATCTCGGTCTGAGTGAGGATGTTTGGCGACAGCTGGCCGATCGCGTCGATCTGATCGTGCACCCCGCGGCGCTGGTCAACCACGTCCTGCCCTACGACCAGTTGTTCGGGCCCAACGTGGTGGGCACTGCGGAGCTGATCCGGCTCGCGATCAGCGGGCGCATCACGCCGATCACTTATCTGTCGACGGTCGCGGTCGCCATGTCCGTCGATGCCTTCGCCGAAGACGGTGACATCCGTACCGTCAGTCCTGTCCGGCCCGTCGATGACAGCTACGCCAGCGGGTACGCGAACAGCAAGTGGGCGGGTGAGGTGTTGCTGCGCTACGCGCACGACCTGTGTGGCCTGCCGGTCGCCGTTTTCCGCTCGGACATGATCCTTGCCCACAGCCACTTCGCCGGCCAGCTCAATGTTCCAGATGCGTTCACGCGGTTGATCTTCAGCCTGCTGGTCGCCGGCATCGCGCCCGGCAGCTTCTACCGGGCGGACGGCAGCCGCCCCCGGGCCCACTACGACGGGCTGCCCGCCGATTTCGTCGCCGAAGCCGTCGCCACACTGGGTGAGCTGACGGCCGCCGAAGCGACGCCGGGATTCCGCTCGTTCGATGTGATGAACCCGCATGATGACGGCATCTCCCTGGACGTGTTCGTGGACTGGCTGATCGACGCCGGCCACGACATTCAGCGGATCGCCGACTATGACGAGTGGCTGCACCGTTTCGCGACCGCTCTTCGGGCACTGCCGGACCGGCAACGCCAGTTCTCGCTGCTGCCGTTGCTCGATGCCTACCGCCACCCGCAGGATGCGCTGCATGGTGCGCCGGCGCCCACCGACGTGTTCCGCGCGGCGGTGCGTAACGCGAAAATCGGTGTCGACAACGACATTCCGCATCTGTCGGCGACGCTGATCGACAAGTACGTCGCCGACCTGCAGCTGCTGTGCATCATCTGACCGACCGGCGGGTCAGGCCAAGCCTGCCTGGACGACTTTGACGACGACCAGAGCCACCGCCAGCACCAGGTAGCCGCGCAGGGTGAACAGGCCCGCGCGACGGGCCGGCGACATCACCGGGCGCGCCAGGCTGGCGAGTTCAGGGGTGCGCCAGTTCGCGCGATCCTGCCGGCGGACCGCGCGGCGCTCGGCGCGCGTCAGCACCGCGGCGTCGTCGAGTTCGTCGACATCCTCCGGATTCAGGGCACCACCCAAAGACTGGACCACGGCCCTCGCGGCGCGTAGGTCATTCTGCCGGCGGCCGGCGATGATCACCACGGCGCCGACCACCAGCCCCGCCACTGCTCCGGCCGCCAGGCCGATCTCGATGGTCGCCGTCGACAGGTGGGGGAAGAACGTCGCCACCGTTAGCGCCAGCGACAGCAACACCAGAGACCAGACGATGGTCCACGCAACGATGTTCTGCCGCACGGTATTCGTCCATGGGCCCAGGACAGCCCGGTCGTTGCACAGCAACACCAGAAAAACCGTCGCCGACGGCAGCAGGACACCGGCGAGCGCCTGGACGCCCTGGGTCACCAGGCCGAGCACATGGTCCGGGCTGAACGCAACCGCGGCCGAAACCGCAAGCAGGGCAGCGTAACCCCCGTAGAACAAGGGCGCCTCGGTGACCTTCCAGTGCAGTGAGTGCCGCTTTCCCAGCGCGTCTCCCACGGCGTAGGTGGTGGCCAGCCCGATGGCGTTCGCCCCGATCAACGATGCGTCCAGCAGGAGGACCGCGAACAGGACACCGACGGCGCCGCCGGCGTGATTCGCCAGGCCGGTAGCCACCGCGCCCGCGTCGGTGAAGTTGCCGACAGCGCCGCTTCCGGCCAGTCCGAACGCGGTCACCGCCATCAATGCCGTCGCTCCCACCATCACCACCACGATGCCGAGCACCAGATCGGCTCGCGCATAGGCGATCCAGCGGGTGGTGATCCGCTTGTCCACGACGTTGGACTGCTGGAAGAACAACTGCCACGGCGCGACCGTGGTCCCCACAATCGCCACGATCAACAGCAGCAGCGTGGAGTCGAGCCCGCCCGGGAACTGTGGCATCAACCCGCCGACGGTCCCCTTCCAGCTGGGATGCACCAGCAGCGTCATCGGGATGATCACCACGTTGACCGCGATCAGCAGGAACATCATCGATTCCCAGCGCCGGAAAGACCCGCCGGCCACCACGGCGAACAACAGCACGGCCGCTGCCGGGATCGCGATCATCTTCGGGCAGCCCAGGAATCCGAGTGCCAGTGCCACGCCGATGAATTCGGTGACGATCGTCAAGGCATTGAGGACCAGCAGGTCGCCGACGCTGAAGGCGCCCCAGAATCTGCCGAAGCGCTCGAAGATCAAGCGCGCGTGGCCGACCCGGGTGACCGCGCCCAACCGCAACACCATTTCCTGGTTCACGTACAGCACGGGAATCAGCAGGGTCAGCGTCCACAGCAGCGCCATGCCGTAGTTCTGGCCGGCCTGCGCGTATGTGGCCACACCGCCGGCGTCGTTGTCGCCCACCATCACGATCAGTCCTGGACCGCTGATGACCATCAGGGTGCGCAATCGGTGCCAACGCCCGCGTGTGGTGGCGCCCTCGCCGTCGTGCCGGTCGTGCCCGATACGCCCGAAAGCGCCGACGATGTCGCCGGTGTGCGCCGAGTCCAGCACAGCGGGCTCGGCCGCGGACCGGCTGCCGCGGCCACGGGTGGTGATCGATGCCATCGAATCTCTCGCTATCTGAACAGAGTCGGGCCCCGCGGCGGGCACCGAGGTGTGCCCGCCGCGCGCCCTGGGTGGGACGGAAGTTAGCTGCCGAGCACGGCGATCGGCATTCCTGCCACGTACCGGTCCGCCCGCTGCTGCGGGGTCATGTCGATCAGCGCGGTCAGCCTGGCCACCGCCCGGCGGCCGGCACGCAGCACAGATTGCCGATGACCGGTACGGTTATCGGCCTGTGGCACAACGAGGTTCATGGTCAGCATGGTCATTGTTCGCTCCTGACTTCGGAGCCCGACCTGCTCGCGTCATTCGCAGCGTGGCATCAGCCGACGGATATGCCGGAGCCGGATCGGGACAGGATGGATTTCAGATACGGACTATCGCCTGGACTGGTACTCATCACGCCCTCACCTCCTCACAGCCGGGACACACGGGGGTGCCACCACATCCACACAGCGAGAAGCGAATGCCCGATTCTCGGGCGCACCCCTCTCGTCGGAGCTTTGGCACTGCACGGCGTATCCGGCTGGAGACCGGAAGCCACTTGGGCTCAACCCTTAAGCCGGGAAGAGCTGTCCTGACCCGGGGCGTCTTTCGACGTTCGGGGTCAGTGGCCTGTATCCGTGCAGACGCCTCACCTACCGAGGTGCTTGCAGCTTCCCATGGTGGCACTGCGATCGCAGCACGTCAAACGCGGTGGTCGGCAGAGCGCCTACTGTCAGCGGTATGCCGAACACATTGCAGGAGCCCGAAGTCGCCTCGACGCTCGCGCGGATGTACACCGCCGCGCGCGAACAGATGTCGCAGTTGCAGGAACGGCGAGCCGATTTCGAACGTCCGATGACGCCGGCCGAGCGCACCGAGGCGATGAGCGAGTTCTACATCCCGGTGACACCGGAAGCCGGCCAACTGCTCTATGCCCTGGTGCGGGCGACCCGTCCGCAAACGGTGGTGGAATTCGGGATGTCCTTCGGTATCTCCGCGATCCACCTGGCGGCGGCCGTGCGGGACAACGGCACCGGGCGCGTGGTGACCACAGAGCTCAGCGAGACCAAAATCGCCGCGGCCGAACAAACCTTCGCCGAGGTAGGGCTGGACGACGTCATCACCATCCTGCCGGGAGACGCGCTGTCCACCCTGGCCGAAGTGGACGGTCCGGTGAACTTCGTCCTGCTCGACGGCTGGAAAGACCTGTACCAGCCCGTGATCGAACTCCTTCAACCGTCATTGTCGCCGGGCGCGGTGGTGGTCGCCGATAACACTGAGTCACCGGATCTCAGGCCGTATCTGGACTACGTGCGAGACCCCGGCAACGGCTACGTGAGCTTCAATTTCCCGGTACGGGATACCGACAGCATGGAACTGAGCTGCTGGACCGGCTAGCGAACCGACTCTTCCAGCCACGGCAACATCCACTTGACCCCTTCCGGAGTCAGGTGCACGCCGTCGCTGCGCACCTTGATGCCGTCGACCTTGGCGGTGTAAACGCCGTCCGGGCAGAGCTTTTTGTTGAGGTCGACGATGCCGACGTTAGGGCGCTGGCCAATCGCGTTGCGCAACATGGTGTTCCACTGGTTGACCCGATCGGGTTGGTCCTCGGGGTACAACCGTCCGTCCGGCTTCTCACCGCCGCGACTGTAGGGCACGGTGGCGACCAGCACCCGCACCCCGGTCGATCCCACGATGTCCAGCGCACGGTTCAATTCGAAGTTCAGGTACGCGTCGAACGTCGGGTCGCCGATATGAGTCCACTTGCCCTCGTTCACCCGGTCGACCGTCTCCCAGCGGCCGATGACCAATAGCGCGACATCCGGCCGGTCCGCGGCGATCTGGTTGGCCCAGCGTCCGGGCCAGGTGTCGCATTCCGGTCGCTGCTCCAGCGTTTGGCCGATGTAGCGGTAGGGCGTGCCGCGCACCAGGCTGCATCCGATGACGGTGTGATCGAGGAACCGGAATCCGGGCGTCGGCGGCAGATAGTGCATCATCGTCCAGCCGATCGAATCGCCGAATACAGAAACGGTGTACGGCGCGTTGGGATCTCGCGGCCCCGGCGCGGGGTGGCCCGCCGCGGGGGGCGACGGGGAAACCGCCGCCACCGCAGACACGCCGGGCGGTAAGCCCACCTCGTGCAGCCCGGTCCCGACGGGCACCACCAAGATCGTTGCCGCGGCGGCGCTGGCGACGGTTGCCGCGGCCAGCGGCAACAAGGGGACGCGCTGCGGCCGCCACCGCCGGATGGGTTGTTCGATCGCCCAGTAGGAGACCCCGGCCACCGCCAAGGTGACGCCACAGCGCGCCGCGAACAGCCCGAGCCCCGACCATCCGGTGCGTTCGCCGTTGAGCACCAGGAAGATCGGCCAGTGCCAGAGGTAGACGCCGTAGGAGATTGCGCCGAGCCAGACCAGGGGGCACCACGCCAGCGCGCGCGCCAGTATCCCGCGCTGCTCGAGTGCCACCGGCGCGACCACGAGAACCGCGGCAATGGCCACCGCGATCAGCAGGCCGTGCCGGAACTCGCCGGCACTACCGGTCGCATAATGGGTCAGGGCCGCCAGCGCGGCCAGGGCGGCAATCGGTAGCGCCCGCGCGATCCGGCGTCCCCACCGGGTCCGGATCAGACACCAGCCCCGGTTCAGCGCCGACCAGTCCCTGACCAGGAGAGCCGATGCCGCGGCACCGACCAGCAAAGCCTGCGCGCGGGTGTCGGTGCCGAAATAGATCCGGTCGCGGGTGGTGTCGGAGGTGAAGACGATGGCGGCAGCGGCCGACGCCACCGCACCGAGCGTGGCGATCACGAAGGCGGCCAGCCGAACATGGCCGACGGTGATCTTGGCGAAGTAGCGCCGCGCCCGCGCGGCCAACAACAGCGTGACCGCGATCAGCACCACCGGCCAGACGATGTAGTACTGCTCCTCGACGCCGAGGGACCAGGTGTGCTGCAGCGGCGACGGCGCGCCCTGGGTGAAGTAGTCGGTCTTCTGGGCCACGAACCGCCAGTTGGCCACCCACGCGAAAGCCGCGATCGCGTCTCCGCGCAAGCCGTCCAGCGACTGGTAGGGCAGGAATTCGCGGGCCACGCCGACGGTGAGGACCATCAGGACCAGCGCAGGCAGCAACCGGCGGGCGCGCCGGATCCAGAAGCCGGTCAGGTCGATGCGACCGCCGCGGCCCAGTTCGTCGAGCAACAGCGAGGTGATCAGGAATCCGCTGAGGACGAAGAAGATATCGACGCCGATGAACCCGCCGCTGACACCGGGAACGCCACCGTGCCCGACCAGAACCAGGCCTACGGCAACGGCACGCAGTCCATCGAGAGCGGGGATACCGCTAGGCCGGTCCCCCCGGTCCCACGCCGCCAACCGCCCGGTCCGCCGCAACGGTGCAACCCAGCGGGACTTGGGTGCAGAACGTGCCGGTGCGGGATTCTTTCCGCCCGGCTCGGTGTTCGCTGTCAGCGCGCCCTGACCACGTCCTCGTCCGGCGCCGAATTTGATGCCGATACGTCGCTGCCCCTCCTCTTGATCCGAGAAAGTTTAGGGGCGACGCGGTCAGAATCGCGGCACGACACGCGGAAATACCGAAGACCCGCAACGGATTTCCGCGCGTCCCGCTCAGCTGCCGGTGAAGGCGGCAGGCCGGCGCTGGTGGAAGGCCGAGGCGCCTTCGATGAAGTCGTCCGACTGCATCAGAATCGCCTGGCCGTGCAGCTCACGTTCGAACGCAAACTCGATCCCGTCCAGACTCGCCGCGTTGATCGCCGCCTTGGTGGCCGCGAAAGCGGCCGAGGGACCGGCCAACAGCGTCCGGATGACCTTGGCTGCCTCCCGATCGAGCAGCTCTGCCGGGTGAACGGCGCTGATCAGACCGCAGGCCAGCGCCTCGGCCGCGGACAGCCGCTCGTTGAGCAGCGCTATGCGCATCGCCCTGCCGCGGCCTACCGTCGCCGCCAGTGAGGCCGAAGCGCCGGCGTCGGGCATCAGCCCCATTCGGGTCACCCCCAGCGTGAAATAGGCCGTCTCGGACGCCAGCACCAGGTCGCACGCCAGGAGCAACGAGATGCCGTTACCAGCGGCCGGGCCTTGCACGACGGCGACGACAGGCTGTGGCATCGCGGTAATGGCGCGCACCACCCGATTGCCCTCCTCGCCGAAGTTGATCGCCGAGCCGGCGCCGTGCCAGTCGTCGACGTTCATGCTGGCCCCGGCGCAGAATGCGCGCCCCGCACCGCCCAGTCGCACCACCTTGACACCAGGGTCGGCAGCCGCGGCCTCCAACAGGTCGGCCAGACCCGACAACACCGGCACCGTGAGCGCGTTGAGGCTCTCCGGCCGGTCGAAGGTCACCGACAACACACCGTCGGCTCGACCGACCGACAGCCCCTGCACCGTGGTCGTCAACTCCGCTCCGTAGTTGCGCATGCCCGTCTTCCCTTCGTCTGCCCCAGCCAAAAGGCCCCTGCCCGAAAGATACATCAATGCATACGATCCATCAATGTAGCGGAGTCACGGTCCTATGCCGACCCGGCGGCTGCGCTGTCGACGCCCGCATCGATGCAGGTCAATCCCAATTCGCTGAGCACCTCGGAGGTGTGTGCGCCCAAGTCCGGAGCCGGCCCCGCGACTCCGCCGGGGGTGCGGGAGAACCACGTCGGAACCCCCGGGAAACGCACCGGCCCGTGGGGGCTGTCCACCGTCTCGAAGAAGCCCACCGCCTCCAGTTGCGGATCGTCGAACAACGCCGCCGGGGATGACAGAGCCGACGCCGGTATCTCCAGCTCGCGCAGCAGGTCCAGCCATTCCCGGGTCGTGCGCTGGGCGAATGTTCCGGCGAGCAGCGCATATACGGTGTCGATCTGACTTGCCCGTCCCTCGAGCGTGGCGTAGCGCTCGTCGTTCCAGTCCGGCCGCACGGCATCGGTGAAGGCCGCCCAGTGCTTGTCGTTGTAGATCAGGGCCGAGACGTAGCCGTCGCTGGTGCGGTACGGCCGCCGGTTGGGCGCCACCGTGCGCGGATAGACGGCGGGACCCAGCGGCGGATCGAATATCGCGCCGTTGGCGTGCTCCACCAGCATGAACGACGCCATCGCCTCGAACATGCCGATCTCCACTTCCTGCCCTTCACCGGTGCGTTCCCGGTGGAAAAGCGCCATCATCGTGGCGTAGAGCGCAGTCAGACCGGCGACCTTGTCGGCCACGATCGTCCCCACGTAGTTGGCTTCGCCGGTCAGTTGCTGCTGCACGGACGGCAATCCGCAGGCGGCCTGGATGGTGTCGTCGTAGGCCGGCAGGTCCCGATTGGGCCCGCGGCGGCTGTACCCGTAGCAGTTGGTGTACACGACCGTGGGGTTGATGGCCGCGACTTCGGCGTAGCTGAGCCCGAGCCGGCCGATCGCCGCCGCACGCATCGAGTGGATGAAGACGTCGGCGCCTTCGATCAGAGCATGCAGGGCGGTTCGGCCGGCATCGGACTTCAGATCCAGGATGACTCCGCGCTTGCCGCGATTGACGTTGACGAAGACGCCGCTCATGCCAGGTGCCGGGCCGACCGAGACGTACCGGGTGTCGTCACCCTGCGGCGGCTCGATCTTGATGACGTCGGCGCCCATGTCGGCCATGATCTGGGTGCAGTAAGGACCCATCACCATGGCGGTGAGGTCGACGACGCGTACGCCCGCCAGGGGACCCGAACCCGACTTAACCATGGTGGGCATTCTCCTTGATCGCCCACGCCGCCGACTCGAAGCTGTACCGGATGTGCTCGGCATGCCCGTCCGGCACCACCGGGAAGACCAACGGTGCGCTGAGGTCCCGTACCGCATACAGCTGTTCGGCGACGTCCTCGATGGTCCACGACAAACGCTGCACGCCCGGACTCTCGGCGACCACCGCGCGGGCCACCCGGCCCGCGATGGCGATCAGCATTTCACCGCTGACCGGACAGGATTCGTGCGCGAGAAAGCCCACCACGGGCGCCACCAGTTCGGGCTCCATCGGTGGGTAGGCCGAAACATCCAGCCCCTCGGCCATTCTCGTGACGGCGGACGGCACGATGACGTTGCACAGCACTCCCTCTGGCTCACCTTCGAGTGCAACGACGTTGGACAGACCGATGAGACCGGCCTTGGCGGCGGCGTAATTGGCGACGCCATGGTTGCCGTAAATGCCGCCGATGGAGGAGGTCAGCACGATCCGGCCGTAGCCGGCGGCGCACATCAACGGAAAGGCGGGGCGCACCACGTGGAAGGCGCCGCGCAGGTGCACGTCGAGGACGGCGTCGAAATCCTCGTAACTCAGCTCTTTGAGCGACCCGCGCCGCACCGTGCCGGCGTTGTGGATCAGGATGTCGATTCGCCCGAAGTGATCGAGCGCCGTCTGAATGATCGCCTGCCCACCCGCGGCGGTGGTGACGGACTCGCAACTGGCCACCGCTTCGCCGCCGGCGGCGCCGATCTCGGTCGCAACCTGCTGCGCCGGAGCGGTATTCGCGCCGTCACCGGCCAGCGTGCCGCCGGTGTCGTTCACCACGACCCTGGCCCCCCGGGCCGCCAGCATCAGGGCATACGCGCGGCCCAGTCCCCGTCCGGCGCCGGTGATCACCGCGACGCGGTTGTCGTATCGGAGTTCGGTCATCTCAGCTCGAGGCCGTCCAGGTTACCGGTGGCCCGCCACTGCTCGAGCAGGTCACCGAAGGCGTAGAAGCCCGGCCCGTATGGTTCGCCCAGGTGCGACCGGATTCCCTCGGTGCCGCCGCCCTCGTTGTTGTAATAGCCTGGCGTGCATTCCAAGTCGAACTGGCTGTTGTCGATCGCGGTCTCGCGGATGGTCCGACACCACGCGTCCTGTGCTTCCTGCGTGGGTTCCACCGTCGTCGCGCCGCGCTTGAGAGCCTCGGCGATGATGTAGGCGATGTGCTCGCCCTGCAGTTCATAGTTCGCCGCGATGTTGGCGGAGATCCCGACCTGGGTGAAGCCGGTGAAGAACTGATTGGGGAAGCCGCGGCTGGTCATCCCGTGCAATGTCCGGTACCCGTCGTGCCAGTGGTCGAAGAGCGACAAGCCGTCGCGACCTTCGATCGCCTCCATGGAGTAGCGGCGGCGCAGTTCGGTGGTGATCTCGAACCCGCTGGCGTAGATGATGCAGTCGACCTCGTATTCGATCCCGTTTGCCACCAACCCCTTTGCCGTCGCCCGCTCCACCCCTTTGCTGCCGGAAACGTCGATCAGCGTCACGTTCGGCCGGTTGAACGTCGGAAGGTAGTCGTCGTTGGTGCACGGCCGCTTGCACAGAAACCGGTAGTAGGGCTTGAGGGCCTCCGCGGTCTCGGGGTCATCGACGGCGTCCTCGATACGGCGCCGCAGCCGTTCCATGAGTTTGTAGTCTTCCTCCTCGCGGATGGCCATGAACTGCTCGGGAGTCATCGCCGCGGGATCCGGCAGTGCCAGGACCCGAGTGGCCGTGTTGCGGCCCAGTTCCGTCCAGAAGTCGCAGACCAGATCCGGCTGGCCCGGTGCCATTCCCTCGAAAGTCCAGCTGTGGAAATTGCGCTGGCGTTCCTTCTGCCAGCCCGGCTGCAGGGACTTCGCCCACTCGGGGTCGGTCGGCGTGTTGTTCCGCACCCCGACCGACGACGGAGTGCGCTGAAACACGTACAGGTGCTTGGCATAACGGCCCAGGAAAGGCACGATCTGCACCGCGGTGGCGCCGGTGCCCACGACGGCGACCCGTTTGTCGCTCAGGCCGTCCAGCCCGCCGGTCGCGTCCCCCCCGGTGTACCCGTAGTCCCACCGCGAGGAGTGAAAGCTGTGCCCGCCGAATTCCTTGATGCCGGGGATGCCGGGCAGTTTCGGCCGGTGAAACGGTCCTGAAGCGATCACCACGAACCGCGCCCGGATGTCGTCGTCACGATTGGTGCTGACCCGCCAACGTTGGATCTCGTCGTCCCAGTGCAGGGCCCGCACCTGGGTGGAGAACAGGGCGGAATCGTAGAGACCGTAATGCTTTCCGATGCGCCGGCAGTGTTCGTAGATCTCGGCGCCGTCGGCGAACTTCTTGCTGGGAATGAAGTCGAGCTCCTCCAACAGCGGTATGTAGCAGTAGGATTCGTTGTCGCACTGCAGGCCGGGGTACCGGTTCCAGTACCACACACCACCGAAGTCGCCGCCCAGTTCGATGATGCGGACGTCCTGAACTCCGGCCTTCTTCAGGTGCGCGGCGCACAGCAGACCCCCGAAGCCGCCGCCCAGGACCGCGACATCGATGTCGGCGGAGATGGGGTCACGTACCAGGTCCGGCGAGTATGGATCGATCTCGTAGAACCCGGCGAACTCGTCTACCAGTTCGATGTACTGCCGAGAACCTTCCGGCCGCAATCGTTTCGCACGTTCCTGCCGGTACTTCTCGCGCAGCGCGGGCAGGTCGATGTCGTCCGGCGTCACGGTGGGCGGGCAGTCCTCGGTCATGCCAGCGCGTTCTCCGGCAACGCAGCGGGATGCAGTGGCGCGGCCATCTCGTGTACGGCGGGCAGCACCTCTTCGGCGAACAGGCGCGTGCTGTCCATCGCCTCGTCGTAGGGCATGGTGCCGAACTGCGGGACGATCGTCAGCTCGGAGAACGAGCACGCTTCCTGCGCCGCGACGATCCGTTGGTAGATCTCTTCCGGAGTGCCGATCAACAGGTTGGAGGCGTGATACCCGGGAGTCTTCGGGGCACCCTTGGCATCGGCGGTCACCGAGGAGGCCAGGACGGCGGTGGCAGTGGCCTCGCGTGCCGCATATGCCTCGTATCCCTTGACGCCCTTGAAGTTCGCCGCATCGGCGAAGCCGTAGTGGACGGTGACATCGCGGTTGGCAGTCCAGATCCACTCCTCCGATCTGGCGGCTTCTCGAGCGTCCGGCGTGCAGTACATGAACATCACGTTCTTGGGCTGACACGGCGGCAAACCCTCCTCCTTCCGGAAGATGTTCACCTGCTGCACCTCCCGGCCGGCATCCTCGATCGGCTTGTTTCCCACGAACAGCGGCACCATGCCGCGCCGGGACAGGATCTCGAGCGACTCCGCGGTCGAGGACGAGCTGTAGATGCGGGAGAACAGGTCGCCACTTCGCGGTTCGGGCCGAAGCGACATCTCCGGCACCGTGAAAATCTCGCCCTCGTAGGCGAATCGCTCACCCGAGAGTGCGAGTTGTAGGATGTCCAACGTTTCGTTGAACCGCTGACGGCTCTCCTCCCGGGGCACGCCGACGGCGTCGAACTCGCCCTTGGACACTCCGCGCCCGATCCCGATGGTGTTGTACCGCCCGGTGGAGATGATGTCGAGATAGGCGATCTGATGGGCCAGCCGGACCGGATGCCACCAGGGTGCCACGACGACGAAGGTGCCCAGGCCGATGCGTTCGGTGCGGCCCGCGAAATAGCTCAGCGCCTGAATCGGGTTGGGTGTCATGCCATATGGGGTTCCGCAGTGCTCCGGCATCCAGATGCCGTCGAATCCCAGTGGCTCAGCCAGATCCGCGATGGCCAGCGTCCCCTGCACACACTCCCAGTCCGGAGTGGCCGGTGGCCGACCGAAGTCGCCGGCGAGCACGCGCTCCCAGTCCTGCGAATTGTGCGCTCCGAAGCCGAGATTGACCTTCATCGTTGCATCTCCGTCTCTGTTGCCAGTTGTTGCGGGGCGCCGGTCCCCATGTACTTCGCGAGATTGTGGTGCAGGTTTGCGGTACTGCGTTCCATGTACGGGTTGGGCTTGGGCCCGCGGAATCCCAACGACTTCATGCCCTGCTGCACCGCGGCCATATTGGAGAAGTCCTGCGGCAGAACGCTGCGCCAGTTCGGGTCATCAGGTGGTGCGTACACCCATTCGGTCTGCGGCTCTTCGCCTTTCGGGTAGAGCTCGTAACAGGAAGCTTCGAAGATGCACTGGTCGGGATCGTAGCCGTGCGGGCGCGCGCTATAACACAGGGCGGTGGTCATGCCCTGGCCGATCTGGAAGTTCGGGAAGATCTGCCAGGCGGTTCCGCTGTTGGCCAGGTGCTCGGGGTCGATGGTCGGCCAGGTCACGCCGCGCGCTTCGTCGTCTTTGCGTGCCGACGCCAGCCAGTGACTGAGCACCTGATCGGCCGGGGCGTCCTCCGGTAGTTCGTCGACAAGTCGCACTGCCGCGTCAACGAGCGTCCTGGTGGTGGTCGCGTTCGTCTCCTCGAGGGTGTAAAGCTGCATTTCGGCGGTCGAGACGCGTGGGTCGGCCCCGGTGCCGAGCCGGATCTTGGATTTGGTCTCGGCCAGATCCTTCGGCGCGTCGTAGCCGATGTTGCTGTGCTTGCCGTGCGCGGCCGCCCAACCCCGGAAGTTGCCGAACTTGTTGAACTGCGGATGCGTGGTCGCGACGTGGTAGGTCTCGTTGAAGGCCTCCATCGCGACCTTCCAATTACACTGGAAATGCAACCACTTTCGCCATTTGCAGCGCATGTCCTGCAGGTTGAACGGATCCAGCATGGTCGCGGCCGGTTCGAGGTAGTCGCGCAGCGGCTCGGCAGCGGGGTCCATGTTGATCCAGATCCAGCCGCCCCAGGTGTCGACGTTCACCATGCTCAGGTGCGTGTTCTCCGGGGTAAGCGCACCTTGCCAGTCGGCCTGCTCGGGAATGTGAATGCAGGTGCCGTCCTGGTCGTAGGTCCAGCCGTGGAAGCCGCAGACGAACGACTTCTTTTGTCCGCAACCATTTTTGGCGCCGGCGGGGGTATCAACGAGGCGGCGCCCACGGTGCACGCATACGTTGTGGTGGGCCTTGAAGGTGTCGGGACCGGTGCGCACCACCAGGATCGAGTCGTCAAGGATGTCGTAGGTCAGGTAGCTGCCCACCCTGGGGAGATCCTCCACCCGGCCCACCTGCTGCCACACCCTGCGCCACAACTTGTCTCGTTCGGCGCGGGCATAGTCCCGCGAGAGGTAGGCCTCCACGCCGATGGTGACCGGAGCGCTCAGGTCGTCGTCCATTGCACCTCCTGCTAGTCCCACTGCTTGATCGCCGTGCGGAAGGATTCGTCTTTCAGGAACAGCGAGGTGTTGTCGGCACCCAGATGCCCCCACTTGAGATTCAGGCCGCCGTCGACGAGCAACGTCTGCCCGGTGACGTAGGTCGAAAGGTCCGAAAGCAGGAACAACACGGCGCCGGCCACCTCGTCGGTGCGGCCGCGCCGGCCCACGGCGATGGCCTGACGGTCGCGGACCGGATCGTCGTCGGTATAGGTCTGGGACGCAGGGGTGGCGGTCACGCCGGGTGCCACCGCGTTGACCCGGATGGCCTGCCCACCCTCGTCGTACGCCAATTCGGCTGCCATGGTGCGGGTCACCGCGACGATGGCGGCCTTGGCGGTGCCGTAAGCGATGTGGAACGGTGCGGTATTCATTCCGCTGATCGATGAGATCGACACGATCGAGCCGGGAAGCCTGCGGCGCTTGAGTTCGGCGGCCACCGACTGACTCATGAAGAACATCGTCTCGAGGTTCTGCGTGAACAGATTTCGCCAGTCGCTCCGGGTCACCCGGGTGGATGGCATCCAGGTCGACGGATCCGCGCCGCCGGCGACATTGACCAGGCCGTAGAGCTCACCCTCGGCGCGGGTGGCGGCCTCCATTACGGAGGCCACGCCGTCATCGGTGGACACGTCGGCGGTCACCGGGACCACCGGCAGGCCCTCGTCGATCAGCGGACCCACGTGCTGGTCGAGGTTTGCGCGACCACGGCTGACCGCGACCACGGTCGCACCGGCTTCCGCGACGACGCGCGTCACCGTGGTGCCGATCCCGCCGCCGGCGGCGCCGGCCACCACAATGACCCGCCCGGCCAGGCCCAACTGGGTCGCACTCATCCAATTGTCCGGACATGATAATGACGTGCACTCATTAGAGAGCATGATTCTCTGGTCGCAGCCCGCGCGTCAAGGGCGCCGGTGTACTTGCCGGTCACTATTGTCTGGACCAGCACGGCATTGCTATCGTCCGAGCGGTGAAGGCTGCTCGCTACAGCGCCGCACGGCCACCGCAGGTTGCGGACGGCTGGACCTTGACGCGAGTGACCGGGCCCAGCCGCCTGTTCGGGGCAAACGGTCTGCGCACCGGCCCCGACGGCCGCGTCTACATCGCGCAGGTGACCGGCAGTCAGATCAGCGCACTCGACCTGCAGACCGGTCAGCTCGACACGGTGAGCGCCAAGGGCGGTGACATCATCGCGCCCGACGACGTGGCGTTCGATGCCGAGGGCAACCTGTATGCGACCGAGGTGATGGACGGGAGGGTGAGCCTGCGCGACACCGCCGGGCACATCCGGGTGCTCCGCGACGACCTGCCGTCCGCCAACGGCATCACCGTTCACCAGGGCCGGTTGTTCGTCGGCGAATGCCGCGCGGGGGGACGTCTGCTGGAGCTCGACCGCGCCGGCGGCGCGCCGAGAGTGCTGCTTGAGAACGTCCCGTCACCGAACGCGATGGAAGTCGGTCCGGACGGGTTGCTCTACTTCCCGGTGATGGGCGCCAACGAGATCTGGCGAATCGACCCCGACGGCGGCGACCCGCAAGTCGTGGCGGGCGATCTGGGCGTGCCGGATGCGGTGAAGTTCGATGCCGGGGGCTATCTCGTTTCGACCCAGGTCCATAGCGGCCAGGTGCTGCGCATCGACCCGCGCACCGGGCAGCGTGATGTCCTGGCGCAGTTGAATCCCGGCCTGGACAACCTGACGTTTGTGGGCAACCGGTTGCTCGTCTCGAATTTCACCGGCGAGATCACCGAGATTCTGGCCGACGGCCAGACCCGGACGGTGCTCGGTGGCGGGTTGAACTGGCCGCTGGACCTGGCGGTAGGCCCCGACGGCAACCTCTACATCGCCGACGGGACTTACTTCTATGAGCTTGCCGGTGGAGTGCTGCGTACCGCCGGCATGTTGTTCACTCCCGGCTATCCCGGATTCCTGCGCGGCCTGGTACCGGCGGGGCCCGGCGAGTTCATCGTCACCACCTCCAACGGAGAGCTTGCCCGCTACCGGCCTGCGACCGGCGAAAGCGAAGTGCTGGCAAAAGGTTTCGATCAGCTCTACGGTGTCGCGATGGCGCCCGGCGGCGCCGTGGTGGTGGCCGAGTTGGGCGCCGGCCGGGTGCTGAGCGTCCGGGCGGGTGAAGTAGAGGTGTTGGCATCGGGCCTGCACGAGCCCGTCGGTGTGGCTACGGCCGCCGACGGGACCTGCCTGGTCTCCGAGGCCGGGGCGGGACGGGTGCTCAGGCTGGGTGACGCGCGACCGTTGGTCGAGGGCCTGCAGCAACCGCAAGGTCTGCTGGTGGCGGACCGGCAGGTCTACGTAGTCGATTCCGGCGCAAAAGAACTCCTGAGCATCGATCTGGACACCGGGACCCGGGTCACCGTTGCGGCGGACCTGCCGGTCGGCGCGCCGGCCGGCGTCATCCCCAAGCCGCTGCGCGGCATGCCCCCGTTCTCCGGACCGCAGGGGCACTTCGCGGGGATCGCCGCCGGGCCCGACGGCACACTCTATATTTCCGCCGACGCCGAGGGCAGTGTGCTGGCGCTGCGCCGGAATGACGAAGGGCCACAACGATGACCGAAGCCAAAGTGGCCGACCACCGCTACCTTCAGGTGGCCCGCACGCTACGCAAGGAGATCGTGGACGGGGTGTATCCGGTGGGCTCCCAGCTGCCGACCGAGCACGAGCTGTGCGAGCGGTTCGCGGTCAGTCGTTACACCGTCAGGGAGGCGCTGCGCAGGTTGCGTGACGACAACCTGGTTTCGTCGCGGCCGCGTACCGGAACGCTCGTGGTGCCACGCCCTTCGGCGGATTCCTATGTGCAGCATGTGATGTCGATCAATGATCTGTTGGACTTCGCGTCCGGCACCCGGTTCGTGATCGAGTCGGTGGCGATGGTCAGCGTCGACGAGGACCTGTCCGGGCGAACAGGTCTGGCCGTGGGTGAGCAGTGGTTGTCGGTTCGTGGCGCGCGCCAGGCCGTCGAGCCCGAGTCCGGGTCGGCGCTGTGCCGCACGGAGTACTACATCAACCGCGAGTTCGCGGCGGTAGGTCGCCTGCTGCAACGCCACGAAGGCCCCATCTTCCCGTTGATCGAAGACCTGTTCGGCCTCAGTATCGTTGAGGTGCAACAGGAGATCATCGCGGTGCTACTGTCGGCCGAGCTCGCCGCGACCCTCGATGTCGAACCCGGAGCCCCGGCGTTACAGGTGCAGCGCACCTACCGCGCGTCGGACGATCGGGTGGCACAGATGACCATCAACACGCACCCCGCATCGCGATTCCGGCACTCGATGACAATGCGGCGAGTACGTGGCTAGGAAACTGGTCGGCGGGCGATGGCTTCGCTGGGATGACGAGCGGGCCGCAGCCGCCTACGCACAGGGATGGTGGGTCAACGGCACTTTGGCGGATGCGTTGCGCGAGGCCGCCGAGCGAACACCCGAGCGGGTTGCCCTGGTCGACGGCGATCACCGCCTGACGTGCCTGGACCTGCACCGGCAGGCGACAGCACTGGCCCGGGCATTGCTGGCACGCATCCCGCCGGGCAGCGTGGTGTCGTTCATGCTGCCCAATTGGCATGAGGCCGCGGTGATCTACCTGGCCGCCACGATGTCCGGCATGGTCGTCAACCCGATTCTGCCGTCGCTGCGGGACCGGGAACTCCGGTTCATCCTCGAAGACGCCGACAGCCGGATGGTGTTCATTCCGTCGGTGTTCGGCCGTCACGACTTCGCGGCGATGCTGCGCAGTGTCACAGCGCAGCTGGAGTCCCCGCCGGATGTCGTGGTGCTGCGCGGGGAGTGTGGAGCCCGCCAGATCCCGTTCGATTCGCTGGCGGCTGCCGCCGGGCCGCTCCCTGCATTGGACGCCGATGCCGTGCGCATGATCCTGTACACCTCGGGCACCACCGGTCGCCCTAAAGGTGTTCTGCACAGCCATAATTCGATCCATGCACTGCTGCGCCAGATCGGCGGGCACTGGCTGGTCGAGCCGGGCGATGTGTTCCTGGTGGCGTCTCCGATCGCGCATATCGGCGGGTCGATCTACGCCTTCGAAGCCCCGTTACTGCTGGGCGTCACCGCGGTGCTGATCGAACGCTGGGATGCCGACACCGCCGTGCGGCTGATGGCGGCCGAACACTGTACGCACATGGCCGGTGCCACACCGTTTCTGGACCAACTGCTCGCCGCGGCCCAGCGCGCGGACACCCGCCTGCCGAAGCTGAAGGTGTTCATCTGTGGTGGAGCATCGGTCGCCCCGGCGTTGATCAGAAAGGCAGCAGCATATTTCGCGTCCACCGTTGTCACCCGGGTATACGGTTCGACCGAAGTTCCGGTGACGACGGTCGGTTCGCCCGACGATCGCGATCACGCGGCCGATACCGACGGGCGACCGGGTTTTGCCGACGTGAAATTGGTGGACGGTGAAGTCCGCGTCCGGGGGCCGCAGATGCTCGTCGGCTACCTTCATCCGGAAGACGACGACGTATCCTTCGACTCCGACGGGTACTTCCGCACCGGTGATCTGGCGCGCTGGGTCGACGACGATTACCTCGTGGTCACCGGACGAGCCAAGGACATCATCATAAGAAACGGCGAGAACATCTCGCCCAAGGAAGTCGAGGACGTTCTCGCCAACCATCCCGGCATCGCCGAGGTCGCCATCGTCGGGCTGCCGGACGAGCGCACCGGCGAACGGGCCTGCGCCGTCGTCGTCCCGACCGGCACGCCGGAACCCGATGTGGCGAGCCTGCTGGACTTTCTGGGAGCATCAGGCGTCGCGCGGTTCAAAGCTCCTGAGCAGGTGGTCATCTGGGGCGACCTGCCGAAGAACGACGCAGGAAAGGTGCTCAAGCACCAGATCAAGGCGGCGCTGATGAAGACGGAACACTGACATGCAGGTGGCGATCGTGACGGGCGCGACCGGCGGCATCGGGTTCGGTTGCGCGGCAAGGCTTGCCGACGCCGGGATGGCGATATTGGCGACCGGACGGGACGAGAGCAGGCTGGCCCGGTTGGCGGACGCCATCGGTGATCCCGAGCGGGTCGCGACCGTGGCCGTCGACCTCGTCGATGACGACGCGCCGCGCCGGATCGTGGACGCCGCGCTGTCCCGTTGGGGCCAAGTCGATTTCCTGGTCAACGCCGCCGGCAAAGGCAGCCCCCGTCCGCTGCACGAGACAGATGACGAATCCCTGGACCTTTTCCTGGGCTTGATGTTGCGCGCCCCGTTCCGGTTGGTGCGTGAGGTGCTGCCGCACCTGCGGCCCGGCTCGGGGATCGTCAACATCACCTCGACGTTCGCGGTGGTGGGCGGCATGCGCGGTGGTGCCTACTCGGCGGCCAAGGGCGGGCTCACCGCGATGACCACGCATATCGCCTGCCAGTACGGGTCTCAGGGAATACGTTGCAACGCAGTGGCTCCCGGCGTCATCCAGACCGCAATGACCGAGCACCGGCTGGCCGATGAGCGATTCCGGCGGATCAACGTCGAGATGACGCCGCACCAGCGGCTGGGCACCGTCGACGACGTCGCCGCCACGGTTGCCTTCCTCTGCTCACCCGGCGGCGCCTTCATCAACGGCCAGACCATCGTCGTCGACGGCGGGTGGAGCGCCACCAGGTATCTTTCCGAGCGCGCGCTGAACTCCGAATGGCAGACCTGAACCCCGTCAACGCAATTCGAAATGACGCCGGATGCCGTAGAGCATCTTGGCGTGCGCCTTCACGGCCTCGCGCACGGTGAACCCGGCCAGCGGCCGGGGCGCGGCGAACCTTATGTGCTCGGTGACGCGGGTGCCGCCTTCGATCGGCTCGAAGCTCACCGTTGCGCGCAGCCGCACCCCTGGTGACTGGTCGGCTTCGGTGTGCACGTCGCCGTCCACCGGGACGTGCAGACGGGCCCGGTAGGTGACCTTCATCGCGACCGGACCCAACGGAATCCGATCCACCACTTGATAACTGACCCGGTAGCCGTCGGCAGTCTCGGTGCGGGACAGCAGCTCAACCGACACGATCAGCGGGTGCACGAGTCGGATGTTGTCCAGGTCGACGTAGTAGTCGCGAACCTCGTTCGGCGGCGCGGGCACCTCTTCGGTCAACGTCCGCTCGGCGTGAGCGACCCACCAGCTCATAGCGATCAACCTACTGCGCGGACACCTCACCTCCTACCGCGAGCAGACACAAAATCGCCCTGGAGCGGGCGCTCCAAGGGCGATTTTGTGTCTGCTCGCGAGGAAACCGGTCAGCCGAATTGGGCGAGCAGCGAAGCCGTGCGCCACCAGATCAACACAGCGAACAGAACCAGCAGGGCGACCGTCGCCGATGCTTGAATGAGATCCCGTCGCTGCCGCGGCGCGTACACGTACGCCGCAGAGAGCAACCCACCGGCGACCAGTCCGCCCACGTGTCCTTGCCAGCTGATCTGCTGCGAGCTGACCAGGGGCACCACGAAGGTGAAGACCAGGTTGAACACGATCACCGCGATCACCCAGCGAACGTCGAGGGTGAGCCGCTTGGCTACTACGAACGTCGCGGCGAACAGGCCGAACACCGCCCCCGACGCGCCGGCCGTCGCCGTGTTGAGCGGGGACAACAGGTAGACCAGCACCGAACCACCCAGGCCACTCACCGCATACAGCGCACTGAATCGCAAACGGCCCAGCCACATTTCGAGCGGCGGGCCCACGACATACAGCGCCCACATGTTCAACAGCAGATGTGTCGGGCCGTAGTGCAGGAACGCCGAGGTCACCAGCCGGTAGTACTCGTCGTAGAAGGCGACCGCCGGCGGCCACAGCGCAAAATCCCGCTGCGCATTCGCGACTGCCATCTCGGCGACGAACGCCAGCACGTTGACGGCGATCAGCGCAAAGGTGATGACCGGTGCTCCAGCGCGCTCCCGACCGCCGAAGCGCGTCCGCTCGGGCCTGATGGTGCGGGCGCCGGCCTGCACGCACTCCACGCACTGGTGACCGACGGCGGCGCTGCGCATGCAGTCGCCACAGATCGGCCGCTCGCACCTGGTGCAGTGAACGTACGTCTGGCGGTCGGGATGCCGATAACACGTCGGCGCGTCGGCCGGCAGCTGCGCTGGGCTGGGGCTGGTCACGCACCCATTGTTGCGGTCGCCCGCCGAATCGGCGTGAACTGGGAGCTATGACACAGCCAAGCATCGGGGTGATCGAGCGTTATCTCACATGTCTGGCCGCCCACGACTGGGACGGCGTGGCTGCCACCCTTGCCGATGACGGCCTGGTCCGGGAGGGACCGTGGTGCGACGTCATCGAAGGCAGAGACGAGTACGTCGCCTATTTGCGCGACATCACCACCAACCGCCTGAAAGGTCACCGGTTGCGGATCCGCCGCGTGTCGCACGTCGGCAACCGGTCCTTCGTCGAGCTGACCGAGTCCTTCGAATTCGACGGCGTGGATGTCGAGTGGCCGGAGTGCCTACTCTTCGAACGACAGGACGACGGGGCGCTGGACGGGTTGATCTCGCGCGTCAGCGTGTATTTCAAGCAGCCCGGGTCCGCGCCCCCGGGTGCCACGAATTGACGATCGCCGAACATTGCGACCCGCTGGGCAGACTATTTCCTCGCCTGGCGAGTTGACCTACTGTGACAAACGTGGAGTCACACGGAACCCCCGAATTGGTGCCCGTCGAGAATTTGCATTCAGGTGACCCGATCACCGACGGCGGCCAGCGGTACATCGTTCTCGAATCCAAGGCCGTCGGCGACGGCTGCGTAGTCCTTGAGCTGGAGTCCAGGGTGGACCACCACCTCCAGGTCATCGAGAAGTCATTCCCGGCCGGGTACCACGTCGGCAGGGCAAACCACCGATATTTGTAGGGCGGTCTTCAACCAGACCCCTTTCCACGCGTGGCCATTCAAGGGTCACCGCGCAATTCCGGTATTCCACAAATCAACTACGGGGCGGCCGTTGATCATTCGGGTCATCGGGATCCGGGTCGCCGAACCAGCGTGCCGGGACATGCGCGGCGTAAGAGTCATGCCAGGACCACCACTCGTAGGGCTTGGTCTGCGGGTAGCCCTCCGGAGAGTCCTCCCAGTCCTCCTGACGACCGAGCGCCGTCATGTCGAGAATGCTCCAGGTGTTGCCCAGCACCTCGTCGCCGCGGTTGTTGACGAAATACGTGCGGTACACCCGGGACCCGTCGTGGATGAAGGCGTTGGTGCCGTGCCATTCGTGCACGCCGAAATCTTCGTCGAACCCGTCGGTCAGCGTGTACCACGGCATCCGCCACTCCATTCGCTGCCGCAACCGCTGAATGTCGGCCTGCGGTGCCCGCGAGGCGAACGCCAGTGTGGTGTCGCGAGCGTTGACGTGCGCGAGGTGACCGATGTGGTCGGCGATCATCGAACAGCCCGGGCATCCGTGATCGGGCCAGCCGTGCACGCCGGGTTCGTAGAACGCGCGGTACAGCACCAGTTGGCGCCGACCCTCAAAGAGATCAAGCAGGCTCATCGGTCCGTCGGGTCCCTCGAACACGTAGTCCTTATTCACGGCCAGCCACGGCATTCGGCGCCGCTCGGCAGCCAGCGCGTCCCGGACACGGGTCAACTCCTTCTCCCTGGCCAGCAGCCGCTGGTGCGCGTCGGCCCACTCTGCCGCGGACACGATCGGAGGTGTCTTCATGGAGGTCTCCTCGCTCTTTCAGGCCACCGGGGACAGCCCGGCAGACGTCAACAGAAAGGCACCGCTGTCCCGCCGTTCCACGATGCCCCGCACCGCGATCCCGGCCTGCTCGGGGGTAAGCACCGGCCCGGCGGCCGCCACGAACGCATCGACCGCGACACCCTGCCGGGCGGCGTAGGCGGCGACGGCCTTGGCGCCCAGGTCGGTCGCGGGAGTCAGGCGCGGCAACACCGACGCGAAGCTGATGCCCAGCCCTGCCCGCTTCGATTCCTCGGCCGCGTAGCCGGCGATGAACCGGACGGCGGCCTTGGCGCCCGCGTAACCACCGCTAAGGGGAGACCCGTTGACCGCAGCGCCGCTCGAGAAGGCGATCACCGCGCTGCCCGGCGCCAGCGGCCGTCGCAGCGCGTACCGGACCCAGTGAAACGCCTGCGCAACGTCGACGTTCCAGTTCTCGCTGAAGGTTTCCCAGGTCTGGTCCGTCAACGGCATCATCCGGGGCGCCAGTCCGGCGGCCAGCACGACGGTGGCCGGGCGGTATTCGTCGATCAGCGCGGCAGCCGTCTGCGCGTCTGCGGCGTCGGCGGCGACGCCGGTGAAGGTGTCGCCCAGTTCGTCGCGCACCAGCTGCAGATGGGCCTGGGTCCGCGCGACCCCGACGACACGCGCTCCGGCCGAAGTCAGGGCGGCGGCGACGGCCCGGCCGAAGCCGCGGCTGGCGCCGGTGACGATCGCCGTCGTCCCGGCAATTGATTGATTCACGGTGAAGCTCCCTTTCGTGTGACACAACGTCACCAATGCAGATACGTCGCACCGCCGCGATTCATCGCTGCCCAGGTCGGCGATGATTTTTCCGGCGCGGAAGTATCTAAAGAGACATGACGGAGCAGTCGGAGTTCATCGAGCGGGCGGCGCCATTTCGCGCCGAGTTGATTGCGCACTGCTACCGGATGCTCGGGTCGGTGCACGACGCCGAGGATCTGGTTCAGGAGACCTACCTCCGTGGCTGGCGTGGGTATCCGGCGTTCGAGGAGCGCGCGGCGCTGCGCACCTGGCTGTACCGGATCGCGACGACGGCCTGCCTGCGGGCATTGGAGAACCGCGCGCGCCGGGCGCTGCCGGCGGACGATCCGATCGGTGACAGCGAGTGGCTGGAACCGATCCCGGACAGCTACCTCTTCCAGAATCCGGAGGACGCGCTGGCCGTGCGGCAGAGTGTCCGGCTGGCGGTGATGACCGCCCTGCAGGAGCTGCCGGCCCGGCAACGAGCGGTGCTGATCCTGCGCGACGTCGTGCAGTTCAGCGCCGCCGAAGTCGCCGAACTACTGGAAACCACGCCCGCGGCCGTCAACAGTTCCCTGCAACGTGCCCGCGGCCGGCTCGCCGAGATCACACCCGACGAGGACGAGATCGCCGAGCCGGACGACACTGCGCGCCGCGATCTGGTCGACCGCTACTGCTCCGCGTTCGAGAACGCCGACATGGCCGCCCTCACCGAGTTGCTGCAGGAGGACATCAAGCTCGAGATGCCGCCGATGCCGGAATGGTTCTTCGGCCGCGATAATGTGCTCCGCTTCCTGGCCGAGCGCGCTTTCGCGCCTGCGGGCGACGTCGTGATGGTCCCGACCTCAGCAAACGCACAGCCTGCGGTCGCCGAATATCGGCGCAACGCGGATAACATCATGGAAGCTCATTCCATTCAGGTGCTGACCTGCCGTTCCGGGGCCGGGACACCCGGGATCGCGGTGATGACCGTCTTCCTCGATCCGACGCTTTTCGCCGCGTTCGGGTTGCCGGCCACACGGTGACCCGGCCGCGTTCGCGCGGGCCGTGTGGACAGGTCATCGAGGCGCCGGGAGGATTGGCGCGGTAGACGTGATCGAAGGGTGATGGATGAAGATCCCGGGTGTGGCCGACCTTGTCGGCACTCTCACCGGTGGAGCGGTTCAGGCGATACAGGCAGGGGTCAACGGAGCGGCGGGTGCCGTCGGAGCGGTCCAGACACTGACCAGCCCGATGACGGAACTGGTCGGCCCCGTCATGCAGTCCGTGGCGCACACCACCGGCCGGGCCATCGGCCTGGGGAGCTCGCTCGACGGAGCGCCGGAAACCGTCACGCCGCCGGTGCGCTGGCACAGCGGCCGGCGGTTCCACCTGGACCTCGATCCGCTGCTGCCCTTCCCCCGCTGGCATGAATATGCCCCGGTGATCGAGGAGCCGGTCCGCCGAATCGCCGGAGTCGACAAAGCCCACGTCGAGGGCGCGCTGGGCCGGTTGGTCATCGAGATCACCGCGGATGCCGACGCCGACGACGTCCTCGACGAGGTGCGCGACACGGCGGCCGCGGTGGCCGCCGACCTAGCTGCCGCCGAAACCGGCCCCACACCGCATTCCGCGCCGTTCGCCGACCCGGGCAACCCGTTGGCGATTCTGGTGCCGCTCACCGCCGCGGCGATGGACGCCGTCGCGGTCGGCGCCGCCGTCACGGGCTGGTTCACCCGGCTGCCCGTAGCGCCGCGCAGCGCGCGGGCCGCCGCGGCGCTGATGAACTACCAGCCGCGGGTGGTCGCCGTGCTGGAGTCCAGGCTCGGCCGCGTCGGAACCGACATCGCGCTCAGCGGTTCCACGGCGCTGGCATACGGGCTGAGCCAGTCGGTCGGCACGCCACTGCTGAACCTCACGCAACGCGGGCTGCAGCTGTCCGAGGCCGCGGCGCACCGGCAGCGGTGGCGGGAGCGGGAACCCGAACTCGCCTCACCTACCCGGCCACAGGCACCGGTGGTGCCGATCCTCTCCTCGGCTGCGGACGAGCACACGCCCCGGCACAACTGGGCCGCGGCCGCCGCGGGCGAAGCCTCGCACGTCGTGGTGGACGGTGCCATCGACGCCGCGATCGACACCGGCAAGGGCTCCATGAAAGGCCCGATCGAGCACTACGTGGACCAGGCCGCGAGCGGCTCGGTGGTTGCCGCGGCCGGCGCGTTGTTCGCAGGTGGCGGCTCCGCCGAGGCTGCCGAAGCCATCCTGGCCGGAGTGCCCAAGGCCGCGCACGTGGGTCGTGAGGCGTTCGCCACCACACTCGGTCGCGGTCTGGCCAACGCCGGATTGCTGCTGCTCGACCCGGGTGCGTTGCGCCGCCTGGACCGGGTGCAGGTGGTCGTCATCGACGGCGCCGCCCTGCGCGGTGACCACCGCGCGGTTTTGCGCGCGCAGGGCGACGAGCCCGGCTGGGACGACGACCGTGTCTACGAGGTTGCCGACGCCCTGTTGCACGGCGAGGAGGCACCCGAGCCCGACCCCGACGAGCTGCCGGCCATCGGCGCGCGGCTGAAATGGATTCGCTCGCAGGGACCGTCGGCGACACCGGCGCAGGGCCTCGAACACGCGGAGCTGATCAACGACGGCGACCGGGTGGGCAGTGTGGACGTCGGGTGGGAAGTCGACCCCTTCGCGATCCCGTTGATGCAGACCGCGCACCGCACCGGCGCCCGGGTGGTGCTGCGTCACGTGGCCGGCACCGAGGACCTGTCGGCCAGCGTCGGTTCCACTCATCCCCCGGGCACGCCGCTGCTGAAGCTGGTCCGGGAACTGCGGGCGGACCGGGGACCGGTGCTGCTGATCACCGCCCTGCACCGTGACTTCGCATCGACCGACACGCTGGCCGCGCTGGCCATCGCGGACGTCGGCGTCGCCCTGGACGACCCACGTGCGGCCACGCCGTGGACCGCCGACATCATCACGGGGACCGACCTGGCCGCTGCGGTGCGAATTCTGTCCGCGCTCCCGGTGGCGCGCGCCGCCAGCGAATCCGCCGTGCACCTGGCCCAGGGCGGGACCACACTGGCCGGACTGCTGCTCGTCACCGGAGAAGACGGCCGGACCAGCAATCCCGCTTCCTTCCGTCGCTGGCTCAACCCGGTCAACGCCGCCGCGCTGACCGCCCTGCTGGGCGGGTCCCTCTCGGCCGCGCGGGTGCTCCGGCAGCCCGACCCCACGCCGCAGCCGCTGACCGCCTGGCACGCGCTGGACCCCGAGATCGTCTACTCGCGCCTCGCCGGCGGATCGCGTCCGCTGGCGGTCCAATCCGACACCCCGACCTGGCGGCGGCGGCTCGACGACCTGTCCTACGAGCCGGTCGTGGCCCCGCTGCGCGGTCCGGCCCACACGCTGGGACGGTTGGCGGCCGCCACCCGTGTCGAGTTGCGCGATCCGCTGACTCCGATCCTGGCGGTCGGTGCGGCGGCGTCGGCGATCGTGGGCAGCAATGTCGACGCACTCCTGGTCGCGGGGGTGATGGCGGTCAACGCGGTCACCGGTGGCGTACAGCGACTGCGGGCCGAGGCAGCCGCCGCAGAACTGTTCGCCGAGCAGGATCAGCTGGTCCGTCGCGTGGTGGTGCCGGCGGTCGCGACCACGCGGCGCCGGTTGGAAGCAGCCCAGCACGCCACCCGCACCGCCACCGTGTCGGCCAAGAAGCTGCGGCCCGGGGACGTCATCGACCTGGCCGCCCCCGAGGTGGTGCCCGCCGACGCCCGGATCCTGGTTGCCGATGACCTCGAGGTCGACGAGTCCTTCCTCACCGGCGAGTCCTTGCCGGTCGACAAGCAGGTGGACCCCGTCGCCGTCAACGACCCGGAGCGGGCCAGCATGCTGTTCGAGGGCAGCACGATCGTCGCGGGCCGTGCGCGGGCGATCGTCGTCGCCACCGGAGTCGGCACCGCCGCACAGCGGGCGATCTCTGCGGTGGCCAATGTCGAGACCTCGGCCGGCGTACAGGCGCGGCTGCGGGAGCTGACCAGCAAGGTGCTGCCGCTCACCCTGGCCGGCGGCGCGACGGTAACCGGCCTGTCGCTGCTGCGCCGCACCTCTTTGCGGCAGGCGGTGGCCGACGGCGTCGCCATCGCGGTCGCGGCGGTTCCGGAAGGTCTGCCGCTGGTGGCGACGCTGTCCCAGCTGGCCGCCGCGCAGCGCCTGACGACCCGCGGGGTGCTGGTGCGCTCACCGCGCGCCATCGAGGCCCTGGGCCGCGTCGACACCGTCTGCTTCGACAAGACCGGCACCCTCACCGAGAACAAGCTGCGCGTGGTGCGTGCGGTGCCGAAGGGCATCGGCCCCGACGGGCCGTTCCCCGAGTCCGGCGCCCCGGAGGCGATCGCGGTGTTGCGGGCCGCCGCCCGCGCCTCGACGCAGCCGCATGATGGCGAGGGACACGCGCACGCGACCGATGAGGCGATCATCATTGCCGCCAATTCGCTTGACGGCGAAGGTGATTCACCGTGGACGGTGCTGGCCGAGGTGCCCTTCGAATCCAGCCGCGGCTACGCCGCGTCCATCGGTGCGGAACTCGACGGTGCGACGCCGGTGCTGATGCTCAAGGGCGCGCCGGAGACGATCCTGCCGCGCTGCCGATCGGTCGACGCCGAGGCCGAGGCGCTGGTGGACAGCCTTGCGGCACAAGGGTTGCGGGTGCTCGCCGTCGCGCAGCGCCCCTGGGAGCTCGCCACCTCCGACGGCGACACCGATTCCGACTCCGTCGACGCCGCGGCGCACGACCTGGACCTGATCGGTTATGTCGGACTGGCCGACACCGCCCGGGCGTCCGCGCGGCCGCTCATCGAGGCGCTGGTGGAAGCCGAGCGCAACGTGGTGCTGATCACCGGTGACCACCCCATCACCGCCCGCGCGATCGCACGGCAACTGGGCCTGCCAGAGGATGTTCGCGTGGTGACCGGAGCCGAGTTCGCCAGCATCGACGCCGAGGGGCACACCAAGCTGGCGGCCGATGTCCAGGTGTTCGCGCGGGTCAGCCCGGAACAGAAGGTGCAGATCGTCGCGGCACTGCAGCGCGCCGGCCGAGTGACCGCCATGGTCGGCGACGGCGCCAACGACGCCGCCGCCATCCGGATGGCCGACGTGGGGATCGGGGTCAGCGGGCGCGGTTCCTCAGCCGCCCGGGGCGCGGCCGACATCGTGCTCACCGACGACGACTTGGGCGTGCTGATCGACGCGCTGGTCGAGGGCCGCAACATGTGGGCCGGTGTGCGCGACGCGGTCACCATCCTGGTCGGGGGAAACGTTGGCGAAGTGCTGTTCACCATTCTGGGGACGGCGTTCGGGCAGGGACGGGCGCCGGTGGGCACCCGGCAACTGCTGCTGGTGAACCTGCTCACCGACATGTTCCCCGCGCTCGCGGTCGCCGTCACCTCCCAGTACGACGACCCCGAGGACGACGAGGAACTGACCGCCGAGCAGATCGAGGAGGCCCGCCGGACCCTGCAACGCGACCTGCTGATCCAGCCCGCCCCCTCCCTCGACGAGCCGCTGATGCGTCAGATCGTCAACCGCGGCATCATCACCGCGGCCGGCGCAACCACCGCCTGGACCATCGGCCGGTGGACCCCGGGCACCGAAAGGCGCACGGCGACAATGGGTCTGACCGCTCTGGTGACGACGCAGCTGGCTCAGACTCTAATGACCCGCAGCCACAGCCCACTGGTGGTGGCAACGGCGCTGGGCAGCGCGGGAGTCCTGGTCGGGATTATCCAAACACCGGTATTGAGCCAGTTTTTCGGCTGCACACCGTTGGGACCGGTGGCCTGGTCGGGTGTTATCGGCGCCACGGCGGGAACGACCGCGATCTCGTGGCTGGCGCCTCATTGGCTGAATAAGGCGGTCGGTGCGGTCCAGCCGGCGCCGAACGGGGACTCCCAGTAGCGCGCGAAATCCGGCTTGTCAGTGCCCCGCAATAGAATTGGGGTGTGAGTTGCAGCACGCGTGAGGACTGGGCCGAGGCGCTGGGCGCGCTTTGCGGGTCGGTGTCGCGGCTGTTGGAGCTCACCGCGGAGACGTTGAGTTGCCCCGAGTTGCTGACGACGCTCGGTGAGCTGGAAGTACAGTGCCGGCGCCTGCCGGTGGCCGGGAACGTGTTGATCAATCAGCTTGCCAGCCAAGCGGCTCCGGCAGATCTGGGCGGCACACTCGGCCACGCGCTGGCCGATCGGCTGCGGGTGGTCAAGGACGAGGCCGACCGCCGCATCGCGGACGCCGCCGACCTGGGACCGCGCCGCGCACTGACCGGAGAACCGTTGGCACCGCTGCTGCCGGCCACCGCTGCCGCACAACGTCAAGGCCTGGTCGGGGCCGGGCACATCAAGGTGATCCGCAGATTCTTCAAGAAACTGCCCAACACCATCGCCGCGGCCGACCGCGACTTCGCCGAGGCTGACCTGGCCGGCAAGGTCGCCGCCGGATGTCGGCCCGATGAAGTGGCCGACTACGCCAAGCTGCTACAGAACTACCTGATGCCCGATGGTGACGGCCCCGACGAACCCGAGCGGGCCCGCAGACGCGGCATCACCCTGGGCGAACAACAGGCCGACGGGATGTCGGAGATCCGTGGGCTGATCACCCCCGAATTCCGCGCCACCCTGGAACCGGTGGTCGCCAAACTCGGCGCCCCGGGCATGTGCAACCCCGACGACCAACACCCCGTCACCGCGGGCAAGGCACCCGAGGACGCGGTCGACCGTGACGCCCGCAACCACGCCCAGCGCAGCCACGACGCCATCGCGGCCGGACTGCGGATGCTGCTGGGCTCCAAAGAGTTAGGCCGCCACCACGGGCTGCCGACCACCATCGTGGTCACCACCACCCTGGCCGAACTCGAAGCCGGGGCCGGGCGAGCCCTGACCGCCGGGGGCACCCTGCTGCCCATGTCGGAGGTTATCCGACTGGCCTCGCCGGCCCATCACTATTTGGCGATCTTCGACAAGGACAAAACACTGGCGCTCTACCACAGCAAGCGCCTGGCCTCGCCCGAGCAACGCCTGGCCCTGCTGGCCAGAGACGGCGGCTGCACCCGCCCGGGCTGCAGGGTGCCGGGCTACTGGACCCAGGTGCATCACCTTGAGGGATGGATGGCCAAGCGTCGCACCCACATCGACGAACTCGCCCTGGCCTGTGCACCAGACAACAGATTGGTCGAACTCCACAAATTCACCACCCGCCGAAATGCCCGCGGCCACACCGAATGGATAGCACCCAAGCACCTGGACTTCGGGCGCCCCCGCACCAACTGCATGCATCACCCGGTGCGACCACCGAAAACCGATGGCGTTGACAGCGAACCAGATTGACGCCAGGTCAGTTCGCTAGCCGGACAATTCCCGGCGCACCACCTTGCCCGCCGGATTGCGCGGGATGCTTTCGACTATGTTGATATCCCTGGGCTGCTCGAAGCGGGAAACTTTGCCCCGCAAGTATTCTCGCAGCGCCAGCTCATCGGCGGCGCTGTCCTCCCGCAATACGACGAACGCGGCCAAGCGCTTGCCGAACTGCTCATCGGCCACCCCGACGACCGCATTCTCGGCCACTTCCGGGTGCCCGGCCAGCGCGTTCTCCAGCGCGCGCGGGTAGACGTTCTCACCGCCGGAGACGATCATGTCGTCCTCGCGGCCAACGATATAGAGGCGGCCGTCCTCGTCGAGGTAACCCATGTCCCCGGTGCTCGTCATGCCGTCGATCACCGCTTTGCCGCCACCACCGGTGTATCCGTCGGAGGCCAGTCCGCCGCCGACGAAGATGCGGCCGGTGACCCGTGGCCCGACGGGCCGCCCGTTGCGGTTGTAGATACGCACCGGGCAACCGGCGACGGGCCTGCCCACCGTCTCGGGGTAGCGGCGCAGTTCCTGCGGTGTGGCCAGGGATCCGATGCCAACCTCGGTCGAGCCGTAGAGGTTGTAAAGGACGTCACCGTAGGCGTCCATGAATCGGCGGGCCAGGCCCGGGTCCAGGCGGTCGCCGCTGGATATGACAACACGCAAGCAGGACAGGGGGTTTCGCGCTCGCACCCGTTGCGGCAGATCCAACATGCGGGCCAACATGATGGGCACCGCGCTCATCGCCTCGGCCCGGTGCAGGGAAGCCTGGGCCAGGGCGGCTTCGGCATCGAAGCGGCGGCGGGTCAGCACCGTGCCGCCCAGTGCGATCGCCATCATCAGGATGCCGAAACCGAGACCGTGAAACATCGGCGCCGCCAGAGAGATTCGCGTGCCGACGCGTAATCCGGTACGCGCCAGTATGGTCATGCTGACCCCCACCCCCGAACTGAGGTGGGGCGTGCGTGGCACCCCTTTCGGGATTCCGGTGGTACCGGAGGTCAGCAAGACCATCCGCCCAGACGGGGCGACCTTGGGCCGCGGAACATCCAGTCGCGGTTCGACGCCGGCCGGATCGATGATCCGGATAGGCTCCCCGGTCGCGACGATCTGAGAGGTGAACTCTTCGTCGCAGAACATCGTCCGGATCTGGTGTGCCGCAAGGGCGCCCGCGAGGGCGTCGGAGCGGAACTCGGTGTTCACCAACACCACATCGGCGCCGATCAGCGCCGTGGCGAAAACCGCGGTGACGAAGTTGCGCCCGTTGCGGCACATCACGCCGACCGGCTGCCCGGCGCGCACACCGGCATCGAGCAGCTCCACGGCCATTGACTCGGTCATCGACAGCAACTCGTGGTAACTGAGTGCACCGTCTTCGTCGACGATCGCGGTCCGCTGCGGCCAGCGTGCCGCCGACACCGCCAGCAGGGTGAAAAGATTGGTCCCACCCCGGCATATTTCGCGGGCCAGACGCAACGCCCCGGCGGGACCGGGCGGGCCGAGCAGCCCCGATGACAGCACCGCGCGCGCTGTCGTGCCCACCACGCTGTCCGTCACGACCGGGCTTCCTTTGCGACCGGCGGCAAGCCGGATTCGGCGAAGAACCGGCTATACCACAGCCGGGCGGCGCGTTCGGCGGGCCCGGCCAGCAGCACCGAAGCGATTTCGGCCGGCCATACCCAGGGCGGCTCGTTGGTGCGGGGCCGCTCGATGATGACCTTCGCGACGGCGTCGGCTGCCTCGTCGGGCGTCAGGCCCGGCAGCCGGCCGAGTAGCGGCGTGGGTTCGATCATCCGGGTGCGGACCAGCGCGAAGTAGATCGTCGAAACGTCGATGCCGTCTACGTGCAGTTCCGGCGCGACGCTGCGCAGCCAGCGGTCGAAGGCTCCCTTGGACGCCTGGTAGGCGCCCCACTGTGGCCCCGGGACCACCCGCACGCCGACGCTCGACACGTTGACCAGGTGCCCGCGGCCGTTCTCGCGCATCGCCGGAAGCAACCCCAACAACAGCCAGATCGGCCCCAGATAGTTGACGTCGATCGTGCGCTGGAAGTCGTGCGGGCGGTCGTACTGCTCGTGCAGCGACCGGCGCAACGACTTGCCGGCGTTGCTCACGATGATGTCCAGCGGGCCGTGATTCTCGGTGATCTGCTTGGTCAGCTCGCTGACGGCGGCCTCGTCGCTGAGATCGGTCGGATAGACGACGGCCTGTCCCCCACCGGTATTGATGGAGGCTGCGACATCTTCCAGGCGATCGGCCGAACGGGCCACGATCAACACCTTCGCTCCGGCCGCGGCCAGCTTGCGGGCGGTCGCCTCGCCGATCCCGTAGGACGCGCCGGTGACCAGCACCGTCTTGCCAGTGACGACATCGCGCAACTTGTCCGGGTCGGATTCCCGCGCCGGATTTGCCAACCTGCTGGCAGCCGAATCAATCGCCTGCAAGACAAGATTCATCGGCTGTATCCCTCGATCGCTGTCGACCCGTCTTCACCTATCGAAACACAGGTGTGACCCACGGTCACAACGCCACCTGAAGCCCTCGCGCGTCGGGGTACCGCCGCTATCGAGTTCGGGGGCCGTATCTGCGGTGGAAGAGGTCCACCCTGCCGGCGGCGTCGAGGGTGCGCTGCGTCCCAGTCCAGAACGGGTGCGAATCCGCCGACACCTCGACGACGACCAGCGGGTACGTCTGCCGCCCCGCCGGGGTTTCCCACTCGATGGTGCGGGAGCTGTGCATGGTCGATCGGGTGAGGAACATCGTGCCGGTGTTGGCGTCCTGGAACACGACCGGGCGATAGTCGGGATGAATGCCGGGCTTCATCCGCGCTGACCATCGTTGCGGTGCGCCGTGAACTCGCCCGCCGCGTCCGGCGTCTCGTGGCACGGATCCTGATGCCAGTCGCCGAAGGGGTCTCGATACCCGGTCCAGGAATCCGGATCGGCCATCTCCAAGTCGGTGAGCAGCGCCGCGTTCAGGGCGTTCGTGATGTCGACCGGGTCGGCGCCGCAGACCAGCACGGTCATCGCGGTGTGCCGGTCGCCGTGGTGGAACTCCCACATCAGCTCGGCGAACAACCGGCGCTCGGGGTCGACATAGGCGACCTCCGAGGGGGACATGGCCGCCAGCCACTTCCCTGCCGAGGCGACCCGCAGGCCCCCGCCGGCCGATTCCAGCCACATCACCTGTTCGGGCCGGTTGGCCAGCCATAACCGCCCGCGGGTGCGGACCACTCCGTCCAGTAGCAGGTCCACGGCGTCGTGCAGGCGTTCGGGGTGAAACGGGCGGCGAGCGTTGAATTCGAGGATGACGACGCCGCGTTCGGCCTCCAGCGGGGGTAGGCCCGTCAGCAGCGGCGCGTGCGGGTGGTCGGTTCGGCCGCGCCGCGACCGCTCGTCGAGGTTCGCCAACGCCAGCTCGACGCGATCGCAGCCGACCGTGATCCGCGCCCGCGGCGCCAGGCGTCGCAGGACGGCCAGCGTCACCGGCTCCGGCTGGGTCAGCACCAGCAGGTCGCCGAATTCGGCTTGCCCGACGGCCGCCTGGGCCACCGTGCGCCCGTCGGGCAGCAGGTCCTCCCCGAGCGCCTGCGCCAGCCAATTGACGGAGTCCACGCAGGTCACCACGGCGGCTATCTGCACGTCGAGGGCGGCCGGTCCGTCCGGATAGCCGGGGCCGACCCGCACCCGGACGTGATTGACCGCCCAGCAGATCGGTTCGGGTTCCAGCCACGACGCCACATGCACGACGACGCGGGCCACATTGGAGCGTCGATGGAGCTTCCGCAGCAACACCAGCAGGTCGTTCCGGATCGTGCAGGAAAGGCAACCGTGCGCCAGCTCCAGCGCCTCCTCGGTCGTGCGCAACTCACCACGATCCAGGGTGATGACCGTGCGGCGGACCACGTGACCGTCGAACCGGTGCTCGACCACGGCAGTACCCGGCTGCCGCAGGAGCGTTCCCGTCACCTCGTCGGTGGCTCCCTGACCGACGACCAGCACTACCGGAGTTCGCATACCCGCTCCTTATTGAAAATCATTTTCATTAAGGCTACAGTCCAGTGCGTCGCTTGTCTAAAACACGAGGGGAGGCCGATATGTCAGCGCGATGCCAAGTCACCGGGCGCACAGTAGGTTTCGGCAATGCGGTGTCACACTCACACCGGCGCACCCGGTGCCGCTGGTCACCGAATTTGCAGCGCAAGACCTACTACCTGCCGTCCGAGGACCGCCGCATCACGTTGCGGGTCAGCACCAAGGGCATCAAGGTCATCGACCGCGACGGCATCGAGGCGGTCGTGGCCCGGTTGCGCCGCATGGGGGAGCATTTCTGATGGCGCGCAACGACATTCGCCCGATCGTCATGCTCCGCTCGACGGCCGGCACCGGTTACACCTACGTCACCCGCAAGAACCGGCGAAACGATCCCGACCGGATGACGCTGCGGAAGTACGACCCGGTGATCAGACGGCACGTGGACTTCCGGGAGGAACGCTGAATGGCCGCTGCCCGCTAATTGTTGATCCGGCGCGGGTCGACACCCACGCGCTGCCACGCGTCGGCCGCCCAGGAGGCGTAGACGAACCGTAGGGGCAACCGGTTGATCAACGGATTCAGCGCCCGCATGGTCGCGGCGAAGCGCTGAAATCGCTTCTCCTTCTTACTATCCCAGGCGAGATCGCATACCGCGCGCATCTGCGGCGGGCAGGTCCCCGCGATCACCAACCGGGCGTAGGCGTTCACGGGCGCGGACAGGATCCGCCAGATCGGGCGGGGAATTCGGCGCGGGCCCGGGAGCCCTTTGCGGATGTAACCCGTCCCGTACAGAACGGTCTTGTGTGGCACGAACCGGTCGAGCATGCCGTCCCAGTATTCGACGAACTCGTCGTAGGTCTGCGGCTGGCCCCGGTCGCTGACGCCGTACAGGGAATACCAGACCTTGCTCTCGGCGAAGATCTGCTCCTTCTCCGCGTGCGACAGGCGTCGGATGAACGTGTCGGCGTTGTAGAGAACCTGGTCGACGAACGTGGCGTGCGCCCAGTAGAACAACTCCGGATTCAGAGCGTGATAGCGCGACCCGTCGCTGACGGTCCCTTTGATCGGCTTGTGGAAGTCCCGCACGGTACGGCCCCACTTGTGCGGGTCTTCGGAATAGACGGTTTTCATCAGCGGCGGCGCTGTCCGCTTCGCCCGGCCCAGCGTGTCGCTGAACACCACCGAATGGTCGAGCACGCCCTGGGCAAGCTGTTCTATGCAGTTCTCGGTGCCGGCGACGCGCTGGAATCCGAACAACTGGGTCCGGTAATCGCCGTAGAACTTCCAGATCAACGAGCCCGGGCCCAGCACGGGCGCCGCGTCGTCGATCTCGTCGTGCACCACCGGCGTCGCTTCCCGGACACCGACGTCGAAACTCGTACTCATCACAACCCCCTCCGGCACCCCCCAGCGCCGTTGAAGCAGAGACACAAAACCGTACTTTTGTTTCACGATACCATTCGAATCGGGAAATCCCCGGCATCACTGCCGGGCGGGGAAAGTAGTTGAGCATGGCGACGAGGGCTACGGGTGCCAACATCGCGTCCGTCGAGGACACCATCCTGGACACCGCACGCTCGGTGTTTGAGACCTATGGCGTGCGGCGCGCGAACATCGAAGATGTCGCTGTCCGGGCCGGGGTGAGCCGCAGCACCATCTATCGGCGCTTCCCCACCAAAGACGAGCTGTTCGAAGCCGTAGTGCGGCGCGAGGCGGCGTTGTTCTTCACCACGCTGGACCAGGCCACCACTGGCTGCAGCCCGCAGGAAGCGGTCATCGAGGCGTTCACCCTCGGAGTCCGCCTGATCGAAGACTCACCGTTGTACTCGCGCATCGCCGAGAGTGAGCCCGAACTGTTCGGAATGTTCTCGCGTTCGGACGTCTTTCCGATCGGCCAGTTCGCCGACGGCATCGCCCACACCCTGCGGCGCTGTGGCGTCGGCATCCCCGACGCGGACCTCGCCAATGTCGCCGACATCCTGCTGCGGGTCGCCGTGGGCATCATCGTGTTTCCCACCGACCGTCTCGACACCTCCGATCAGGCGGCGGTCCGCGCCTACGCCGCGCGCTACCTGGTTCCGATCATCAGCGCGTAAGTCCGCGGCCGGAGTGGGTGGTACCCGAGCCGACGGATGACCTCGGGTGAAAGTGTCGGTCGCAATTACTAACCTGTATGTGTGGCGCAGGCTCCCCGGACTCGCTATGCGACCTGCGGCGAGGTGGACATCGCCTATCAGGTGTTCGGCGACGGCCCCCTCGACCTGCTGGTGCTGCCCGGCCCGTCCATCCCGATCGACACCGTCGACGCCGAGCCGTCGATGTACCGGTTCCACCGGCGCCTGGCGTCTTTCGCCCGGGTGATCCGCTATGACCAGCGCGGCATCGGGCTGTCGTCGCGGGTGTCGTCGCCGGACATGATCGGGCCGAAGCACTGGGCCAAGGACGCCATCGCGGTGATGAACGCCGTCGGCTGCGAGCGCGCGACGATCCTGGCTCCCGGCTTTACCACGATGACCGGCCTGGTCCTCGCGGCCGACTATCCCGAACGGGTCAGCAGCCTGGTCTGCATCAACGGCGCGGCCCGGACGCTGCGTGCGCCCGACTACCCGATAGGCCACGAAATCGATGCCACGGATCCCTTCACCACCGTCGCCATCGAACCCGACGCCGTGGAGCAGGGCTTCGACATTTTGAGCATCATCGCTCCATCGGTCGCCACCGACAACGCGTTCCGCTCGTGGTGGGACATGGCCGGCAACCGGGCCGCTTCACCGAGCATGGCCCGGGCGATCATCACCGCTGTCCGGCACTCCGACGTCCGCGACACCCTGCCCCGCGTCACCGCGCCGACGCTCGTGTTGCACCGCGACAACCGTGGCTTCAGCCCGATCGAGCATGGCCGGTACCTCGCCGATCAGATCGCCGGAGCGCGCCTGATCGAGCTGCCAGGCGAGGACACCCTGTACTGGGTGGGCGATGCCGCCGCCATGCTCGATGAGATCGAGGAATTCGTCACCGGCGTGCGCGGTGGCGGGGATGCCGAACGGGTGCTGACCACCATCGTGTTCACCGACATCGTCGGCTCGACACAGCGGGCCGCGGCGCTCGGCGACTACCGGTGGCGCGACCTGCTCGACAACCACGACACCATCGTCCGCCACGAGATCCAGCGGTTCGGCGGCCGGGAGGTCAACACCGCCGGCGATGGTTTCGTCGCCACGTTCACCAGCCCCAGTGCCGCCCTGGCCTGCGGCGACGCCGTGATCGAGGCGGTGCGCGTGCTGGGCATCGAGATTCGGGTGGGCATCCACGCCGGCGAGGTCGAAGTGCGCGGCGCTGACGTCGCCGGGATGGCCGTGCACATCGCCGCACGCGTCGGCGCCCTGGCCGGGCCCAGCGAGGTGCTGGTGTCCTCGACCGTGCGCGACATCGTCACCGGGTCGCGGCACCGGTTCGTCAGCCGCGGTGAGCGCGAGCTCAAGGGCGTGCCGGGGCAGTGGCAGGTGTGCGCGCTCATCCGCGAGCACGCGACTGTCAGCTCCTGATACCGCTTGTACGCTGGGCTTACCTGATTGCACTGAGCACCGAGGAGAACCGTGGCGACGCCGCTTGTGGAGAAACCCGAGCGGCAGCGTGTCCGGCTCGATGTTTCCGGGATGTCCTGCGCGGCGTGCGCGAGCCGGGTCGAGACGAAGCTGAACAAGGTCCCCGGGGTGCGCGCGTCGGTCAACTTCGCTACCCGGGTGGCGACCATCGACACCGTCGACGCCAACGTCGACGAACTGTGCGAGGTGGTCAACCAGGCCGGTTACCAGGCAGTTCCGCACACCGAGTCCTCCGCGCCGGCCGAAGGGGATGATCCCGACGCCCGGCATGCCCGCAGCCTGCTGCGCCGGCTGCTGATCGCCGCGGTGTTGTTCGTGCCGCTGGCCGACCTGTCGAGCATGCTGGCGATAGTGCCCAGCGCCCGGTTCCCCGGGTGGGGCTATGTGCTGGCCGCGTTGGCGGCCCCGATCGTGACCTGGGCGGCGTGGCCTTTTCACTCCGTCGCGCTGCGCAATGCGCGGCACCGGACGGCGTCGATGGAGACGCTGATCTCGGTGGGCATCGTGGCCGCCACCGTCTGGTCGCTGGCGACCGTCTTCGTCCCCAGGCAGCCTCGTGAGACGCACGGCGTCTGGCAGGCGATCCTGCAGAGTGACGCGATCTACCTCGAAGTCGCGGCCGGCGTCACCGTCTTCGTGCTGGCGGGTCGTTACTTCGAGGCGCGCGCCAAGTCGAAGGCCGGCGGCGCGCTGCGCGCCCTGGCCGCCCTCGGCGCCAGGAACGTCACCGTACTGCTCGACGACGGCTCGGAGTTGGTCATCCCGGCCGGCGAACTCAAGAAGCGTCAGCGTTTCGTGACGCGGCCGGGCGAGACCATCGCGGCGGACGGGGTTGTCCTGGACGGCTCCGCTGCGATCGACACCAGTGCCATGACCGGCGAGTCCCGACCGGTGCGGGTGTCACCGGACGCCGCGGTGGTGGGGGGCACCGTGGTGCTGGACGGCCGGCTCATCATCCAGGCCACCGCCGTCGGCGCCGACACCCAGTTCGCCGCCATGGTCCGCCTGGTCGAAGAGGCCCAGGCGCAGAAGGCACGCGCCCAGCGCCTCGCCGACCGCATCTCGGCGGTGTTCGTCCCGGCGGTCTTCGCCATCGCGCTGTTGGCCGGTTCGGCGTGGCTGATCAGCGGTGCGGGCGTCGAGCGCGCCTTCTCGGTGACGCTGGGCGTGCTGGTGATCGCCTGCCCGTGTGCGCTCGGGCTGGCGACGCCGACCGCCATGATGGTCGCCTCCGGCCGGGGTGCCCAGCTGGGAATCTTCATCAAGGGCTACCGCGCCCTGGAGACCGTGCACGGCATCGACACCGTCGTCTTCGACAAGACCGGCACGCTGACCGTCGGTCAACTGAGCGTGAGCACGGTGACGACCACCGGCGGGCACGACGACGAGCAGGTGTTGCGCCTCGCGTCGGCGGTGGAGGCGGCCTCCGAGCACGCGGTGGCCACGGCGATCGTGTCGTCATCACCAGATCCGTTGCCGGTCAAGGACTTTGTCGCGGTTGCCGGCTGCGGTGTCGCGGGAGTCGTCGACGGCCGGCGCGTCGAGGTCGGCAAGCCGTCCTGGATCACCCGGGAAGCGCCGGGCGACGAGGTTCTCGAATCGGCCCGGAAGGATGGCGAATCCCGGGGCGAGACCGTGGTTTTCATCGCGGTCGATGGACTGCCGTGCGCGGCGGTCGCGATCGCTGACACGGTGAAGGACTCGGCTTCGGACGCGGTCGCCGCGCTGCACCGGCGCGGCCTGCGGACGATCCTGCTCACCGGCGACAACAAAGCCGCCGCCGGCGCCGTCGCGAGCCGGGTCGGCATCGAGACGGTGATCGCCGAGGTCCTGCCGCAAGGCAAAGTGGAGACGATCGAGCGGTTGCGCGCCGAAGGCCGGACCGTGGCGATGGTCGGCGACGGTATCAACGACGGACCCGCACTCGCTTCTGCCGATCTGGGATTGGCGATCGGCCGGGGCACCGACGTCGCGATCGGGGCGGCCGACATCATCCTGGTGCGCGACGACCTGAACATCGTCCCGCAGTCGCTGGACCTGGCGCGCGCGACCATGCGGACGATCCGGATGAACATGGTGTGGGCCTTCGGCTACAACGTGGCTGCGATTCCGATCGCCGCTGCCGGCCTGCTCAATCCGCTGATCGCCGGCGCCGCGATGGCCTTCTCGTCATTCTTCGTGGTGTCAAACAGCCTGCGGCTACGCAACTTTGGCACCCAGACCTCGTCGCCGAGGGTGAATCACCCGACACGACACACAGATTGACCGTCGCCGAAATCACAGTCGGCCGGCCATGCGACCGCCGGTAGGATGGCCCGCATGGCCGAACAGACATTCTCCGTCACCGGGTTGCACTGCGAAGGGTGCGTGGCGACCATCACCACCGCGCTGACCGCACTGAAGCCGGTGACCGCGGTCAGTATCGACCTGAACACCGAAGGCACGTCCGCAGTGCGGGTTTCGGCCAACACCGAGCTGACCACGGAACAGGTTCAGGCCGCACTCAAGGGTGAGGGCAACTTCACCGTCGTCGGCTAGCGCCGCATCCGGGACAACTCCCGCAGCATCGCGTTGTATGCCTCCAGGTCGTCGTCGGCGTAGTCGCTGTCGGCGTGCCGATCGCCGCGGGACGCGTCCTTGCGGTCCTGCCGTGCCCACTGGGTGACCAACGCCACGATGACGATGATGACCGGCACTTCGGTCAGACTCCACGCGATTCCGCCGCCGAGATGCTGGTCGGCAATGATGCTGGGCAGCCACGGCAGGTTCACCGAACGGTAGAAGGTGTTCCCGACCGGCTCGGCCATCGTCATGAGCGCAACGCCGAAGAAGGCGTGAAACGGCATCACCGCGAACAGCAGACCGATACGGCCCGGGTAGGGCAGCCGGCGCGGGCCCGGGTCGATGCCGATGATCGCCCAGTAGAAGAGATACCCGACGAGCAGGAAGTGGACCGCCATGAACTCGTGGCCCCAGTGGTAGCGGACCAGCGTGTTGAACAGCGGCGTGAAGTAGACGACGTACGGCGAGCCGACGAACAGGACGAAGGCGACGATCGGGTTGGACAGGAAGGCAGTCACCCGGGAATGCAGGAGCCAGGTCAGCCATTCGCGCGGCCCGGGCGGCTGCCCCTTGCCGGCCGACGGCAGTACCCGCAGCGCCAGGGTTACCGGACCGCCCATCACCAACAGCACCGGGACGAACATGTTCAGAATCATGTGTTCGGTCATGTGCATGCTGAACACGGCTGATCCGTACGCACGCACACCCGAACTGGTGGTGAACACCAGCGACAGACATCCGGCCAGCCAGGCCACCAATCTGCCCACCGGCCAAGCGTTTCCGTTGCGCCGCAACCGGACGTAGCCCGCCACATAAGCGGCGGCCAGCACCAGCCCGGCCGTCCCCAGGAAGCTGTCGAAACGCCACAGGGTCAGCACGCTGGCAATGGTCGGCGGGTGCGGCAACTGGTAGCCGAGAAACACATCCCAACCGGTGAACTGGTGCGCAAGGAACCGCGGCGCGATCTGGGCGGCCATCGCCGAGATCGCTGCCAACGCGGCGGCCATGGCCAGCGCGCCGGCCGTGCCGGCGAACCGGGGCACCGCGCCACGCAACGCCCAGCAGTCGGATACCCACACCAGGGTCACCAGCGCACCCGCGAAAAGCCCCAGGCGCGCGAAATCGGACCCGAACGTCAAGGCCGGAATCAGCAGGTACAGCAGCACGGCGCCGTAGGTCACCGCCAGGGCGCCGAAGCCCACCTGCAGTACCTGTACGGCGCGGTTGGGGCTGGTCCCGGTCAGCGCGGCGACCACCTTGAGCCCGGTCAGCCCGGCCATGGCGACCGCGAAGACGATCGCAGCACTGGTCGCGTAATCGTGGTCGGGACCCTGACCCGCATTGCCGGTCACCGCGGTGGCCACGACGCCGATCACAGTGGGCACGAGCAGCACCGCGTGGCCGAGCCAGCGGGTGTTCAGCCGCAACGTCACCGCGACCGGAAGGGCGAAAACGGCCACCACGATCCAGGCCCGGGCCACCTCGGAGACGCCGATGGCGTCGAATATCGCGCCGTTGCTCACCAGCGCCCCCGGCCGCACACCCGTGTCATGCGACGCCTGGATCACCACCATCGCTGCGGCCGCCAGCACCCAGGCGAGCGACACACGCTCGGCCAACAGGTGAATCCGGAATGCCGCCGCATCGATCAGCCCGTCGGATTCCGGCTGCGCCGTCACTACGACCAGGAGCAATGCGCCCAGGCACAGTGCGCCCAGCAAAGACGCGACGAAGTACCCGACCGGTTCGGCGGCGCCGGCGAAGGCGCCCGGATAAGGGTTGCCGGCCTCGGCGTAGCGGCGCGGCCCGGAGACCAGGCCGTAGGCACCCAGCGCGACGGCCACCGCCACAAACCCGCCGACCAGTACCGCCGTCCTCGCCGAGGACGTGCGGGCAACGTCGCTATCCACCCTTGCAGCTTACGACCGTGCGTCGTAGCACCGGCCGCCCGCAGCGCATAAGGTTCGGTCACTGTGGGGCTTATCGCCGAGGAACACCGGGCATGATCGACGATCTGCCGCTGCGGTGGGTGGTCACGGGCCTGTTCCTGTTCAGCGCCGTGGGCTTCGCCCTCGTCACCGACCGGAAATCCTGGACCTCGGTGATCAGCCACGCACTGCACGTCACGATGGCGATCGCCATGGCGGCGATGGCCTGGCCGGAGGCACTCGGGCTGCCGCCGACGCCCGCGGAGGCGTTCTTTCTGGCCGCGGCGTTGTGGTTCCTGATCGTCGCCGTCCTCGCCGCCCGGATGATCGGCGCACGCCTGGCGCTCGGCTACCACGCGCTGAAGATGGTGGCGATGGCATGGATGTACGCCGCAATGGGTGGACATCTGACACCCGAACGCCCATCGATGCCGAGCATGCCCGCCATGCCGGAAATGCAGGCAACGTCGGCGGACACTTCGCACGGTTGGATCACCACGGTGAACTGGATCTGGGCCGCCGTGTTCGTGCTGGCCGCCTTCGTGTGGAGCTACCTCTTCATGACGCTGCGCCGCCGCCGCGAGGGCCCGGTGTGGCGTGCGAGACTGGGCGCCCTGGTTCAGGCGACCACGGCCGCAGGCATGGCAATCATGTTCTGCATCATGATTTTTCAGGCCTGAGCCGATCAGACACCCTGGAATTCTCGCGCCAGCAGGGTGTGGACCGACGGAGGTGGTGCGGCGAGTTCGGTGACGGATTCGAGGTCGAGGGCGATGGTCGGGTACTCCGCGAGGTACTCGGCGTACGACCGCGCCCCCAGGCGCATGCCCAGGCTCACCCACGCATCCACCACCGACCACCGGCGCGGGTTGGCCGTCGCCCACTCGCTGTCATCGAGCCGCTGCTTCCACTGGGCCACGTCGAGTTCGTCGAGCGCAAACCCGCCGAGCAAGTCTGCATAGTCCACGGCCTCGCCACGCGCCACGGTGATGCCCCGTCCCAGCTCCCGCACACCCGAAACCTCCGGTAGCAGGCTCAGGATCGCGGTCGCGGCAGCACGACCGGTGGTGACCTCCTCGACCAGCGTCAGGGCAGGGTGTGCACCCAGCGCGACGCAGGCATCCACGACCGATACCAGGATGTCCGCGGAGTCCCGCAGCTGACTGTCCTCGCCCAGTACCCGGGGCAACCGCACGATCGTGAAGTCGAGTCCATTTGGCGCGCCGGCCACCGCCAGTTCCGCGAGCGACTTGGACGCCGCGTAGGGGTAAGGCGCAGTCCGCGGATCGGTGACGCGGGCAGCGGTGACCTCGGCATCGACGACGAACGTCGACAAGTGCACCAACCTGACACCGCGGTCCGCGCACACGCCGACGATCGAGGAAACCAGATCCACATTCGCCGTCCGAAGTTCGCGGTAGGGAACGAGCACGTTGGTGTTGCCGATGCAGTTGATGACGGTTCCGGCGCCGGTGTCGCGGATCAGCGCGTCCAGTTCCGCCGGCCCGAAATCAGGCGAAAGCCGGGTGATCCGAACGCCTTCGACATCGTGAAGGTCGGGCCACGGGCCGTGCTCCGGTTGAGATCGGCTCGCCAGGACCACATCGGGGCACCGGACTCCGGACCGCTTGAGGTCGAGGATCGCACCGGCGAATCCGGTGCCCAGGATGCCTGACGCACCCAGCACCAGGATCGCGCCGCCGGCGTGGGGCGAGGTGCAACACCCGGCGCGGGGTGACCGCAGGTCCTCGACGTCGCGTTGTATCTCGATGGCGGTCGCCGGGTCCATCCACCCGGTCGTCGCGGCACCGGCCAGGTCGGTGACGAGGTTGGCGGCGGTGTCGGCACTGATCAGGTCCAGAATCGAAACCTGTTGCCGGAGTGCCCGTCTGGTGTCAGGAAGGATTCTGATGAGGTCCAGCGAACCGATGCCGGCGGCGAGCAGCGATGTGTCGGGCTCAATAACTGTCCCCAGGTGCCGGCTCCACAGCCGCGCCAGACCGACTGCGATCTCGGCGGATTCGGTGTCGTCGGGCACCGTATCCACGAACTCGGGCATTGTTCGCAGGTTGGCGCTGTCCACCTTCCCGCCCGGTTTGCGCGGGATTGTCGAGGCCGCGACCACGAAGAACGCGGATACCCCGTTGCTCACGAGTATGTTTCGGATCCGTCCGGCCGGGTCGCCGTCGGCTTCGCGGGTCTGCAGGGTTTGAAACCACACGCCGAGGCGGCCGTCGTGCAATTCGACCGCGACATCGGCTATCGCGGGGTCCGCGGAGATGCGCCTGGCGATGTCCGCGATGTCGACGCGCTTTCCGGCCACCTTGACGACATCGTCTTTGCGGCCGGCGAAGAGCGGGAATCCCTCGGCGTCCAGGATCATCCGGTCGGCGGTGGCGAATGCGGGCTGTTGCGTACCGTCAGCGGCGGTGACGGTACCGAAGCTGCGGTCGTCCGTCCCGAGGTATCCGGCGGAGACCAGGCCCCCGACGATCACAACCTCACCGAAGGCGATACACACCGTGCCCGGCACTATCGGTCGCCCCAGCCGTCGCCGTGCTTCGACCGCGCCGTCCGAAAGGATCGGCAAATAGGTTGCGACGACGGTGGTCTCGGTCGGTCCATAGCTCGACACCAGCTCAACTCGTTGTCCCGCAACCGAGCTCAGCCATCTGTCGACAGCGGCCGGGCGAAGCGCTTCGCCGCCGACCACGATCTGTCGAAGACGCGAACGGCGGATCGCGTCCACCGCCTCGGTATCTTCACACAGCAGATGCCACACGGCGGTGGGCAGGTCGACGAGCGTCGCGCCGCCGGCCACCAGATCCTCGACGAGTCCGTTGAGGTCGCCCGCTTTCATCGCCGTGGTTCGCACCAACTCCGCCCCGCTGACGGCGGCACCGAAGATCTCCTCGACGCTGATGTCAGATGTCAGCGGCGCGCACTGCAGCAAGGTGTCCTGCGGGCCCCAGCCGTAGGCGCTGACCGCGGCGGCACAGAACAGCGCCAGCGATTCATGGGTGACTCTGACCAGCTTGGGCTGGCCGGTGGAACCCGAGGTCGGCATGATGTAGGCCGTCCTGGTTCCGAGTGACATGTCCTGTGCCACTCGGGTAAGGCGTTCGGCGACGAGCGCGCCGGCGTCCTCATCCGATGCCACCGGCAGGTCCACGGCGCGCACGTCGAGCACCTGCGCCGTCGCGCCCTCCAGGTGCTCGGCGATGGCCTGTGCGCGCGCCGAAAGTTGTTCGGGCGCGTCGCAGATGCTGTATCCGCAGCCGGCCAGATGGGTCGCGATCAGGCAGTCAATGGTGTTGCCGGTGTCGTCGTCGGTGAGCACCACGACGTCACCGGGCGCGATGCCGCTGCGCACCAGATAGGCGATCCATTGGTGGACCGCGGGCCGGTCCGCGATAGCCGCGCGGACCGCTAAGGCCCCGTCCACGAACCAGGCACGCTGCCGGGGCGTTTCGATATCCGTGGCGTCTGAGCCGATGGACCCGTCCGGGCCGAGCTCGAACCATTCGTCAACGGCCTTCGCGATCGGTTGATCCCACAGGCTCACCATCGATCCGAGTGCCGCGGAGATCCGGTTGGCAACCGGGATCCGGGATTCCGGCTGGTCCGACCGGTCCCAGATGGCCACGTTGAGGACGCGCTGATCTTCGTCCAGCACGCTGGCTACGGTCCTGCCCTCGATCGGGCCGATATCCGTCGCGACCGGCGCCTGGATCAGGTACGGGCGAAGGCTAGGTGCGCATGTCTCGCGGATGAAGTTCAGTGTCAGCGCATCGACACGGGAGGTCCGGTTGGTCGCCAGATACATTCGCCGGTACTGCTCCTCACGCAGCCAGCGTCGTCGCACCGCCCTGACGTATCCCCGGTCGACCGCCCGCACGACGTCGCGGATCGACGCGAAGGGAGCGAACCTCACCGGGTGCGCTACCGAATTCACCAGGCACGTGGCGACATTGAGGTCCGGATCACCGAACCTGTTGTCGACGGCGTGGACGAGAAGGCCCCCGGTGTCGTGCCGCAGGCCTGCGTCCACCGCCAGCGCCGCCGCGGCCACCAGGACGTTGAGCGGGACCTGCTCGGTCTCCGAGAGCCGCAGGAGCGCGTCGAAGGCCTCCCCGGCTATCGTCACGGATTCCTGCAGGACCCCCTTGGCGGCGGACCCGGCGGCGTGCGGGCTCTGAGCGGGCCCGGCGAGGCGCGCATCCTCGGCTAGCTCGCGCTGCACGGCGGCGCCGACGCGGTGCAGCGTCTCATCGGTCTTCGCCAGTTCACGACGATGCGCCTGCTCCAGCTTCGTCAAACCGTTGGCCAGCGAGGGCAGTTCCGCGGCGCCGCCGGCCGCGAGGTGGCGGGCCAGGTCGGCTTCGATGATCGCGGTGGCGCCACCATCGACGACGATGTGGTGCGCATGCACGTCGAGGCCGGACACGTCGCCGGCCGGGTCGGTCCACACGGTGTACCGCACCAGTGCGGTATCGAGGATCCCGGAAGACCAGGTGCGCTGGAGTCCGAATTCATCACCAGCACTTTGCATTTCGCCCGACCGCACCCGCACGATGTCGCCGAACCGCAGCCGGGGCACCAGGCGGGGATAGTCGCTGTCCGACGCCGGTGTCTCCAAGACGCAGAGCTGAATCGGATTCTCGCAGACCATCGCCTCCAGGGCGGCCAGGAATCTCGGCAGCTGCAGCGGGTGGAATCGATACGTCTTGCCAATCAGGTACAGCGACGGATCGCCGTCCTGCAGCACTCCGTTGTAGAGGTTCTGTTGCGACCTGCTCAGCGTGAGGCCGTCCACCCAGACTTCAGGCGCGCTCACAGAGATTCTCCAGCTCCCGAACCCATCCGGCAATCGAGAGATCCTCGGCCAGGCGGGCCGGCACGTCGGATTCCCGGTCCACGTCAAGCCTTTTCATCAGCAGGACGAAGCGAACGGAATCCAGTCCGAGGTCTCGAAGGTCAGTGCCGTCGCCATCGTGCAGATCCTGTTCGTCGATGTACAACACATCGCAGACTGCGGCGAGCACCTTGTCCCGGATCGTCTCAGCCACGACCGGCCACCCCGGCTTTGCCGAGCGACGCGGCCAGCGATGCCCGCATGACCTTGCCGGACTGTGTGCGTGGGATCTCGGCGACGATCTCGATCGTCGAGGGCCGTGCCATCGATTCCGACTGCTCCCGGAAGCGGGCAGCGATCACCTGCTTGAGCTTGCGGGCCGCCGACTCGTCCAGCTCCGCCGAAGGAATCACGGCCAGGCCTACCAGGGCCCCGAACTCCGGGTCCGGGATCTCGTAGCACGCGGCTTCGCGGACGCCGTCTGCGCCTTCAGCGATGCGGTCGACCTCGTCGGGCGCGATATTCACACCACCGGAGATGAACATCTCCGACGATCTTCCCTTGATGTAGAAGAAACCATCCTCGTGGCGCTCGAGCAGATCTCCGGTGTTGACCCATCCGTCCACCAGCACCTCTTGCGTTCGCGCGGCATTGTTCCAGTACCCCAGCATGTTTGCCGGAGACTTGATCCAGAGCGTGCCGAAGGAGGCGGAGGGCCCAGCATCCGGCGCCGCGGGCCCGGCGCCGTCAGGACCGGCCAGGTACACCTGGACTCCGGGATAGGGCCGCCCCACCGCACCGGCCTCGATCTTGGCAATCGAGTCTTCGTCGGTCGGCAGACATAAAGCGGTGCAACCCGTTTCGCTCAATCCGTAGACCTGTGCGGTGCGCACGCCCAGCGCCTCGATGAACCGGACGTCGGCCGCGATCGCCCGCGACCCGCCGTAACCGAGCAGTCGTAGCGACGGGATCTTTTCGTCGGTCGCCTTCAATTCGGCGATCAGTTTCGAAAGCAGGGTCGGGACGACGCATGTCGTCGCGACCTCGTTCTTGCTGAGAATCTCCAGCAGGGACGTGGTGTTCTCACCACCGGTGATGCACAGTCCGCCGCGCATCAAACAGGTTAGTATCCACCATAATCCGCCGATATGCGTCGCCGGCAGCGGCGAGTAGGTGGTTTCGCCGTCCACCCAGCTGACCCAGTTCAGCCCGGTTTCGCGCAGGATGTCCTGGACGGCGTAGAAGGTGCGGTTGGCCAGCAGTACGGCCTTCGGCTCGCCGGTCGTCCCGCTGGTGAAGATCATGGCCAGCGGATCGTCGGCACCGCGATCCGGGCAGCGGTAATCGTCATCTGTGACAACGGAATTCCCGGCGTGACCGTCGAGCTGGACCTTCACCACCGGTATGGAGTGCAGGCTCTGGGACAGGGTGGACAGGTCGGTTCTGCTGCCGGGCGCGATGAGAATTCCGCTCGGAGCGGTGATTTCGGCGAAACGATCGATGGTGGCCGGCGGAAGGTTTCCGTCGGCCAGCACCGCGATCGCCCCGAGTTTCGCGCAGGCCAGCACCGAGAGGTATGTCTCGGGCCCGTTGTCCGACAGGACGAGTATCCGGGAGCCCGGGGATACCGACCGCGTCCGAAGCGTCGCGGCGAGCGCGCTCACTTCGGCCACCAGTTCGGAGTACCGCAGCGAGCTCTTGCCGTCGCACCGGCGCAGGGCGGTCGCCTGGGGCCGCAGCCGCGCCTGTTCGAAGACCCGTTCCAAGACAGTTGATGCTGAGTGAGACATGACGTTCAGCTGCTTTCTGTGGTGCTCTACGGGATGGTGCTCTACGGGATGTTGAGGGCCGCCAGCTCGACCTCGCCGGACGCGGCCCCGCCGTACTCGTCCCAGAACTCGATGGCGCACTTGATCGACAGGTAACGCAGATTGCGATCGATCACCTCGAAGTCCTGGCAGAGCAGCCGTGCGGAGAACTTCTGCGCGTGAATCATCCTCTTGAAGCGGGAGGCAGTGTTCTTGATCAACATGCTGGGCAGTTGGAGGTCGAAGTAGTCCGAGATCGACCAACCCCGAAGCACCGGAATCTCCTCGTTGAGGATCGCCGGCGCGAACGCGCTGTAGGCGAGCTGGTTGAAGCACAGAATCAATTCCGCCGCATTGAAATGCCCGGTGCTGCGGATGTAGGCCGGTTCGCTGATACTGAAATTCCCGTAGGCGAGTACCGAATCCGCCGTGGCCTTATAGCTCGCGTCGATGAGGTAGCGGCAACCTTTGTACTCGTACGGGTCGAGCACCTTGACCAGCAAATGCTCTTCGATCGAAACGGTGTCGCTGATGTCCGCGAATTCGGTCCGCGTTCGCGTGGAAGGGGACACAGTGATGGTACTCATACTGCATATCCTGGTGTTTTGAGTCCGTCCAACATCGTCAGCCGGTGGGTGGTTAAATGACCTGCGGCGGTGCCGTGTTTCGCGCGGTGCATGAGAGCCCGGTTGTCCCACAGAATGATGTCGCCGACTTCATAGTGCTGGGTGTGGATGAATGGCGATTTGTACTCGGTGTCGAGTTGGCCCGTCGCCTCCATCAGTTCTTGCAGAATGGCCGGGTCGAGCAGGTTCCCGTCCTTGTCTTCGATCTTCGTGGTGCCGGTCGCGCAGATGTAGAGGATCTCCTGACCGGTGTGCGGGTGGCGGATCACCGTCGGCCACTTGATCGGGGGCGTCGTTCGGTTGATCTCGTCCCAGACTTCGCCGATCGGCCGGTACACGTCGCGCGGGCGAATCTTGATGTGACGCCGCGGATCGTGGGTGCTGAAGGTGCCCCGGACCGGGTCCTGCGCGGCGGCCGGCAGCGACTCCCAGACCCTGGCGAGGTCGATGAAGTAGGTGCCGCGGTCGGCTCCCGGCACGGTCAGCGGCAGCACCATGGAGAACGCGAACGGCTCCGGCATGAACATGTAGTCGATGTGCCAGAACGCGCCGGTCTTCGGAACGCCCTGCCCTTCCTCGGTGGAGGAGACGAAGATTTCCGGATGCTCGTGGTGATGGTAGACCGGCTCGTAATAGGGAACGATCTGACCGATTATCCGGCCGAGTTTGATGAATTGTTCCGGAGTCGGATGGACGTCTTTGAGGACGACGAGTTTGTTGCTGTACACGATCTCGCGGATTTCTTCGGTAGCGAGATCGTCCAGGTTTGCGGGGTCCAGCCCGGTGACCTGAGCACCGAGGCCCTCGCCTTTCACATTAAGTGTCATTGAGTGTCTTTCCTGTCTGATAGAACAATGAGTCAGGGCTGCGCGTGCAGGTAAGGCGCCGTGATGGTCCAACCCCCTTAAGTGAATTCTTCCGATGATGTCGCCGTATCGCACTGGCGGCGCGGCTTGAGATGAACCGAGGGTGTCAGCAGCCGCTTGCCCGTTTCTTGCGTAATCCTTGAAGACGTCTGGATAAGAGTTCGCATCATCGGCGTCCCGAGGTCGCGTCGGTCGGCCACGTGGCAGGCAGCATCGGGACGGTGCCACCGGAGCCGTCGTCCGTCAATCGGGCGATTCCGGCCGGCGCTTCGGTGCGGGCTGCAGTGGTGCCGGCGAAACCGAGTCCTCCGGCTCCCCGGGTGCCGGCGGTGGCGGGTTCGGGCTCGGTGCGTGCCCCGGGCGCGTCGTCCATTTCAGCTGTGGCGTCAAGGAATTCGTCACGGTGACCGCGTATCCCGGCGGTGGCCCGGCGCCGGCGCCGGCTCTGGGCTCTCGCGGCGGCGACCTGAGCCGGGGCCGCGGCGTCGACGTTGTCGGCCACGCTGTCCGGCGCCTTCGCACCCACTCTGGGGCCGGCGCCGACTCCGGGCGGCGCCAGGCCGGGCACTGCGTAGCTGATGGTGGAGGCCGGCGCCGGGCTGGGCGCCGGCGCCGGCGCGGTCGCGCTGGGCGCCGGGTTGCCCACCGGCGAGCTTGGCGCGGGTGCAACCGATACTGGCGGCGCGACAACGATATTCGTGAGCGCGTCCGCACGGGTAGCAGGACCCGGTTCGGCGGCCACCGGCAGCGGCCCGGCCGGCAGCTCGCCGAACAGGAACGGAAGCAGCAGCCTCAGCGCGCTCAGCGCGCTCAGGGCAGGGGTGAAGAACGGCAGCAGCAGCAGGGAATACGAGGCGTAGTACGGGTACCAGAGCAGGTCGTACAGGAACAGCGCGATAACCGCCAGGACAACGGTGGTGGCGGGACTGAACCCGAGTTGCTGGAAGAAGTTCAGAAAATACTGGTACGGGTTGGCGATGAGGTTTTCCAGATCCGCGATGAGTTGGGCGATCGAATCCGCCGGGGCGGCCGGGGCAGCTTGAGCTTCCGCACTGGCCGCCCTGATGGGGGGTGCCGGCGGAGTCGTCGGCGTTGTCGCCAGTGCCTCCGTGGCGGTGGCCTGATAGACGGTCATGGTCTCGGCGGCCTGAATCCACATCCGGACGTAGTCGGCCTCATTGAGGGCGATGGGGATGGTGTTCACGCCGAAGAAGTTGGTGGCGACCAGTACGCCGTGCAGCGCGTGGTTAGCGGCAAGTTCCGCCAGGGTGGGCATGGCCGCAACGGCGGCGCTGTATGCGATGGCGGCCGTTTCGTGCTGCGCGGCCGTATTGGCGCTGTCGGCGGCGGCCTGTTCAAGCCACGCCAGGTAGGGGCCGTGGGCAGCGACATACTTGCTCGCGCTGTCGCCCTGCCAGCTACCGGCCTGCACGCCGGCGAGCACCCGGCTCAGCTCGGCGGCCGCTTCACTGTAATGATTGCTGAGTCCTTGCCACTCCTGCGCGGCAGCCAGCAATGATCCTGGACCCAGCCCGGCATTCAGCAGAGCTGAATGCTCCTCCGGAGGCAGGGCCATCCATATCGGGCCGGTCAGGCTGCCACCTCCTCGCTAGATCGATTGCGCGAGGCGGAAACCGATCTTGCGTTGCCCCGTGGTGTGTTAGTCGGCGCCGGTACTTCAGAAGTTCCCGCAACTTCCGGGGGTCAGTACTGTCTGACCCATGCCAGCGTTCGACGCCCGTCACCTCGACGGGGTATCCGAGACCGCACTGCTGACGCTGCATCAGCGAGCCACCGAGGCCGCCCGGCCGGACGGCATCATCGACGATCCGATGGCCATCGCGTTGCGCGACCGCATCGACTACGACTACCAGCATTTCGGCCGGACCCACCAAGCGACGGCGCTGCGGGCACTGGCTTTCGACAATGCCGCACGCGAATTCCTGACCACCCACCCGCGGGCGACGGTGGTCGCGCTCGCCGAAGGGCTGCAAACCAGCTTCTGGCGCCTCGACAACGGCGAACTGAACTGGCTGTCGGTCGATCTGGAGCCGATCGTGCACATACGCCGGCAACTGCTGCCGGCCTCCGACCGGTTGCGGTACTGCGCCCAGTCCGCACTCGATTACTCGTGGATGGATCGGGTGGACGCCGGCGACGGCGTGCTGATCACCGCGGAGGGCCTGTTCCAATACTTTGAGCGGGCAACCGTATTCGACCTGATCGGGGCCTGCGCCAGGCGCTTTCCCGGCGGTCAGTTGGTCTTTGACAGCATTCCGTGGCTGCTGAGCGTGTATTCGCGGCGGCGCGGCTTCAAACTCAGCGAGTTCTACACGGCGCCGCCGATGCCGTTCTGGTTCACCGCGAACCAGTACGCCGAATTGTGTGCCGTCCCCGGCGTCCGCGCCGTTCGCGAGCTGCCGGCACCACCGGCGCGCGGCCGGTTCCTCCCCAAGGTGGTCGCGCTGACCTACCGGCTTTCGGCCCTCGACCGGTTACGTGCGCCCAACACCCTCGTCGAATTCGGATAGCCGAGTCGGTAACGGGCCGGGAACAAATCGCCCGTCATGCGCGACTATTAGGGCATGGATTGCGAGGTGGCGCGCGAAGCGCTGTCGGCCCGGCTCGACGGCGAGCGGGAGCCCGTGCCGTCGGCCCGGGTCGATCAACACCTGGACGAGTGCGCCGCCTGTCGCGAATGGTTCGAGCAGGTGGGTCTTCAGGCTCGCCAACTGCGCCGCCTGGTGGAGTCCCGGCCGGTCATCGCGCCGGTGGGCCCGATCGGGATTCAGCAGCCGACGCCGCGACTGCGCCGGTCACTCAGCTGGCAACGCTGGGCGTTGATGTGCGTCGGCGTCGCCCAGATTGCCCTGGCAGTCGTGCAGGGCTTGGGCCTGGATGTAGGCCTCGATGTGGGCCTGCACCACGGGATGGACGGCACCGATCATCTCCTCCACGAATCCACGTCGTGGTGCGTCGCGCTCGGCGTATCCATGGTGGTCGCCGCGCTGTGGCCGGCTGCGGCAGCAGGGCTGGCGGGGGTACTCACGGTGTTCGTCGCGGTACTGGCCGTCTACATCGCCTTGGACGCGGCCTCCGGTGCCGTCACCCTCGGACGGATGCTCACCCACCTGCCGGTGGTGCTGGGGGCGGTCCTGGCGGCCATCGTGTGGCAAACCTCCCCGGCACCCGGGCCCGCGCCGCAGGCCGCCGAAACCGATATCGTGTTGCCGGACAACGCGTCCCGGGGCCGCCGCCGGGGTCACCTGTGGCCCACCGACGGCTCAGCCGCCTGATTTCAGCGGCTCTCACCGAAGCTGCGCAGGCGCAGGCTGTTCGACACGACGAAGAACGAAGAGAATGCCATCGCCGCGCCGGCCACCAGCGGGTTGAGCAACCCCGCGGCGGCGATCGGGATGGCCGCGATGTTGTAGCCGAAGGCCCAGATCATGTTGACCTTGATGGTGCGCATCGTCGCCGCGGCCAGGCCCAGCGCCAGTGGTACGACCTCGAGGTTGTCCCGGACGAGGATGACGTCGGCGGCGCCGATCGCGACGTCGGTCCCGCGCCCGATGGCCATGCCCAGATCGGCGCGTGCCAGGGCCGGACCGTCATTGATGCCGTCACCGACCATCGCGACCACGTGCCCACGTTCACGGAGTTGCTCGATCACGTCGACCTTGCCTTCGGGCAGCACATCCGCGATCACTTCGTCGATGCCGACCCGGGCTGCCACAGCCGCCGCAGATGCCGGGTTGTCTCCGGTCAGCAACACGGTTCGCAGGCCGCGGTCGTGCAACTGGGCCACGGCGGGCGCCGCGGAATCCCTGACCGCGTCGGCAACCGCGATGACCGCGCAGACCGCACCGTCGACCTCGACGAATACCGCTGTCTCACCGCGTGATTCGGCTTCACGTCGCGCGTCGGTCAACACCCCGGCGCCAACCGGCGCGGCAATCCAGGACGGTTTTCCGACCCGCACAGCGCGCCCTCGCACGGTGCCGCTGACGCCGCGGCCGGGTACCGCGCGGAAGTCGGCAACGGAATCCCGCTGCGGCACGGCCGCCGCGATGGTGAGGCCCACGGCGTGCTCGGAGGCCGCTTCGACCACCGCTGCCAGTTCCAGCACCTCATCGGCATCCCAGCCCGGTGCGGCCGTCACCGCGCTGACCGCCAGCTGGCCGGTGGTCAGGGTGCCCGTCTTGTCGAACACGACGGTGTCGACGGCGCGGGTGGCCTCCAGGGCGTGCAGGCCCTTGAGGAATATGCCCAGTTGAGCGCCGCGCCCGGAGGCGACCAGCATGGCGGTCGGCGTCGCCAGGCCGAGGGCACACGGGCAGGCGATGACGAGAACCGCGAGCGCGGCCGAGAACGCCCGCTCGGGGCCGGCCCCGGCGAGCAGCCAGCCGGCTGCGGTCAGGCCGGCGATGACGAAGACGCACGGAACGAACACCGACGCGATGCGGTCGGCCAACCGCTGCGCATCGGCCTTCTGCACCTGCGCTTCCTCGACCAGGCGCACCATTCCGGCGAACTGCGTGTCGGCACCGACGGCGGCAGCCTCCACGATCAGCCTGCTGTCCAGCACCACGGTGCCACCGATCACCTGGGCGCCCGGGTGGACTTTCACCGGTTTGGCCTCGCCGGTCATCGCGCTGACGTCGACCGCTGCGCGGCCGTCGACCACCAGTCCGTCCGCGGCGATCGTCTGCCCGGGACGCACGACGAAGCGCTGCTGCTCCTTGAGCTGGTCTGCCGGGATGACCACTTCCGACCCGTCGGCCTGCAGCACCGCGACGTCCTTGGCACTCAGGGCCGCCAGCGCCCGCAGTGCGCCGCCGGCCCGCGACTTGGCCCGTGCCTCGAAGTACCGGCCGGCCAGCACGAAGACCGTGACGCCGGCGGCGACCTCGAAGTAGATGGCGTCACTGCCGAGCAGCGCCTGCCACACGCCGCGGCGTTCGGCGGTTTGATGGGTGCCGAACGCCGTGTGCAGCGACCACACCGTAGCCGCGGTGATCCCGACCGAGATCAGCGTCTCCATCGAGGCGGTTCCGTGCATCGCGTTGCGCAGCGCGACCCGGTGGAACGGCCAGGCTGCCCAGACCACGACCGGTAGCGCCAGCAGGGTGAGCACCCATCCCCAGCCGGTGAACCGGGAGCTGGGCACCACCGCGAACATCACCGACAGGTGCGCCAGCGGCACGAAGAACACTGCCGCCACCGCCAACCGGACCAGGAGGTACCGGGCATGATCAGCATCGGGGTCGCCGAGGTTGTCACCGCCGCCAGTATGCGGCTCGGCCTGGTAGCCGGCCTTTTCGACGGCCGCGCAGAGGTCGTCGGTGGCAATGTCCTCGCTGAGCTCGAGCGTCGCCACCCGGGTGGAGAAATTGACCGAAGCCCGTACGCCGGGCAGCTTGTTGAGGGTCGATTTGACCTTGAGCGCGCAGGCCATGCAGGACATCCCGGTGATGTCCAGTTGTATCCGCTGCACCTCTGGGTGCGCGTCAGTCGTTGCCGTCGTCACGTAGTGTCTCGCCTCCTGCGAACTCGTCCCTAGACAAGTCGTCGGCGCCGGTTCAAGAGTTCCCTGCGTTCGTCATGTTCGCATGGCCTAGGCTCAAAGCCCGTGGCCCCGGGCAGTGACGGACGAACTCACGATGACCAAATTACCGATCTCGCCAGATCCGCGGGGCGCGGTGACCGGGCAGCGTTGTCCGAATTCATCCGGTGCACCCAGCGTGACGTCTGGCGGATGGTGGCCTACCTCGCCGATCCCGGCAGTGCGGACGACCTGACGCAGGAGACTTTCCTGCGGGCGATGGGTTCGCTGCCGAGTTTCACCGGGCGGTCGACCGCGCGGACGTGGCTGTTGTCGATCGCCCGTCGTGTCGTTGCCGACCACTTCCGGTCCAAGATGCGCAGGCCCCGCTCCGCTCAGGTGGCCGACCTCGACGAGGCGCTCGGTCAGGGCCGTCGGGGCAGCCGGATCGAGAACATGGTGGAGATCCGCATCCTGCTGGACGGATTGGACCCCAAGCGCCGGGAAGCGTTGATCGTCACCCAGGTGCTCGGCCTGTCCTACGCCGAAGCGGCCGAGGTCTGCGGGTGTCCCGTCGGCACCATCCGCTCCCGGGTGGCCCGGGCCCGCGACGATCTGCTGCGCGCGACCGCCGAGGGCGACTGCGCGGGCTAGCCGGGGACGTTCAGTTGCCCTTCATGGCCGGGTGGTTGCGGGTCAGCAACGGCAGCATCCACTCCGGTGGCGCGACGCGGAAGAGTCCCGCGGAGATCCGGTTGGCCAGTCCGGGGACCACGACGGCCTTTCCGGCCGCCAGGCCGTCGATCCCGGCCTGCGCCACCTGATCGGCGGGTATCCACATGACCCGCGGCAGCGCGGCGTCGGCTTCCTCTTTGGAGAACCCGGCTGCCTCGCCGAATCCGGTGTCCACCGGTCCCGGACACAGGGCGGTCACCGAGACGCCCTTTCCCTTCAACTCCCCCCGCAGACTGTGGGTGTAGGACAACACGAATGCCTTGGCCGCCCCATAGGCCGCCTGTCCGGGCAGCGGGCCGAACGCGGCGACCGAAGCGACGTTCAGGATCGCGCCGCGACGGCGTTCCACCATTCCGGGCAGGAACCTGCTGCACAGATCCACGACGGCCGCCACGTCGACTTCGACCAGATTGAGTTCCTTCTCCGGGTCGGACTTCGCCACCACTCCCAGCGTCGACAGGCCGGCGTTGTTGATCAGGATGTCGGGGGTCAGCCCGAGTTCGCCGACCCGGTCAAGCAGCGTCGCGCGGTCGCTGCGTTGGGCGAGGTCGGCAGGCAGCGGATGCGCCTTGGACCCGAGCTTCCTGGCGAGCGCCTCGAGCCGGTCGGCGCTGCGGGCGACCAGGACGATGTGGTAGCCGCGTTTCGCCAGAATGGTGGCGATCTCCTCGCCGATGCCCGACGATGCCCCGGTCACGATGGCCGCGCTGGTACTTCCTGCAGGTGGGAGAGCCATACCGAGACCGTACCCGGGCTCAGGGCTGGACGACTAAGCCTCCGCGCTCTCGGCAATCACCGCGAGCCGGTCGATCGACGCCCGCAACCGTTCAGCGGTGGTGGCCTGCGCGCGAGCCAGGCGCTCGGGGTCGTTCAACTGGGTCCAGTCGTAGGTGTGGGTGACCGTGGTCCGCGTCTCCGACACCGGAGTGAGTTCCCAACGCCAGAGATGACCGGGCGGTGGTTTGCCGGGTTCTGAAGGGCGCCAGGCGATTCGGCGTCCCTCGTCGAATTCGACGACGTGGTTGTGCCGGACTGTGCCGAGCGTCAGCGTCATCGCGAACACGTCGCCGACCCCGCGGACGCGCTGCCCGGACTCGGCGGCGGCCAGGTTGTCGTTGCCGTCCCAACCCGGCTGGCGGGACGGATCGGCGATCAGTTCGAAGATCCGCTGCGCGCCGGCCGCGATGTCACGGCTGGCGCTGACCACCCGCGCCGACTCGGCCATGCAGCGATCCAATCACGCCGGTGCAGTTCCCTCAGCAGCGCTCGTCGCCGCGCCGCATCAGGTTGGGGCCGGTAACCACCGGTCGTGGCCGTCCTCGCCGCATGGCATACAGCGCGCGGCAGGCCCGCGCCTTCACGGGCGCGGCGATCCCAGCGCCACCGGGGCTCTGGTTGATCCAGTTCTGCAGTGCTGTCACGGTCTTGGTCCTTCATCGGTGCGACGTCGTCAGGTCGCTTGGTGCCATATCAGCGGCTTCCCTTTAAGCGTGCACCGCGGCACGGTGAACAACGGGGAAAGCGGGGCGCGTGTGAGCTGTGCGATCCGGCACACTGGGCGGCGGGGCATCGCCGGCGTCACAGTTTTTCCGGTTGGCGCTTCGTTTTTCGAATCATCACGTCGGAGAACGAAACGTCGTGCCCGGCGGTACATCGAACCCGCGGCACCACGGATTCGCCGCAGCCCTCGTGGATCAATTCCGTGCCGGGCTCTGCCTGCAGCAGCCGGCCGAATTCGATCAGGCTGATCAGCACCGGGAACAGCTCGCGGCCCCGATCGGTGAGCACGTACTCGTAACGCGTGCGCTGGCCGGCTTCCTGGTAAGGCTGCTTGTCCAGCAACCCCGCCTCGACCAGCTGGCGCAACCGCTTGGCCGCAATCTGCTCGGTGACACCCGCCCGACGCGCCAGGTCGTCGAAACGTCGCCCACCCCAGAAGGCTTCGCGCAGCAGCACCATGGCCGAATGGGTGCCGATCAACCGCAGCGCGTATTCCATCGGGCACCAGTCAGCGGCCGTCCACCCCTCCCGATCGGCAAGGCGTCCCGACAACTTCATGACGTCCCGCTGTTAGGCATTCAGGATCAGGCAGTTACTGGTGGCGGTGGCCAGCAATTTGCCGGTGCCGCTGGTCAGCTTCGCCTCGGCCAGCGCGGTACGCCGGCCCAGATGCGTTACCGTGCCGGTACACCGGACCGGCCCGGTCTCGACACTCATCGCACCGATGAACCGCACCGACAGATCCAGGCTGGTGTAGCCCACCCCGGCGGGCAGCATGCTGTGCACGGCACACGCGGCCGCCGAGTCCAGCAGCGTGCAGTACATTCCACCGTGCACCGACCCGATCGGGTTGTAGTGGAACTCGGCCGGGGTCAGGGTGAAGACCGCCGTGCCCGCCGAAACGGACTCCAGCCGGCCACCGATGGTGCTCATGACGGGCGGCGGCGGTATTTCTCCGTCCACCATGGCCTGCAGAAACTCCAGGCCGCTGCGGCTGCGCGCCGCCTGCGCCGCGCGCAGGGGATCCGACCACTCGATTGTCCGGTTTCGCTCGCCTTGCTCGCGCTCGGCAGCGCACGCGGTTTCGCTCATACTCGGCATCATCCGATGCTGACTAAACTAAAGTCAAGTCAGGTCAGTCGGGGTTGGATCCTGAGCCGCGACAGCAGTCATGGTGGTCAGAATCGTGGCTACCCGCTTCTCGTCGTCGCCGTTGACCACGTACGCGTCGCCCCGGCACACCGTGAGGTTTCGACCGGGTCGCAACACCTCGCCATGCGCCCGCAGTCGGTCGCCGACCGCCGGGGCGAGAAGGTTCACCTTCAGTTCCACGGTCAATACCCGCGAACCGTGCGCCATCAGGGTGAGCGCAGCGTAACCGCACGCGGTGTCCAGAATGGCGATGGTGACGCCGGCATGGAAGAACCCATCCTGCTGGGACAGTCCAGGCAAGAAGGGCACCTCGACCTCCGCCAGACCGGGCTGGATGCTGCGTAACTCCGCGCCGAGTGTTGCCATCAGGCCCTGCAGCGCAAAGCTTTCCCGCACGCGTTGGCGGTAATCAGGATCTCGCGGGAGGTAAGCGGGCACTCATTCCGCCGTCATCGCCGCGCGTTCCAGATCGAGCAGTTGTTCGCCCTGCCGCTCCTCTTCGTAGGCTTCGCGGCCGCCCCGTAACCCGAACAGCCGCTTGGAGATCAGCAGATAGAGCACCGCGGCGATGTTGATCGTCAGAGTCGCCACCCGCGTCGTGGTGATGCCCTTGAGCAGGTCATGAATCTCCAGCGGCAGAAACACCGAGGTCGCCACCACCGCGAAGTACTCACCCCAGCGTTTCATCAGCCACAGGCCGACGCCTTCGACGATCTGCAGCACGGCGTAGGCGGCGAGCAGGCAGGTGATCAGGGTGAGGGTGGACGGTTTGGCCGCCAGCGCCTTCTCCAGTTCATGGATCGCCGACATCTGGTCGACTTTGAAACCGGCGGCGCGAAAGACCGGCAGGTCGCGGTCGAGGGTGGCCTGAATGGCGCCCCGCGCACCGCGGAAGGTCCACACCGCCCACGCGGCCAGACCCAGCACGACTGCCCGCCCGAGCCGCTCCACGGCCAGCGCGCGGATGATAATGGCCTGACGTAAAGCCTTGCCCCGCATGATCATCGGTGCATCTTCGGGATGGCCGCGGCCGTGCGGTTCGCCCAGCGCGAAGTCGCCGCAGCGCAGACAACGCCACACCTCACCGAGCTCGGTCTTGGCGTGCAGACGCGCGGCCAGCTGCTCGTCGTCCGGAGCGTACGTGGCGTGGCCCGTCACCGCGCAGGTGACCAATTCCCACCGGTTGACGGCGCGATTCCTGCTTTTCCCCACGTGCGCTCCTTCGGCCAGTTTGACGCCGATCATTCAACGCCAGCGGCAAAACGCGCAAGGCGGCGCCGGTGTCGGCGTTCGTCACGACCGCCGGGCGCTGCGCGTCCGGCTGGCCGTCGGGCTGACGGCACCTAGCAGCGCGGTGAGATCGCGAACGGCAATCTCGTCGATCCGCCGGACCGCATCGATGATCTCGCCGCACAGCCCTGCACCGCAGAACGGCTCGGCCAGCCAGTGAAACTTCTCGACGACGCGGTCCCACGACATCGGGTGGGTGGGCGAGCCCTCGTAATCGGATTGCTCGCGGCTCAAGCTTCGCCCGTCCTGCGTCACGACCCGTACCCGGGCGGCCGTGCGATCGGGGTAGGCCGCGGTGAGGTCCGCGGCCGGTTCGACGACGACCCGGGTCAACAGATCCTGTACGTCGGAGCGCCGAACCCGGTCATTCTCAAGCTGTTCCGGGCCGACATCACCGTCGAGCAGCGCGACCGCGGTCAGATACCTGAGGTTGTAGTCCGCTTGCTCTTTCGTCGACGGATGGTCCTTGTTTCCGTATGCACCGCCACCGGCGAAGTCGAACGCGCCCTGGAAAACTTCCAGCGTCACCGAGGCGACGTCCCGGCCGCGTAGTCCGTGCGCATCGCGCAGCGCCAGAACGGCGTCGATGATCACCTGCCCATGGATCAGCGCACAGTACCGCTTGAGGTAGGTGTGTTCGGCCGCGGTGAGTTCTGTTGTGCCGATGTCCAAATCGATGGGCTGATCGAAGAGCTGGGCCAGTCCGTGCGGGCCCTCGAACAGCGTCCGGGGCCCGGTGATACCGCGGCTCGCCAGCATGGTGGCGTAGACCGCGCGCATACCGGTGACGGCCGGCGAGATTCCTTTCCAGTTGGAGACCGGTTCGGCGTGCACCGCGGCGAGCGAGACGTTATCGGCCGTGGCGGCCGAGATGGCGGCGGCGGTCCGGCCGGCGTCCAGGCCCATGAGCTTCGCCGAGCCTGCCGCAACCGACATCGCCAGTTGCAGCGCATGGTTGAGGCCGTGCGCCATCACCGGCACTGCCGCGCTGAACCGGCACTGCACTTCATAGGCAACCGCAAGGGCGAGAAGGAAATTCGCACCCGAGGCCTCGAGATGCTCAGCGACGGCGAGGATGGCTCCGAAGTTGTCGGCCGGGTGGCACAGACCGCCCTGGGTCAGATACGTGTCGAGCAGATCCGGGTAACGGACGAGGACGGCGTTGAAGAACGCCGCCTGATCCACCGAGGCAGTGCCACCGCCGACGAGTGTCGCGCTACGGCGTCCACTGAATTCGTCGGCCTGGGCGCGAACGGCGGGGACGAGTTCGCCGTCCAGAGCCCCGATCGCACAGGCGATGCTGTCCAGCACGTTGCGCTTGAGCGTCGGCCTCGCCGCGCCTGCCAGATCCGGGTGTTGCGCGCGGACCACGAAGCCCGCGAGATCGTCCACAAAGTAGTTCGGCGCCATCGGCTTTCGCCTTTCTCTCGTCGATACCCCGACTCAAGCGCGTGGGCCACGGTGCGTCCAGGACTCTTTGGCTACCTGTCTTCGGCCAAACTTCCTATCGCTGTTCAGCGGCGTCCGCGAGCACCGTTCGATGCGGATCGTCGGACGGCGTCCACCACCGCCCGACGGGAGGCGTGCGCCACCCGTGGCGGCCGGCGACGCCCAGCAGTGCGTCCACCAGCGCGTGCACGGCGGCGCGTTCCTCGTCGTTTCGGTGGACCAGCGACCACGTCCACACCGGAACAGGATTCGCCACGAGTCGTTGCCCCAGGCTCGGCGGCGGCACCGCAGTGTGGCGCTTGGGCGAGGCCAGCACAGCGGCACCGAGTCGGCGGACATGCGCATAGAACGCGGGGCCGGTGATGCCGCCGTCGTCGATGTCGACAACGCGCGCACCGGTGTCCGCGGCGAGTTCCCGCGCGAACCGATTCCATGACTGCCAGGCCGATTCGTCGGTGTCGACGAGGATCCGAAGTTGCCTTGCCGCAACGGGTTCGGTGGAGTCGACGCCGGGAAGCACCGCGCCCAGCTGCTCCGCGCGCAGCAGGTGCGAGGTCAGCCCGCGCTCGGTGGCCTGCCGCGCAGTGACCCAGGTCAGCGCGACGTCGAGGCTGCCCTCGGCCACCCGGTCGGCTTGCACATGCGAGGGCAGCACCCATTCATCGATGCGCACGGCCACGTCGCCGACCAGGCTGCTCACATCGTCGGGCAGCCAACTCACGTATCCGAGTCGGACGGGCGCGGAGATCTCCGCCGCCTGCCGCACCCGGCTTTTCGCGTCGTCGGCCAGCGCCAGCATGCGACGCGCATCCGGCAGCAGCGTCCGGCCGCTCTGACTCAACCGGACAGAGCGACGGTCGCGGACGAACAGCTCCGCACCCAGGTCTCGTTCCAGCGCCACGATCTGTTGCGACAAAGCCGGCCCCGAGATATGCAGGCGCTGCGCCGCGCGGCCGAAGTGCAGTTCCTCGGCAACCGCCACGAAGTACCGCAGCTGCCGCAGTTCCATAGATCGAGGTTAGGTTCCGGATGCGGCGTCGGCGAATTCCGAGAACGCGTCGTAGGCGCGGGCGCCGTAGATGGTGGCCGGTCCGCCGTGCATCATGATGCTGACACCCACCGCTTCCGCCGCCTCCTCCCTGGAGGCTCCGGCGCGGACCGCCGCTTTAGCGTGGGAGGCGATGCAGCCGTCACAGCCGTGCACGACACCGATCGCGAGCGCGATCAGTTCTTTGTACTTCGCGTCCAGGGCGCCGGAAGCCATGGCCGCTTTGCTCATCTCGCCGAATCCGGCGTACACGCCTGGGATCATCTGGCGCAGGGCACGATGCTGCGGGTTGAGGTCAGTAAGGACGTCTTGGTGACGATGCTGTTGATCCATACCCGCACTATACTGATACCGGTGGGGGTATTGGTATAGTATGGAACAGGGATGAGACAGGAAGGCATTCGATGAACGCAGACGAAGACACGATGGGCGCGGTGCTCAATCGGTTGCGTCGCGCCCAGGGGCAACTCGGTGGCGTGATCGCGATGATCGAGCAGGGCCGCAACTGTAAAGACGTCGTGACTCAACTCGCGGCGGTCTCGAAGGCGCTCGACCGCGCCGGGTTCAAGATCGTCGCCTGCGGACTGCGTGACTGCATCAACGGCACCCAGCACGGCGACTCGCCGCCGCTGAGCGAAGCCGAGCTGGAGAAACTCTTCCTGGCTTTGGCCTGAGAAGGAGAAAGGGATCAGTCATGACACTAGGAACCGCGGGATTGACCGCCACCTTGCACACCTCGTTCGGTGATGCCGTCGAGCAGACGACGCAGGCTCTGGCCGAACAGGGCTTCGGGGTACTCACCAGAATTGACGTCAAAGCCACGCTGAAGCAGAAGCTCGGCGAGGACATGGAGGACTACCTGATACTCGGCGCCTGCAACCCACAGCTTGCGCACCGCGCCCTGGACGTGGACCGCCACATCGGCCAGCTGCTGCCGTGCAACGTGGTGCTACGCGCCGCCGAGGACGGCGGTGTCCTGGTCGAGGCGATGGACCCCCAGTTGATGGTCCGCGTCGTGGACCAGCCGGGCTTGCAGGAGGTCGCCGATGAAGCCGCAGCCAAGCTGCAGGCCGCCATCGGCAAACTCAGTCAGGCATGACGGACCGCGACGATATCTCCGACCTGCTGGTGAGATATGCCACCGGGATCGACCGGCGTGACTGGTCGCTGTTCCGCACGGTGTTCACCGAAGACTGTCAACTGGACTACGGCGAGATCGGCGCATGGAGCGGGGTCGACGCCGTCACCGACTTCATGGAGAAGGTGCATGCGATGGCCGGGCACACGCTGCACCGGCTGACCAATCAGGCCATTGACGTCGACGGCGACAACGCGGTGGCCCGTACGTACGTCGACGCCCTGATCATGGCCGCCGACAACACGTCGGGTGTCAACGGCATCGGCTTCTATGACGACGAGATGGTGCGCACGCGGCAAGGATGGCGGATCGCCCGTAGGCGGTTCACCACGGTGCGAGTCAGCGCGGTCGGCTAGGGGTTACGGGTGACATTCGCGGCCAAGTACGGGCCCTGGGCACTGGTGGCAGGTGCGTCCGACGGCGTGGGCGCCGCGTTCGCTCGGGGGCTTGCCGAGCGAGGCGTCAACGTCGTCCTGCTGGCCCGCCGCCAGGCGGTGCTCGATGACGTTGCCGCCCAGATTGTTTCGGCCACGTCGGCACAGACCCGGACTTTGGCGGTCGACCTCGCGGCGCCCGGGGCGGCGGCCGCCATCGCTGAGGCCACCGCCGACCTGGAGATCGGGTTTCTTGTCTATTGCGCCGGGGCGGACCCGAATTTCAAGCCTTTTCTGTCCAGTCCGGTGCAGGCCGCCGAGTCGATGGTGCAACGCAACTGCATGGTGCCGGTGCAGTTGTGTCACCACTTCGCGCCGGCGATGGTCGAGCGCGGCCGCGGCGGCATCGTCGTCTTCGGCTCCGGCGCCGGGTTCGCCGGCGGACCCAACATGGTGGCCTACGCGGCTTCCAAGGCTTTCGACATGGTCTTCGCCGAGGCGTTGTGGGCCGAGTTGCACGACAAAGGCGTCGACGTCCTGGGTCTCATTCTCGGCAAGACGGATACCCCCGCGCTGCGAGAGCTCGAGTACAGCCGCGGCCAGATCGCTTCACTCGATGAGGTGCCGCCGGGAGCGGTCGCCGTCGGCGACGTCATCGCGGAGGCTTTCGACAACCTGACCGGCGGGCCGACCTGGATCGTGGGCGAGGAGTTGCGGGCAGGTATGCAGCTGCTGGGTTCACTGCCCCGCAATGAGGCCGTCAAACTCATCAGCGCGGCCAGCGCCGCTGCCATGGGATCGGATTAGGTTGCGCGCCAGGTGATCAGCACGCGTCCGTAGAGCAGTCGCCGGACCCGCACCCCGGGAAGCACTTCCCGAGCGTGTGCGCGCAGCTGGGCGAAGTTGTCCGGTGGTGGCCATTTGATGGGAGCGCTGTGTTCCCATTTGCCTCGGATCTGATTGACGACGCCGCAGGCCGTCCACGAAGTCAGGTGCCAGATGGCTTCTTGCAGAGACGGTTTAACGAACGACACCACGGCCAGCTTTCCTCCTGGCCGCACCAGTTGCGCAAGCCGCGCCAATGCGGCCCGCGAGTCGTCGATGTGGTGCAGGGCGGCGTTGGACACCACCGCGTCGAAGCAGGGCAGGTCGGCCGTCATCACGTCGCCGTGCCGCCACTGCACCGGCGCATCGGGAAACCTGGCGGCCGCGCGCTGCAATACGGGCTCGTCGATGTCGAGCGCGACGACCCGCGGTATCCGCTCGGCCAGCAATGCGGCCAGGAACCCGTCACCACAGCCCACGTCGAGGACCTGCTGGGCCCCGGCAGGGACCTGTGCGTCCACCAGTGCGTTGTAGTGGATATTGATATTCCACGGTTGTTGCGTCGGCACCTCGTCCAACGTAGCCGCAGAAGTCTTATTCTTCGATTGGCGTCAGAACCGGATCGGTGGTGCAGACATGACGGACGCGGCGACTGCGTGCGCGACATGCGCTACCGATCTGCGGCCCGCCGCGAAGTTCTGCCACGAGTGCGGATCGCCGAGCGTGGCCTCCGCTCCGTCGGCGGAATACAAGCAGGTGACGGTGCTGTTCGCCGATGTGGTGCACTCGATGGACATCGCTGCGGCTGTCGGCCCGGAGCGTTTGCGGGAGATCATGACCGAACTCGTCACGGCCGCGGCGGCGGTGGTGCAGCGCTACGGCGGAACCGTGGACAAGTTCACCGGCGATGGCATCATGGCGGTGTTCGGGGCCCCGATCGCTCTGGAAGACCACGCCTTTCGCGCCTGCCTCGCTGCGTTGGGCATCCAGGACGAGGCGCGGCGACTGGCTCCGGACATCGCCCACCGTGACGGCGTGGATTTCAAGCTGCGGGTGGGACTGAATTCGGGGCAGGTTATTGCCGGTGAAATAGGTTCTGGTGCTTGGGGTTACACTGCGATTGGGCAGCAGGTCGGCATGGCACAGCGGATGGAATCGGTGGCTCCGCCCGGTGGGGTGATGCTCAGCGAATCGACCGCTCGACTGGTCGAAGACGTCACAGTGCTGTCCGAGCAGGAGCTGGTGCACATCAAAGGCGCGACCGACCCGGTGCCCGCACGGCGCCTGCTCGCGACAACACAAGATCATCATCGACGCAGTGATCCACAGCTGGTCGGGCGCACCTGGGAACTCAACACCCTCACCGGAATTCTCCAGGAGGCTATCGCCGGAGCCGGTTGTGTGATCGGTGTTCTGGGCCCCGCCGGAATCGGCAAGAGCCGCATCGTGCGTGAAACCGCGGCGTACGCGGGCGGCCGCGGCGTGGCCGTATTCACCACCTGCTGCGAATCACATACCAGCGACCTGCCATTTCATGCCGTCAGTGGCCTGTTGCGGACCGGGCTGGCGGTCGACGACCTCGATGCCGCCGCGGCCCGTGCCCGCATTCGCGCCCTTATGGGCGGTGCCGATCCCGAAGACCTTGTGCTGCTTGACGATTTACTCGGAATAGCGGACCCAGACGTCGCCCTGCCGCCCATCGAGGCCGATGCCCGCCGGCGGCGCCTGACGGCACTGGTCAACGCGGCGTCGCTGGCCCGCGACGAGCCGGTCTTGTATGTGATCGAAGATGTTCACTGGATCGACGAGGTCAGCGAGTCGATGCTGGTTGATTTCCTGGCGGTAATCCCGCAGACCCCATCGATCGTCTTGATCACCTATCGCCCTGAATACCACGGTGCGCTCACCAAAGTCCCGGGCATGCAGACGATTGCCCTGCGGCCGCTCAACGCCGCACAAACCGCATCATTGATCGGCGGGTTGCTGGGGCCCGGCTCCTCCGTGCAGCCGCTGATCGATGTCATCGCCGAGCGTGCCTCGGGTAACCCGTTCTTCGCCGAAGAGCTCGTGCGCGACCTGGCCGAACGAGGAAAGATTTGCGGCAGGCGGGGAGGGTATCGACTCGCCGCTGAGATTGCGGACATCAGTGTGCCCGCGACGTTGCAGGCGGTGATTGCGGCGCGTGTCGACCGCCTGAGCTCCTCGGCCAAACGCACATTGAGCGCCGCGGCAGTGATCGGGTCGCGTTTCACCCCCGAACTGGTGACCGCGCTGGGAATCGAACCGGTGGTACCCGAGCTGGTCGGGGCTGAGCTGATCGATCAGGTGAGTTTTACTCCCCAAGTCGAATATGCGTTCCGGCATCCGCTGATTCGTGCGGTTGCCTATGAGTCACAACTGCGGGCCGACCGCGCCGAACAGCATCGGAAATTGGCAGCCACAATCGAACGCCTCGGCTCACCCGACGAAAACGCCCCACTGATCGCCGAACATCTCACAGCAGCAGGCGACCTCCACACGGCCTTCGACTGGCACATGCGCGCCGGGACCTGGCTTACTCACCGCGACCTCGCTGCGGCACGAGCCAGTTGGCAGCGCGCACGCGATGTGGCCGACCGATTGCCGACCACCGATCAGCAACGCCTCTCGATGCGTATCACTCCTCGGACACTGTTGTGTGCCAGCTCCTGGATGGCCGGCGGCAGCATGGCCGACACCGGTTTCGACGAGCTGCGCGAGCTCACCGGCACCGCCGGTGACAAGGTGTCACTGGCCATCGGGATGACCGGATGGGTGTCCGCACTGACCGTCCACGCCGAATTTCGCCAGGCATCGCACTGGGCTTCGCAACTCGTCGATCTACTTGAGTCAATCGAAGATCGGCAACTGAGCGTTGGGCTGCTATATGCCGCAGCAACCGCCAAACTGCAGTGCGGCGCCGCGGCAGAATGCCGGCGTCTGTCGCAACGCGCGATCGACCTGGCAGACGGTGACGCCACGATCGGCAACCTCGTGATCAGTTCTCCGCTGACCGGCGCGATCATGTTGCGAGGTTGCGCCCGATGCATTCTCGGCGACCCTGGGTGGCGCGCCGATGTCGAGCGGTCCGCAACAATGGTCCGGGATTTCGGCGTGACACTGCGCGCGGTGATGCTCGTCTTCAAGCATTCCCTGACGGTCAACGGAGCGTTGCTGCCGGACGCCGCCGCCCTGGACGAGGCAGCTGAAGTCCTCGAGACCGCGGAGCGGGCAGGCGACGATTTCACACTCAGTTGCGCCCGCTATGTGCGCGGACTGACCCTACTCATGCACGGCAGCACGGACGAGGGCATCCAATTGCTTGTGGCGGCCCGTGAAGCCGCTGTGCAGGAACGCTTTACCATGGCGATCATCGGATTCATCGACCTCCATCTCGTCAACCAGGAGACCAGGGCCGGGGATCTCGACAAGGCAGTTGAATTCGCTCGCGATGTCGAGGAGGCCGACTACCGGTCCGGCGGGACGCTCATCCGCGCAGCGGCCGTCTCGGCTCTCGTTGACGCACTGCTGAGCAGGCGGGCGCCCGCAGACATCCAGGAAGCGCAGGCGGCGGTCGAGCGGTTGGCAGCCGAGCCGTCCGAGCCCGGATCCCTTATGAACGAACTCTGGCTGCTTCGTATGCGGGCGTTGCTGGCGAACGCGCTCGGCGAGGGCGGGGCCTACCGCGCATATCGAGACAGCTACCGTCAGATGGCGAATTCCTGTGGCTTCGAGGGACATATCGCCTGGGCAGAGGAGATGGCATGACGGTGTACCGCGAAGTGCTGACCGTGATCGGTGTGGGCGGTATGGGACAGGCGATTGCCCGGCGCCTTGGTCCGTCGAAGACGGTGTTGCTGGCTGACAACAACGAACAGGTACTGGCCTCGGTCGCCGACTCCCTGTCCGCGGATGGCTACGACGTCGAAACTCAGAAGGTCGACGTCTCATCGCCCGAGTCGGTGCACGCGCTTGCCGGCTTCGCCGGATCGCTGGGCAACGTGACCCAACTGGCCCACACCGCCGGACTCTCACCGGCGCAGGCCTCGGCCGAGGCGATCCTGGCCGTGGACCTGCTCGGCGTCGCGCTGGTGCTCCGAGAGTTCGGCGACGTCATCGCGCCCGGCGGCGCGGGCGTCGTCATCGCCAGCATGGCGGGCCACATGTTCCCGCCGCTGTCCGCCGAGCAGGAAAAGGCGTTGGCGCACAATCCGCCAGAGGAACTGCTCACGCTGGATCTCGTCCGGAAGATCACGGAGCCGAACTTCGCCTACCCGATCGCCAAGCAAGCCAACCTGATTCGCGTCCGTGGCGCCAGTGCGCAATGGGGCCGCCGTGGCGCCCGCATCAACTCGATCAGCCCAGGCATCATCTCCACGCCGATGGGTCAGCAGGAACTCGCCTCGCCCGTCGGCGACGGGATGCGGGCCATGATCGCCATGTCCGGGACCGGCCGCATCGGCACCCCCGACGACATCGCCGCGGCGGCCGCGTTTCTGCTCGGCAGCGATGCCTCGTTCATCACCGGCACCGACCTGTTGGTGGACGGTGGTGTCATCGCAGCGGTGAAGGCGGGGACGCCGTGAATTCTCAGACCAGGTAGTAAAGGTCAGGTTCCGCCCCGGGCCGGTCTGCCGCTTTGGCGTGGGCATAGCGCACGGCCTTCAGGGTCGCCGAGAACTCCCGGTCCTCCTCGGGAAAGACGTGCTCGGCGGGGAACCAGCTTTGGAAGCCGACGTTTTTGAGAATCTCGGCGGTGTCGGGGCGCACGCCGGCGAGCAGCACGGTGACGTCGCGGTCCGTGAGTTCGCGTAGGAAGTGCTCGATTCGCTCGATGCACACCACGTCGGGGTGCCGAACGCGTTTGAGTCGCAGGATCACGATCTTGCCCTGATCCTCCGCCTCGATCCGGTGCGTCAAATCCGCGAGGTGGCGGTCCAATTCCGGCGCGGCTCCGAAGAACAGCTCACCTTCCAGGTCGTAGATGACGGTGCTGGCGTCCGGCTCGTCGCCCCGAACACGCTCGCGGACGACGCGTTCGGGCGTGACGATGAGTTCGGTTGCCTTGAGTTTGGCCGCTCGGGGCACGAACAGCAGGATCGACAGAATCACCCCGAGCAGCACGGCCTTGTCGAGGTCTATGGCGATTCCCGTCAGGGCCGTCACGACCACCAGCCCGGCGTCGTACCGAGACGCCTTCAACGTGTAAATGAGTCGCTTGAAGTCGACGAGCCGAGCCGCGGTCACCAGCAGCAGTCCGGCCAGCGCGGGCTGCGGTACATAGCGCAACAAGGGCGCGAACAACAGTAGCGCCACGGCAACCGTCGCGGCACCGGATTGATAGTTGATCGCCGAGCGCGACAACGACCCCGAGCCGGGCAGACTCTGGAAGAACCCGCCACCGAGGTTGGCCAGTCCTTCGGCCATGATCTGACGGTTGTAGTCCAGCTTCTGCTGGGTCTGGTGCGCAATGGCTTTCGCGATCGACAGGGCTTCGATGATGCCGACGAACGCGATGGCCAGCGCTCCGGTCGACAGTTCCGGCAACCACGCCGTGTTGACGTCGGGGATGTGCGGGGTGGGCAGGCTACGCGGCACCTTGGCCGCCACCGACACCGCGGTGCGGCCACCTGTGCCCGGAACGGACCAACCGGCCACATAGGCGATCACGGCCGTGATGACCAGTACCGCGAGCATGTCGATCTGCGGCAACCCGAAGCGCTGCACGACCTTTCGCAGCACCACAGCCAGCACTACTGCGGAGGCGCTGATGATCACCGCGCGGTAATTGATCGCGTCCCCGTGGAAGAGCGTGAGCCATACGCGCCGCAGCACCTGCATATGGCCGTTGCCTTTGTCCTTGACGCCCAACGCGTTACCGAGCTGTCCGATGGCGAGCAGAAAGGCGGCCGCCGCCATGAAACCGATGATCACGGATTCGGAGATATAGCGGGTGAGATTGCCCAGCCGGAACACCGCGATGATGATCTGGAACGCCCCCACCAACACCCCGAGCAGGAACAGTGCCTGGTAGAGCTGTCCGGTGTTCTCCGAGTCGATGAATGCCAGCGCGGTGAAGACCAGCAGCGAAATCGCACTCGTCGGGCCGTTGATCAGGTGTGAGGAGGACCCGAAGATCGACGCGATCGTCGTCACCACGATGGCCGAGTAGACGCCGAACTTCGGGTCCACCCCGGCGATCAGCGCGTACGCGATCGCTTGCGGAAACGAGATGGCCGCGACGGTCAGACCGGCGATGAGATCCGCCCGCCCTTTGATCCAGCCGTACTGAAATGGATGGCCCACGTGCCTGCCTCTACGTCGCCGGCGCCGCGAGGACCGGGGGCGCCGTCAGGGTGTCCAGAATTCCGTTGTCGCCGAAGAACTTCTCCCGGGCGTCGGTCCAATCCCGAGCGACGGCGGTGACGGGGAACAACGTCAGTGCAGGGAGCCGGTCGGCATGCCGCGCGAGGACATCCGGGCGGAACGGCCGGTAGCCGTACTGAGCAATCACTTCCTGTGCGGCATCGGTGAACAGGTAACGCAGGTAGTCCTTCGCATACGTCGCCGCCTTGGGATCGGTGAGGTTCGCGTCCACCCATGCCACCGCGGGCTCGGCCAAAATGCTCACCGGCGGGTAGACGATCTCGAGTTCGTCCTTATTGGCGGCGACTTCGCGCAGCGCCTCGTTCTCCCAGGTCAATTGCACATCACCGATCCGCTGGACGGCGAAGCTGACCCCGGCCCCTCGGGCCCCGGCATCGGCCACCGCGACATGCTGAAGCAGTGCCCGCACATAGCTGCCGGCCTGTTCAGGGCTGCCGCCGCGCGTGATGACCGAACCCCAGGCGGCCAGCACGCTGAGCTGACCATTACCCGACGTGCGCGGGTTCGGCGACACGATGGCGACATCACGGTTCACCAGGTCGGGCCAGTCGCGAATGCCCTTGGGGTTGCCCTTGCGGACCAGGAACACGATCGTCGAGGTGTACGGGACGGAGTTGTTGGGCAGCCGTTGCCGCCAGTCGGACGGCAGCAGTCCGCGCCTGGCCAAGATGTCGATGTCACTGATCAGCGCCAGCGACACCACGTCGGCCCGCTGGGACCCGTCCACCACGCTGCGCGCCTGCCGGCCCGAACCGCCGTGAGACTGCTTGATAACCAACTTGTTTCCGTACTGGGCGGTGAAGGCGTGGTCGATCGCCGCGTACAACTCACGTGTCGGGTCATATGAGACGTTGAGGATCTGGTTCGACCGGTCCTCGGGCAGGTTCTTCACCACGATCGCGGTTGCCGCGAATACGATTGCCGTAACGCCGAGGACGTTGAGCCAGGGCACCCGACCAAGCCAACGCAGACGGCCACTCACAACGATCCCCACTCGTACGGTCGACGGGCAATTCGTCGATGCTAACGATCCGGCCGGTTCGCGGCAGCGGTGAGAATCAGGCAGAAGATAAAGCCGCGCAGGCCAGACCGCCGCCGATCACGGCTTTCATCAGCGAACGGTGTACTCGTGCAACGTCTGGCCGGTTCCCTCGCTGACAGTCACGTAGCCCTGGCCGTCGGGGTGGAAGGCGATCGCTTCGCCCTGGGTTTCGCTGACCACCGGCCCGTCGACCGGCTGCTGACTGAACGGCGACCAGGCACTCGTGTCCGGGGCACGATCCCAGAGCAGGACATCGCGATATGTGCGCACCGCCAGTTGCGAGCCGTCCGGCGAGAAGTCGGCGCTGGTGACGAGTTTCGACCCGGAGTTCGACATGTCAAGGGTGGCAACCTGATTCCACTGCGCCGGGGTGGCGCTGCTGCCCGCGCTGGTCCACCCGCTGTCCGGGGTGGAGAACACCCGGGAGACGCTGCCGCTGGTCTTCTCGATGACCACGAGGTTGTGCGTGTTCGGGTCGACCGCCAGCGCCTCGGAGTTGATTTTCTCGCCGCCCGGATACTGCAGCCGAAGCTGTTCGACTCCGGACAGGGAGCCGTTCGTGGGATTGGCGGCGGTGCCGGTGACGATCGGCTCGGGGACCCGGTAGACCGTGACGTTGCTGCGCGACAGGCCGTTGTCGCCGATGTCCCCGACGTAGATGTACGACTTCCCGTCAGCGCCCCTGGCAACCTCGATGTCCTCCCAGTCGCTGGCCGTTGCGCCACTGAGTTTGTAGGTGGCCAGGGTCTGACCGGTCTTGGCATCCACGGCGAAGATCCGGGCGCTGTCTCCGGAATCGTTGTGCACCCAGTAGACATCGGGATTGTTGATGCCGGCGTCGATGCCGGAGATCTCCTTGAGGTTGCCGTCGGTGATGGTCCCGCCGTTGGAGGAGCTGATCTTGCCGTCGCGGGCCGCGTCCACGGCGTTCTGGCCAGATGGGTTGGACGGATTACCCGGGTCCGTCGGGTTACCCGGATCGGTCGGGGTACCCGGATCAGTCGGCGTACCCGGATCGGTCGGCGTACCCGGATCAGTCGGCGTACCCGGATCAGTCGGGGTACCCGGATCAGTCGGCGTACCCGGATCAGTCGGCGTACCGGGGTTGCCCGGGGCGCTGAGCTTCGTTCCTGTCGCCCCCTGCGCACCATCGTGGCCAGCGAGTTGCCCGCGGGAGCCTCCCGACCCACCCGTACCCGGCGTTTGACCGGACCCGCCGGTTCCCCCGGCGCCGCCGTCGCCGACCAGTCCGGCGTGTCCGCCGGCACCACCGGCGCCACCGATCACGCCGGCGCCGCCCGCTCCGCCGGCACCACCGTTGCCGGCCAGCAACCCGCCATTGCCGCCCCGGCCGCCCGCCGGCGCCGCCCTGGTGGCATCGACCCCGGCACCACCCTGACCCCCCGCGCCGCCGTTACCGATCAGTCCGGCGCTGCCGCCGTTACCGCCGGCGCGGCCGGCCGCTCCCGATCCACCTTTGCCGCCATTTCCGTACAACAGTCCTCCGGCGCCACCGTCCTGACCCGTGCCGGCCAGTCCGTCCGCGCCGTTGCCGATCAGCGGGCGGCCGGTCAGCGTCCTGGACGGCGCGTTGATCAGCTCGAGCGCCTGCTCGAACGGGTTGGCGTTGGCCACCTCGGCGGCGGCGTACGAGGCCGCGCCGGACGTCAGCATCCGCACAAACTGCTGGTGAAACGCCTCGACCTGGCCGTTGACGGCCTGATACTCGCGGGCGTGACCGGCGAACAACGCGGCGATGGCCGCCGACACCTCGTCTTGCCCCGCGGCCAGGAGCGAGCTTGTCGGCAGGGCCGCCGCGGCATTGGCGGCAATCAGCGTCGAGCCGAGACCCGCCAACTCCGTCGCCGCCGACGACAACAACTCAGGGATTGCCAGCACGTACGACATCCTCGACCTTCCCGCCGGTTGCATAATCAATCAATTGATCGTATGCACGTCGCCGAAGGTGGTGGAGCATTTTCGGCGAATAATCAATCAGTTGATAGTTTAGGGTCGATTCGGCAGTCGCCCTGCGGCAATTTTCGGCGAAGCGGCTTGGGCGTGCACCCAGTCGCCGGGCCGGACCCGCCAGGTACGGCGTGCGTATTCCAACTCGGTGTACGGCCACTGGGTCACGACGCGACCGCTGGGTGAGCGGAAGTAGCTGTCGCACTGCGTCCAGATGGAGCGTTCCAAGTCCGCCGAGAGCCGGTCGTTGTAGCGCTGCTCGGCCTCGGGACGCACCTGGAGGAATCCTCCGCGACGGGCGATCCGGGACACCGCACTGGCCACCAGTCTCGCTCCCGCCTCGAGGATGTAGACGATCGAATTGCCGCCCTGGTTGGTGTTGGGCCCGTAGAGCATGAAGAAGTTCGGGAACCCCGGCACCGCTACGCCCAGATAGGCGGTCGGGTCGGCGCCCCACCGTTGGTGCAGGTTCTGTCCCCCTGCACCCACCACATCGATGCCTGACAGGTAGTGCGACGTTTCGAATCCGGTGGCGAGCACGACGGCGTCCACATCGACCGTGGCCCCCGACGCCGTGACCACCGAGGTCTTCGTCAACCGCTCGACGGGATCGGTGACCAGAGTGACGTTGTGCCGTTGCAGCGCCCGGTAGAAATCGTCACCCAACAACACGCGTTTGCAGCGGAACGGATAGTCCGGCGTCAGATCGCGGCGCAACTGCTCATCGGGCACGGTGCGTTCCAGAAACGATGTCGCGAATTGCGATCGCGCGGCGACGATCGGGTCGTCGGCCATGGTCGCGGTGTTGTCGTGCTGGAATTTCCAGATCTCCCAACGCTTCCGGCGCGCGGCCAGCGGGTTCCGCCGAAACTGCGCCAATTCCGTTGCGCTGTATGGCCGGTCCTCTTTGGGCACCATCCAGGGCGGTGTCCGCTGGAAAACCGTGAGGTGCCCGGCGATCCTCGCCAGCTCGGGGATGACCTGCACGCCGCTGGCGCCGGTTCCGATCACCGCCACCCGCTTGCCGGTCAGGTCGACGTCGTGATCCCACTGCGCGGTGTGCATGAGGGCGCCACCGAATTCGGTCAGGCCGGCAATCTCTGGAAGTCGCACGGATCCGAAAAGACCGGCGGCACAGACGACGACGTCGACGGCGAGATCCCGATCGCTGCCTTGACGGTCCAGCTGCAAGTTCCACCGTCCGGCTCCGTCGTCCCAGCGGGCAGACCGCAGCGCGGTGTTGAGCATGAGGTGGCGCCGGAGGTCGAAATCGTCGGCCACCGACTCGAGATAGGCCAGTATCTCGGGCTGCCGGGCGTAGGTTCGGCTCCAGGACTTGTTGGGCGCGAATGAAAATGAATAGAGGTGGCTCTGGATGTCACAGGCCGCGCCCGGGTAGGAGTTGCGCCGCCAGGTCCCGCCGACGCCGTCGGCGGCTTCGATGATCACCAGGTCATCGATACCGGCGCGACGCAGCGCAACCGCGGCGCCCAGGCCGCCGAACCCGGCCCCGATGATCGCCACCTTCGGGGAAGGCCGGCGGCGCCCGGCCGCCCTGATTCGACCGAGGACATACCTCACGGAAGGTCCCGGGTAGGGCGAATGTCGAAGCCCGACAGGTCCCCATCGGCCCGCCATGCGGCCAGCAGGTCGGCGTATTCGGTAGGGCCACCGAAGAAGAAACTGCCTTGACGGGTCTTCGCGTCCGCCTTGCCTTCCCGGTTGTAGTAACCGGGTGTGCAGGTCCTGGCCCGCTCCGCGGTGGCCGCCGCCCGCTGCACCACCGTCTCGACCCAGGAGGCTTCCGCCGCGGCCGACGCCTCGACTTCACTCACCCCGTGCTGCAGAGCCCAGGCGATGATCCAGGCGGCATGGGTGGCCTGGACGTCCAGCAGATAGGGGAAATTGACGGTCAATCCGGCCTGGGCGATACTTTCGATGAAGCAGTTGGGAAAACCGTTGGCGCACAGGCCCTGGAAGGTGCGCACCCCGTCGCTCCACCGCTGCGTCAAGGTCACGCCGTCACGGCCGATCAGCTCGAAGCCGGTGCGCCGGGAGTAATCGGTGCCCACTTCGAAACCCGTTGCGAAGATCAGACAGTCAAGCTCATAGGTCACCCCGTCGACCACTACACCGGCCTCGGTGATCTGTTGGACGCCCCGTCCACGGGTGTCCACCAGCGTGACATTCTCACGGTTGAAGGTCTGCAGGTAGTCGTCATGGAAACACGGCCGCTTACAGAAGTAGCCGTACCACGGCTTGAGAGCTTCGGCCGTCGCGGGATCGAGCACGATCTCATCGACACGTGCCCGGATCTCCTCCATCTTCGCGAAGTCCGCGACCTCGATATCCCGGGTGCGTTGCTCGGGACTGACGGTCGCATCGGTGTCGTGGCGCATCACCGGCAGCTTGCGAGTGATGCTCGTCCAGGCATCGGCGACCAGATCCTGGTCCGCCTGCCCCCCGGAGGTGAGTATCTGGAAATTCTCGATCCGTTCGCGCTGCCACCCGGGCTGTAAGGTGTTGGCCCACAGCGGATCCGTTGGACCGTTGGCGCGCACGTCCACGGACGACGGGGTGCGCTGGAACACGTACAGCCGCTGTGCCGCCGCCCCGAGGTGAGGCACACACTGCACCGCGGTGGCCCCGGTTCCGATGATGCCGACCCGCTTGTCCGAGAGATTCTCCAGTTGATCACCGGTGTACGCGTAGTCCCATCGGCTGGTGTGAAACATGTGGCCGCGGAAGTCGTTGATGCCCGGGATGCCGGGCAACTTGGGCTTGGCCTGGTACCCGTTGGCCATCGAGACGAACTTCGCCCGCATCTCGTCGCCGTGGTTCGTCCTGATTACCCAGCGGGAAATGTCGGCATCCCAACGGATTTCATGCACGTCGGTCTGCAGGCAGGCATCCCGGTAGAGATCGTAGTGTTCGGCGATTCGCCGGCAGTGCCCGAAGATCTCCGACCCCTTCGCATACTTCTGCTCCGGGACGTAACCCAGCTCTTCCAGCAGTGGGATGTAGACGTAGGACTCGACGTCGCACGCGATCCCCGGATAGCGGTTCCAGTACCAGGTGCCGCCGACGTCAGCCGCGCGATCGATGAGCCGGATGCTCTCGACCCCGAGTTGGCGTAGCCGCACACCGGTCAGCAACCCGCCGAACCCGGCCCCGACAATCGCCACGTCCACCTCGTCGGTGACCGGCTCACGGGTGAAGTCGTCGTCCGCCCACGGGTCGGCCGCAAACCGGGCGAACTCCCCCGCGATCTCCACATACTGAGCGATCCCGTCAGGACGCAGTCGCCGGTTACGCTCCTGCGCATACTTCTGGCGCAGCGCTTCCACGTCGAATGTGCGCCCGACAGTTCCGGTCAAACCCTCGACCCCACTCTCAGCGAGCCAGTCCCGATAATCGATCGCTTGATCGCATCAGAAGATGCTAGCTTCCCGGAGCGAAGAGTTCGCCTCTGACCATTACTTTGGCAGCGTCCAGCGCAGCGTGGTACTCGTCGGGCGGCAGCGCCGCGGCCAGCTCGGTCAAGCCGTAGATGAGCGCGTAGATCGCTTCCCCAGTGGCGTGCAAATCAGGATGGTCACCGAGCTCGCCGTTTCGGTGGGCCTCGTCCACCAGGCCTTCGATGATCCCGCGGAAAGCCTCGAACCGGGCTTCCCCTCCGACCCTGACGAGGTGTTCGGCCCGGATCGCCCACTCGAACGCCGCCAGGTCGGGATACTCGCGCATCAGCGCCCCGCATTCGTCGAGCACGGCCTCGATTCGATCGACGGCGTGCCCCGGACCGTCGGCCGCCTTGCGCAATCTCGGCAGGGCGGTCTCGGCCCTGTCCGCGATCGTCGCCTTGAGCAGTTCCGCTTTGTTGGGGAAGTAGTTGTAGAGGCTGGCGCTCGTGACGTCGGCCATCCGGGCGATCTCGCGGATGGTGGCGCGTTGGCAGCCGACCTGCGCCACGCAGCGCATCGTCGCCCCGATGATCCGCCGGCGAGTCTCCTCGCCGCTTGCCCCGACGGGGCGGCCCAGCTGCGATCGGGCCATGTCCAGCGGTGTCCTTACTCGTGGGCTGTCCACCTGGTGAGGCGGGGCCGATGTCGACGTGGTCGAATATATTCGACCGATCAATTAGTTCTCGCGACCGGGCGTTTTGAGCGTCTTCTCCATGGGGGCAAAGCGGCGTGACTGTCAGTTCTTCCCTGTCCGATTCGTCCCCACCGGGAACTCAGCTGGGCCGCCCGGTAGGCGCCGACGGCGAGCAGACCCGGCGCCGCATCATCACCGCAGCCATGCGGTGCGTGGCAGAGGTCGGCTACTCGCAGACGACGATCCGCGAGATCGCCCGGGCCGCTGACATGACCAGCGGCAGCCTCTATCACTACTTTCCGAACAAGTCCGAACTGCTGCGTGCGACCGGTCAGGAGATCGAGAACATCGTCGCGCCCCGGCTGCGTGGCGCCGTGCAGCGCTCCGAGGACGTCGCCGATCAACTCGATGCGGTGCTGGACGAGTCGAAGCGACTGGTGCGCGACTTCCCGCACCTGGCCGCCTTTCTGCGCGCCGTGCGCTCGGGCGGCACCACACAGTCGAGGCTGGGGGCGCCCCCATACCCCGGCTCCAAGGCGCTGCGCGACGTCGTGACGGAGATCGTCGAAAACGCAGACCGCCAGGGTGCGTTGTCTCCTGCCACCAACGCCGCGGCAGCGATCGACGCCATCTGCGCGCTGACGCGCGGCCTGACGGAACCGGCAGCCCTGGACACACCGGAGGCGTACGACGCCACCCTCGGTGTTGCCAAGCGAATGATCAGAGGAACGTTGTTCGCGCGCCCGAAAACCGGTCAGTGATGGCGGAACTGCTCACCGCGCTGCGGCTGAACATGACCAACATCGCCGATCCGGCGGCGCGTCACGGCGACCGCTATCGGGCTGCGCTGGAGATGGCGGAGTTCGCCGACAAGAACGGGTTCACGGCCGTCAGCGGCGAGGAACACCACCTGGCCGCCACGGGTTGGCTGCCGTCGCCGTTGCTGCTGGCCGCCGCACTGGCGGGACGCACCCGCCGCGTCCGGATCAGCATCAATGCGCTGATCGTTCCGCTCTACGATCCGATCAGGCTCGCCGAGGACATCGCCGTGCTGGACAACCTGGCTCAGGGCCGGTTCAGCTTCGTGGCCGGAATGGGTTACCGCCCAGATGAATACCACGCCGTCGGCAAGGACTGGTCACAGCGCGGCGCCCTGATGGACCACTGCCTCTCGGTGCTGCTGCAGGCATGGGGCGACGAATCCTTCGAGTACGGCGGCACGGTCATCAATGTCACGCCCAAGCCGCACACCCGTCCACACCCCTTCTTCTTCGTCGGCGGGATGTCCGTCGCGGCGGCCCGCCGCGCGGCACGTTTCGGGTTGCCGTTCTCGCCGCCGATGGCGATGCCGGACCTGGTCGCCGTGTACAACGACGAGTTACGCAAGCACGGCAAGACCGGCTTCGCCTACTACCCGGAGAAGGGCAGCACGGTCACCCTGCTGCATCCCGACCCGGACGAGGCCTGGTCGCGCTACGGCGGATTCATCATGAACGAGGCAGCCGAGTACTCGGGCTGGAAACGGGACGGGGTCCCCCGGCCGAACGAGAGGCCCGCGGCGTCGGTCGAAGACCTGCGTCATCTCGACAACGTCGAGATACTGACTCCGGACCAGTTGCTCGCGCAGATCCGCTGCGGCCGTAAAGACATCGTGATCAACCCGTTGATCGGCGGTCTTCCGATCGATGACGGCTGGGCCGGCTTGCACCGGTTGGTCGACGAGGTTCTCCCGTACGTGTGAAGGCGGTTTCGCCGTACACCACGGAAAACTTGCGTGAACCCTGCCTGTGAAAATTCACAGTGATAATACGTTCGCAGTGGTTTGGATAACGCATCGGCGGGCAAAATAAGCGGCATGATCACGCGTATCCTCGGTTCCGCCGCAGCCGTGGCTGCGGGTTTCAGTGCCTCGATCCTGGCTTCCCCCGCCCCCTCCGCATCGGCTGAGCCATGCCCCGACGTCGAGGTGGTGTACGCCAGGGGTACCGGCGAAGAGGGCCTCGGCGCCACGGGTCAGGCTTTCGTCGACGCCCTGCGGCCGCGCATCGGCGCGCAGTCGATGGGCGTGTATTCGGTCAACTACCCCGCCAGCGAGGAGTGGGCCAGCGGAGTCGACGGCATCAGGGACGCCGGCGCTCACGTGAACTCGATGGCCGCCGCCTGCCCCAAGACCAAGATGGTGCTCTCCGGCTTCTCGCAGGGGGCCGCGGTCATGGGCTTCGTCACCTCCGCCAAGGTTCCGGACGGCGTCGACCCCGCGACCGTGCCCAAACCGCTCGATCCTGCTGTGGCCGACCACGTCTCCTCGGTGGTGCTGTTCGGGACGCCTAACGTGCGCGCGATGGAATTCCTGGGTCAGCCGCAGGTGGCGATCGGTCCGCTGTATCAGGCGAAGACGCTGAAGATCTGCGCCCCCGAAGACCCGGTGTGCTCGCAGGGTTTGAACTTCGCCGCGCACAACTCTTACGCCGACGACGGGGCGTCGATCGAGCAGGGCGCGGCCTTCGCCGCGGCTCGCCTCGGCGGCGGCGCTCCGGCGCCGGTTCCGTCCGGCTTCGGCAACTGACAAGTCAGGCGAGGCGCGCCAACCCGTCGACGATGAGTCGCAGCCCGAAGTCGAACTCATCGGCCAACGGCACCGGCAGGTGCCCGGCGACCGCCACGGTTGCCGGGTAACTGTCGGCGTCGAGGCGGCCGAACATCACCGTCGCCGACTCGTCATTGGGTTCCGTGACCTCCGACGCCGAAACCTGCATGGCGAAGCCCAGAATGAACCGTGACAGGGTGGCGTAGGTGCGTGCGGCCGCTTCCGCGGAGAACCCGCCGTTCAGTAGGACGTTCAGCACGAACTCCCGCTGCGCCATCGCGTTCGGCCCCATCGGAATATGACCGGCCAGCAACCTGGCGGCGTTGCTATGCCGCCCGAGCGCTTCGAACATGTTGTGCGCGAACGAGATACACGCCTCGTCCCATGACAGTACCGGCTCGCTCGCAATCGCTACCTCGCCGAGCATCCGGTCAACCACCATGGCCACCAATTCGGCGCGATTCGCGAAGTGACGGTAGAGCGTTGCGGTGCCCGAGCCCAGACGCTGCGCGAGCGATCTCATGGACAGCGCCTCCGCACCTTCCTCGTCGACGAGTTCCAGGGCAGTGCCCACGATCCGGTCCAGCGGAAGCGCCGGACGCCCGCGCGGCCGGCCCACGCCCCTGTTGACATCGCCGATATTTATGGAGACACTGTATCCATAATTAAGCCGCGGGTCAACGCCCCTGCCATGAAGGACGTTTCAGCATGCTTCTCCCCCTTGCCGCGGAGCCGTTCACGGCTCCCACCGACCGCGACATGCTTCCCTCCGAGCGCCGCGAATTCGTCCGCACCCACCGCACCGCGATATTCGGCTACCGCCGCCGCAACGACGGCCCGGCGATGTCGGTCGTCTACTACATCCCCACCGACGACGGCGAGTTGCTGGTTTCCACGATGGCCGGCCGCGGCAAGGCCCGAATCATCGAGCGGGACAACAAGATCAGTCTCTGCGTGCTGGACGAGCGCTGGCCCTTCACTTACCTACAGGTCTACACGGACGCAACGCTGGACGACGACCGCGACCTGGCGGTGGACGTGATGATGGCAGTGGCCGGACGGATGTCGGGCCAGCCACTCGGAGCAGAGGCGCGCCCGTCGATCGAGGCGATGTGTGACCGGGAGAATCGCGTGGTGATCCGTTGCCGCCCTTACTCGACGTTCGCCACGCCGCCCCGGCATCTGCACCGCAACGACGAGGTCGAACAGCTGTCGCACTGGGTTTCCGGCGTGGTGCCGTGGGACGCCGCCGACCCCGCGGTGTGAGCGGCCCTCAAGCCGTCGCGTAGCGGTCGCGCAGCTTGGCCAGTGTCGCCTCGATACCGCGGGCGTTCGCCTTCGCGAAACCCATCCGCTCGTAGTACTTCAGCTTCTTCTTGAGCGTCCCGGCGTCGTGGTAGTCGAAGGTCTCGGTGACGCGGGTGACGGTCGGTGAGACGGCTTCGAATTCCCACCGCCATCGGTGACCGAGCGGGTGCCGCCACTCGATCAGCTCATCGGGCTTGAAGGCGGTCACCGTGCTGGTGATGCGGTAGGGCAAACCGAACATCTTCATGTCGGTCGAGAACTTCGCGCCCTCGGAGAGCTGGGCCGGGGCCTTGACGTTGGCCTGCACCGTGCCCGACCCGTCCAATTCAGTGTGCCGCCGCGGATCGGCGGCCATTGCGAACAACTCGGCCACCGGCGCGGCGACCTCGACCCTGCGACTGATCCTGCGGGGTCCCCGGTCGACGACAACGACGGTCATTCTGTCAGCCTATCGTCGGGGGCAGGACAGTTCCACGACGCGAGGAGAGCTATGAACAGTCCGCTGAAGGGACGCGTCGTGGTGATCACCGGCGCGGCACGCGGACAGGGCCGGGCGCACGCGGTGCGGCTCAGCGCGGATGGCGCCGACATCATCGCGCTCGACCTCGCCGGGCCGCTGCCCACCAGCGTCCCCTACGACTCACCGACGCCCGACGACCTCGCCGAGACCGCCCGGCTGGTGCACGCCAACGGCCGGCGAGCCGTGACGGCCGCGGTCGACGTGCGCGACCTGGACACCCTCAAGATCGCCGTCGACCGTGGGGTCGCCGAATTCGGCCGGCTCGATGTGATCGTCGCCAACGCGGGTATCTGCAATCCCGCGGCCTGGGATCAGATCACCGCCCAGGCATTCCGCGACACCATCGACACGAACGTGATCGGGACGTGGAACACCGTGATGGCCGGCGCTCATCACATCATCGATGGTGGCCGCGGCGGGTCCATCATCCTGATCGGGTCGGCCGCCGGGATCCGGATGCAGTCGTTCATGATCCACTACACCGCCAGCAAGCACGCCGTCGTGGGCATGGCCCGCGGGTTCGCCGCCGAGCTCGGCCGGCACAACATTCGCGTCAACAGCCTGAACCCGGGAGCGGTCGCGACACCGATGGGGACCGGCCGGATGCGGGAGGCCATGCAGTCGGCCGCCGACACCAACCCGCAGCTGCGTGACATGCACAAGCCGTTGCTGCCCGAAGGCATCGCCCAGCCCGAGGACATCGCGGATGCGGTCGCGTGGCTGGCTTCGGATCAGTCCAGGTTCGTGACCGGCACCCAGCTCTCGGTCGACATCGGGATCGGCTACTGCTGATTTGTGATCGGCACAACAGTTAGTCGCTGCTGCGGCGCTGCGCAGGGTATATCCGCGCTGGTCATGGTACGGTTCGCTGCTGTGGTGTCGTTGCTGGTGAACCTGTTGTGCAGCCCGGACGGGGGCTTGCACCGGTCCCGGCACACCCGGAGATCGATTGCAGAATGTCAGAGCTGAGCCGCCGCCGTTTCCTTGGGTCCCTCGCCGTCTCCACCGTTGCCGGCGTGGGCCTGGCCCGCTGCATGGTCGACCCCCAGCCGCGCACGTTCGCCCAGACGCCCGCTGTCGCCGCGGCGGACGCGCCACCCGCCGGTCCGACCGTCGCGGGCCTGTTGCCGCCGCCACCCCCGAGCGCACGCGTGCGGCTGCCCGGCGGGGGTGTGCTGAGCCAGCTGCCCGGAAGTGGTGACCTGCTGGCGCTCACCGTCGACGACGGGACGAACAGCGAGGTGGTGCGCGCCTACACGCAGTTCGCGAAGGACACTGGTATCCGATTGACCTACTTCGTCAACGGAACCTACGACTCGTGGACCGACAACCTGGCGCTGCTCCGGCCGTTGGTCGAATCCGGGCAGATCGAGCTCGGCAACCACACCTGGTCGCATCCCGACCTGACCACCCTGTCCAAGGGTGATATCGCAAAGCAGCTCACGCGCAACGACGAGTTCCTGAAAAAGACGTACGGCGTTGGCGCCAAGCCCTATTGGCGCCCACCGTATGCAAAGCACAACGCGGCTGTCGACGCGGTGGCCGCCGACCTCGGATACAGCGTGCCGGTCCTGTGGTCGGGATCGCTGTCGGATTCGACGTTGATCACCGAGGAATACATCGTGAAGATGGCCGACCAGTACTTCACGCCGCAGTCCATCGTGATCGGGCACCTGAACCATTTGCCCGTCACCCACGTCTACCCGCAACTGGTCGATATCATCCGCGCCCGCAACCTTCGCACGGTCACCTTCAACGACGTCTTCCTCAAGACTCCGTAGCGGCCGCCGCGCGCAGGCGCTCGTCAAGGACGGCATGGAAGTGGCCCGCCGCACTCTCGTGCCGGCCGAACTCGACGAAATCGTTTGCGCCAGAGCTTAACCCGCGCTGAACACCTTCGGACATCTCGTTGTCCTCCACCGAGCCGCGCGCGACCAGCGTGCCGGCGGCCGCCGGGTTGTACTGTCCGGCAGCATTATTCGCGCGCTCGGCCAGCTCGGGCCGGGCCATCGAGTAGATGGTGACCGTGCTGTGACCGATATCCACCGGGTCGACCACGATCATCAGCATCAGCCCCGGGAACGTCGCCAGCATCACGTTGGGGAAGAGCTGATACAGGTAAGTCACCCGCGCTTCCGTCGTCCAGGTGCTCTCCGGACGGTCGCGCAGCCGCCCGATGTTGCGGTACGGGAACGTCAGACGGCAATTCGGGCCGAACATCTCGACCACATTGAGGTCGTCGTACTGCAGCGGAAAGAAGGTGTCCTTGTGGGTCGAGCGGAGGTGATAGCCCTCCAGGAACTGTTCGACGAGGACCTTCCAGTTCATCGGCCGCACCGTGCTGTCGACGTACACCAGTCGCCGGGCCGGCAGCAACTTGTCGCGCCAGGGAGTTCCGTCGGTCAGCCACGCCAGGGCGTCGTCGTGCGGTTTCAAAGCGGGATCCAGCGCCTCGATGACGACCAGGCCGTCCACCTCATGGCTGGCGACCTCAACCAACCCCCGGGCCGGCATATCGAGATCGGGGAATGCCTCCTGGTGCGGTACGTGAGCAAGCGACCCGTCCAGCCGGTACGTCCAGCCGTGGTAGCGACACACCAGCGCGTGTGCACAACCGGGGCCTTCGACCAGAGCGAACCCTCGGTGCCGGCACGCATTGCGGAAAACCCGCACGCGCCGATCGCGTCCGCGCACCGCGAACAGGGGCACCCCGAACGCCGTTCGTGCCACGTGGTCACCCGGGTTGGGCAGCGCTGCCGACGGCACGAAGACGCTCGGCATGGTCCGCAGCAGCCGCATCTCGCGCCCGAATCGGGATGGGTCCAAATAGTTTTCGACCGGCTCGCGCCAGGCGGGACCTTCGTCGGTGGTGCCTGCGTCGATATGGGAGAGCACCCGCCGAACGATCTCGATGTCGTCGGCGACCAACGGCTTCGTCGGGGAGGCCACGCCCGCTAGTATCACAGTCTTATTGTCACACGTCAATGAATCAGTGATACCGGACGGGATCGGGGAAGATGGACGGATGCCCGCCGCGTCCGGATCTCGTGTGCGCGAACTGATCGGCGACCGACCGCTCAGCGCACGCTCGGTGCTCGCATCGGCCTTGTTGGGCTCCGACGAGGCCCGGCTTCCGGTGTCGAATCTCGTCGCGTTCGCGTCCCTCTTCGGCATCAGCGACGGCGCCGCCCGCACCTGCCTGTGGCGGATGGTGTCCAACGGCGAACTCAGCGGGGACGACGGCAGCTACGCCCTGGCGGGGCGGTTGGCCGACCGCCGCCAGCGGGTCGATGAGGCCTATCGCATCGACGATGTCAGGCAATGGGACGGCACCTGGGAACTTGCCATTGTCTCGGTGGAGCGCCGCACCGCGGCGGACCGCCTGGAACTACGCAAGGCGGCGACGGCACTGCATCTGGCGGACTTCCGCGAAGGCGTCTGGATCCGGCCGGACAACCTGGACCCGCAACGGCTTTCCGCGTCACGCGCCGTGCTGGACCGCCAGTGCACGCACTTTCACGGCGCGGCCACCGACATCACTGCCGACAGGATGCGATCGCTGTTCGCCCTCGACGGCTGGGCCGACGATGCCCGGGCACTCATCGACGCGATGGAGACCGCCCTTGAGCGCAACAGGCACGAAGGTTCGCCCGAGAACCTCACCTACGAGTTCGCGTTGTCGATCGCGGTGGTCCGCCACCTTCAACTGGACCCCCTGCTGCCCGCCGAGCTGGTGGAAGACCACTGGCCGGGCAACGCGCTGCGCGCCACCTACCGCCAATTCGACGATTCCTTCAAGAAGCGGATGAACAGGGTGTTCGAGGGATGAGCACGTTCCGGGACCGCCTACTGGTGCCGGCCCTGGTGGCCCTCCTGCCCCTGTTGGCCGCGTGCGCCGGCGGTTCACGCGAGCCCGGTGGGCACGCGTCCTCGTCGGCCGCAACCACCCCGAAACAGGCCACCCACGGTCCGTTCTTCCCCGAGTGTGGCGGCGTCAGCGACCAGACCCTGGCACAGCTGACCGGCGTGGCGGGGCTGGTGGTTACGGCCCGCAACGCCGTCGGATGTCAGTGGCTGGTGAACGGCAGCATCTCCGGGCCATGGTTCTCGTTCAGCTGGTTTCGCGGCAGCCCCATCGGCCGTGAACGAAAGAACGAGGACCTGAGCCGCACCAAGGTCGACGACATCACCATCGACGGCCACGGCGGTTACATCGCCGTCGCGACCGACCGGCTCGGCACCCGGCTCTGCGACGTCTCGATCCAGTACCAGGACGACTTCTTCGAATGGTCAATACAATTCGTCAGGAAACCCTTTCCCAATCCGTGCGACATCGCCACCGAACTGGCGCGTCAGACCATCGCCAGGGTGAAGTGACCGGCCGATCTCGTCCAGACTGTCACCCCTCGAGCATCCCGTCGATGAGCCGGTGCAGCACCTGGCGGATCTCATCGCGGGCCCCCTGCTGGTCGTCGGCGGTCGCGATCGCCATGGCCGCCTCGTCGAGGGCACCGATCAGCACCGTCGCCAGCGGGCGCACCGGCAGTCTCGCCAGTTGACCCGCTTTGATCGCCTCGGTGATCAACTGCTCGGTCATACCGAGGCTGTAGCGCTGCGCGACGTCCCGAAAGGCGGCCCAGCCCAGCACGGCCGGCGCATCCAGCAGGATCAACTGCCGCACCTCCGGATCGCCGGACACCTCGAGCCAGGCATCCACCGAGGCCCGGATCATGTCAGCCGGGGTGGTGGCTCCCGACGAAGCCACCAGGTTGGCCATCCGGGTCATCACGTCCAGCTCGACGGCTTCCACCACATCGCGGAATAGCGTTGCCTTGTCCGAGAATTGGTGATACATCGCGCCGCGGGTGACACCGGCCTCGGTGGCGATCTCCGGAGTACCGACTTCGGCATAGCCACGCAGGCCCCAAAGCCTTCGCGCAGCCGAGATCAGCGCCTCGCGGGTTGCCGCGGAGCGCTCCTCCTGGGTGCGTCTCTTGATTTCCATACAACCTGTTGGTAACTTACGAACAGACAGACTGTTTGTAAATCCCACTCTCTGCTAGGAGCCGTCCATGCCGACGATCGACATTAGCGCCGGAACCATCCATTACGAAGCAACCGGACCCGAAACCGGCAGGCCCGTGGTGTTCGTGCACGGATACATGATGGGCGGCCAGTTGTGGCGCCCAGTCAGCGAACGGCTCGCCGAGTGTGGCCTGCGGTGTATCGCCCCCACCTTTCCGCTCGGTGCCCATCCCGAGCCGCTGCGCCCGGGGGCCGACCGGAGCATCACCGGCGTAGCCGGCATCGTCGCCGATTTCCTTGGCGCGCTTGATCTCACAGACGTGGTGCTGGTCGGCAACGACACTGGTGGAGTGGTGACCCAACTTGTCGCGGTGCACCGCCCGGAGCGACTCGGCGCATTGGTGCTGACCAGTTGCGATGCCTTCGAGCACTTCCCGCCGCCGATCCTCAAGCCGGTCATCCTCGCGGCCAAGTCGAAGAAGGTGTTCCGGGCCGCAATGCAGGCCATGCGGGCGCCGGTCGCACGCAAGCGGGCTTATGAAGGTCTGGCGCACAATGACATTGACGCGCTGACCCAGATCTGGGTGCAGCCGGCATTGTCCGATCCGGCGGTCGCGGAGGATCTGCGCCAGTTCTCGCTGTCGCTGCGCACCGAGGTCACCACCGGGGTTGCTGCCCGCCTTCCCGAAATCGACCTGCCGACGCTCATCGCGTGGTCCGGTGATGACGTCTTCTTCGAACTCGAAGACGGTCGCCGGCTCGCGGCCACCATTCCGAACGCCCGGTTCGAGGTCATCGAGGGCGCGCGCACCTTCTCGATGGTGGACCAACCCGGCCACCTTGCCGATCTGTTGTCATCCGTCGCGGTGCGCGCCTAGGTTCGCCCCAGATATCAAGCGGCCCAGGCGCGCTGCGCGACACGTAGGAAGTTACCGCCGAGGACGCCGGCGATGTCCGCGGCGCCCCAGCCACGCTCATCGAGATGCTCAGCGAGTGTCAACAGTGTCTCCGGCGGCATCCACTGGATCGTCCCCCACCGGGTGTAGTTGTCGTCGAACAGGTGCGGGTTGCGGGCGACCTCCGCGACGAAATCGTCGTAGTCGAACGAGAAATCGCTGCTGATACCCACATGGTCGATTCCGACCAGGTCGACCGCGTACTCGAGATGTCGTGTCATCGCTTCCAGAGTGGGGGTGTTGGGGCCCAGGAAGATACCGACGCCGGTGATGCCGATGACTCCTCCGGTGGCCGCGCAGGCCAGCGCCTGTCGGTCGCTGATATTGCGTGGATGATCCCAGACCGCCCTCATGCACGAGTGGCTGTAAATGACCGGGCCCGTGGATATCTCACACATGTCCAACCCGGTACGCGGGCTGCAGTGCGACCCGTCCGGGACAATACCCACCCGGTTCATCTCGGCGACGATCGAACGCCCCCAGCCGGTGAGGCCGCCGTCGACCGCATCCAGGCATCCGCTGCCTGCGCGGTTGGCATGGTTGTAGGTGGGCAACAGGGTTCGCACCCCGAACGCGGCCAGCACGGCCAGGTTGTCCAGATCGTCGTCGAGGGGACGCGAGTCTTCCAGGTCGAAGACCACGGCGATGCGGCCTTCGCCCGCAATGCTGCTCACCTCGTCGGCCGTGCCTGCCAGCTCCAGGTCCGGGTGAGCGGCCACCGCACTCCGGAAGTGACGCAACAGCGCCGTGGTGTCAGCGAAGCTGTGCGGTGAGTATCCCGCGTTGACCGAGACGAAGGCGCCACCGCGGCGCCGGTAGCGGGTCAGCGGGCCGACTTCCGCGTCGGCCTGCAACGGCAGGCAGGTGTGCTGGTCCCACAGGATCATGGATACCGATACTGCCGCACCCGTGTGCGGCCCGGCCATCTCGACAGCTAGCGTTTCACCATGTCGGACACAGCCCTGCAGGGCAGACGCATTCTCGTGACGGGTGCCGCGACGGGTATCGGTGCCGCGGCGGTCGCCGCGCTGAGCGCGGCCGGCGCTCGGATCGCCGCCACCTACCACCGGACGCCGCCTCCCGACGACCTCACCGCGACCTGGCTGCAGTGCGATGCGCGCGACGCGGACGCCGTGTCGTCCGTGGTTGGCAGGGCCGCCGAGGTGCTCGGTGGGCTCGACGTCCTGGTGAACGCGGCGGGGCTGTGGCAGCCCGGGATCCCGGGTTACATCGGCGCCGAGGAGATTTCGTTCCTGTTGGACACCAACGTGAAAGCGACGATCCTGACCAACCAGGCCGCCTATGCGGTCATGAAGGACCAGCAACCCAAGGGCGGCCGGATCATCAACTTCGGGTCGTCGGAAGCCGTGATGGGCAGCCCGGTCTCGGCCGTCTACGCCGCGACCAAGGGCGCGGTGCAGGCCTGGACGCGGTCGGCGGCGCAAGCCTGGGCCCATGACAAGATCACCGTCAACGCACTGGCGCCGGCAGTGCAGACACCGGGATCCAACCGGTTCCGGGAGTTTCTCGGGCCGGACGCCGCGCCGTTGATCGACGAGCAGCTCAAGACGAGGATTCCGCTCGGCGGCGCACTCGGTGATCCGGCACGCGACCTCGGACCGGTGCTGGTGTTCCTGGCCGGACCCGGCTCCGGCTTCATCACCGGACAACTGCTCGCGGTGGACGGCGGCCTGATCATGGTCGGTGGCTGATTTCCCTGCGCGAGCAGACGTGAAATCGCCCAATTTCGTTCCGAAATGGGCGATTTTACGTCTGCTCGGCCCACGTGGTGCGGCGCCGGATCTGCCCCTTGGGCCGTCGCACCCGCTCGGCGGGGTCTCGCGTTGTGCCCGCGGCGATCTCGTCTCGCAGCTGTTCGATGTTGGAGATCTCCGCGTAGAGGCCGCGGATGGCGTAGTCCAGGACCGCGAAAGAGTAACGCTGTTCGGGATCGTCGAGGATGCCGACCTCGCGGGATCGCCGTCGCGACCACAATGCCTCGTCCAGTCGACGCCGAGTTGCCTCGAGGTGCCGCTCCAAGGTGTCGAGCACCCGCTCCGGGTCCTCGCCGCGGGCCAGCCAGGTCCGCAGAATCACGGGGTGTTTGATGACGACCTGATCCTCACCGGGAAAGTGCTGCACCCAGGCACGCAACGCCTCGAGCCCGGAGTCGGTGGTCTCGTACAGCGTGACGGTCCGCTTACCGGACCGCGCGTCGATCTCGTTGACCATCCCGCGGCCCAGCAGCCGGCCCAGTTCGCGCCGCACGTGACTCACCGACGGCGACCAGTAGAAGTGTCCGACAGAAAGCTCTGCGCGCGTTTTGATTTCGCCTGCGGTGAGCTGTTCATCGGTGACCGCCAGCACGCCCAGCACCAGGTATGCCGTCACCGGAAGCCCGTCAACGGTGCGCCGCGGACTCATGGTGAACCGGTGAAATACGGAAGCGTCAAATCTGGCCCGACGGAATGAAACTCGACCCGTACCCGCATGCCGATCACCAGAGCCTCAGCTGCGATGCCGACGATGTTGGTCAGCATCTGGTAACCCTCGTCCAGTGTCACGATCGCCGGTGCGTAGGGCGGGTCGAAATCGGCGGTCACCGGACGGTGCACGACGGTCCAGCTGTAAATTTCGCCCGTTCCGTTGCTCCGCGTCCACTCCAGCGACGGTGAAAGGCATTGACGGCAGTGCTCTGTCGGCGGGAAATTGGCAGCGCTGCACTCGGCGCAGTGCTGGTAGCGCAGTTCATGCGAGCGGCAGCCCTCCCAGAACGGCGCGCTGACCGGGCTGCTGGCGTGCGGAACTGATCCGGTCTGAGGTTGCAACAGGCTCATCGGGGCTCGTCCCCCAGCAGCAGCACCGTGGTGAACAGTGCGCCCGCTCCGCCGTTGCTGCACAGCGCGATTCGTGCACCGGGCACTTGCAGGGTCCCGGCGTCACCGCGCAACTGTTGCACCGCGCGAACGGCGCGCTGCATCATCTGCGGGTTGGCTCCGGCATGGCTGAAAGACATTGTCCCTCCGTCGGTGGTGATCGGATGGCTACCGCCGATGGCGATGTGACCGTCGGCGACAAACGGTCCGCCCTCACCGTCACCGCAGAACCGGAACGCCTCCAACTGGCGGATGATCTCGAATGAGAACGGATCGTAGAGTTCGAGCACGTCCACGTCCTCGCGCCGGATTCCGGCGTGTGCGAATGCGCGGTCAGCCGCGTTTCGGCCCACCACGCCGTTGACGTGATCGCCCCGACGCCCCGCGAGATCCCAGGCAGGCGGGTGTTGGTACGACGGGCCGTGAAAATCGGCGCCGCTGCCCAGAATGTAAATCGGCCGACCGGACGTCTCGACCGCGTTCAGGTTCGCGACCACTAACGCGCAGCCGCCCTCGGATGTGGTGGCGCAGTCAAGCAGATGAAACGGGTCGGCTATCAGTCGAGATGCCGTGATGTCACTCGGGGTGAATGGACCGCGCTGGTAGTAAACGGCTTCCGGATTGTTCGACCCGTTGTTGCGGATGGTCGCGGCCACCATCGACAGCTGCTCACGCGTGGTGCCGTAGACATGCATGTGCCGTCGGGCGATGAGGGCGAACTCCGCGGTGGTGAACATCCCCCAGGGCGCTACGAATTCGTTCTCCGGCCGCGTCCACGGCGCGGTAGCTTCATGGTCGCGGTACTCGCCTGCCTGGGCGGCGACGAGCACCACCACATCAGCCATCCCGTGCTCGATTGCGGTGGCGGCCTCGGTGATCATGCCGACACCGAAACCCATTCCCTGCCAGGCCGGCCCAACGCGCAGGTCGTAGATCAATGCGGTCGACAGTGGACCCGCGCTGACGCCGTCCACGTCCTGCAGACGCAGGCCCGCATCGTCGAGTGCGCCGTTGACGGCCTTGACGGCCAGGCCGCGCGAGGTTTCGCCGTCCAGTCGCCGTCCCTGGACGGTGTTGTACACCCCGACGATCGCCGCGGTGCGCTGCTGCCTCACATCAACTCCATTCTCTGCGGCGCCATTCAGTTCTCGTCTGCCACCACACCCAGATAGGTTCCCATCACGTCATATTCGTGCCCATCCCGCACGATCCGCCCGATCAACCGGGACCTGTTGTCCGGCGGCGCGGCACCCTCCATGACGTCGATCCGCACATCGACCGGCCGCGCGGTCTGCGGATCGGTGATCTCGACGACCATGGCGACCGCGTGTTCGTGTTCGTCCCACTCCACACCGGTGATGCGGTGCCGCGCTGTCAGTTCCATGACCACCGAATCCTGGCGCAGCAGGAAACGGACCGGTTGGCACAACTCGCCGGGCCGCGGCGGCACACACAGTGTCACCGCCATGTCACAGGCCCGCCGGCCGTGCCGCGGTGATCTTCGAATCGGTCAGCTCGGCGAGTTCTACTCGGCTGTAACCCAACTCGGACAACACGTCGCTGGTGTGCTCGCCGTACCGCGGGGCGCCGCGCTGGATCCAGCGCCGTGGTCTGCCGAGGAACGTGAACGGCATGCCGGTACACAGAAACGAGCCCACCACCGGATGGTCTACACGTTCCCAGAATCCACGGTCGAGCAGGTGCGGATCGGTCAGCAGGCCGGCCGGTGCCCGGACCGGCGCCGCGGCGACGCCGACCGAACGCAGGAGTCGGACGGCGTCGGGCACCGTGCGTTGTGCCGCCCAGGTGGTTATCTGTTTGTCGATCTCGTCGGCCCGATCCCGCCAGCTGATCTCGTCGGAACCCAGTTCCGGCCGATCGAGCAGATCCGCCAGTGCCACACGGCCGGCATCGTCGATCGCAGCCAGCGCCACCCACTCGTCGTCGCCCTGGCAGCGGTACACGCCCTGCGGGCTGGCACCCGGGCCGCGATTTCCCTGCCGGCACAGTTCGATTCCGTTGCGCGAGTGTTCGACGAGCATCTCGGCGGCCACATTCAGCGCCGCCTCCACCATGGTGGATTCCACGTGCACGCCGACCCCGTCGCGGTCACGGACCACCAGCGCCGCCACTGCGGCGAAGGCGGCATGCAGACCCGCGATCGGGTCACACACACCGCGCGGAATCACCGGCGGCCCATCGGCGTGGCCGGTGATCCACGCCATGCCCGTCGCCTGCTCCATGGTCTGAGCGAAGCCCACCCGGTCGCGCCAGGGCCCGTCCAGCCCGAATGCCGGCATCCGCACCATGACGGCGCGGGGGTTCACGGTGCTGACGGCATCCCATTGCAGGTCGAAGTTCTCCATCACCCGAGGCGAGAAGTTCTCGATGACAAGATCGCTCGCGGCGATGAGTTTCAGCGCCACCGCGCGCCCGGTTCCGGTTCCGAGTTCGATGCTGACGTCACGCTTGTTGTTGTTGCTGCACAGGAAAACCGGGCCCCATTCCCACCACTGGTCCCAACTGGGTGGCCGGCCCGCGGAGAACCGCATGCCGTCGGGCCGGCGTACACCCTCCACTTTGATTACGTCGGCCCCCAGCGCGCCGAGAAACTGGGTGGCGAATGGTCCGGCCCAGAAAGCCGTGAAGTCGGCAACCCGGATGTCTGACAACGGAAGTGTTGCGGGATCGGCCCGGCCGGCGCTTTCGGGACGGGGCGGCCAGTCGATGCTGCCGCTGTGTTCGCCGAGTTCCGGTGGCCGGCCCGCAGGCCTGGTGCTGAATGCGTCAGCACGGTACGGCACGCGTGGTTGCAGCACGCCGAGTTCGGACTCGACGAAGACTCCCCGTTGGACGAAGTGATCGACGGCGGCCAGCGCCGCCGGGGTGCCGATCGGCGCCACCGGGATGCGGAATCCCGTTGCGAGGTCGACGATCTCCTGGTTGGTGCGACCTTCGGTCCACTGGGTGACCATCCCCAGGAACTCGTCACGGCGCGCGATGCGCCCCTCGATGGAAGCCAATTCGGCGTCGTCCAGGAGGTCTGCACGCTCGATGAGTACCAGGAAGTCCTGAAACTGTTGCGCGGTGATGGTGCAGAAGCCGACCATGCCGTCGGCGGTCGGCACGATCGACGGCAGTTCCAGGCTGCGGGAATTCATTTGGGAGTCGACACCCATGACGCTGGCCGACATGGCGGGCAGGCCGCCCATTGCGATTGCCATCGCCTCGTAGGTCGAGACGTCGATGATCTCGCCGCGTCCGCAGCGGGCGGCGTGGCGCGCGGCGGCCGCGGCCACCGCCGCCGCGAAGGTGCCGGCCAGCCACTCGCCCAGCCGCCCACCGGCCTGCACGGGCTCGTCCCCCGGCCAACCGCGGCTGGCTGTCGAGCCGGACAGTGCCTGCAGGATGAACTCGTTGGCGAGCACTTGATCGTCGACGTAGGGCCCGGTCGTTCCGAACGGCGTGACGGTGACGACCACCGTCGACGGATCCGTTTGCGCGGCAATGTTATCCAGGGTATGTCCGTCGGTGAGATCAGTGAGAACCACGTCGGCGGACGGCAACAACGCATGCAGATCGTCACCCCGAACCGATTTCTTGCCCGCGGCCAGGTACCCGAACAGTGCCCCCGGCGGTCCACCACCGGCCGACCACCGGCGCAATGAATCCCCCTGTTCACACTCAATTTTGACGACATCGGCACCGGCATCGGCGAACATCTTGCCGGCGTAGGAGGCCGCGATGCCGTTGGACAACTCCAGCACGCGCCACCCGGTGAAGGGGGGTTCCTGCGCCACGCTCAGTTACCCAGTGTCGTAGCTCGCCCGGCGATACCGGTCGCTTCCGCGGTCACCGGTGTCGCGCTCTGGGCCTGCAAAGCAAAGGTCGTCATCCGAGTCCACGCATCGCGGTCACGCTGGCTGGCCTGATGGCCTACGTGCGTCACCACGTCGACGTCAGTGGCCTGGCCGCGTAGCTGTCCGGCGCGGGCGTGCTCTTTCGGGATGTGCCGGAACGGATCGAATGAATAGGCGGCCATCGCGTTTTCGTGCGTGATCTTGTTGATGACCGAGTCGCCGAGGTGGCCCATCGTCTCGATGACATCCTCTGGCGCGAACGGCCAGTTGCTGTCCGAGTGCGGGAAGTCCGACTCCCAGCACACCATGTCCGCGTTGAACCAGTCCATGTTGCGCACGCCGACCTTGTCGCTGATGAAGCAGGTGTAGAAGTGGCGCTGGAACACATCGAGCGGGCCATCGTAGCCCGGCGGGAAGGTGGCCAGCGTCCAGCCCGAATGCCGTTGGTAGACATGCTCGGCGCGCCACAGGAAATACGGCATCCAACCGATGTCGCCTTCGGTGAGTGAGAACTTCAGCTCCGGGAAGTCGGCCCAGAATTGAGCCCAGATGAGTTCGGTGAAGGTGAACATGCTCATCATCGACGACGCGGTCATCATCACACTGGCCGGCGCATCCATCGACACCATCGGCGAGCGGGAAGCGGAACCCACGTGGGTGCACAGCACTGTTCTGTTCTCACAGACGGCTTCGAACAGCGGGTACCAGTACCTGGTGTGAATGCTGGGCATCTGCAGCGCTTCTGGATTCTCCGAGAACGTCACCGCGTGACAGCCTTTGTCCGCCAATCGCTTTACTTCTTTAGCCGCTTCGGCCACGTCGTAGAGCGGGAGAATGCCGCACGGGATGAACCGGCCCGGGTATGCCGCGCACCACTCGTCGACGTGCCAGTCGTTGTAGGCCTTGATCATCACCAGGTTGACGTCGCGGTCCGGGCCCTGGTTGAGCACCTGGCCGGAGAACCCGGTGAAGTTCGGGAAATTCAGACCGGCCAACTGGCCGCCGGCGTTCATGTCGCGTACCCGCTCGTCGACGTTGAAGCAGCCAGGCCGCATCTCGTCGTAGCGGGAAGCGTCGACGTTGTACATCTCGCGGGGTTTGCCGGCCACGGCGTTGAGCCCCATGTTCCGGCCGCGAATGTCGCCGTAGTACCACTGCTGGACGCCGTCGGGCTCGGTCACCACCCGTGGCGCGAGGTGGTTGTACCTGGCCGGGACATGGGCGTCGAACATGTCGGCAGGTTCGGCGATGTGGTCATCAACGCTGATCAGAATCAGGTCGTCTTTGTTCATATCGCGCTCCCCGATGAGTGACTACTAGGCCATGATGTCAGACGGAGGGTGCCAGCCGCTATAGCATGTGGCACCCCGCTATGGTCCGCCTGACCGTGCGCTGACAGCGGACTATTAGTCCACAAAGAAGTGCTGCGCTAACGAGTTGACACGCGTGCCACCATGAGGCATGCCGGTCGGTGACGAGTTGAGCACGGTCAGGGGTGCCCGACCCACGACCGCCGATGTCGCCCGCCTGGCGGACGTGTCCACCGCGACGGTCAGCTACGTGCTGAACAACGCCGAGGGGCGCAGGATCTCGCCGCAGACCCGGGACGCGGTCAACCGCGCTGCGAAATTGCTCGGCTACCGCCCCAACATTGCGGCCCGCAATCTCGCGCGCGGCAAGGGCGGCGTCGTCCTCTATGTCGTCCCGCACGTGGCCGTGGGCGACATGCCGATGCAGGCCGGTAGCCGGATGACGACCGAACTGGCGCGACTCGGGTTGCTCCAGGTTCAGATCTTCGAAACCGAAGACGACAATCACGTCGTCGACGCCATCGAGAATCTCGACCCGGTCGCGGTGGCCAGCCTGTTCCCGCTCAGCGAGGCGGCGGCGGCCGCGGTCAAGGCGGCGGGTATCCCGCACATCGACATCGGCAGCCTGCCCGCCCTGGGCGATCCGCATCTGGCGGTCGGCGAAATGCGGGTGGCCCACCTCGTCTCGCGGGGCCACCGGCAGATTGCCTATGCCTACGGAGGGACACCCAAATGGCGCGCCCTGGGTGACTACTGGCTCGACGGCGTCAGCCGCGCGGCGCAATCGCGTGGCCTGCCGCCGGTACGCGTCGCCACCGTCACCATCGACAACGCGGCCGATGTCGTGGCCAGTTGGGTCCGCGACGGCGTGACCGCGGTGTGCGCGCAGAGCGACGACATCGCGTGCCTGATTCTGTACGGCATCCACCAGGCGGGATTGCAGTGTCCCGGCGACCTCGCGGTGATCGGCGTCGACGCGAGCCCGATGGGCGAGGTGAGCACGCCGCCCCTGACCTCGGTCCAGTTCGATCCACGCGCGGTCGCCGACGCCGCGATCGCGGCAATCTACGAACGGTTGGGCTACCCGGCCCCGGCGTCTCCGGACATCACCGATATCGCCCGCGTCGTGGTGCGGGCATCGACCTAGCCTCGGGATAGCCGATCGACTATCCAGGGTCTGGACATCTCTTGGTTAAGCGCATAACCTCGCCTTGACGAGTCAGATACTCAAGGAGGAGTACCGATGACGGTCCAGGCCGTATTGGACGAGATCCGGGAGCGCCCCGGCACCGGCGAACTGATCACGGTTGTCGATCCCGCCACCGAGGAGCAGGTCACCGAGTTCAAGGACTGCGGCCCCGAGGCTGTCGACGACGCTGTCGCGCGGGCGAAGGCATCCTTCGAAGCCGGAGTCTGGCGGGACAAGCCGCCCAGCGAGCGGGCGAAGATCCTCTGGCGGGTCGGCGAGTTGATCGACCAGAACGCCGACTTGCTGGCCGAACTGGAATCGTTGAACGCCGGCATGACGCCGATGCAGGCGCGGGGCACCGTGACCGTGGGATCGGAGTTCTTCCGCTACTACGCGGGCTGGTGCACCAAGATCGAGGGCATCGCGGCCGACGTACACACCGGCGGTCTCACCGGCATCGACTCACACCAGCACGCCTACACCCTCAAAGAGCCTTACGGCGTGGTGGGCCTGATCTTCCCGTGGAACGGGCCGGTCTTCAATTTCTGCTGCAAGCTCGCTCCGGCCCTGGCGGCCGGCTGCAGCAGCGTCGTCAAACCCGCTGAGGAGACGCCTCTTTCGGCGCTGGTGCTGGACAACATCCTGCACGAGGCCGGCGTACCCGAGGGTGTGGCGAACCTGGTGCTGGGTAACGGCCACACCGCCGGCGCGGCCATCACCGCGCACCCCGATGTCGAGAAGGTCGCCTTCACCGGCTCCACCGAGGTCGGCCGGGCCATCGTGCACGCGGCCGGCGAAAGCAACTTGAAAAAGGTCACTCTGGAACTGGGCGGCAAGTCGCCGGTGGTGGTGTTCGACGACGCCGACCTGTCCAAAGCCGTACCGATGGCCGCGTTCGGCACCTTCATCCACTCCGGGCAGGCCTGTGTGTGCGGATCGCGAATCTTCGTGCAGCGCGGCATCTTCGACCAGTTCGTGGACGGCCTGGCAAAGGTGGCGGACGGGCTGCCGCAGGGCGGCCCGAAGGACGAGGGCAGTCTCATCGGCCCGCTGATCAGCCAGAAGCAACTCACCCGCGTGCTGGGCTACCTCGATCAGGGCCGCTCCGACGGCGTCGAGGTCGTCACCGGCGGCAATCGTGTAGACCGCAAGGGCTATTTCGTGCGCCCCACCGTGCTGACCAACGTCGCCACCACCAGTCGCCTGTTCCAGGAGGAGATCTTCGGACCGGTGGTCGCGGTCATCCCGTTCGACGACGAGGACGAAGCGGTGGCGCTGGCCAACGACACCACCTACGGCCTGGCCGCCACCGCATGGACCCGCGACCTGGGCCGCGCTCACCGAATCGCCAAGCGGCTCAAGGCCGGAACGGTGGGCCTGAACTGCCAGATGCAGTTCGACCACTCGATGCCGTTCGGCGGTTACAAGCAGTCCGGGTGGGGTTACGAGTCCGGCAAGGCCGGACTGGAGACCTACCTGCAGACCAAAATCGTCTGGGCGCAGATGTAACCACCCTCCGCGAGCAGTCGCAAAATCGCATAAATCGGGCCGGATAAACGCGATTTTGCGTCTGCTCGGCCGCTTAGGCGGGCTCGTAGCGCAGCATCGTGACATCGTGCTCGGGGTAGTCGCAAAACACCGGCCGCACCCGCATGCCGACCCGGAGCGCTTCCGGCTCGACGTTCACCATCTCGGTGGAAAACCTTGGGCCCTCGTCCCATTCGACGATGGCCAGGAGTTGCGGAACCGCGTCGGCGAAGTGCGGACTGACCGGCCGTCGCGCGACGGTATAGGAATACAGCGTCCCCATGCCCGAGATCTCGCGCCACTCCAAGTCGTCGGCCAGGGTGCGCGGCGCCCGCACCCGCGGATAGAACACGTAACTCTGCGACGACGGGGAGTACTGAATGACGATTCGGTGTTGGGCCAGCGCGTCCCAGAACGGCGCCGTCGTCGGTGTTTTGACGGGCATCGGGCGGTCGAAGTTCATGTCAGTCTCCCTGCAGCACGAGCGCAGTCTGCTCGGACAAGATCCCGCCGTTGCCGGACACGAAGGCACGGTTGCAGTCGGCGACCTGCGCCGCGCCGGCGCGGCCCATGATCTGGCGAGTGGCATCGCAGACGTGGTGCATGCCGCCCGCCAGGCCGGCCTGCCCGAATCCGAGTTGGCCGCCGGCGGTGTTGAGCGGGAAGTCACCGCGGAATGTCAGGTCGTGCTCGGCGATGAACTTCAAACCCGTTCCCTTCTCGCAGAAGCCCGCGTCTTCGAGCGAGAGCATGACGGTGATGGTGTAGCAGTCGTAGATCGACACCATGTCCATCTGTTCGCGACTCAGATCGGTCATGGCGAAGGCGGTCTCGGCCGCGGCGGCCATCGGCGTGTTCAACAGGTCTTCGGCGTAGGTCGGCGTCTTGAACGGCACGTTCTCGCCGAATCCCTTGATCCACACCGGTCGGTGTCTGGCGCGCCGGGCCAGGTCGGCATTGGCGACCACCACCGCCGCGCCGCCGACACACGGCATCACGATTTCCAGCATGTGCAGCGGATCCGCGATCACCGGGCTGGCCAACACGTCATCGACGGTCAGGGGCTTGTCTTTCCAGATGGCGCCCTCAGTGTTGTTGGCGTTGACGCGCTGGTCGACGACGATCTTGGCCATCGCGCGCTCGTCGTATCCGTACACGGCGGCGTAGCGCTGAGCGACCTGACCGTAGGGCCCGTTCTGACCAAGGTTGCCGTAGGGAATCTCGAATTCGGCTTGCGGAGAACCGTACTGGTTGCTCGACGAACCGAAGAACATCGCGTCCACCATTGGGCGCGGCTTCTTCCTGGACGACGGGGTGATGTAGCGCGCCGGTAGCGCGCACAGCACGGCATCGCAGATTCCGAGTTCGATCGCCGCGGCTGCCCGCCACACCATCGCGGCGGCGCTGGCCCCGCCGAGGTCCACCAACTCGGCGAATCGCGCTGGTATGCCCAGGTATTCGGCGACCGTGGAGGGAACGAAGATCTGCGACTCCGCCAGGTGCGAGGTGGCGATGCCGTTGACGACATCACCCGTCAGGCCCGCATCGTCGAGTGCGGCGCCGGCGAGTTCGGCCCACTGTTCGAGCACGAACGGGGCGGGCGACGCCTTGGTGAGCCGTTCGGGCGGTAGCTCGACATAACCGACGATGGCGGCTTCTCCGCGTAATCCCATGCCGTGTCCTTATTTTCGCGGTAGGCCGAGAATCATCTGGGCGATGATGTTCAGCTGAATCTCGCGGGTCCCCCCACCGATCAATTCAGCAGGAAGGTGCAGATACGGCTCGACGATGGCGGGATCGGAGTCGGCAACCATCGCCAGGCGGCCCGTCAGCTGCAACGTCGCCTCAAAGGTGCGTCTCAGCAACACATTCATCGCAACCTTGGCGATGCTGGAAGCCGGTCCGGACGGCTGGCCGTCGAGGAGCCGGATGGTTTCGCGCACGCCCAGCGCCTTGATGGCGTTGGTGTACGCGTCGAGCTCTCCGAGTGCGCGCAGGGCGTCGTCACGGTCAGGCCCGGGTTCGGACGCCAGCCGGCGCAGCGCGGCGGCGCGGTCGAACTTGACGTATCCGCTGATCGCCGAACGCTCTTCGGCCATCGTGGCGATCGCCAGGTTCCAGCCGCCGACCGGGTCTCCGAGCAGCATGTGGTCCGGTATGAAGACGTCGTCGAGAAAGACCTCATTGAAGTGAGCCTCGCCCGTCGCGGTCTTGATCGGCTGGATCTCGATCCCCGGCGATCGCATATCCAGGATGAAGTAGCCGATGCCACGGTGCTTGCTGGCCGCCGGGTCGGTGCGGGCCAGCAGCGCGCCGTAGTCTGCGCGATGCGCGACCGACGTCCATATCTTGTGCCCGTTGATCTTCCAGCCACCGTCTACTTTGGTGGCGCGGGTGGCCAGCGCCGCAAGATCAGACCCGGCGCCGGGCTCGCTGAACAGCTGGCACCACGCGATCTCCCCCCGCTGGGTCGGTGGTATCAGCTTCTCCTGCAGGTCTTCCGGCGCCGCCTTCAGCACCGAGGGCAGGATCCACTCGGCGATACCCAGGGACGGCCGCACCAGCTCGGGCCGCCTGGCGAACTCGTCGTCGATGATGAGTTGACGCAGCGGCCCGGCGTCGAGTCCCCACGGCTTCGGCCAGTGCGGTGCGATCAGACCCGCCTCGGCGATCAGCGTGCGTTGCGGACCGGTCTTGAAGTCCTCGTAATCGCCTTGCCGCCCGGGCTGGTCATTGCTCAATTTCATGGCGGCGTCCAAGGTGTGAGCCACCTGTGACCGGAACTCCGCGTCGGCGTCACCCAGGTTGACCGACATGTCGCGTTGCTGCGTGCAGGTGAGCCGCCCCAGCCGGCGGGCCCACCGGTTGGCCGGTCCGATCGACGCCGCCAGGCTGATGGCGCGGCGCCAGTACAGATGCACGTCGTGCTCCCAGGTGAAGCCGATGGCACCGAACATCGTCAGCGCGTCCAGCACCAGATCCGGGGCCGGCGAGATCGCGATCACCGCGGCCCCGGCGGCGGCGATCCGGTGCTGGTCGAGCGATTCGCCGTTGGCCCGCACCGCGTCCCAGGCTGCCGCCGTCGCAAGTTCGCTGTTGATCAACAACATCGCCGCGCTGTGCTGCAGGGCCTGGAAGGTGCCGATCACCTTGCCGAACTGTTCGCGAATGCGCAGATGTGCGGTGACCGCCTCCACGCACCACTGGGTCAGGCCGGCCGTCGTGCTGGCCACCAGCGCCGCCGCCACGCACTCCGCCCGGTCCGGGTCGATGCCGGTGAGAACCCCGGCGGCGCCGTATTCGGTCAGGCGTAACCGTCCGACGTCAGTGACGATGTCGGTGCCGTTCTCGGGTTCGGTTGCAGCCGAACAATTTTCAGAATCGATGACGACCCACACGACGTCGTTGTCCGGGGTACTGGCCGCCACCAGAACGACCTGGGCCGAGCACACACCGGCGGTGACATCGGATACGCCGGAGACCACCCAGCCCTCACCATCCGGACGCGCGCGGAAATCCCCATTGCCGGGCAGGATGACCGCGGCCGGCGCCCCCGCGGCGAGGCGGCGCACCAGTGACTCCGCTGCCGGTGTCGGGTCGGCCAGCGAGGCCACGGCACCCGCGGTCACGGTCGGCAGCAGCGGGCCGGGCAACAGCGCCTTGGCCGCAGCTTCCAGCACGCAGGCGCAGTCGACCAATCGCCCTCCCTGGCCGCCCAGCTGCTCCGGCAGGTGAACCGCATGAAAACCGTTGTCGACGAGGGCTTCCCACCACTGCGGCAACTTGCCTGCGGCGAGCGCCTCGAAGTTGTCCCGGGTCGCGGCGATCGGGGCATGGCGTGCCGCGAACTGCCCAACGGCATCGCTGAGCTGCAGCTGCTCCGCGGTCAGCCCGAGGGTCACGACGCCGACCCGGTCGGCCGGTCGGTGGTGCCCGGAGTGCAAGGGCTCGGCTTCGGCCGCACAGACTGCTATCCTCTCCCCTTACAAGACGAACCGTCTCGTCTTGTCGAAGATTACGTTGCCGGGTCCTGTTCTGTAAAGGCGAGCGATGCCCACCGATCTCACGCCTCGGCGCCGCAGCGAGAAGTCGCGCACGGCGATCGTGGCCGCCACGCGTGAGTTGCTGCTCGAGCGCGGCTTCGACGGTCTGAGCATCGAAGCGGTCGCCGCCCGGGCCGGAGTGGGCAAACAGACCATCTACCGCTGGTGGCGCAGCCGTCCCGCCCTCGTCGCCGACGTCATGCTCGAAGACGCCGACCGGATCCTCGCCTCGATGAATCACACCGGCGACCTGGCCGCCGATCTCGTGGAGTGGGTGGGCAAGCTCGCCACCACGCTGACCACCGACCGCGGTGCGGCGATGTTGCGGATTCTGACCGCTGCGGGGATGGAGCACGAGGACACCGCCGTCAAACTTCGCGCCGGTTTCAGCACGCCCCTGCACGACAGCGTCCGGACCCGCCTGCTGGCCGACGACATCGACGAGGCCACCGCCGAGTCGGCCGCGGACGCGATCGTCGGGGGCGTCGTATATCCGATTCTCTCTGATGCACAACGCTATTCGCCGCGACGCGCGGAACACACGACCCGCCTCATCGTCGCGTCACTCATCCGATCGTGATCGCCCCCAGTCCCTGACGCACCCGGTCGGGCAGTGACCCCCCGTGCAACAGCCAGTCGTCGAGGGCGAGCCGTACGGTGGCCATCGCCAGCGCACCGATCAGACGGGGCCGGGGATCCTGCGGAACCAACTCCGGCAGCCGCGGTGCGATCAGGTCGGCGATCACCGCCTCGTACCGCACATAGATATGCAGGGTCCAGGCGTCCAACGTCTCCGAAGATCGGGTGAGCATGGCCAATTCGCGCACCTGGTTCTCGATCTCGGGAAAACCGTCGGCGAGGTCACCGAACGCGCCGACGACAGCCTCGATGGCGGACAGCTCACCCGGCTGGCCGGCCAGTGCGGTGGTGATCCGCTGCAGCCAGTCGACGTTCACACCTTCCGCGACGGCGTCTTCCTTGGAATTGAAGTAGCGGAAGAAGGTGGCACGCCCGATGTCGGCCGCGTCCGCGATGCGCTCCGCAGTGGCCCCCGCCAGCCCCACCTCGGCAACCAACTGTGCCGCGGCTGCCGCGATGCGCTGACGTGTCGCGGCTCGCCGCCGTGCGGACAACGATTCGCGCGAAGTACTGGTCAACTGCTGAGTCATAGTCTAATTATGAGACTATGACTCAAGTCGAGGCGCCGGAGGCGCTCGCCGCGTGGCAGTTCTTCCAGCAGATGCTGGTCAACGCGACCAACGTCGTGACCGAGGACGCCGAATCCGAGCGTGAACTGCTCGAGGGGTTGCGTGTGATCGCGCGGGTGTCTTCGCTGTGCTCGCAGCTGTCCGTCGAAGCGGACACCGCGCAGCCGTCGTTCTTCGACATGTCCACGCCCAACCGGATGATCGGTGGCCCCAACCCCGACGGCAACTACTACCTCGCGATGATCCGTGGCGATCGGCGCTACCGGATCACCGGCACCCGGGGCACCAGCGCCTATCTCGGTTTCCAGATACTCGCCGGCACCGGGCTGACGCCCAGACGCATGGCGGCGTACCTGAGCGATACCGGGCTGGGGTCAGACGAATTCGAGATCATCCTGTCCGACGACCAGCCTGCCGCCAGGGCGGGCGCGCACTGGCTGCAGATCCCCGCGGACGCGTCGTCCCTCGTCGTCCGGGAGTACATCGGCGACCGCGCCGCCGAAGGGCTGGCCACCCTGCACATCGAAGCCCTGGACGCGGACCCGGTGGCGCCGGTGACCCAGAGCGAGCTGGCCGATCAGTTCACCGCAATGGCCTGGACCCTGATGAAGCTGGTGACACTGCATCGCACGATCAAGCCGGAACTCCTCGATCACCCCAATACGCTGGTGACCGCCGAGGCGGCCGACCTGGGATCGGCCGACACCACCCCGGACAACCTCTACATGATCGGCACGTTCCGTCTCGACCCGGACCAGGCCCTCATACTCGACATCGCCCCGCCCGACACCCGGTACTGGAACGTCACGCTGGAGAGCATCTGGCACGAATGCCTCGAGCCGCGCCGGCGGCACAGCTCAGTGACGAACCGCGGTGTTCAACCCGACGCCGACGGGCGGGTGCGCATCGCAATCTCGGCTCAGGACTTCGGTTTCGGCCACTGGCTGGACACCGGCGGCCGTCATCGCGGCTTCATCGTCCTGCGCTGGCTGGACAATCCGTCACCACCGGACGTCTCGGTGTCGGTGCGCAATCGAGGAGAGCAACCGTGACGCTGCAGGAGCGGTTCGCGCCGGACCGGCTCATCGCGACCGCGTGCGAGGAAACGGGTCATGAGGACTTCGGTGCTGACGGCTGGCAGCACGGACTCGAGCTGGTCGCCGACGGGCTCGTCAACGAGGCACGGCTGTCGCCCATCGGCGTGGAGGTCGCCTACCTCGACCTGATGCGTGCCCTGAAGAACCGCCTCGACGTGATCGACTGGCGCAAGCAACATCCGGAGGTCGCGACCAAAGGGATCGATGCGCCGATCGTCATCGTCGGCCAGCCCCGCACCGGGACCACCATTCTCTATGACCTGCTCGCCCAGGACCCAGACCTGCGGGCGCCACTGACCTGGGAGGTCGACGCGCCCTGCCCGGTGCCCCGGCCCGAGACCTACCATGACGACCCGCGGATCGCGGCCGCCCAGGCCGCCATTGAGATGTCCGAGCAGATCATCCCGGGTTTCATGGCGTTCCATCCGATGGGCGCACTGGTGGGCCAGGAGTGTGTTCGCATCACCGCCTGCGAGTTCACCAGCATGATCTTCTCGGTCCAGTACCGGCTGCCGGGCTACTACCGCTGGTTGCTCTATGAGGCAGACCACGCAGGCGCCTACCGCTTCCACCGAATCTTCCTGCAGCACCTGCAATCCGGAGTGCCCGGCCAGTGGCTACTTAAGTCGCCGGCACACCTGTGGCAGCTTGACACCTTGTTCACCGAGTACCCGGACGCGTTGATCGTGCAGACGCATCGGGATCCGCTCAATGTCATCTCGTCGATCGCCGCCCTGACCCACCACCTGCGCCGGATGGCCAGCGACGAACCCGACATTACCGAGTGCGCGGCCCAGTCCTATGAAGAGATCGCCGTCGGGCTCGATCGCGAGATGGCGCTGCGCGACAGCGGCAAGCTCCCCACGGACCAGGTGATCGACATCCATTACGCGGACTTCATCAGCGATCCCTGGACCACGATCCGCGGCATCTATCGGAAGCTGGGCCGCGAACTGACCCCGAGCGCCGAGCAACGGATGCGCGATTTTCTGGCAGCCCATCCCGGCGACGGCGGGCGCGGTCGCTACACCTGGTCGGACACCGGCCTGATCGCCGGCGGGGTTCGGGAGCGGGTGAGTGCCTACCAGGAGCGTTACGCGGTACCCACCGAACAGCTGCGCTGAGGGGCCCGCGCCGAAATCGATCGAAGAAATGAATTTGTTATGTCCCCCAAAGTGTGATCTACGACATAGACTTCCCGCTTGTGACGACCCCGTCGAACCCGTGGGGCGACGAACGACGGAGACTCTCGCACCAGCTACAGATGCGAGGTCAGTACCTCGGCCGCAGGCAAGCGCGACGGCTCAGCCGAAGCTTCGCGCAAGTCGGCGTGCACGTCCCGCCGAAGCGCCTGCAACAGTTGGTGACCGGAACAACCGTGGCTGACCGGGAGTTGACCGACGTCAACTTCGCCCTGATCGCTACTCAGTACCTCCGGGAGAAGAAGGCCGCCAGAACGACGCACCTACAGCGCCGGTGCCGGCACGCGGTCATCTGCGCCGGCCTGATACTCGTGGCCCTCAACTTCCTGTTCTGCATCGCCTATCTCTTCTTCACCCTGACTCTGCACGCCGCGCCGATGTGAGGCCGGGGGCCGCGAATTGTCTTATCTGACGGCCGTGCCGGAGTTGCTGGCCGCAGCGGCAACGAATATGGCCCGCATCGGCACGGCGCTGGACGCCGCGAACGCGGCAGGCCCGGCGTCTCACGTGCTGGCAGCCGGTGCCGACGAGGTGTCGGCCGCGGTGGCGGCGGCGTTCAGCCGCAACGCCCAGGCGTATCGATTGGCCAGCGCCCAGCTGTCCGTCTTTCACGAACAGTTCGTGCAGACACTCAATGCCGCAGGAGGCAGTTACTCCGCCGCGGAGTCGACGAACATCGCCGCGTTGCTGCAGGGCGCGCCGCAAGCCCTGCTCGACGCCGTCAATGCGCCGACCCAGGCGGCCACCGGCCGTCCACTGATCGGGAACGGAGCCGACGGCGCCCCGGGAACCGGTCAGGCCGGTGGGGCGGGCGGGCTGTTGTTCGGCAATGGCGGCAACGGCGGCTCCGGCGGACCCGGCCAGTTCGGCGGCCGCGGTGGTTCCGCGGGATTCATCGGCAATGGCGGCAGCGGCGGTCAGGGCGGTGCCAGCACCGCAATCAACAAGATCGCGCCTCCCGGCGGCAACGGCGGATCCGGCGGATGGCTGTTCGGTAACGGCGGGGCCGGCGGACAAGGCGGACTGGGCGGTGCCAACATGACCGGCGGCTGGGGCGGCCAGGGCGGCAGCGCCGGGTGGTTCGGCAATGGCGGAGCCGGCGGCGCCGGCGCCTTCGGTCCCGCGGGCGGTGGTGACGGCGGCAACGGCGGCAACGGCGGCCAGTTCTTCGGCAGCGGTGGAGCCGGCGGCGACGGGTTCGGATCCAGCACGTCCCTGCGCGGCGGGGTCGGCGGTGACGGCGGTGATGGCGGGCAGTTCGGCAACGGTGGCCGGGGTGGCCAGGGCGGGGAAGCCTCCGTCGTCAACGGGTCGGGCGGAGCCGGCGGCAGCGGCGGCAGCGCGCAGTTCGTCGGCGACGGTGGCGACGGCGGTGCCGGCGGCGCCGGTTTCGACCCGGCGCACGGTGGCGCGGGCGGCAGTGCCGGCCAATATCTCGGAAGCGCCGGAGTACAGGGCGCGGACGGGCTCGGCCCGTAGAGCTACCCGCCGAGACGGGTAGAACTACGCAGGCGCCGCCCCGCGCCGAGCGGCAAAGCTGCTTGAATGACCACTTTGATGGGCTTTCCCAGCCCCACCGAACTGGACGCGCGCACCCCCTCCGACCGTGATCGCGCTATCGACGTCATCCGTATCACCGCCCTGATCGGCGTGGTGACCGGCCACACCGTGATGGCCATCAGCACCATCCGAGGAGGTGTGCTGATCTGGGACAACCTGCTCACCACATCGGTGGGATTCCAGGCGCTGACCTGGATCTTCCAGATCATGCCGCTGTTCTTCTTCGCCGGCACCGCCGCATGCGTGACGTCCTGGCAGCCCGGTAGTAGCTGGGGCGCCTGGTTGATGAAGCGCTGCACGAGGCTGTTCCGGCCGGTGTTCTACTACTTGGCATTCTGGGCAGTCGCTCTGATGGCGCTCTATCCCGTTCTGCCCCAACATGTTTACGAGCCGGTTGCTGGAATCAGCATCCAATTGCTCTGGTTCCTGGGGGTTTACGTGCTGGTGTTGGCGGCGATGCCGGTGTTGTCGCGGATCACCACACCGGCCCGTCTGGTGGCCGGGGTCGTCGGGGTCTACACCCTGGCCGCGGTCATTGACGCCGCCCGATTGCACTGGGCGGTGGCGCCACTCGGCTACCTCAATATGGCGGTCTGGCTGATTCCCGGCATGTTCGGTGTGGTCTACCGCCGGGGACTGCTCACCGGACGTGCTGCACTGGCGACTGCCGCGGCAATGCTGGCAGTCAACATCGCGCTGCTGAACTGGGGCCCCTACGAGCTGAGCCTGGTCGGCATCGAGGGCATGCGCCTGCCCAACATGAGCCCCCCGTCACTGTTGCTCGCCGGGCACGCGATTGTGTTGAGCGCGTTGGCCATCGCCGCGGCACCGGCGATCAACCGGTGGGCGCGGCGGCCGCGGGTGTGGTGGTTCACGGCGATCGGCAACTCCGGCGCGATGACCCTGTACCTGTGGCACATGCCGGCACTGCTGGCCGTGCACGTGCTCTTCGACAGCTTCGGGCACCCGCGCTACCCGGGCCGGCCGGACTTTCTCGCCGTCACGTTCGAGCAGCTCTTCATAATGATCGGTGTGGTGGCAGTGCTGTTCGTGGCGCTGCGCCCGCTGGAGAACAACCCGCTGCCCGGTTGGGACGGCGCCTCCGCGGCCCCGTCGGTCCGGCGCAGCCGGATGGTCGGCACCCTGCTGTGTGTCGCGGGCGCGGCGTTGCTGGCCGCGGTGAAGTGGGGACTCAAGGACGACGGCCTGGTCTGCGTCGCGGTGATGCTCGCCGCGTTGCTGGCTGCCCGGCTGCTGACCGTCCAAGTGCCGGCGGCCGGCATCACCGGTCGTCTTCGGAAGCCGGGCCGGCCAGCAGCAACTGCAGCGTCGCGCGCAGTTCCCCGAGCCGGCGCCGGCCGAGTTTCCGCTCCCAACTCGCCTCTAATTCCACTGCGGTAGAACGCATCACGCGTAGCGTCTGACGACCGCGCGGAGTGAGCTCGATGATTCTGGTGCGCGCGTCGTCGGGGTTCGGCCCACGGGTCACGTAGCCGTGCCGCTCCAGCGCCGTGACGGCCTGGGCCACCGCCTGGCGACTCACCCCCAGCCGGTCGGCCAGATCCGAGGCGTGCAGTCCACCGGTCGCCAACGGCACCAGCGCGACTGCCTGCGCCGGCCGAATCCCGTCCAGCCCGGCGACTGCGAAAGCATGCTTGAGCCGCGGGCGACCGGCAGCCGCCAACCGCTGCACCAGAGCGGGCACCGTCGGTTCCCACTGGGCGTCGTGACGTGGCATGACTGCAGAGTCTGCCATCAAATCAATTTTTGACAAGTAACTTGTCATTCTTCGGCGGGGCTGTCACCATGGATTGATGGCATCTCGACAAGCCCGGGCCTGCGTCGTTGCCCTCATCGCAGTCCTGGTCGTCCTGCTGGGTGGTTGTTTCGGCGGTGGCCACGCCGTCGGGTCGCCCGAGCACCCGGCCATCCCGGTGGGCAAGTCCTCGCAGAGCATCGAGTGGGCCGGCGCCACCCGAACATTCAATGTGTACCGGCCGCAAGCGTTGACGGATGCCGCACCGTTGGTGGTGATGCTGCACGGCGGTTTCGGCAGCGGCGCCCAGGCCGAAGGTTCCTACCACTGGGATACCGAGGCCGACAAAGGGCATTTTCTGGTCGTCTACCCCGACGGCCTGGGCCGCGCCTGGAACGCCGGTTCGTGCTGCGGCAATCCGTCCGAGACCAATCTCGATGACGTCGGATTCATCAGCGCGGTCGTCGCCGCAATCAAGGGCCAGACGTCCGTTGATGCGGCGCGCGTGTACGTCACCGGAATGTCGAACGGCGCCATGATGGCGCTGAGGATGGCGTGTGAGACGGACCTGTTCGCCGCGATTGCACCCGTCGCAGGCACCCTGGTCACCGATTGTTCACGGGCGCGCCCGACGTCGGTACTACAGATCCACGGCACCGCCGACGCGAGCGTGCCCTACAACGGGGGGCCCGGAAAGGCCTTGAAAGTCAACGGAAGTCCGCGGGTCGACGGACCGCCGGTACCCATGGTGGCCGCCGCATGGCGGACTATCGACAATTGCGCGGCGCCGACGTCGGCAACCGCCGGCGCGGTGACCACCGAGACGGCCGGGTGTCCCGAGGGGCGCACCGTCGAGCTTATTTCGGTGGCAGACGCCGGCCATCAGTGGCCCGGTGGCGTCCGTGGCCCCATCTTGGAGCGGTTGGGCCTGCCCGAACCGTCCACGGCGCTGGACGCCACCGACACCATCTGGCAATTCTTCAGTCAGCACCACCGCTGACCGGCTGCCGATTCCTGCTGGGCCACACTGCCATTCGGTCGATGATCCGGTCGCGCAAGACGAAGGTGTGGAACAGCACCGCGCTGACATGTGCGGTGAAGGCCAGGAATAGCAGTAGGGCGAAGAGCCCGTGGGCCTGGCGCAGCATCGAGTAGACGTCGATGTTGTGTGGCGCGATGCCGAACAGGTGAAACGGGCCCAGCGACACGATCGGGTTGCGTGCCGCCGACAGCATCGCCCACCCGGTCAGCGGCTGAACGAACAGCAACCCGTACAACAGATACTCCGAATACGAGGCGATGCGGCGTTCGGCGGGGCCCATGGTGGCCAGGAACGGCGGCAGGGTGTGGGTCCACCGGTTGATCAGGCGGATCACCGCGAAGATCAGGATCAGCACACCCAGCGGGCGGTGGATGGCCAGCAGCAGCGGGTAGAGGCTCAGCGACGCGACCATCGTCACGCCGATGAGCAGTTGGGCGATCACCATCGGCGCCATCAGCCAGTGCAGAATCCGTGACGGGAGCGCGAAACGTGGTGCAGCGGCTTTCTTCTCGGCCATCAGACGCGAACTTCGCTGGGCGACTTCGGTTCTCCGGCACGCCGGGTGAAGGAGCGCGCGTACACGCCGGCCCGGGCCTTGGGAATCGGATCATCCGACAGAGCCATGCCGTCCGGAAGTACGGTCGGGTCGAAGTTGATATCCCTGGCGTTGCCGGGCGCTTCGGTCTGTACCGCGGTGATGATGATGGTGCCGGCATCGATGGTGCGGCGCGTCGCAGGCCAGGGCCTGGTCGCGTCGTCGGTGGGATCGCCGGGCTCACCGACGGTCAGGACCAGGCGCCAGCGCACCGGTCGCTGCGCCACCGTGCGGATGAGTTCGTCGAACAGGTAGTCCTTGTCGGTCGGCGGGGGCGTGGCGGCCGGGCCGCCGTTGTCGAGCGGAATCACGGACCACCGCACCGCAACGGTTGCACCGGACTCGCTGGTGAAGCGAAAAGCATTGAGCCCGTTGAATGTACTGTCGGCGAAACCTGCGCTGGGTGGTGACTGCCTGATGATCTTCATCGCCGCCGCGGTCTCCGGATGGCGCTGCAGAAACGCGGCCATGAGCTGCGGGTCCGGTTTGCCGGTGTCGGGTTGCGGTTTACCGGCCAGCAGTCGCTCGTAGAACCCCTGCGGCGTGCTGTCGGTGAAGACGGGGAGGTTGATCATGGCGGTGCGCCACTGCTGGCCGTCCGATGTCTGCAACAACAGGCCCAGACCACGGACGGTGTCGGCTTTGTCGGGCTGATCGGGTAGCCCGCCGCCCAGCGAGAACCGGCCGATCACCGGTACCGTGCCGCGCCTGAACACCGTCGCCCGGCAGATGCTCACACCCGATCCGTTGCTCTCGAAAGTGCCGGTGGCACTGAGCCCTTTGGCGTGGTTGCGGCGAAAGCCGTTGTGGCGGCCGTAAATATCCTCGAAACGATCGGTGAACCGTCCCGGGGTCAGCGTGTCGGGCCGCAGCCAGCCACCGGCGTAGACGAACGCGCCGACGTCCACCGCGGCGAACCCGGCCACCGCGCCCATCCCCAGCAGCGCCCCTCGCCGGCTCAGCGCGGAGCGCCCCCGGGACTCGTCGTCGTCGCGCGGTTCCATTCCGCCGTCCTCTCTGAGCTGTCCCGACACAGTCTCAGGGATCGGTGCTCACACCGCACCACGAAGCGCCGCCGTGATCCGTTCAACCGGTGATTCAGTCGCTGCCCAGCGCGCGGTGTTCGATCAGGTCCCGCAGCCCGCCGGTGCCCAGCCGCTCCCGAAACGCCGGCGCCGTGTAGCCGACGACGGTCGCCGCGGTGCGGGCACGCGCGGTGGCCGAGCGCGGCAGGTGGAACAGCACCCCGATCTCACCGAAGTAGTCTCCGGGTCCGACCACCTTGAACAGTTCCTCACCGCCGTCGGCCATTTCGTGCACGATCTCGATCTCGCCCTCACTCACCACGTAGATCAGCTCGCCCATCGTGCTCTGCTCGAACAACACCTCGCCGGCCGCCAGCTCCACCGTTTCCGGTTCCCGGTCCGTCTCGGCGAAGTCGGGCGTCAGCTCGACGACGCGGTCGGCCAGTGGAAGCATTCGGCTGTCGTGGGTTGCCACCACCACTACCCGGTCACCGTCGGCTAGTTCGCGGATCAGCCGCAGCACCTCCTCGACCTGAATGAAATCGAGGTGAGCGGTGGGTTCGTCCGCCAGGATCAACGGCGGATCCAGGGCGATCGCGCGGGCGACGGCGACGCGTTGCTGCTGCCCGCCACTGAGGTCCCCGGGGCGGTGCTTCATCCGGTCACCGAGGTTGACGCGCTCCAGCAACTCCACGGCACGCTTGCGCGAAGCGGCCCGGGACATCCCGGCCGCGCGCATCGGCACCATCACGTTCTCCAGTGCGGTGAGGCTCGGTACCAGGTTGAACGCCTGAAAGACGATGCCGACCTTGTCCCGCCGGTACTTCGCCAGCGCCGCGCCGTCGAGGGTCGTGATGTCCAGATCGTCGAACTTGATCGCCCCGGACTTCGGCCGCAGAATGCCGCCCAGGCAGGACAGCAGTGTCGTCTTCCCGCACCCGCTCGGTCCGAGCAGGATCACCAGCGACCCGGACGCCACATCGAGGTTCAACCCGTTGATCGGTCGCAGGGCATAGCCGCCGCTGTAGTACTCGACGACCAGGTTCTGAATGCTCAGATCACCCACCGGTCAGGGACCTCCGAATGCGAGAGCGGGATCAATGGCCACCACCCGTCTCAGCCCGGCGAGGCTGGCCAGCAGGCCGATGACGATCGCGACCACCGGAAGTAGCACATAGGCGAGTGACGGCACTGCGACGACCATCGGGAACAACGGCGCCAACAGCTTGGAAAGGATAACGCCTACCACCGCGGCCAGTAGCGAGACGATCAGCGCCTGCAACGCCAGCCCGGCCAGGATCGACCGCGTCGGTGTGCCGATCGCCTTGAACACCGCGAAGTCGCGCACCCGCTCGAGCGCAGACAGGTACACCACCGATCCGACGATCAGCACCGCCACGATCCACAGCAGGATCGCCACGATCGTGATCGAGTTCACCGCCACCTTCAACGGGCGGATCAAGTCCTTGACGGCGCCGTCGCGGTCGAAGGTGCGGTAGCCGTCCGGGAGTGCCCGCGGGGTGCCGTCGATGCCGATCGAGGTGACCATGGGCTGTCCGTTGTAGGCGACCTGCTGCAGGCCCTCGGTGGTCAGGAAGATGTTGGGGATTTTCGCCAGCGCCGTCGAGTTGGGCACGATGCCGACGATCTTCAAGGTGTGCGCACCCACCTGAATGGTGTCGCCGAGGTGGCGGCCCAAGACGCTGGAGGCGGCGACCTCGTCGGGCCGGGAGGGCGCCCGGCCTTCCGAAACCTGTGGCATACCGGGCCCGTGCTCGGGCGCCCCGAAGGCCGTGACGTTCCGCGTCGACGTGCCCTCTCTCATGATCGTCCCGACGCAACCCAGCGGCGCCGCCGCCGAAACTCCGGCCTCGCCTCTCACCCTGGCCAGATCGACGTCGGGGAACGGGGTCGACCCCAGGAAAGGTCCGGCCGAGCCGTCCTTCACCACGAAAGCGTCAACCCCCAGCGAATCGACGGTGTTACGGGCCTCCACGGTGAAACCATTCGCCAGCCCGCTCATCACGAGCGTCATCCCGAAGATCAGTCCGGTGCTGACAATGGCGATAACGAGGCGTCGCTTCCGCCATTGCATATCGCGCAGGGCAGCAAAGAGCATCCCCAGACGCTACCAACGTGCACAAGCCCCGGGAGCGGGGTTCGTCAGACAACGGATGAGTGGCGTCATGGACCGGCCCACCAGTGCCGATGTCCGGCCGGACGCGGCCGGCCCGCGGCGCGATTCGGGCGTTTTTGCCGCGTGACCTAGAATTGGCAGCGGTTAACTGCCGTCGCGCCGCTTTTGCCGGCGCAGGATCCGGCGGTGTTCGGCGGGTTGAAGCAACAGCCCCGGTTTTGCGTGGTTGTCTGAAAAGTAGCGTTTTCCCGCAAGGATGGATTTGAGATACAGCATGGTCGATCAACCCGGCGATTCAGTGAATCGAGCCCCATTCGAAGTCGAACAGTACGAGACGGACGGTGCCGTCGTGCTCGCCGTCTCGGGCGAAGTGGACATGCTCAGCGCTCCAGCGCTGGCCGAGGCGATACACACGGCCCTGGCTCCCAGCCCGGCGGCATTGATCGTCGACCTCACCAAGGTCGAGTTCCTGGCCTCTGCCGGACTGAGTGTCCTGGTCAACGGACAGGCCGAAGTGGCGCCGCCGACGCGCTTCGCGGTCGTGGCCGACGGCCCGGCCACCAGCCGTCCGATCAAACTGATGGGTATCGACAGCCTGCTGTCGTTGCACCGCACTCTGGATAACGCGCTGAGCTGGATCGCCGGTGCCTGAACCTGCCTGTAACCGGGAGGGCAGGACACGCTGACCGTCGGCCCTCTCATGACGCCTCTCGACGACCGGTCCCGCTTTGTCCGTATGCGGGTGGCTGCGGATGCGCTCAACGCTCACCGGATCCGTGTCGAGTTCCGCAACTGGCTCGACCGGCACTTCACGCTGGGCGCCGAGCGGTTCAGCGACCTGGTGCTGGCGGTCAGCGAGGCCCTGGCAAACGCCGCCGAATTCGCGTATCGGGACACCCCGGATGCCGGGACGATGGACGTCAGCGCGGCTTATGACGCCAAATCGGACACTCTGGCCGTCACGGTCCAGGATCGGGGCCGGTGGCGCCAGCGCGGGGCGACCAAGGACCTGACCCGGGGCCGCGGTATCCCGCTGATGCGCGTCCTGGCCGACGAAGCGGACATTCAGGGCACGCCGCACGGCACCCAGGTCACGCTGAAGTGGAAGCGCCTGACCGCGCCCGCTCGCTGACTCTCCAGAGTTGGTCCGGATTCATTGACTGAGGCGGGTGCGACGCCTAACGTCGCTATATACGCTACGCGTCGTAGCGTAATGAGCAGTGTTTGGTTCCCGCCTCGGAGGCCCCCATGTTCGATCTGAAAATCACCGGTGGCACCGTCGTGGACGGCACCGGCGCGCAGCGCTATCGCGCCGACATCGGCATCAAGGACGGCAAGATCGTCGAAGTCGCGCGCCGCGACGCCGACGGTCCCGGGCTCGCCGGTGCGGCCGCGGAAACCATCGATGCGACGGGGCACGTGGTCGCGCCCGGCTTCGTCGACATCCACACCCACTACGACGGCCAGGTCAGCTGGGACAGCCTGCTGGAGCCGTCGAGCGGGCACGGTGTCACGACGGTGGTCACCGGCAACTGCGGGGTCGGCTTCGCCCCCGTCCGGCCCGGTACCGAGGACTGGCTGATCAGGCTGATGGAGGGTGTCGAAGACATCCCCGGCACCGCGCTCACCGAGGGCATCACCTGGGGCTGGGAGACCTACCCCGAGTACCTCGAGACGATCGGCAAGCAGCGGTTCGCCGTCGACGTCGGCAGCCAGGTCGCCCACGGCGCCGTCCGCGCCTATGCGATGGGCGAGCGGGGCGCCCGCAACGAGCCGGCCACCCCTGAAGACATCGAGGCGATGGGCAGGCTGGTCCGGGAGGCGGTGGAGGCCGGCGCGCTCGGGTTCTCGACGTCGCGCACCCTCGCGCATGTGGCGATGGACGGCGAACCCGTGCCGGGCACCTTCGCCGCCGAAGAGGAGCTGTTCGGACTGGGCCGCGCGATGGCCGCCGGAGGCCAGGCGGTGTTCGAGCTGGCGCCGCAGGGGGCGGCGGGTGAAGACATCGTCGGACCCAAGAAGGAACTGGACTGGATGCGCCGGTTGAGCCGGGAGATCGACCGGCCGGTGTCCTTCGCTTTGATCCAGGTCGACGCCGACCCGAACCTCTGGCGCGAGCAGTTGGACGTCTCGGCGGCCGCGGCGGCCGAAGGCAGTCGGTTGCACCCACAGATCGCCGCGCGACCGTTCGGCATGATGATCGGATTCCAGGGTCACCACGGCTTCACCCACCGGCCCACCTACCGGCGGCTCAAAGCCGAGTGCAGCCGCGAAGAGCTTGCCCAGCGCCTGGCCGATCCCGCGGTGAAGGCCGCGATCCTGTCCGAGGACGACCTGCCCCTGGACCCGGGCGTGCTGTTCGACGGCATGTTCGCGATGGTGCAGCACTCGCTCGGACGGCTGTATGCGCTCGGCAACCCGCCGGACTACGAGCCCACCCCCGACCGCACAGTCGCCGCGATCGCTTCCGCGCGCGGTGAGGACCCGCTGTCCACGCTGTACGACCTGATGCTCGAGGGCGACGCGACGGCGATGCTGATGTTGCCGCTGTTCAACTACGCCGACGGCAATCACGACGCGATCCGCGAGATGATGCTGCATCCCGCCGGAGTGCTGGGTCTTTCCGACGGGGGTGCCCACTGCGGGATGATCTGCGACGCTTCATATCCCACCTTCCTGTTGACGCACTGGGCCCGGGACCGCAGCCGCGGCGAGAAGCTCTCGCTGGAGTACGTGATCCGCAAGCAGTCGCGTGACACCGCCCACCTGTTCGGTCTCACCGATCGCGGCACCATCGAAGCGGGCAAGAAGGCCGACCTCAACGTCATCGACCTGGACGCCCTGACTCTGCACCCCGCGGCCATGGCCTATGACCTGCCGGCCGGTGGGCGCCGAATCTTGCAGGGCGCCAGCGGATATGCGGCCACGATCGTCAGTGGCACGGTCACCCGGCGCAAGGACGTCGACACCGGCGCCCGTCCGGGCCGCCTGGTACGCGGGGCGCGTTAAGCTGCCTTCGTGAAGACACGCCTTGTCCACGCCGGCGCGAAGGCCCCCGTCCGCGCCGGAGAGGACGCGATCGGCACCCCGCCGCCCTCGCCCACCCGGGTGCCGGCCGAGCGGTACTACTCGCCCGCGTTCGCCGCGCTGGAGGTCGAGCGGATGTGGCCGAAGGTGTGGCAGGTGGCCTGCATGGTCGACCATGTGGCCGAACCGGGCGACTACTTCGAATACCGTTGCGGCCCATACGGTGTGTTGATCGTCCGCGACGACGACGGCGAGCTGCGCGCGTTTCAGAACGCCTGCCGCCATCGCGGCAACTCGCTGTGCGTGGGTTCGGGTTCGGGGCTGCGTGAACTCAAGTGCGGCTACCACGGGTGGACCTGGGACCTGGCCGGCACGCTCAAGCGGGTGCCCGGCCGCAAAGGTTTCGGCTCGCTGCGGATGTCTGATTTCCCGTTGGTCCCGGCCCGGGTAGCTGCCTTTGAGGGCATGGTCTTCGTGAACCTGGATCTGGACGCGATGGCGCTCTCCGAATACCTGGATGAGATTCCTCAGGACATCGCGTGGTGTCATATCGACGATTTCCGTTGCTACGCAACGCTGACCGTCGAGGTCGAGGCGAACTGGAAGACGATCGCGGACGGTTACAGCGAGACGTACCACATCCAGACGCTGCACCCGGAGTTGTTGCGATGTGTCGATGACGTTCATGCGCCACAGCAGATCTGGCGACATGCGGGTAAGTCCGATCAGCCGTACGGGGTGCAGAGCCCGCGCTTCGAGGGCGCGCTCAGCGACGAAGAGGTATGGGAGGCTTACGTTTACACCCAGGGCGCACTGATGGGCGCGGTTGAGGGCACACCGTTTCCCGCCGACCAACGCGAGCCGGGACAGACCGTCGCCGATCTGATCGCGGCACGCACCCGGGCGTTTGCCGCCGGTCGCGGGGTCGATCTGGGCTGGGCCGACACCGACCGGGTGACCCGCCTGCACCAGTACAACGTGTTCCCCAACATGACGTTCCTGGTCAACGCCGACCACCTGACCATCATGACGTCGCGTCCCGGGGCCGATCCCGACCACGGTGAGCTGACCATGTTCCTGATGACGCGGATGCCGCCGGGCGCCGGCCGCAGCAAGCCGACCGACGTCCGGATATCGGCCGCGGACGCTGAGCCCGGCATTGTGCTCACCCAGGACATCCGGGTGCTTCCGGGCCTGCAGCGTGGCCTGCATCAGCCCGGCTTCACCCACCTGGTGCTGTCCAACGAAGAGCGCCGGGTGATCAACATGCACCGCAACCTGGAGCGCTACCTCGACCTGCCCGAATCCGAGCGGATGACCGGCGGCGACACCGGCCGTCCGCGATGACGGCGGCCCGGGTGCGTAAATTCGCCGGCCTGTCCGACATCGGCCGGATCCGCGCAACCAACCAGGACAGCTGGGGCGCCTATCCGGAGCGGTCACTGTTCATCGTGGCCGACGGGGTGGCGTGCAGCACCGACGGCGCCCTGGCGGCCGCGTTGGTGGTGGAATTGCTGCCGACGTATGTGAACCGGCATCTCAAACCCGATGACCTCGACGGCGAGGCCGCCGCCGACCTGTTGGGCCGCGCCATCGTCGAATACTGCGATGATTTCCGGGCTTTCGCGGCCACCGACGACCGTGCCGCCGGCGCGAACACCACAGTGGTGGCCGTCCTGGTAGCGGGCGGGCGGGCGCTGGTCGGCCATCTGGGCGACAGCCGGGCCTATCTGTTCCGCGAACAGAACCTGCAGCAGATCACGCGCGACCACAGTGTGATTCAGGACATGATCGACGCCGGCGAGGTCTCGATCGAGGAAGCCGAGCGCCACCCCGCGCGGGCGATACTGACCCGGCATGTGGCGATGTTCCCGCAAGCCCTACCGGACGCGGCGGCGGTGGATCTGCTGCCCGGTGACCGGATCCTGCTGTCCAGCGACGGACTGCACGGTGTGGTCGACGACCCATCCCTGGCGCAGATCCTGGACTCCCATCCTGAGCCTGCCGACGCGTGCCAGGCGCTGATCGAGGCGGCCCTGCAGGCGGGCGGGCCGGACAACGTCACCGCGGTCGTCGTCGATATCGACGAAGACCGCGAATAGCGCTGCCGCCAAGCGCTGCAACAGAGCCGATCATGGTTCTCGCGCCATGTCTTTCACGTCGACTCCGCCCAATGGGCCCGCCCCCACCTCGGCGTTGTGGGCGTGCGCGAAATGATGTAGTCCGAACACCGCATCGATTCCGTTCCGCATACCCATCTGGTCTTCACACTGGTTAACCGCCTTCTTGGCCAACGCAAGGCCGAACCGGGGCATCTTCGCGATGCGGGCTGCGATGGCAAAGGTCTCTTGCTCGAGATGCGCGCGTGGAATCACCCGGTTGACCATGCCCACCTCGTAGGCGCGCCGCGCGGTGAATCGATCACCGGTGTAAAGGATTTCCTTCGCAAACCGAGCTCCGAGCACCCACGGATGCGCGAAGTACTCGGCGCCCGGAATCCCCATGCGCACGACCGGGTCGGCGAAGAACGCATCTTCTGAGGCCACAATCAGATCGCAAACCCAGGCGAGCATCAATCCGCCGGCGATGCATGCTCCCTGCACCATCGCAATCATCGGCTTCGGGATCTCACGCCAGCGCCGGCACATACCCAAGTAGACTTCCGTTTCCCGCGCGAAGCGCTGGTCTCCCCCTGGCTTGTCGACGTGGTCCCACCACAGAACCGCTTCGTTGCTGTAACGCACATGGTGATCGCGGCCCGGTGAGCCGATGTCATGTCCGGCGCTGAAGTGCTCACCGCTGCCCGCGAGGACTATCACCTTGACCGCATCATCCTCCACCGCTCGCCGGAACGCGGCGTCAAGAGCGTATGTCATCACCGAATTCTGGGCATTGCGGTATCGGGGCCGGTTCATCGTCACCACAGCCAAATCATCTGTCACGGAGTAGGTTACGACGTCTTGTTCGTGGGGGACCGTCACAGGCCTGAACCTTCCTTCGTGATGGTGTGCCGCCGGCGCCGGCTCATCCGGCGGTGGCGTGCTTCCCGCGCGTTCGCACTCCTCATGACGCTTCACCGTACGACGAATGTGTTGACCAAGCAAGCGCTTGGTTGTTACGCTGCCGGCGGCCCCCTCACCGCAGAGCAACTCGGTCGGCAGTATCTCGACCTCGTCGTGGGCGGGATCATCAACGAAGGAGTCTGAAATGCCTGAGGCCTACATCGTGGAGGCTGTCCGTACCGCGGTCGGCAAGCGCAACGGATCCCTCGCCGGTGTGCATCCAATTGATCTGGCAGCACGCGTGTTTCAAGGGCTGTTCAAAAGGGTCGACGTCGACCCGGGTGCCGTCGACGACGTGGTGGTCGGGTGCGTCGACGCGATCGGCGGCCAGTCCGGCAACATCGCGCGGACTTCGTGGCTGGCCGCGGGTTATCCAGAGGAGGTTCCCGGCGTCACCGTCGACCGGCAGTGCGGATCCAGCCAGCAGGCGATTTCCTTTGGTGCACAGGCAATCATGGCCGGAACAGCGGACATCATCCTGGCCGGCGGCGTGCAGAGCATGAGCCGGATCCCGATTTCCTCGGCCCGCCGAGCCGGTGAACAGTACGGCTTCACCACCGCGACCGCGGAATCCGAAGGTTGGCAGCGCCGATACGGCGACGAAGAGATTTCGCAGTTCCGCGGTGCCGAACTGATTGCGCAGAAATGGAATTTGTCCCGGGAGGAGATGGAGGAGTTCGCGCTGTCCAGTCACGAGCGTGCGCTATCGGCCATCCAGGCCAAGCATTTCGACAACGAGATCGTACGGGTCGGCGACTTCCGCACCGACGAAGGGCCGCGTGAAACGACGCTGCAGAAGATGGCGGGACTCAAGACATTGACCGAGGGCGGACGGGTGACAGCCGCGCTGGCCAGCCAGATTTCCGATGGTGCGAGCGCGGTGCTGCTGGCCTCCGAGCAGGCCGTCAGAGACCACCAGCTGACACCGCGGGCTCGCATTCACCACATCAGTGCGCGGGGTGCCGACCCGGTGTTCATGCTGACCGGACCCATCCCCGCGACCCGGTACGCGCTGGAGAAGACCGGACTCTGCATCGACGACATCGACACCGTGGAGATCAACGAAGCCTTCGCGCCGGTGGTTCTCGCTTGGCTCAAGGAGATCAAGGCCGATCCGGCGAAGGTGAATCCCAACGGCGGTGCGATCGCGCTGGGCCATCCACTGGGTGCTACCGGGGCCAAGCTGTTCACCACCATGCTCAACGAGCTTGAGCGCACCGGCGGCCGATACGGGCTGCAGACAATGTGCGAAGGCGGGGGAACCGCCAACGTGACCATCATCGAGCGGCTGTAACCGTTGCATCGGCGAGGCAAGATATGCCTACAACGGCCGATCGCGTCTATCGCGACACCGCGACGCTCTAGAGTCCACGAGCGGAGAACGAGCTTGATTGGAGTTGGGCGATGAGCACGGTCGAATCGACAAAGTTCGACGAATCAGCCGACGTGGTGGTGGTGGGCTTCGGCGCAGCGGGCACGTGTGCCGCCATCGCCGCCCGTGAGAACGGGGCCGACGTGCTGGCGCTGGATCGCGCGAACGGTGGCGGGTCGACCGCTGTGTCCGGCGGCATCATCTACGCCGGCGGCGGCACCTGGGTGCAGGAGCAGGCCGGCGTGAGCGACAGCTACGAGCAGATGCTGACGTATCTCCGCCTCGAAGTCGGCGACGCCGTAAGCCCGCAAACCCTGGAGTCATTCGTGGCGGGCAGCCCCGAAATGATCCGCTGGCTCAGCGATTACGGCGTGCCGTTCGATTCCACGGTGTGCCCGTACAAGACGTCCTACCCCAACAATCACTACTACCTGTACCACTCCGGCAGTGAGAACGCCGGTGCGTTCCGCGCCGTTACGCCACCCGTGCAACGCGGACACCGGGTGAAAGGCAAGGGCACCTCGGGCAAGAAGATGTATGAACCCCTGGCCAAATCAGCTCTGGCCCTAGGGGTTCGGTTCCAACCGCACACGCAGGTCAGCCGTCTGATCCAGGACTCCGCCGGCCGGGTGATCGGGGTGCAGGCCACGACGATGCGCCACGCTCCGCCGCGCATCCAGAAGCGCTATTCGAGACTGGCCGGACTGTCGACCAAGCCCGGCATCTACTACCCGCCGCTGCGAGCTCAGATGGAACGACGGTTGCGCAATCTCGAGCGGCGCTACGCGCGGCCGGTGCGGATACAGGCCCGGCGCGGGGTGATCGTCTGCGCCGGCGGTTACATGGCCAACACCGAATGGGTCAAACGCTTTGCACCCCAATACCTAGGCGGACTTCAGCTCGGCACCAGCGGTGACGACGGCAGCGGTATCGCGATGGCACAGGGCGCGGGCGCCGTCACCGAGCGGATGGACAACGTGTCGGCGTGGCGATTCATCACGCCCCCAAGCGCTTTCATCAGTGCAATCATCGTCGACGAGCAGGGTCAGCGCATCATCGACGAGAGCCGCTACGGCGCGGCAGTCGGCTACCAGATGGTGCGGCACCACCACGGCAAGGGCTGGCTCCTTGCCGACGCATCGCTGATGAAAGAGGCGCGTCAGCAAATGATCAAGCAGCCGTTGTGGTTTCAGCGCGCCCAGTCGGCGGCGCTGATGTTCCTCGACTCGGTCAAGGGCGCCTCCCTGCAGGACGTCGCACAACGGGCCGGCATCGACGCCGACGGTCTGGTCGCCACCGTGCAGGCGCACAACAGCGCCATCGACACCGGGACCGCGGACCCGGCCGGCAAGCCGGCGGACTTCGTCCGACGGATCAGCAAGCCGCCCTTCACGCTGCTGAACATCTCGATCCGGCCGAATCTGCTCAACCCGACACCGATGCTGACCCTGGGCGGCATCCGCGTCGACGAAGGCACCGGCGCGGTTCTCGACAAGGCCGGTTCGCCGATTCCCGGCCTGTACAGCGCGGGACGGACCGCGACCGGAATCTGCTCCAACTCCTACGTCAGCGGGCTCTCACTCGCCGACTGCGTGTACGCCGGTCGGCGTGCCGGCAAACACGCCGCCGCAGATCTCGGGAATCAGTAGCCGGCCCTGCCGAGCACTCACCGCTGCGGTAATGCGTGTCTGGCAGGAGTGATGCGCCAACCGACCGAATAAAGTCGGCAATTCAGCGGGCTCGACCATCAATATCCGTGCGTAACATTTCGGCGCAGACGCAGACGAAATTGTTCGGGGAACTACAATCGGGTCTTGGTTGAACCATTTCGGTCTACCGTGAAATACAATAATCCGCGGTGAGACGAACCTGTCGTGTTCGATCCGGCAATTGCTCACCCGGGCCACGGCGCCTTGGCCAATTTTGGGCATATATCCAGCTCATCGTGTTGCTGAGCGAGCAGAGCCGTGCCGTTGGGGCAGTCCGGACAAATGGCTCAATTCACATAAAGTCGCGAATTACACGAATGTACTTCGGTCAATAAACAACGGTTCTATAACCATCTCAATCGGTGGTCTAGGAATTGTTCGCACCGCCGCCTACGGTTCGGACCAATCACCAATCGGCGAAATCACCATCGCCCAAGCGAGGGAGAAATTTCAGTGAAAGTAGTCCAACTATTTCAGATATCGGTGCTCACCGGCGGGGTCTGGTGCGGGAGCGCGCTGGCGTCTAGCCCAGGGTCCGCCGCCGTCCCATTCATCGCGGGCGGCCCGGCTTGCGTCGAGCAGCCAGCGCCTGAGGCAGCGCCGGTCGCGATGGCGCTGCCCGGCCCCGTGATCGCCGGTGCCGTGCCTGTTCCGATCGTCGGCGCTGTTCCTTTGGCGTTACCCATTGTCGGTGCAGCAGGTGCCGGCGCGGCGGGTGCAGCGGCTGCCGCCGACGGCGGGGGTGTCGTCGCCGGGGGCGCGGCTGGTGCGGGCGGCGCGGCAGCCGCAGGGGCGGCTGCGGGTGCACCCGATGGCGGGGCCGCGGCGGTTGGCGGTGCGGATGCCCCGGTTGTGCAGGCCGGCGCTGCCGATCCAGTGCCCGGCACCGTTCCGGTTCCGGCCGGTAAGGGCGGGCCGGTGCTCATGGGTGCTGGGGTCGCCGACCCGGTAGTCCTACCCGGCCCAGTACCGGTGGTGGTGCCGCTGGCTGCGCCGGGTGCGATACCGCTCGCGGTTCCCCTACCAGTTATGGCGGGGGCCGGTGGGGCCGCGGCCTCGGCATGCGGCATTTTCGGAGTCGCTGCCGCAGCCGGAGGTGCTGCCACAGGTGGAGGCGCGACCGCAACCGGAGGCGCCGCAGCGGGTGCGGCCGGCGGGCCCGACACGGCGAGTGGCGCCGCTACCGGTGGCCACGGTCCTCGTGGCGACTGATCGGGCGAAACGTGTCCCTTTCAATCAAGGCAGGTCCACACGTGACAGCTAGTGCCGCTCCCAAATTCGCACGCGCACGCAATGGCTATGAACAGACCGCGGTTGATGAGTACATCTGGCTGGAAGCCCACGCGAAGCAGTCCCTGCTCAATGAAAACCAGCTGCTGCACTCCCGATTGGCCGAGGCTCTCAAGGAGATCGTCGCACTCAAGACGGAGATCGCCACCTTGTATGACGTGTCAACGTCTCCGCAGTCAGTGGCCCACCGTATCTCGAAACTACTGCGCACCACGGTCGACGAAGTCACCCAGATGCAAAGTGATGCGCGCGGCGAGGCGGCGGACATCGTGGCGGTGGCACGCACCGAGGCCGACAGGCTAGTCGCTGAAGCAAAAGACGGTGCGTCGCAACTTCTGGTCGAAGCCGAGCGCGCGGCCGCACAGGTGACGAGTCAACAAATATCAACTCTCCAGCAACTCGCAGCCGTGCACCGCAACCTCGCGAACGTTCCAGCAGTCCTGGAGTCGGCCTACCGGCGAAGAGGCGATGCCCCGACAGCACCTGTCAGCGGCAGTGTCGCAGCGGTGAGCGCGGATGGCGCTTGCGGTTCCCCTCGCAATCCAACGCCGGATCGAGAGCTTGGGTAGGCCCGACACTGCGCCGCTGAGCGAGGGTACCGATCAACTCCCCGAGCGCTGAATCACCAAACCCACACTGGCAGCCACTAAATCAGGTTGGTGAACCTGGATGAAGTGGTCGCTGCCGGTCGCCGAGATCCGCGGGGTCTGCGGGCGCAGCGCGACCAGGTCGGTGGTGGCGTCGCGCCAGGCCTGCTCCAATTCCTCGCCCTTCTCGGCGGGGAGGTCGGGCGGAATGATGAACGGCTCCGTCCTGGTCAGCACGGCAGCCGGAACTGGTGGCAGCGCCGGTGCCGCGAGGACCTGCGCGACACTGCGATCGATGTCGACGATTTCGAAGGACGGCGAATCAGTGAACTGCGGCAACGGTCCGTCCAGCGCTCGCCGGTAGGCCGGCCAATCGGATCCCAGCAAGTCCGGGATCTCGGCCGCGAACGCGTCGACGAAGACCAGTCCCCGCACCTGCGCGGGGTAGGTCTGCGCATACAGCCGAATGAACAGCCCGCCCAGCGAGTGACCGACCAGCACGTACGGGCCCGGCAGGTGCGCGGCCTCCAGCAGCGTATGCAGATCGCTGACCACGTCGCTCGCCGTGCGCGGCATCGGTACCGATGAGCTGCGATCGGAGAGGGTGGGCGGGTCGGAGTTGCGCAAAGTCCCGGGCCGGTCGTAGGCGCAAACCCGGTGCGGGCCGGCCAGCGCGGGCAACACCGCGGGTCCCCTGGCAGGCTCGGTGGCGTCGGACTGACTCCACGGGTCCGACGAATTGTGGTAGCCGGATTCCAGAATGACGGTCGGTGCGCCGCGGCCACGGCATTGCAGGTACAGATGCCGGCCATTGCCGATGTCCACCGGCCCGGCGAAGTCGCCGCTGGAGCCTGCCACCGGCGCGGGCCGGCCGCCGGGCGCCACCGTGCCGCAGCCGACCAGCGCCGCCGCGGCAATGGATGTCAACAGGATGATGTTCCGCAGCGCCTGCATCGACCCATTCTGTCGGGTCTAGACGTCGTAGCTGACCCCGGTGAGCTCCTCGGACACCGCCCACAGCCGGCGCTGCAGTTCCACGTCGTGCGACTGTGCGCTGGAGGCAACGAGTTTCGGGTACCCGCGGACTTCCTGGAACCCGTCGGGCCCGTAGTACTGGCCCCCCTGGACGCCGGGGTCCGCGGCGGCCCGCAGCGTGGGCAGGGCGCCGAGTTCGGCGGGCTGAAAGAACGGCTTGCCCAGCAGGCCGATCAGCGTCGGCAGGTGCCGGGTCAGCTCGGTGTCTGAAACACCGGGGTGGGCCGCCACCGCGATGGTCGTGCCGTGTGGGGCCAGGCGGCGCTGCAGTTCGTACGTGAAGAGCAAATTCGCGAGCTTGGACTGCCCGTACGCGCCGACCCTGCTGTAACTGCGCTCCCACTGCAGGTCGTCGAAATGGATCGCGGCGCGGATGCGGTGACCGACGCTGCTGACCGTCACAACCCGCGACCCCGGGACTGGCAGCAGCCGGTCCAACAGCAGCCCGGTCAACGCGAAGTGGCCCAGATGATTTGTGCCGAACTGCATTTCGAAACCGTCCGCCGTGGTCGACTTGGGCGGGTACATAACGCCGGCGTTGTTGATCAACAGGTCGATACGGTCGTGGGTGGCACGCAGTTGCGCCGCGGCCTCGCGCACGGACGCCAGTGAGCCGAGGTCGAGTTCTTGCAGCGACACGTCGGCTCCCGGCGTCGCAGTCGTGATCCGGTCGACGGCCTGCTTGCCCTTTCCCAGGTTGCGCACGGCGAGCACCACGCGTGCGCCGTGGGCGGCAAGGGCGGTAGCGGTTTCCAAACCCAGGCCGGTGTTGGCGCCGGTGACCACAGCCGTTCGTCCGGTCTGGTCGGGAATGTCGGCGGCAGTCCATTTCGTCATGGGGAACTCCTCATTGATCTTCGGTTGGGTCTGCGGTGAGGGCGACAAAGTGCGGGATGCCGACACCCTCTAGGCAGGATCATCGCGTAAGGTCCTAGATAAACGGGGCGATCGCTCCGCTTTTGGCTACTATACGGAACGTACGCCCCGTTTTGTCAACCGTCTGAATCAGGGAGGCACCAGATGGCGAGCACCGCGCGGCCGGTACGGGCCGACGCCGCCCGCAACCGGGCGCGCGTGCTGGACATCGCCTACCAAACCTTCGCGGCCGAGGGCCTGTCGGTGCCTATCGACGAAATCGCACGGCGCGCGGGCGTGGGCGCGGGCACCGTCTATCGCCATTTCCCGACCAAAGACGCACTGTTTCAGGCGGTGATCGCCGATCGGATGCACCACCTGATCGACGAGGGCCGCGCCCTGCTGGAGTCCGGAGACCCCGGCCAGGCGTTGTTCACGTTCCTGAGGTCGATGGTGTTGCAGTGGGGTGCCGCCGACCGGGGCCTGGTGGAAGCTCTGGCCGGCATCGGGATAGACGTCAACAAGGCGGTCCCCCGGGCCGAGGAGGAATTCCTGGGCATGCTGGCCGAGTTGCTGCACGCCGCTCAACAAGCCGGTACCGCCCGGCCGGATGTCGGTGTGCCAGAAGTGAAAACGCTGCTCGTGGGATGTCAGGCGATGCAGGGATACAACGCCGACCTCGCCGAGCGGGTGACCGACGTCGCCCTGGACGGTCTTCGACGGAGCTGATCACCATGTTGTCGCAACTCGGAATCACCCTGCCCGTGCTGGCCGCGCCGATGGCCGGTGGCCCCACCTCCCCCGCGATGGTCACCGCGGCCGGCCGCGCCGGCAGTCTGGGCATGGTCGCGGCCGGCTACAAGACGGCACAAGCCGTCGAGGAACAGATCCGGCAGGTCCGTGCCGAATCAATCCCGTTCGGCGTCAACATCTTTGCTCCGAACCCGCTGCCGGTAGACCCCGAGCTCTACCGCTGGTACGCCGCTGAGATCCAGCGCGACGCCGTGCGGTTCGGCCTCACCCTGCCCGCCGAACCCATCGAAGACACCGACAGCTTCGACGACAAAATCCAGTTGCTCCTGGACGCCCCCGTCCCATTGGTCAGCTTCACGTTCGGCATCCCGCCGCAGCGGGTGATCCAGGCGCTCAAGGCGGCCGGCACCATCGTCGTGCAGACCGTCACCAACCGGGTCGAGGCGACTGCCGCGCGGGACGCCGGTGTCGACGCGTTGGCGGTCCAGGCGCACACCGCCGGAGGCCATTCCGGCACACTCACCCCGACCGAGCCGCTCGTCCCGACTCCGATCACCACGCTCGTCGCGGACATCACCCGGGCGGTCGACCTCCCGGTCATCGCCGGCGGCGGACTGGCCACCCCGCAGGCGGTGGCCGAAGTGATCCACGCCGGCGCCGCGGCGGCCGTCGTCGGCACCGTGCTGCTCCGCGCGACCGAAAGTGGCGCATCGGCCACCCACCGGGCCGCCCTGGTCGACCCGGCCCGAACCGAGACCGTCATCACCCGCGCGTTCACCGGCCGGCCCGCCCGCGGCCTGCGCAACGCCTTCATCGACGCGCACGAGGCGGACGCGCCATGGGGCTATCCCGCCATCCACCACCTCACCAGCCCACTGCGCAAGGCCGCGGCCGCGGCAGGTCAACCGGACTTCGTCCATCTCTGGGCAGGCACGGGCTACCGGCACGCGACCGACGAACCCACCGCGGAGATCTTGGGAAGACTCGCAGGTAGCTTGTGAGCTCAGCGCCGATTCCATTCCTCGGCGAGCAATTCATAGGACCGCACCCGGTCCCGGTGATCGTGAGTGATCGTCGTGACGATCAACTCGTCGGCCGAGGTGGCGTCGCGCAGGCGTTCCAGCCGATCGGCGACCTGCGCGGCGGTTCCCACGAACTGGGTGTCGACGCGGTCGGCCACCAGCCGGCGCTCGGCCTCCGTCCAGACGTGCCCGCGCGCTTCGTCGGCCGTCGGGTACGGAATGGCTCCCTCGGCCGTGCGGATACTGCGTACCCAGAGCCCATATCCCACTGCCAGCTCCCGGGCGGTCGCCTCGTCCTCGGCGACGACGACGTCAGCGGATACGGTGACGTAGGGCCGGTTCACCTCGGCCGACGGCCGGAAAGCGGCTCGATAGGCGTCGACCGCCTCGAGGACAGCGGACGGTGTGACGTGGTAGTTGGCGGCAAACCGCAAACCCTTGCTTCCGGCCACCGCGGCGCTTTCCCCACCGCTGCTGCCGAGAATCCAGATCTGCAGGTCGGCACCGCCTCCGGGGACGACGTGCGCCTCCTCACCGTTCTCGGCGCGGTACGTGTCGGCGATCAGGCTGAGGATGTCATCCACCTGCTCGGTGTAGTTCTGCGATTGCGCACCCGGCAACTGCAGCAGCGCTTTGTGCAATGCCAGGCGGGGCGACTGTAACAACGACGTCGGGTCGAAGGCGGGTGGAATCGTGAGGCCGTCAGGAGGACGTCGTTCGAGCACCGCATCAGCGGGGCGTGGCCCGGTCGGTTTTCCTCCGGAACGCCCCAGCCCCAGATCGAACCTGCCGGGAAACCGGGCGTCGAGCAGCCCGAACTCCTCCACGGTCGCCAACGCGGTGCGGTGACCCATCTGCACCGCACCCGAGCCGAGCCGGATCGTCGACGTCTCCGACGCGGTCAAAGCCAGCAGGATGGCCGGTGAAGTTCCGGCCACGCCGGGATTGAGATGGTGCTCGGCGAACCAGTAACGGGCGTAGCCCAGTGACTCGGCGCGCCGCGCCAGGTCGATGCTGTTGTCCAGGGCGCGCGCTGCCGTCGATCCCGATGAAATCGGGACCAGGTCGAGGACTGTCAATGGCGTCGGCACGATGCCCCTCAGGATGCCGCGGAACCGGCTGCGTCGGCGCCGGCCCGGCGCCGCAGCGGGGGTAAGCCCAGATGGTCACGCAGCGTGGTTCCGCTGTAGTCGGACCGGAAGACGCCTCGGTCCTGCAGCAGCGGCACGACCTGGTCGACGAATGGATCCAGCCCACCCGGTGTGATGTGGGGGACCAGGATGAAGCCGTCGCTGGCATCGAGCTGCACGAGTTCGTCGATGGACGCGGCGACCGTCTGCGCTGATCCGACGAACGACTGTCGCCCGGTCACCTCGACGATCAGCTCGCGAGTGGTCAGGTTCTCCGCGGCGGCTCTATCCCGCCAATCGTTCGCTATGGCAACCGGATCCCGGTACATGCGGACGCTGGCCCTGCCGCGTGAGATGGTGTTCTCCCCGACGATCGGATCGACGGTGGGCAGCGGGCCGTCCGGGTCGTGGTCGCTGAGGTCGCGGTTCCACAGCTGTTCGAGGAACTTGATCGCCGTCTGCGGGGAAACCTGGGCCAGTCGCACCTCGCGCGCGATCTCCTCGGCCTCGGCGTCGGTCTCCCCGATCACGAAGGTGGCGGCAGGCAGGATCAGCAACTCGTCGCGGTGCCGTCCGTAGCGGGCCAGACGCCCCTTGACATCGCTGTAGAACGCTTGCCCCGCTGCCAGGGTGCTGTGCCGGGAGAAGATCGCGTCGGCGGCCGCCGCCGCGAACTCGCGACCCGCATCGGAGTCGCCCGCCTGAAAAATGACCGGTCGGCCCTGCGGACTGCGGGGAACGTTGAACCGACCGTGAATGTCGAAGTGCGCGTCCTGATGCGCGAACGAGCCGGCGCCGGCGTCGGCCAGGAAGACTCCGGAGTCCTTGTCCGCCAATATCTCGTCGCCCCGCCAAGAATCGAACAGTTCGTTCGCCGTCTGCAGGAACGTCTTCGCCCGCTCGTAACGCTGGTCCTCGGCCAGAAACCCCCCGCGCCGAAAGTTCTGACCGGTGAACGCATCCCAAGACGTCACCACGTTCCAGGCGGCCCGGCCGGCGGATAGGTGATCCAGCGAGGCGAACTGCCGCGCCACCTCATAGGGCTCGTTGAACGTCGAGTTGATGGTGCCGGTCAATCCCAGTCTGTCGGTGACCGCCGCCAACGCCGCAAGTACCGTGAAGGTGTCGGGCCGGCCGACGACGTCGAGATCGTAGATCTGGTTGTTCTGTTCGCGCAGCCGCAATCCTTCGGCAAGGAACAGGAAGTCGAACTTGCCCCGCTCGGCCGTCCGGGCGAACTGGGCGAACGAGCTGAACTCGATGTGACTGCCCGCTGCCGGATCGCTCCACACGGTGGTGTTGTTGACACCTGGAAAGTGGGCTGCGAGGTGAATTTGCTTGACAGGCTTGGCCATTGGGACGCTCCTTGAGAGTCAGGCGGTGGCGTACCGGCTGGTGGGCCGTGCCAATCCCAGCGTCCCGCGCAGCGTTTCGGCGGTACGGGAGGCCCGGAACAGTTTTCGGCGGCGCAACTCGGGCACCAGCTCCTCGGTGATCTGCAGCAGGTCGTGCGGCAGCGTCGCCGGACGCAGCCGGAACCCCGCCAGGCCACCCGATCGCCACTCCTGCAGCAGATCGGCCAACTGGGCGGGTGTCCCGACGAAAACCGCGGCATCACTGCGATATTCGCTTCCGGCCAGTTCGTCAAGCCGGCGCCGGCGGGCCTCGGCGGCTATCGGAGTGTCATCGAGGAAAACGGTGAGATCAGCCAGCAGGTGCAGCGGGCCCCGCGGTCTTGCCACAGCGCGTCGCGCGATGTCGGCAACGATGGCTTCGGCCTGCCCGGCGTCCTGCGGGGTCACGAATCCGACATCCGCACTGTCGGCGATGAACTGGTAGGTGGCAGCGCCGTGACCCAGGGCGGCCACGATCGGTTGGCCCTGCGGCGGCCGGGGGGTTATCGAGGGCCCCTTGACGGAGAACCAGCGCCCTTCAAAGTCGATGTAGTGCAGCTTGGTTCGATCGATGAACCGTCCCGTGGCGACATCGCGTATCTCGGCGTCGTCCTCCCAGCTGTCCCACAACCGACGCAGCACCTCCACGTAGTCGGTTGCCTCGAGGAGAAGTTCGTCGAACCGTGGGCGCTGGGACGGGTCGGTGAGCGCATCGTCAGAGAAGCGGGGCAGCACACGGCGGCCGAAGTGCGCGGCCTCATCGTTGCGGCTGGACACGCGGATTCGAACCCCGGCCCGGCCCGCGCTCACGTAGTCGAGCGTGGCGATCGACTTCGACACATGAAACGGCTCGGTATGGGACGCGACCACCGTCGGCACCAGCCCGATCCGCTTGGTAAGCGGCGCGATCCGTGCGGCGATGAGCACGGCGTCCAGCCGGCCGCGCACCCGGTCGCGACGGTTGTCGGGATCGAACTGTTCGTCGGACTGCACCGCCAAGCCATCTTCGATGGTGACGAAGTCCAACGACCCGCGCTCGGCCTCGACGACGAGATCGGTCCAGTAGCCCGCGGTGAACAGATCGCTGGGCCGGGCGTCGGGCTCCCGCCACGCCGCCGGGTGCCATCCGGTGCCATCGAGGGCCACGGCCAGGAAAAAACTATCCGGCGAAACGCTCACTGCGCCAACGCTTCCCTCGATCGAACTGCCCCCTGAGCGGTCAGCAATGGCAGCACACCCTCAGCGAACCAGTACGCCTCCTCCAGATGCGGATAGCCGGAAAGGATGAACTCGTCGAAGCCGAGCGAGTGGTATTCGGTGATGAGGTTTGCCACTTCTTGATGACTGCCTACCAGAGCGGTGCCCGCACCGCCGCGGATCAGCCCGACGCCGGCCCACAGGTTCGGGTAGATCTCCAGCTTGTCCGTACGCCCACCGTGCAGTGCCGTCATTCGCCGTTGGCCCTCCGATTCGGATTTGGCGTGCAGTTCCGTGGCTGCCGCGATCTGTTCCTCGGTCAGTTCGGCGAGCAGCGACTCGGCGACGGCCCAGGCCGCGGCGGGGGTGTCCCGGCTGATGGTGTGCAACCGGATACCGAATCGGATGTCCCGGCCGCGTGCGGCGGCTTGTGCGCGCACACGTGCGATCTTGGCGGCCGCGACAGGCGGCGGCTCGCCCCAGGTGAGGTAGACGTCGGCGAACTCGGCGGCGATCGGGAGGGCCGCCGCTGATGAGCCACCGAAGTAGATACCCGGCACCGGATCCGGTGGCACGGGCACCCGCGCGTCGGCGACCCGGTAGTACCGACCGGTGTAATCCACCGAATCCTTGCTCCACAACGAGGTGAGGATCTGCAGGAATTCTGCGGTGCGCGCATACCGCTCGTCGTGATCGAGCCAGTCGCCGAATCGCCGTTGCTCGCTGTCGTCGCCACCGCTGACGATGTTGAGCAACACCCGGCCATCGGAGAACCGCTGCAGGGTCGCCGCTTGTTGAGCGGCCAGGGTCGGCGGCGTCAGGCCCGGACGGAAAGCGACCAGAAACTTCAGTCTCTCGGTCTCGGCCACCAACGCCGAGGCAGTCAGCCAGGCGTCTTCACACCAGGTCCCGGTGGGTGTCAGCACCCCCTCATAGCCGAGCCGGTCGGCGGCGCGGGCCACCTCGGCCAGGTAACGACGGGTCGGCCCGCGATAGCCGGCAGGCAGACCCAAGTGGGAAGACGCGTGTGACGCACCGACGATCGACCTGCTGTCGCCGCTCGTCGGCAGGAACCAGAAGAAGCTTGGTGGCATCACAAAAGACGCTATGCGCCTCGCCCGTCAGGGAAACGGGTTTGGCTCCCACTGAGGGAAACGACGAGCGAGAAAATACACCCTGAGCAGGGCTTCTATCGACCGGGAGTGACGGTCGTTACGCTGCGGCGGCCCGTCCGGGGGTGTGATCTCGCCGCCTGAACGGTAGCGGCTGGGTGACGGGGTATCCGCTGAGATAGTGGAGCGGCGATACTGGTAGCCGTTACCAACGCGGAGCCATCATTAGCCGACCGACACTGACGCCGGGAGAACACGCATGAGCGATGATCAGCCGACCATCATCTACACGCTGACCGACGAGGCGCCACTGCTGGCGACCTACGCATTTCTGCCGATAGTCCGGGCCTTCGCCGAGCCGGCGGGCATCAAGATCAAGACCAGTGACATCTCGGTGGCGGCCAGGATTCTGGCCCAGTTCCCCGACCAGCTGAACGAAGACCAGCGCGTCCCGGACAACCTCGGCGAGCTGGGGAAGCTGACCCAGGACCCGGACACCAACATCATCAAGCTGCCCAACATCAGCGCCTCGGTGCCGCAGCTGGTCTCGGCCATCAAGGAACTGCAGGGCAAGGGCTACAAGATTCCGGACTTCCCGGAGAACCCCAAGACGGACGAGGAAAAGGAGCTCCGGAAGCGCTACGGCAACTGCCTGGGTAGCGCGGTGAACCCCGTTCTGCGCGAAGGAAACTCCGACCGGCGAGCGCCCAAGGCGGTCAAAGAATACGCCCGCAAGCACCCGCACAGCATGAGCCCGTGGTCGATGGCCTCGCGCACCCACGTCGCGACCATGAAGCACGGCGACTTCTACCACGGCGAGAAATCGATGACGGTGGACGGCGCCCGCGACGTGCGGATGGAGCTGGTCACCCAGAGCGGCGAGGCCATCGTGCTCAAGCCCAAGGTGTCGCTGCTGGATGGCGACATCATCGACAGCATGTTCATGAGCAAGAAGGCCCTCTGCGACTTCTACGAAGAGCAGATGGAAGACGCGCACAAGACGGGCGTGATGTTCTCACTGCACGTCAAGGCGACCATGATGAAGGTCAGCCACCCGATCGTGTTCGGGCATGCGGTGCGCATCTTCTACAAGGACGCCTTCGAGAAGCACCAGGATCTGTTCGACGAGCTGGGCGTCAACGTCAACAACGGGTTGGTCGATCTGTACAACAAGATCGAGTCGCTGCCCGCGTCACAACACGACGAGATCATCCGCGACCTGCACGCCTGCCATGAGCACCGCCCCGAACTGGCGATGGTCGACTCGGCCAAGGGCATCTCCAACTTCCATTCGCCCAGCGACGTGATCGTCGACGCGTCCATGCCGGCGATGATCCGGGCCGGCGGCAAGATGTGGGGCGCCGACGGGCGGCCGAAAGACACCAAGGCCGTCAACCCGGAGTCCACCTTCTCCCGCATCTACCAGGAGATCATCAACTTCTGTAAGACCAACGGCCAGTTCGACCCGACGACGATGGGCACCGTCCCCAATGTCGGCCTGATGGCGCAGCAGGCCGAAGAGTACGGCTCCCACGACAAGACGTTCGAGATACCCGAGGCCGGGGTCGCCAACATCGTGGACGCCGAAACCGGTGAGGTGCTGCTCAGCCAGAATGTCGAAGAAGGCGACATCTGGCGTATGCCGATCGTGCGGGACGAGCCGATCCGCGACTGGGTCAAACTGGCCGTCAACCGGGCACGCAACTCCGGGATGCCGGTGCTGTTCTGGCTCGACCCCTACCGGCCGCACGAGAACGAACTGATCACGAAGGTCAAGACGTACCTGCAGGAACACGACACCGAGGGACTCGACATTCAGATCATGTCCCAGGTGCGTTCCATGCGGTACACGCTCGAGCGCCTGGTCCGCGGGCTGGACACCATCGCCGCGACCGGCAATATCCTGCGCGACTACCTGACCGACCTGTTCCCGATCCTGGAATTGGGTACCAGCGCCAAGATGCTCTCGATCGTGCCGCTGATGGCCGGCGGTGGGATGTACGAAACCGGTGCGGGTGGTTCGGCGCCCAAGCATGTGCACCAGTTGGTCGAGGAGAACCACCTACGCTGGGACTCCCTCGGCGAATTCCTGGCACTGGGTGCGTGTTTCGAGGACATCGGCATCAAGACCGGCAACGAGCGCGCCAAGATTCTGGGCAAGACGCTGGACGCCGCGATCGGAAAGCTGCTGGAGAACGACAAGAGCCCGTCCCGCAAGACCGGCGAGCTCGACAACCGGGGCAGCCAGTTCTACCTCGCGCTGTACTGGGCGCAGGAGCTCGCGGCGCAGGACGACGACGAGGAGCTGAAGAAGCACTTCGCCGCGCTCGCCGAAGCTTTGGCCAAGAACGAAGACACCATCGTGCGCGAACTGAACGCGGTGCAGGGCGAGGAGGCCGACATCGGCGGCTATTACTACCCGGACCCGGACAAGACCGCGGCGGTGATGCGGCCGAGCAAGACGTTCAACGACGCGTTGGACGCCGCGCGCGACTAGCTAGAAGAGCCCGCGAGCGCGGGCACGGTGTCTTCGCGGTGCCACAACGACTGTGCTCCGACCTTGAACTGGTTGAGTTTGTCGATGATGCTCTGGCCTTCCGGAGTGTGACCCCAGATGCTGATGCCCTGATGCGTCGTTGGTTCCCAAGTGGATTCGTCGACGACGATCGGGTTCCAGCCGACCTCCCATTCGAAACCGGACGGCGTCACGGCGTAGAAGGAGAGTTCACGGTCGTTGGTGTGCTGGCCGACGCCCAGCGCCATCTCGAAGCCGAGTTCTTTGACCCGCTGATAGGCCGTCGTCATGTCGTCCAGCGAGGCCACCTGAATGTTGCAGTGCTGGACCCGGGTACGAATCGGGTTGAGCGGCAACCGGTTGACCGCCGCGATCGCCACCGAATGATGACGCTCGTTCACCCGCAGAAAGCGGATCTTGAACTTCAGCCCGTTGATGGTTTCGTCGATGAAATCGGTCAGCCGGGCGTCGAACACGGTCTGGTAGTAACCGCGGACCTGCTCGGGTTTCTTGCTGGTGAGCGCGACGTGACCCAATCCCGAAGCGCCGGTGACGAATCCGCCACGGACGGCGAGCGGGACACTGCTCGTCCTGGCGCGGGTGAAGATCTCCTGGGTCAGGCCGTTGGGTCCGGGGAATCGCACCAGTCGCTCGACACCGCGCAACGCGGCCTCCTCGCCGGTGCCGCCGGTGACGGGGACGCCGTGGCCGGCGACGCGGGAGACGATGTCGTCGAAGGCAGCGTGATCGTCGACCTCCCAGCCCAGCGCGGCGACGTCCTCGGCGGGCCCGCGCTGCAACAGGAAGCGGCATTCGTGGTCGTCGAGCCGAAATCGCTGGACGTCGGGCATGGCATCGTCGAGGTGCATGCCGAGAGCGTCGCGTCCGAATCTGCGCCACTCGGTGAACTTGTTCGTCTCGATGATGAGGTAGCCGAGGTGCACCCGGCCGAATACGTCACGCATGAGCCAACCTCGAATCCTGTTGCAGGAACTCATATACCAATTCGTTGAACAGCTCGGCCCGTTCCCACTGGAACCAGTGCCCGGTGTGGGAGGTCATGACCAGTTCGGCATTCGGCATCATGTTGAGCAGCATCGGTCCACCCGCCGGCCGGTTGACCTTGTCGTCACGGCCCCACAGCACCAATGTCGGTGTCTGCAGCTGTCTCAACCGTGCATCTCGGGTCAGGTCCATCCGCCACAGTGTGCGCAGTCCCGACGGACGGCGCAGCGGCGGATTGGCCACCACTTCGGGGTCGATCGACGCCTCGTAGCGCACGTCGATCAGCGCTTCCGGCACTGAATCTCTCTCGTACACAAGATATGTGCGGATGAAGCTCGCCAGCTTCTCTCGACTCGGGCCATGCCCGCCGTAGTAGGACAGCAGGCTCTTGAGGCCGGCGGTGGGCAGCGCCCGGGTGGTACCGACTCCGCCGGGACCCATCAGGACCAGCTTGTCGACCCGGTCGGGGGTGTCCAGGGCGAGGCGCAACGCGGCGGCGCCACCATAGGAGTTGCCCACCAGATGCGCTGCCCCAACGCCGAGTTGGTCGAGCAGTCCCCGGACCGAATCCGCGAGGGAGCCGAACGGGTCGGACTGGTCCAGCGTTTTGGTGGAACGGCCGTACCCCGGCATGTCGGGAACGATCACCCGGAACCGCCGCGCCAGCGCGTCGATGTTGCGGGAGTAGTTCGTCACGCCCGAGGCACCGGGCCCGCCTCCGTGCAGCAGCACCACCGGCGCCCCGCTTCCGGTTTCGGCGTAAAAGATCGGCTGACCGTTGACAACGACGGTCCGTTCGGCCAAGTCGATGCTGGTCATGCGAGAACCCCGCTCGCGATCGCCGCCGGGGTGCTGACGGCGCAGTCCAGACCGGGCGGCGGTGGCGGCATCGGCGCTGCGAAATCGGCTGCTGCGTAGACGAATCCGTCCGGGCGTACGACCACGGCGGTGGCCTTGTGCTTCGTAAGCCAGGCCGTCAGCATGGTGTCGCGTACCGGAAGCATCATCACCCCGCGCTGTGACCATGCCTGCGCGCCGGGCGGCGGAGCACCGATGTGCAGCAGCGTCCAACGGCCCTGCAGGACGTCGTCGAGGCGCACCTTGGCACCGGTGTCGTCACTGATGCTGGGCTGGATCATCTGCCGACCCTCGGCTCTGTGCCCGGCCCCGGCGAAGAATCCGTCGGGATAGTAGGCCTCGGGGACCCAATACAGCTTCTGTCCCTGCCGAGTTATCGCGGGCACCTTGGTAATCAGCCGTAGCAGGTGGTTGCGGACGGCAGCGAGCACCTCGTTGTGCTCGGTGATGACGCGGCCCATCAGCACCGCCCGTCTGGTGACCTCGGTGACATGCGGTTTGCGTTCTTTCTCATACGAATCCAGCAGCGCCTCGGGTGCTTTGCCTCGCAGCACCGCGGTCATCTTCCAGCAAAGATTGGCGACGTCGCGGACACCCGCGGCCATGCCCTGCCCAATCCACGGTGGCATGGCGTGTGCGGCGTCGCCGGCCAGGAATACGCGGCCGACCCGCCACCGGTCGGCGGTGCGTACGTGGTGACGGTAGATCACCGCGCGCAGCACCTCGACGTGTTCGTCGGTGATGCCCTGCTCGTTGAGCACCTTCCACACGGCTTGGTCGCTGACGAGATATTCGTCGGTGTCGCCGGGCCGGGCCGGGTATTCCCACCGGTGGTGACCCAGCGGTGTCGGGCAGTCGACGGTGGGACGAGCGGGGTTGCAGTGAAACCTCAAGCGATCGTGAGCGTCCCATTCCTTGACAACCTTGGTGTCGATGACCACCCACCGTTCGGAGTAGGTCTTGCCCGAATAGCCGACACCCAGCTGTCCGCGCGTCGGTGACGAGCCGCCGTCAGCGGCGATCACATAGGAGGCGCGGACCCGTTTGAAGAGGTCTGATCGGAGGTCGGCCAGCATCAGCTCGACGTGGTCGCCTTTGTTGATCACCCGCAGGCATTCGTGCTCGAGCATCAACCCGACGTTGCCGAAACGGGCCACCCCCTCGCGCAGCACCTGATCGACGGCTGGCTGATAGATGAACTGCTGTGGCGGATGGCCGCAGCCGTGCCCGGAAATGGTCGTTTCGTAGAAGGGGGCACCATCGGCGTCGACGAAGGCCACCGGACGATCGGGCAGCATGTCCTGCTGCAAGCGGTCGGCCAGGCCTACCGACTGCCAGATGCGCATCACCTCCTCGTCGGTCGAGATGGCGCGCGCCCGGTTGTAGATGTCGGGATCACGTTCGATGACAACGACTTTCAGCCCCTGCCTGCCCAGCAGGTTGGCAGCCGTGGCACCGACCGGCCCGTAGCCGACGATGGCGACGTCGTAGGTCGGTGCTGAACAGGCCGGTGATCCCGAATCGCTCACTTTTGACTCTCTTCTTCGGGTGTCGTCACAGACACTTGTACCGTAGTGTTCGCTACGGTAATGTAATGCTCACTACGGAGTCAATACCTCAGGAGTTCTTGTGCTCGCCGCTACCGCCGACGCCCTCTGGAATGCCGCACGCGATCGCGCCCCGATCCGTCCCCCGACCGAATCCTTGCCCGGGCTGCGAGTCGCGGACGCCTACGCGATTCAGCAGATCAATCTGCGGCGCAGGCTGGCCGCCGGTGCCGTGCTGGTGGGCCGCAAGATCGGCCTGACGTCCCGGCCCATGCAGGAGCTGCTCGGTGTCGACGAACCGGATTTCGGTTTCATCCTCGACGACATGGTGATCGCCGGCGGAAGTGTCGACGCGTCGCGGTTCTGCAGTCCACGGGTGGAGCCCGAGATCGCATTTCTGTTGCGGGATCCGTTGCGCGGCCCCGGCGTGACCGTCGCGGATGTCTATGCCGCAACGCAATCCGTGGCCGCGGCGCTGGAAATCGTCGACAGCCGTATCGCGGACTGGCAGCTCACCCTGGCCGACACCGTCGCCGACAATGCGAGTTCGGGCGCGGTGGTGATCGGCGAGTGGTTGCCCTGTACCGGCGACCTCTGCCTGCCGCAGGTCGTCGCGTCGCTGGTCCTCAACGGCACCGAAGTCGGCCGTGGCACCGGCGAGGCGGTGATGGGCGATCCCGCGGCAGCGGTCGCCTGGCTGGCCAACGCGCTGGCCGAGTTCGACACCGAACTCTCCGCGGGCCAGTTCGTGATGTCCGGGTCCTTCACCACCGCGTCCTTCGTGGCGCGGGGTGACGTCGCTACCGCCGACATCGACACACTCGGCACCGTATCGCTGGCCTTCACGTAGAGGAAACTGCAGTGGCGCAACATGACTGGTCGGTGGCGATCATCGGCTCGGGCAACATCGGCACCGACCTGATGATCAAGATCCTGCGTAGCGACGGGCCGCTTCGAGTGGTCGCCATGGCCGGCATCGACCCCGATTCCGACGGTTTGGCACGCGCCCGAGGTTTGGGCATCCCCACCACCTCCGGCGGCGTGGACGGCCTGCTGTCGATGCCGCAGTTCGACGATGTCAGGCTGGTATTCGACGCGACATCTGCCACCGTCCACCGGGCCAACTGGGCGAGGCTGCAACCGACCGGGGTACGGGTGCTCGACCTCACCCCGGCCGCCGTCGGCCCATACTGCGTCCCGGTGGTCAACCTCGACGACCACCTCGACCGGGGCAACCTGACCCGCCGGCTACTCCACCGAGGAACAGATAGGCGCCGACCTCGTGCGCCCACGGCGCCGGCTTGACCACCGGACGTCCGTAATAGGAGGAGAATTCGGCGTCCGGCACCATCAACGACTCATCGCGGCGGCGCTTCCCGTCGGCACGACGCCGACGTTTTCCCCCCGACGGCGGCCGCAGGCTGTCGTACTCCGACGTGCTCATCGCGCTCGCAGAAAGGCCAGCGCACCCGCGGCGAACATGCCGGCGGCGGCCACCCCGGCCCGCTTGAACATGGTCATCAGATCCGCCGTGCAGACCCGCGGATCCGGCGGCAGCCCGTACACCTCGGGCTCATCCAGGAGCAGGAAGACCGACCCGGTGCCGCCGACACCGTCGTGCTCGTTGGCGCCGTACAGCCGCGCCTCGGTCATGCCGCGGGCATGCAACGCGGCAACCCGTTCGCGCGCGGCCGCAACGAGATCGTCGTGGTCGCCGAACTTGATCGACGTCGTCGGACAGGTCTGGGCGCAGGCCGGCGTCTGGTCTTCCAGAAGCCGGTCGTAACAGAGCGTGCATTTCTGCGCCACGCCGGTGACGAACCCGTGTTCCGGACGCTCCGACCGCTTAGCCGGCGTGGCGTAGGTGCCGTCGCTGCGCCGCTCGACGACCCCGAATGGGCACCCGGCCACGCAGGTGCCGCACCCGTTGCAGACGTCGTCCTGCACGACGACGGTGCCGAATTCGGTGCGGAACAACGCACCCGTCGGGCAGACGTCGAGGCACCCGGCGTGGGTGCAGTGCTTGCACACGTCCGAGGCCATCAGCCAACGGAACTCCGGGGTGTCCGGCGGAGTGGTGTCAGGGGCACTGGCCACGGACGGCATGCCCAGGCTCACCAGCGCGCGGCCGGATTCGCGGGCCTCCTCGATGCGGTCGCGGCCCTGCTCGATGAATGCGACGTGCCGCCAGGTGCTGGCACCCAGACTGCCGGTGTTGTCGTACGACGAACCGAGGATCTCCAGATCACCGTCGCGTGGGTTGCGGTTCCACTCCTTGCAGGCCACCTCGCACGCCTTGCAGCCGATGCAGATGGAGGTGTCGGTGAAGAAGCCCTTACGCGGCTTGCGATCCGGCCAACCCGCGTCGTCAGTGGGATCGGTCGATTCGACCAGCTGCGCCATCAAGCCTCCCGCTGCGGCATCGGTAATTCGGACGTCGTCGTTAATCGGATATTGTCCGTCTCCACGGTTACCCCCGCACGCGACTGGTACTCCTCGATGAGCCGCAGCAGCGCCTCACCTTGCGGCCGCCGGCCCGGGCGGATGTCACACGAGCCGGCCTTGGACTCCTGGATCTGCACGTTCGGGTCCAGCGCCACCCCCAGCAGGTCGTTGGCCGCGTCGCCGCTCACCACGGCGTCACTGCCCACCCCCCAGTGGTAGGGCAGCCCGATCTGGTGGATGGTGTGGCCGCCGATGACCAGGGGCCTCATCCGCTCGGTGACGAGCACCTTGGCCTCGATGGCCGCCCGCGGGGAGACGATCGTCGCCCAGCCGTACGGCTCGAGACCGCGTTCGGCGGCCAGCTCCGGGGAGACCTCGCAGAACATCTCCGGCTGCAGCTCGGCGAGGTACGGCAGCCAGCGACTCATGCCGCCCGCGGTGTGGTGCTCGGTGAGCCGATAAGTGGTGAACACGTACGGGTAGACGTCGCTGCCCGGGTCTCCGGCACTGGGGGCCCACAGATTGTCCTTGCGCGGGAACATGATTCGCGACGGGTTCTGCTGCTGCGGGTACAACGCATTGGCCACCGGCGACTCCTGCGGCTCGTAGTGGGTGGGCAGCGGCCCGTCCACCAGGCCCTTGGGCGCGAACAGCCACGCCTTGCCGTCGGCCTGCATGATGAACGGGTCGTCACCGGCCAGCCCGTCCGGCCCGCCGACGTCGGGATCGGGACGGATGTCCGGGGCGCGGTCGACCGGGAAGTCGGGTACGTCGTCTCCGACCCAGCGTTGCTGCGCGGGGTCCCACCAGATGTAGCGCTTGCGCTCGCTCCACGGTTTGCCGTCCGGGTCGGCCGAGGCGCGGTTGTAGAGGATGCGCCGGTCGGCGGGCCAGGCCCAACCCCATTCCGACTGGCTCGGGGTGGGGCCGCCGAGCGGTGCCCGGCGGGCGGCCTGGTTGACGCCGTCGGCGTACACCCCCGAGTAGATCCAGCAGCCGCACGCCGTCGATCCGTCGGCGGCCAGTTCGATGTAACCCGGTACCGGCCGGCCCGCCTTCGGCCCGGTCAGATAGCGACCGCTGATCTCGGCCAGCACCGCGGTGGGATCCGGTTCGCCGTGTTCGTCGGTGGGATAGTCCCAGGTCAGGTCGAGCAACGGGCGGTCGCGCTCATCGGTGGACCCCGCCAGGCGTTGCCTGATTCGCTTGCCCAGCTCGATGAAAACTGCAGTTCGCTCTGGCAGTCACCGGGCGGCTGGACCGCCTGATGCCGCCACTGCACGAGGCGTTGGGTCTGCGTGAAGGAGCCGGCCTTCTCGACGTGGGTGGCCGCCGGGAAGAAGAACACCTCGGTCTGGATGTCTTCCGTCTTCAGCTCGCCGGAGGCGATCTCGGGCCCGTCCTTCCAGAACGTGGCCGACTCGATCAGGTTGAGGTCACGCACCACCAGCCACTTCAGGTGGGACATGCCCATCCGCTGCATCCGGCCGTGCGCCGATCCGACCGCCGGGTTCTGGCCGAGCAGGAAGTACCCGTCGACCTCATCCTCGAGCATCGACATGACCGTCTGATAGGTGCCGTGCGGGCCGGACAGCCGCGGCAGGTAGTCGTAGGCCCAGTCGTTGTCCTCCCGGGCGGCATCGCCCCACCAGGCCTTGAGCAGGCTGACCAGATAGGTGTCGGCGTTGGCCCAGAAGCCCTTCTGGTTCTTGGGGCCTACCGCCTCGATGTACTGACGATAGGTGTCGTGGACGCCGGCCTTGGGCATCGACAGATATCCGGGCAGCAGGTTGAACAGCGTCGGAATGTCGGTGGAGCCCTGGATGGTGGCGTGGCCGCGCAGCGCCATGATGCCGCTGCCGGGGCGGCCGACGTTGCCCAGCAACAACTGCAGAATCGTTGCGGTGCGGATGAATTGGGCTCCGAGCGTGTGCTGGGTCCAGCCCACCGCGTAGGCGAAACAGGTGGTGCGCTCGCGGCCGGAGTTCTCGGTGACGGCGCGGGCGAGGTAGTCGAAGTCCTCGATGCTGATGCCGCAGACGTCGCGCACCATCTCCGGCGTGTAGCGCGCGTAGTGCCGCTTGAGGATCTGGAACACCGACCGCGGGTGCTGCAGTGTCTCGTCGCGCTGGACGCGGGCATGCGGCAGGGGCGGACCGCCGCTGCCGTGCGCGTCGCCCGCGGCGCGGGCCGCGGCACTGGCCCCGTGTTCGGGGTCGGGCTCGTCCTCCTGTCCCGCGTAGGCCCAGGTGGAGGTGTCGTACTGGCCGGTCTCGGGGTCGAAGCCGGAGAACAGCCCGCCGAGGTCCTCACTGTCGCGGTAGTTTTCGTTGATCAGCGTGGCCGCGTTCGTGTAGGCGAGCACGTACTCCTTGAACCAGAGGTCGCGGGCGATCACGTAGTTGATCAACGCACCAAGTAGTACGACATCGGAGCCGGCCCGGATCGGGATGTGTTTGTCGGACACGGCCGAGGTACGGGTAAAGCGCGGGTCGACGTGAATCAGCTTGGCGCCGCGGGCTTTAGCCTCTTCCACCCACTGGAACCCGACCGGATGGCACTCGGCCATGTTGGAGCCCTGGATGACAATGCAGTCCGCATTGGCCATGTCTTGCAGTGATTGGGTGGCGCCGCCGCGCCCGAAGGAGGTTCCCAGACCGGGAACCGTGGCGGAGTGTCAAATACGGGCTTGGTTCTCGATCTGGATGGCGCCCGCGGCGGTGAAGAGTTTCTTGATGATGTAGTTCTCTTCGTTGTCCAGCGTCGCGCCGCCCAGTGCGGCGATCTTCATGGTGCGCCGCAGTGGGTGGCCGTGTTTGTCGATGTCCTGCCAGGCGTGCCGGCGGGCTTCGACGAACCGGTCGGCGACCATGTCGATCGCCCGGTCGAGCTCCAGCGGTTCCCATTCGGTGGCGCCGGGCGCGCGGTAGAGGACTTTCATCTGCCGGCCCGGGGAGTTGACGAGTTGTTCGCTGGCCGATCCTTTCGGGCAGAGCCGGCCGCGGGATATCGGCGAATCGGGGTCGCCCTCGATCTGGACGACTTTTTCGTCCTTGACATAAACCTTCTGCCCGCAGCCCACCGCGCAGTACGGGCAGATGCTCTGCACCACCCGGTCAGCGGTCGTGGTGCGCGGGGTGATGGCGCGGGTGTGCTTGGAGGTCACCGCCGGACCGCGGCCAAGTCCGTCTCCGGACCGCAATTGCCGGACGACGGGCCATTCCAGGAAGAGTCGGGTGAGTCCCATACTCGAAGACTAGTGCGTCAACTCAGGGCCTGCGAGACTGCCAGATGAGCCCGGCTGCGGTGGCCGCGTTCAGTGAGGGGCAGCGGTGATAGAAGGACGCCTGGCGGGCAAGGTGGCGATCATCACCGGTGCCAGTGCCGGTCTCGGTCGAACCATGGGCGCCATCTTCACCCGGGAAGGAGCCAAGGTCGTGCTTGCGGCCCGGCGCGAGGAACTGGTGCGCGAGGCTGCGGAGGAAGCCGGTCCGAACGCCATCGCCGTCCGTGCCGACGTCACCAGTGAAGACGACGTGATAGCACTGGTGTCCCGCGCGGTGGAGGCATTCGGACACGTTGACATCCTGTGCAACAACGCCGCGGCGCCGGGACAGGACAAGTGGGTGTGGGAACAGACGCTCGACAACTGGAACTCGACCATCGCCATCGACGTCACGGCCGCGATGCTGTGCACGAAACACGTGCTGCTGCAGTCGATGTTGCAGCGCCGGTCCGGCGTCATCCTCAATTTCTCCTCCACGGCGTCCTATGCGGGTATGGCCCGCAAGACTCACTACGTCACCGCCAAGGCGTCGTTGCGCGCCTTCACCAAGGCGGTGGCACTCGAGGTGGGGCCGCACGGCATCCGGTGCAATTGCATCGTGCCCGGCAGCATCGACACCGATCTGTACCGCAACTGGGTGGCACGGATTGCACGCGAGGAAGGGGTGGATAGCGCCGTGATCCGCGAGCGATCTCTGAGAAGCGTTGCATTGAAGACTATTTCGTCCACTGACGACGTCGCCAACCTGGCCTTGTTCCTGGCCGGCGACGAGAGCCGGACCATCACCGGCCAGTCCATCCCGGTTGACGCCGGGGGTTACATGCAAGGTTGACGGTCCAGGCCGGTCGCTCTGCTCAGGCCCGCCGCAGCAACATCGCGGTCGTACCGCTGTTAGCTGCCCCCACACCGACGGCGGCCAGCCCGGCTCCGTCGACCTGGCGCGCACCGGCCTCCCCACGGATCTGCAGACACGCTTCATGGAGATGCCCGAAACCGTGCAGACGGCCGCCGGACAGCTGCCCTCCCGCGGTGTTGATTGGCAGTTCACCGCCCAGGGAGATCCGCGCCGGATCGGCTATCCACGAACCCGATTCGCCAACCGGGCAAAAACCGAAGTCCTCCAGCCAGCACAGGACGAACACGCTGAACCCGTCGTAGAGCGAAGCCACATCGACGTCCGCCGCGGTGAAATCGGTGCGCTCCCAAATGGTGGACCACCGTGAGCTGATCCGGGTGATGTCGTCGCCGCCCTCCCAGGTGAAGCGATCGTGATGCGCGCAGTCGAGAGCCTCGACGGTCACCGCCGGATGGTCCACCTGGGTGGCATGTTCGGCGCGCGATACGACGAACGCGGTGGCCCCGTCGCAGGCGATATCGCAGTCGAACATGCACAACGGATCGGACACCATTCGCGCGTCGAGATATGTCTCCAGATCCAGCGGTTCGGAATAGATGGCCGCGGGGTTGAAAGCCGCGTGCGCACGTTGGGCGATGGCTATGGACGCCAATTGCTCACGGGTCAGCCCGTAACGCAACATCCGCGCACGGATCTGAAGTCCGGCAAGGTTCGCCGCGGTTGCGCCAAAAGGCAACTGCCAGCCCAGCAGGCCGCTCGGCCGGCCCATCCCCGAGCCGTAGCCCTTGCGCCGCCCGGACCCCTGTGCGGTGCCTTCCCAGATGCTGCGCCAACACAGCACATGATCGGCCAACCCACCGGCCACTGCCAACATGGCGTCCACCACCGCCCCGAGCTGGCCCGGCGACTCCACGCCACCCGCGACCCAGTTCGGCTTGATACCCAGAGCGTCATGAATGTCCCGCAGGGACGCGCCGGAGAATCCGACACCGGGCTGGGACGCACCCGGATAGGTTGTCAAACCGTCGATTTCGGCAAGCGTGAGGCCGGCATCGGCTACTGCCGCAAGGCACGCTTCGACAGTGAGGTCCAACCCGTCGCGGCCGAGCCTGCGGCCGATTGCGGATTGCCCGATGCCGCTGATAATGACCCGGTCAGTCAACGGACCACTCATCAGCGGTCCGGCTCGAAAAGCGGGACGAAGACCTCTTCGGCGCCGTCGTCCGCGGTTCGCCGCTCGAAGAGGACGCGCACCGGCAATCCGGCTGCGACATCCTCGGCAGCGATGTTCACCAGATTGGTGAGCAGGCGGGCGCTTTCGTCCTCGACCGGGTTGACAAAAGCGATCAGATACGGCGGCGTGAAGCCGGGAAAGAATTGGTGGCGGTTGACGGTCCACGATTCCACTCGTGCCCGGCCACTGAGCGTTACATACTCCAGGAACCCGTGGTCCCGGGGACAGCGCAATCCAGATGGGTGACAAAGCCTTTGACAGTGGCGACAGCGCTGCATGCGCAGGACACCCTGCGCACCGGAGGTCCAGAATGGCCGGCTGAGCTCGGTCAGCGCCGGAACGGGCAACCGGCTCAACCGAAGACCCCCGGCGATTGCGAATAGTCGACGGTTGACAACTCGGTCATGCCGCCGTCGATATGCAGCACTGTGCCAGTGATGAATGCCGCATCATCGCCCGCCAAAAAAGCTACCGCGGGCGCGATTTCGGTCTCGGGGTCGGCACCGCGTTTCATCGGCGAGGCCGTCGCCGTCCGGGTGTAGTTGTCCCATTCCGTGCCGATCATCTTGCGCTGAACGTCGGTCAACGCGAACGGGCACACCGCGTTGACGCGAATGCCGTGCCGCGCCCACTCATTGGCTGCAACTTTCGTGAGAGCGGCGATCGCTCCCTTCGCCGCCGAATAGGGGGCTGTGTAAGCGATGCCGGCCAGCGCGGATCCCGACACAAAGTTGATGACCGAGGCCCGTCCCGCGGCCTTCAGAAAGGGAAAGCCGACCTGCATGAAGCGGAAGGTCGCCTTCGGCCCCGTGGCCTCCGACAGCTCCCAATCCTTGTCCGTGACGAGTTCCAGTGCCTTCGGCATCGCAAAGAACTGCGCGGCATTGACCAAGACGTCGATGCGCCCGCCGGTCGTCTGCGCGACCTGCTGCACGGCGGCCTCAATGGCCGCCCGGTCAGCCACATTAACCTTGACAAACGCGGCCTGCCCACCTACGCCGCTGATCTGCTCGGCGCGGGCTCGGCCTTTTTCCTCATTCAGGTCGACGATCGTGACGTGGGCGCCCAGGTTGGCCAGCGACTGCACGATCGCGCCGCCCAGTCCCTGCGCACCACCGGTGACCAATGCGTATCTGCCGTCTAAGCGGGACACCACTACTCCCCCACGCGTTGCCGATGACCTAGTTGGTGTAACAGTATGACATATCACGTACTACTGTTTAATTGGTGACAGCTATCTCGGTCTTGAACAAACTGGCGACGGCGACCCTGCCGCCGGCCCGGCTCTTCGTCAACGGTTCCTGGATCGAAGGGGCCGCCGAACCGATTCCGCACATCCACCCGGCGACCGGCGAACGCGTGTTCAACACCCCCGTCGCCGACGTATCGACGGTCGACGAAGCCGTGACCGCCGCTCGCGCTGCGTTCGATGACGGACCGTGGCCACGTATGGCGGGCCGGGAACGGGCACGCGTCGTGCGCCGCATCGCCGAACTCATCCGCCATGACGCCGACAATCTCAATACGCTCTTGTCGCTGGATAATTCGACACCGAGCTCGTTCGTCGGCTTCTATCAAATGGGTGCCGAGTATCCGGCTGACGTCTTCGATTCATACGCCGGCTGGATCGACAAGGTCACCGGTGAGACCTATCCGCAGTGGGACCCGAGCCAGCCCGTCACCTACAGCACGTACGAACCCGTGGGCGTGGCGGCGGTGATTACGCCGTGGAACGCGCCGATGAGCCTTTTCGCCCAGAAGGTAGCGCCCGCCTTGGCGGCGGGCTGCACGGTGGTGGCCAAGCCTTCCGAGCTGTCCCCGCTGGTCAGCCTGCGGCTTGCGGAGTTGATCGCCGAGGCGGACATACCCCCCGGGACGTTCAATCTCGTGACCGGGCCCGGTGACCCGGTGGGTACCGCGCTGGTCGGGGACGCGCGGGTAGACAAGGTGTCGTTCACCGGCAGCAGGACCGTGGGCGCCGGAATCGCGTCGGCCGTCGGTGCCCGAATCGGCCGGGTGTCACTCGAGTTGGGCGGCAAGAGCCCGGCACTGATCTTCCCGGACGCCGATGTCGGGATGGCCGTCGGAATAGCCGCCGGGAACGCGTTTCTGGGTTTGTCCGGTCAGGTATGTGTATGCCAATCCCGCATCCTCGCGCACCGGGACGTCTACGAGGAGGTCGTGAACGCCATAACCGGCTTCGCCGCCGCCGCGACGTTCGGCGACCCGTTCGACCCGGGCGTGACGGCCGCCCCGATGATCAGCCCGCAGCACAGGGATCGGGTGCTGGACCGCATCGAAGACGCGCTCCGCGATGGAGCACGGCTTGCCGTTGGCGGCGGCCGGCCCGAAGGGGGACCCGCGACGGGCAATTTCGTCGCGCCAACGGTTCTGGTCGACGTCGACAATTCGACGACGGTGGCGCGCGAAGAGATTTTCGGACCTGTGTTATGCGTCATACCTTTCGACGACGAGGACGAAGCGGTTCGACTGGCCAACGACAGCCCATACGGCCTGGCAGCGGCCGTCTACACCAAAGACATGGGGCGGGCGATTCGGCTCAGCCGGGCCCTTCGGGCCGGCAACGTGGGGGTCAACTGCTGGACATTGCAACCGCATATTCCGTTCGGCGGGGTGAAGCAGTCCGGAATCGGCCGTGAGAACGGCCGGCCGGGGATCTTGGAGTATCTGGACATGAAGACAACGTTCCTCGGCTGAGTCGCTGCAACAGCGCGACAGAAACTGTCACGTAGCATAATTAGCCGGGACTATCGCGCGGAGGAGTGGAATGTCGACTGAGCGGGTCGCTGGCGAGGTGGAGAGCGCCGACGAATTCGACCGGCGTGAACAAATTCTCGACGCCGCCAACGAGTGCTTCACACAATTGGGCATTCAGCGCACCAGCGTCCAGGACGTAGCCCGGATGGCCAAGGTGTCACGGGGCACGGTGTATCGGTACTTCGTCGATCGCGATGTGCTCATCGAGGCCGCGATCGAGCATGGGGCGCAACGGTTCTATCGGGCGGTCGCCGCCGCGATGGCCGGCAAGCCCACCCTGGCCGAACAACTCGGTGCGATGGCCGAAACGCACGCGAACATCCTGCTCGACCACCGCACCCGCAACCGGCTGATGGCTGACGACGCTGAACTGATGCGCCACATGATCTCTGACGGCGACACCGCGGTCCGGCGGTCCACGAAGTTCCTCGAGCCCTATGTGCGCGACGCGCAGAAGCGTGGTGAGGTAGGCGCCGGGGTCGACGTGACGGCGGCCAGCGAATGGCTGGCCCGCATCGTGTACTCGTTCTCGACCGTCAACCAGGGCCTCAGTTTTGACATGACCAAACCCGAGACCGTTCGCAAGTACGTGGAGAAGTTCGCCGTCAACGGGCTGCGTTGAGCCTTACATAGCTGTCCGGCTGTCATGACCCATGGCCGCCGGTTCCGCAGCGAACTCCCGCACCATCGCCTGGATTGTGTAGGACGCCGCGAGCCGGCCATCACGGCTGAAGACGCGGCCGTCGCCTTGCACCTGGCCCCGGCCTGACCAGATGGCGCGATTCGTGTACAGCAACCACTCGGTGACATCGACGTCGTCGTGGAAGGCGATGGTGGCCTGCATGATTCCCGTCGACAACGTCACGTGAGCGCGGGCCTCGCCCAGGCCTGGGTGCGGCAGCATGCCCGCGGCGATAGTCCAATGCGTGGTCGACTGGGCCAGGAGCGCCGCCGCCAACCGGTTATCTCCGGGAGTATCCCTGAAGCGCACCCACACATCGATCTCCGGCGGTCCCACCCGATCGGGGTCCGGATCGTAGGCGCCGTCAACCACTCTGATCTCGCGGCCGGTCATACCGAAGCCTGAGAAAGGGACCGCTTCATCGGGTCCGGGTACGTCCGGCATGCGCTGCACGTCTCGCATCACATCGCCGGCCTCCGAGTCCGCCAGCACTACTCCCGCACTGCGCAACACGCCATGCTGGCTGACGCGCACCTGCGCGGAGGAGAAAGTTCTGCCCCGCCGCAGGACTTCGACGGCCAGATCAACCGGTGCGTCGAACGACGCGGCCTTTGCGAAGATCATGGAGGCCGATGTGATTCGTTGGCCGGGAAAGGTTTTGGCTGCCGCCATGATTGCCTCGCCCAGCAGTTGGCCACCTTCGACGACGTTACGTCGGGTCGGTCCGTGGGCCGGCCCGACAAATCGCCCCGCGTCCACCTGTTCGACATCCATGAGCCGGCAGAGCTCGGCCGCGTCTCCCCACAGTGGAAAAGAGGTCGCGACGGCTGACCCGTCGGGCCAGTCCTCGAGAACTACCACTCGCAGTACCTCGTGGTAGAAGCTGACATGCCCGCCGATCGCGGCTACTTCGGGCAGCGGGGTGCGGTAGGTCCATACAGCGTCCCGAATGACGGGGTCGGCCAGCGACCAGTAGCTCGCCTCCCCTTTGAACGGACATACGGTGGTGTGCTCCGATTGCGTGAAGAGCTGCCACCGCACGTCAGATTCGGGAAAGTAGAGCCGGTCTTCATGGTCGGTCTCGGTGACCACCAGACAACGGTCACTCTCGGCAAGAAGCACTTCCCCGAGCCACACCTGTGCACGAAATGGGCAGGGCGTGGCCGCAATCCGGTAGTCGGGATGGTCAGGCCATGCGGACCGGACTTGCATCGGCTCAGACACCCAACGCACGCATCGATGACGGCGGTCGAACGACCAGCTGTTCGAGCCCCACCTGAGGGAAGTTGGATGCGCTGGCGAAAATTCCCGCCAGGACATCAGCCACATCGTCGGGTGACATCAGCGTCTCCTGCAGCAGGCCGCGTGCGATCCAATCCTGCACGACGACTCCGAGCAGATCCGGATCGAACGCCGCGGTGAACTCGGTCGGCACCGTACCGCCGACGGTGACACAACAGAAACGGAAGTCGGGATGCTCAGTGCGCCAGGCGTTGAGACTCTCCGACAGCGCGGCCTTGCTGGACGAGTAAGCACCCAGGGCGGTCCGCGGCTGTCCCACGGTTTCAGAGGACAGCGCGCTGACGATCGCGCCCGGGGCCAGCACAGGAAGGAAGGACTTGATCACCTGATGCACACTCACCACATTGGTCTGCATCACCTCGAACCAGTCGTCGGCAGAGGTGTCGGCGAACATCCGTAACGGCGCGTAGCCGACCGAGATGAACAGCAGGTCGACGGCACCCAGTCGGTCACGGGCCGCGTCGGCAATGTTGGCGCAATCCTGTGGGTTGCGCACATCGCCCCGTACCGCGGTGCCACAGCCCGCCTCGGCGACAACCTCTTCCAGCCGATCCTGTCGACGCGCCGTGGCGAGCAGGTCCGCGCCTTCCTTTCCGGCCCGCACCGCGAAAGCCCGGCCGATGCCCGCCGAAGCGCCGACCACGGCGACGCGCTTACCCGCCAACGTTCGCTCACCCATCGACGCCTCGTCCTTCAGAAAGATCCCGGTATGCGACAGTAGTACATATATTGTCTGATTGACTCTACCTGGTTTGATTCACCTGAGGGGCAGTGACGTGGACCTGGGCATAGCGGGGCGGAACTTCGTTCTCGTGGGCGGGAGCACCGGAATGGGTTTCGCCGCCGCCGAACAACTGGCCGCGAGCGGCGCCAATGTCGCACTCTTGGCGCGGGACGGCGTCCGTGCCGGCGACCGGGCCACACAACTGACCTCCGCTCACGGGGTACACGCGATCGGAATCGCGGTTGACGCCGCCGCACCCGGCGACGGCATGGACCGCGCCATCGACCGGGCCGCCGCGGAACTGGGACCGCTGCGTGGTCTGGCCGTCACCGCGGGACCGATGAACCAGCAGGGACCGTTCCTCGAACACGGCGACGACTCCTGGGACTGGTATTACCAATTGATCTTGATGGGGACCGTCCGTTCCTGCCGCGCAATCATTCCGCATCTGCAGCGAAATGGCGGAGGCACGATCGTCACGACGGCCGCGTACTCGGTCCGCGCACCAAAAGTTCTCATTCCGCCGTACAACGCGCTGAAAGCCTCCGTGTTGACCTTGTCCAAGATCTTGGCCAAAACACATGGCTCAGAGGGGATCCGGGTCAACACTGTGTGCCCGGGCCTGTTCGATACCGAGGTGAACGACTTCATCCGAGCCCGACGCGCAGCCGAATACGATGTGCCACTGCACGATGCGATCTATACGCACCTTGCCAGAAATCCGGACTGGAACATGCGGGTGGCGTTAGGCCGGGGCGGACAACCGATCGAAGCCGGCGAGTTGATCGCATTTCTGCTCGGCGAACGGGCGGGCTTCATGACGGGTGCGGCCATCAACATCGACGGGGGCACCGACTTCTGAGCCTCAGATACCGATCCAGTCCGCGAGCCGTGAACGGTGAAAGGCGGCGTCGCCCAACAGGTGCCCCGAGGATTTGGCACGCTTGTAATAGAGATGGGCCGGATGTTCCCAGGTGAAACCGATGCCCCCGTGGATCTGGATGTTGGCCGCGGCCGCGCGCGCATACGCATCCGAGCTGCAGGCCTTGGCCAGCGAGGCGATCGCCGGCAATTCGTCGGAGAGCTCGGCCGCCGCGCGAATGGCGTAATACGATGCGCCGCGTGCACATTCGACATCCAACATGACGTCAGCGCACTTGTGCCGGATCGCCTGAAACGATCCGATCGGCCTACCGAACTGCCGGCGAACCTTCGCATAGTCGACTGCCAACTCCAGGCAACGCTGTGCGCCGCCAACCTGTTCCACTGCCAGCGCGGCACAGCCGAGCGCCAACACCCGCGTCAGCACCGGCCACGCCCGTGCCTCCTCGCCGATCAATGTCGCCGGCGTGCCCTCGAATGCAACGCGTGCTGATTTGCGCGTCGGATCCAGACTGGACAAGTTCCGACGAAAAATTCCCTCGAGCTGGTCAACAGCGAACAACGAAAGTCCGGCGCCGGTGCGAGCCGCGACAAATACGACGTCAGCAGCGCAGCCATCGAGCACGTATGTCTTTACTCCGTCCAGTACCCATCCGCCGCCGACTTCGCGCGCGGTTGCGTGGATGGCGTCATCCGACCAGCGACCGGATTCTTCGGTGATCGCCACGGTAGCGATGCTGCCGCCGGACACGATGCCCGGAAGGTACTTCTCCCGGGCGACCTCGTCGCCGGAATGCAGGACAAGGTTCGCAGCCAGTACAGCGGATGCGAAAAATGGCGCCGGGCAAAGCGTCCTGCCCATCTCCTCGACGACGATACCGAGCTCGACAAAGGAATAGCCCTGACCGCCATAGTCTTCGGGAATGGCCAGCGCCGCCAGCCCGAGCTGACCCGTCAGCTGACGCCACACCGCCGGGTCGTAACCCGATTCGGAATCCAGCTGCCGGCGCACGGCGTCCTCGCCGGCCTTGCTTTCCAGAAAGGAACGCACAGTGCGGCGCAGCTCATCCTGTTCCTCGGTGAAAGCCAAACCTGTTGCATTGCTGGACATATCAAGCCTCCGATGCGGCACGCCCGGTTGGGTTCACCCGTGGCGCGGCGCTACCTCGGCGTAGCGTGCTCAGCCATGTCCCGACGGCGGCAGGAGCGGGTACCGGCGCATCGAAGCGACCGGGCTCGGCGTCCCAAAATTCCTGCCATGATGGGAAGGCATCGTGGAAAGCGCCTTCTTGCCAGGGGGATTCCGGCCAGCGCAACTTTTGGGGACCCAGCGGCGGGTCGGTAATGTCGCTCTGATACCAGAACAAGGGTGTACGTCGCGCGAAGTACCAGCGCCCCTCTCTCCGCTCATAGCTGTCGAGATAGGCCAACAGCTCAATGACCCACGTCGACTCGGTCTCCAGGTCGTTGCGAGAGTAGACGAGTCCGGTGGCCCGGTTCGCATCATGCACGTCGATGATGTGGCCGAGAATGCCGTGCGCACTGCCCAGCAGCACCTGCCTGATCTGCGTGTCGTACCACTCGCGCATCGCTGCCCGGCCGTGCTTTCCGCCGGGAACACCGACATCGTCGATGAACAGATTCACCAGAGCGTCGAAGTCGCGCATGTCCAGTGCGACGGCGTATTTCGCCGCCAGTTGCCTGATTTCGTCGAGCGCCTCCAGTCGCGCGATCCGCGCTGCCAGGTCCACTGGATCGCTCCTCATGCCAGCGACCCAGACTCCAGCAGCTTCACCAACAGCTTCTTGTCGATCTTGTTGGTAGTTGTGTAGGGCAACCGTTCGGCATCAGGCAGAATCACCCATCGCTTCGGCACTTTGTAGGCGGCCAGTTCTTTTCGGCACGCGCCGACCAAATCCCGTGACGTCACCTGCTGGCCCTCGTTGCATACGACTATCCCACAGACGAGTGCGCCTCTGTCTGGGTCGGGAACGCCCACGACGTAGCCGATCCGCACCGCGTCGACCCGGCTGATCACTGCCTCCACCTCGACCGGCGCAACGTTCGCGCCCGCCGTCTTGATCATGTCGTCGGTGCGCCCGGTGAAGTACAGATGTCCGTCCTCGTCGCGGTATCCGGCATCTCTGGTGTGGTACCAACCATCGGAATCGAAGAGTTCAGTACTTTGGCGACCGACCATCCCGCGCATCATGGCCACGCCACGCACGCAGATCTCGCCCACGGTGCCATCCGGCACCTCGGTCCCGGAGTCGTCCACGACCTTGTGCTGATATCCCGGCGCGGACACGCCGAGCGAACCGCGCTTGCCGGGGGGCACGGGCTCATTCGGTGGCCACCAGGTGTGCGAACTGCATGTTTCGGTCATGCCCAACTGGGTCACCCGTAGCGATGGGTCGTCGGCCCGCAACTCGGGCGGCAACAGCACCTGGTGGTAGCCCCCGCGCAGGGTGGACAGGTCGGTGGTCGCGAAGTCCGGGTGGTTCGCCAAAGCCGGCCCGATGTGGGGAAAACCCGTTGCGTACGTGGCTCTTTCGGACTCAAGCAGGCGCAGCACGTCGCCGGCGTCGAACTTGTGCTCGGTCAGGATCGCGACACCGGTCTGCATCGGCCCGAGCAAGCCGAAGATCAGACCACCGACCCAGAAGAACGCCATCGGAATGTAAACCCGGTCCCACGGCTGCCATTCATGCTGCGTCGCAATGAATCGGGAGTGGGTGATCGCGGTGGCGTGTGTATGGATGATCCCTTTGGGGTCCGACGTGCTACCCGAGGTGTAGATGATGACCAGGTCATCGGAGGGGCGCACGGTCGACTCAGCTGCTCGCAGCAGCCCTTCGACGACCGGCTCAGGCCACCGGCTCGGCCAGCTCCTCGCACTGTGGGTGAGCGGAAAGGCATTGCGCAGGTGCGGCAGTCGTTCGTTGGGGAGCACTGCACCGCCGGCTGCCTCGACGAATCGGGCGAGCATGTCCTTGCCGAGGATTGTGTCCGCTACCAGCAGGGTGTGGACGTCGGCATCGCGCAGCACCCAGCCGAGCTCCGGGGGCTGAAAGAAGGTGTTGATCGGCACCGCAACGGCGCCGATCCGAGTGACGGCGAGAAGCGCGACCGCGAAGTCGGGCCCGTTGGGCGCGAGTATGCCCACCCGGACACCCTTGGTGACTCCGGCTGCGAGCAGCCGGCGTGCCATCTCGGCCGATCGGGTTTCCGCCTGCGCGTAGGTAATCCGAGCGGTGCGACCGCCGCCGACCGCGGTGACAATGAAATCGTTGTCGCCGTAAGCGGTGGTCATGTGGGCCAGCATCGCCGGAACAACTGGTGGGTACGGCAACGCATCGTAGCTGAAAACCCGGGCAGATTCCGTCATTTCGGCGCTACTCCACCACCCAGCGAGGTTCGCGCTTCTCGGCGAACGCGACCATTCCCTCCCGGTAGTCGGGGTGGGTCAACTGGTGTTGCAGCACGTACCGGTACGCGACGTCATTGGCCGCGTGCAGGCCGACGTCGAGACTGGTCCACATCGCCTTGATGGAAGCCTGGACGGTGGCCGGTGAGAGCTTGGTGATCTCCAGCGCGATCTCTCGTGCGCGCCGTTGCAGCTGATCTGCCGGTACGACCTCGTTGATCAAACCGATCTCGAAGGCCCGCTGCGCGCTGATGCGACCCTGTTTGGTCATCAGCGCGAGCTGCATCACCATCGACAGCGGCATCCTGCGCAGCAGTACCGCCGGCTCGAGGGCGAAGACGTTGCCGACCCGCAGGTGGGTGTCGATCAGCTCGGCATGTTCGGCCGCGATGATCAGGTCCGCGTCCGCCACCTGATGCAGGCCGCCACCGACCACCATGCCATTCAAGGCACATATGACCGGCTTCCACACATTGTGGTGCAAACGGGAGCCCGGCACTTTGTTCCGGATGCCGTTCGCGGCGGTGGCTTGGATGTCTTGGCCGGCCGAGAATGCGCGGTCACCGGCACCGGTGATGATGGCTACCCGGATGTTCGGATCGTCGCGAACCTGCGCCCAAGCCATACCCAGCTCGGTACGGGTGAGATCGTCGGTGGCGTTGAGCCGGTCCGGACGGTTGATCGTGATAGTCGCGATCTGCTCACTGACCTCGAACAGTATTCTCTTCAACTCCACGACATCTCCCGGCACTGAACTGCGACAGCTAAACAGCATATCAATCTCTGTCTCATTGTCCTATCGATCGCTTCACGGTATCCACTGGCCACCCGAGACCGAAATAAGCTGACCGGTGACGTGTTTGGCCTGCGGTGAGCACAGGAACGCGACCGTGGCCGCAACGTCTGAGGGTTCGCCGAGCCGGCCGGTCAGTGTCGTCGCGCGCATCCGGTCAAGTTCCGCCTCACTCTTGCGCGACAGCAACCACGGAGTCGCGGTCGTACCGACCACCACCGTGTTGACCCGGACACCGTGCTCGCCCAGTTGCACGGCCATCAGCCTGCTCAGCCCCTCGACTCCCGACTTGGCGGCGGCGTATGCGGGCGGTCCGGTACGCACCCCGTGCGCCGATACCGAACTCACGTTGACGATCGAACCGCCACCTGCGGTCACCATCGAACGGGCCACGACTTGCGACACCACGAACGTGCCCTTGAGGTTGACCTCCACGATCTGATCCCAGTCATCGTCGGTCTGATCCAAAAATGTTGCGGGCAAGGTCATCCCGGCATTGTTGACCAGCGCACAGATGGGCCCGTGACGGTCGGTCAGGTCGCGCACCGCCGTCTCCACCGCTGCACGCTCGGTGATCGACAGCTGCACGGGGATGAGTTGTCCCGATCGCGCGTACTCCGAAGCGCGAATCCGCTCAAGGGCTTTTGCATTGATGTCGACAGCGGCCACCCGGTGTCCGGCGGCCACCAACGTGTCGACGATGGCCTCACCGATCCCCCGCGCCCCTCCGGTGACGATCGCCAGTGGACGTGATTCAGCCGGCACGTTGACTCTCCGCGGCGGCCGTGCCGGCCTGCTCGATTGCGCAGATCGCCGGCCGCACCAACTGAACCGATTCGGCAATCAGGCCGGGCAGGTCGCCGTGACCGCCGCCGCCGACCCACACATCGATGGCGGCGCGGTTGGCCCCGTTGAGCAATGTCGCGGCAAGGCGCGGCCGGAGGTCATTCCCGCCCTCGCACCCCAACCAGCGTGCGACCTCCGCGGTGAGTTGGTCGATCCAGTCCTCATTGATCCGGAGCATCGTCGCCCGTAGCGCCGGCACCCTCTGGTACAGCCGCGCGCGCGCCACGAACAGTTCCGGCTGTTCGGTGATCGCCTGCGCCACCGCCGATGACGCCTCGGCGAGAGCTTCGGCCAGTGAATCGGGGTGGGCCGCCCGGAACCGCCTGGTGGCCTCTGCGAGCCGGTCGGCGTATCCGTCGAACAGGATGTCGTCCTTGGTGGCGAAGTGGTGAAAGAACGTCCGCGGCGCCACTCCGGCCGCGGCCGAGATCTGTTCGATAGTCGTCGCTTCGTAACCACGATCGCTGAACAGGTCGATCGCCGCGTGGATGAGAGCTTGCCTGTTGCGCTGTCCCCGGGCCCGTCTTTGATCCATGTTCAGCCTCCCGACACCGATGCGGAACCCGAACTCAACGCCAGCACATCGCCTTGCAGCATCCGGAATCGCACTGATTCTCCCGATCGCCACATCTCGGTGCGCACCGCGGCGTCCAGGCGCACCGGCTTGGCGAACCGACAGCTCAATGACGTCAACGCGGCTGGGTTTCCGTGCCCGAACTCGTTGATCAAAGCCCGTGCTGCGAATCCGAGCGTGCACAGTCCGTGGAGGAAGACGTCGTCGAAGCCGTACTTGCGGGCAGCCGCCGGATCGATGTGCAGTTGGTTGCGGTCACCGGACAACCGGTAGATCGCGGCCTGCTCCGGCCGGACGACGTCGTCACGCTGCGCGTCCGGTTCACCCTCGGGATCGGGGTCTGCCACCGGAGCGCGGCCCCCGCCGAAACCTCCGGCGCCGAGCACCATGGTCTGTGACCGAGCGACGAAGACCGGCCCGTCGTCGTCGGTGCCCCAACTGGTGAGTTCCACTGCGGCATGCTTGCCCTTGTCCCAGACCGCCGAGACCTCGGCGCGCACGGAAAGCTCGCCGCGGGTCGCGATCGGCCGGTGCAGGTCAAGGGACTGCGCGGCATGCACAATCGGAAACGTACCCAGGTCGAGCGCGCTGCGCAGGTCCTTGACCGCCCACCAGTTCGCGACGAGCGCGAAGGTCGGCAGCACCTGCGGCCCGCACGCTTCATTGAGCAACGGGAGCTCGGTGGGGGGCCGGGCACCGACACCCAGCGCATAGAGGATGACGTCCGTTTCATCCCACCGAAAGGTCGCCGGAGTCATCGGGGTACCGACGACCGCGTCGGACAGACTCACGCACGACCTCCTACGATGAACGGTTTGACGCTTCGTGTTCAATCGTGCAATATATTGGCAGTAACTGCAACTAGTTTTCAGCAGGGGGCAGCCCAATGAGATTCGGTGTGTTCATCCTCGGCGACAAGCCCAATCACCTCAGCGATCAGGAGGTGCTGGCCAACGTGCTGCAGGAGGCGCGCTGGGCGGAGGAACTCGGCTTCGACGAAGTCTGGTTGGCAGAGCACCACTTTTCTCCGTACGGCATGCTCGCTGACCTACCCCAGGTAGCGGCGGCTATCGCGGCCCAGACCGAGCGAATTCGTATTGGAACGGCATGCATGGTCGCGCCGTTTCACGACCCGATTCAGCTGGCCGAACGCATTGCACTTGTCGACGTGTTGTCGGGGGGACGTTTCGACGCCGGGTTCGGCCGGGGATATCAGGCGCACGAATTCAAAGGTTTCGGTATCTCGATGGACGAGGCCACCGGCCGGTACCAGGAGTGCGTGGAGATCGTGCACCGGCTGCTCAGCGAGGAAAACGTCAGTTATCAAGGCAGATACTTCCAGCTCGAGGACGTGACGATCTATCCGCGGCCACTGCAGCGACCGATTCCCGTGTGGGGCACGGTGATGAAGACACCGTCCAGCTTTGAGTGGCTGGCCGACAAGGGATTTGGTGCGATTATCGGAAACCCTTATCAGGTGGACCCGGACCTGCAGGGAGCGTTGGACATCTACCTCAAGGTCCAGTCCGAGAAGGGCCTCGCAGCAGCAACCGGAAATGTCTGGGCGCTTCTCAACGCGTTCTGCCACCAAGACGACGCTTTTGCCCGCACCTATCCCCGCGACAGCGTCGAACTGTCGATCCAGACCCATCGCCAATACTCGAACCCGTTCGAGCGAGACGGGCAGATACCTGCCGACTACAAGGCCTACTCGGACTGGTTCGAAAAGCACGACAAGCAGAGTTACGAACAGGTACTCAACTCTCACCTGACGTTGATGGGCGACCCGGACCGCATCATCGACAAGATGCGGACCGTCGTGGATATGGGTTGGCGCAACATCATGTTGCGCATGTCACGCGGCGGTGCGATGGACCGCACCAAGGTGTACGAGTCGATGAAGTTGTTCGCTCAAGAGGTGATCCCGGCCGCCACCGAGCTCGCGGCCGCCGCAGTTTGACCGGGGGACTGGTTGACCGCATCCGCACGGTTCTGACCCTCGATCCCTCAGCACCGGCGATCGAATATCGAGGGACGTGGACCGACTGGCGGACACTGGCCGCCATCGCCAAATCGGTGGAAAACCGTGTGATGGCAGCGAATTTGGGTGACGGCACCGCCGTGGGGCTGATACTGCGCAACGACCCGGCGATGATCGGTGCCATGCTGGGAGTGCTGCTGGCCGGTGGTTGCATCGTCACGATCAACCCTGCACACGGTGACAACGCGCTCGCCGAAGAAATCCGCAGTCTGAGACTGCCGGTGTTGGTGGCCGTGCCAACCGACTGGCGACGTACCGGCGTCGTCGACGCCGCTAGCGACGCCATCGGATTGCAAGTCGTGGCCGAGCCGGCCGCCTGCCAGCCCGTACCGGAACTCGAAAGTCTCGGTACAGGCCCGTTCAAGGCCGGCGCGGCCGGGATCGCGGTTGAGATGCTGACCAGTGGTACGACGGGTCCACCGAAGCGTATACCACTGTCCTACCGCGACTTTGAGCATACGGTCGCGGCAGCTGGCGTGCACTACGGTTCATCTGACGCTCCGGCTCCCAGGTTGCGATCGGGGGTGGCCATTGTCTCGTCTCCCTTGGTGCACATGTCCGGTTTGTTCCGCACTCTGCTGAACATCTGCGAAGGCAGGAAGATCGCGCTACTGGAGCGATTCAGCGTGACGGACTTCGTAGATCTCCTCTCGCGGCATCGACCGCGCGCGGTGAGTTTGGTGCCATCGGCGATGGCGATGGTGCTGGACGCCGCCGTAGCACCAGAGGCCTTCGCCAGCGTCGACGTTGTTACCTCGGGAACCGCACACCTGCCGGTCGACGTTCAGGCTCAATTCGAGCGACGATACGGAGTCGCGGTGCTGCCGTCCTACGGGGCAACCGAATTCGCGGGTGGAGTGGCCGGCTGGAACCTCGCCCTGCACCGCAAATGGGCAGCAACAAAACGTGGCAGCGTGGGTCGGCCGCACGAAGGTCGGGAGATCCGGGTCGTATCCGCGGACGACGGTCGAGAGGTACCGGCCGGAACGCCCGGTCGCATTGAGGTACGGACTCGGGGCGGGGATTGGGTGTCGACGACCGACCTCGGTCGAATTGACTCAGACGGCTTCGTTTACATCGACGGACGCACCGACGACGTGATCATCCGCGGTGGCTTCAAGATCACACCCACCGACATCGTCAACGTGTTGCGCACCCACCCCGCGGTGCGCGACGCCGGCGTGACCGGTGTACCTGACAAGCGCCTCGGCCAAGTGCCTGTCGCGGCAGTCGAGTTGGCTGAAGGTGCGCAGGTCGAGCCGCAGGTGCTTGTGGACTACGTTCGAGCGCGGGTAAGTCGATATCAGGTTCCGGCGCAGCTCGTCGTGGTTGACGAGCTGCCCCGCACGCCATCACTGAAGGTCAGTCAACCAGGCCTGCGTGCCCTGTTCGAAGGGGTGTACCGGTGACGACGATTCGAGGAGCGGCCGCCATCGTCGGTGTTGCCGAGGAGGTTTCGCCCACCGGCGTGATCGACGTTCCGCTGCGGGAGCTGGAGGCGCGTGTCGTCAGTGCGGCCCTGGCTGACGCGGGTTTGTCGCTGCGTGATGTGGACGGGTTGTGCTGTTGTACCGGCGGAACCCTGATGCACGCCGTGGAACTTGCCGAGTATCTGGGAATCGCACCGCGGTTCACCGACTCTACTCAGACCGGCGGGGCGAGCTACGGGCTGTATGTCGAGCATGCCGCTGCTGCCATCGACGCCGGTGCGGCCGAAACGGTCGTGATCGTGTACGCCTCGACGCCACGCGCGGCCCGCCGGCGTGGCGAGAAAGGACTGGGCGTCTTCGCCACTCCCGAGCGACTGGAATGGGAGACTCCGTACGGGGTGATGTTGCCGATCAGCGCGTACGCGCTGGCCGCCAGCCGACATATGGCCGAGTACGGAACCACCGCAGCGCAATTGGCTCAAATCGCGGTAGACACCAGACGATGGGCCGCCTTGAATCCGCGTGCGCATCTGCGCGAAGCGATCACGGTGGACGACGTGTTGAGCTCGGGCTTCATTGCCGAGCCGCTGCACAAATTGGAGTGTTGCCTGGTTACCGACGGAGCCGCGGCGATCGTGATCACCAGCACCGGACGGGCACGCGCGTTGGCCAACCAGCCTGTGATGGTCCTGGGCGCCGCGTCGGCGGCCTCGCACGCGATGATCTCCCAGATGCCTGATCTGACAGTCACACCCGGATCTGTCTCCGGGCCCGCGGCATTCAAAACCGCTCAGCTGTCTCCCCGCGACATCGACGTCGTGCAGCTCTACGACTCGTTCACCATCACCGTGCTGCTCGCGCTCGAAGACCTCGGGTTCTGCCCCAAGGGTGAAGGCGGCCCTTTTGTCGCCGAAGGAGTGCTCGGACCCGGCGGAGCGCTGCCCGGACAGACGAGCGGAGGTGGCCTGGCCTACACACACCCCGGTGCGTTCGGCGCCTTCCTGCTTGTCGAGGCCGCCCGCCAGTTGCGGGGCGAATGCGGTGACCGCCAGGTCGACGGCGCCGCGACCGCGGTAGCACACGGTACCGGCGGGGTGTTGTCGGCGACCTCGACCGTGATCCTGGGAACGGAGGCCACGTTGTGACCGAGTCGCTGCCTGTCCCAGCGCCCAGTACTGTCTCCGCGCCGTTCTGGGACGCCACGCGGCGTTGCGAGCTCACCATGCAGCGTTGCGAGTCCTGCTCTCGTCTGGTCTGGTATCCGCGATTTGCGTGCCCATACTGCGGTGATTCCCGGTTGCGTTGGGAAACACTCAGCGGTGCGGGTGTTGTCTACGCGGTCAGTGTGCATCACCGGCCGGCGCTACCCGCGTTGGCGGACAAGGTGCCGTATTCGGTTGTGCTGGTAGACCTTGCGGAGGGAGTACGCATGATGTCCAACGTCTTCGGGCCACCACCCGCGGTGGGCGACAGGGTCGGGGTGACCTGGCTGCCCTTGGACGATGGTCGCAATCTGGCGGTGTTCGAGCCCCGATGATTACCGAACTACAGCGGCACCGGGAGGAACTCGTGCTGCGACATGTCGCCGCCGAGAACGCCCGCGATCTCGATGCGGTGATGGCTACCTTCACTCACCCTCGTTACGAAATCATACCTACCGGAGCAGTTTTCGACGGAGATGCCGCGGTGCGCGCGATGCTGGTACAGCAGTGGACGGACCTGCCGCTGCTGCGGTATTCGGCTGCGTCGCTCTACCACGGCGACGACGGTCTAATCGTCGAAACGCGCACCACCGCGCCGGACACGCCGATGGATATGTTGAGTATCAATCTGTTCGGCTTCCGCGGGCCGGATCTGATTCTGGAACGCTGCTATTTCGACCGGACGCTGCTGGCAGCACAGTTGGCGTTACTCATTTGAGCCGGTGCCGGTAACCGGCTAACACCTCCCGGCGCTAACGAACAGCAACAGAACGATTGGACACATTCCGTTCTATTGTAGACTTTTGGCAAGGCGCGCACCGCGAAGGAGTAGCAATGACCACGCAGTCAGACGCCGGTGTCGGGACGCTGAGCCGCGAACGTGCCCTCGACCTTTACCGCTTGATGAGCCGGGTGAGCCACGCCGATCAGCGCGTACGCAAGGGGTTGTCGTCCGGCGAGATCGCGATGAGCTACTGGCCTGTGACGGGACAGGAGGCGATGTCGGCCGGAGCGGCTCTGGCGTTGTCGTCTTCGGACCAGCTGGTCACCACCTACCGCGGGCTCGGGGATGTAGTCGCCAAGGGAATCGACTTAACCCGGTATTTCGCCGAGATCCTTGGCCGCGGCACCGGATTGTCCAAGGGCAAGGCCGGAGCGATGGGAATCTTCGACCCCGAGCACGGCATCGCCTGGACCACCGGCATCGTCGGGGCGGGGCCGTTGATCGCCAACGGCATTGCGCTGGCCGCCGAGATTAGGGCCACCGGGCAGGTTGTGCTGGTGAGCTTCGGCGACGGCGCGACGAGCATCGGGTACGTCCACGAAGCCATGAACATGGCGGCGCTGTGGTCACTTCCGGTGGTCTTCTTCTGCCAGAACAACGCCTGGGCAGAATCGACACCCGTAGCCGGCTACACCCGCTCGAGTCCGTTGTCCGATCGCGCCGCCGCTTACTCGATCCCGGGGGTCACCGTCGACGGTGACGATCCGGTGGTGGTGTACCAGGTGGTGGCCGAGGCCGTGGAGCGCGCACGCTCGGGTCAGGGCCCGTCGTTCGTCGAGGCGGTCGGATACCGACTGCAAGGCCATTACTTCGGCGACCAGATGTCGTACGCCGACGCTGCCGAACTCGCGGCCAAACGCGCCGACCCCCCCTTTGCCAGATTCCGGCAACGGCTTCTCGACGACGGCGCGGCCTCGGCAGACGAACTCGCCCGTGTCGACGCAGATCTGGCCGCCGAAATCGACGCAGCATTCGTCGCCGCTCGCGACGCCGAGCCACCGGAGATCGACGAACTCAATCGCGACGTCTTTGCCGCGGGTGGCACCGAAATAGCCGCACCGGTAACCCATTACGCCCCGGTACCGGACGGCGAGAGCGAGAATCTCGGGCTCGTCCAGGCCATCAACCGCACGCTCGATCGTGCCATGGCGAAAGACGATTCGATCATCCTGCTGGGCGAGGACATCGCCGACGAGGCGGGCGGCGGGATGTTCAGGATTACGGCCGGGCTGTCCACCAAGTACGGCACCAGCCGTGTGCGCGATACCCCGATTGCCGAGTCGTCGATCGTCGGTGCTGCGCTCGGGGCCGCGCTGGGTGGCCTCCGGCCGGTGGCGGAGCTGATGTTCATGGACTTCCTGGGTGTCGCCATGGACCAGATCGCGAACCACGTGGCGAAGATCCGGTATTTGTCGGGTGGCCGGCAAGGTGCTCCGGTGGTTATCCGCGCCATGGTCGGCATGGGCGCCGGTCCGCAACATTCGCAAGCGTTCGAAGCGTGGGCGATGCACACACCAGGTCTCAAGGTGGTATGGCCCAGTACCGCTGCCGACGCAGTCGGCCTGCTCAATAGTTGTCTGGCTGACGACGATCCGTGCCTGTTCATCGAGTCGATGAAGCTGTTCTACGGTGGCGGTAAAGGCCCGGTGCCAACTGCAGACTACTCGATCCCCCTCGGCCGGGCCGACGTCAAGCAGTCCGGCACCGATGTCACGATCTGCACCTACGGTACCGTCGTACACGCAGCACTGGAGGCTGCGAAACAGCTTGCCACTGAGGGTATTTCGGTTGAGGTCGTCGACCTGCGGACGTTGGTGCCCCTGGACCTCGAGACCGTGCTGCAGTCCGTGCGAAAGACGACGCGACTAATTGTGGCGCATGAGTCCGTTCAATTCTGCGGTCCCGGAGCCGAGATCGCGGCCGCCGTCGGAACCGCATTGTTCGGTGTGCTGACCAGCCCTATTCAGCGTGTCGCCGGCAGCTATACGCCGGTGCCCCGCGCGGCCAACCTCGAAGCGGCCTGTCGCCCGGATGCCGGCCGACTCGTCGAGGCGATCAGGGGGATGATGTGATCGAAATCCGGATGCCCAAACCGGGCGACGCGATCACCGAGGCGGAAATCACCGAGTTGTACGTCGAAGACGGCGCTCCGATATCAGCGGGCGAGCGTCTCTATCAAATCGCCACCGACAAGGTCGAGATGGACATTGAGGCCCCGGCCAGTGGGGTGGTCAGCTGGAAGGTAGCAGCCGGAAACACCTACGACGTAGGCGAACTGCTTGCTGTGATCGGAGAGCAGTGACGCCGCTGCCATACTCGGCCATCGTGGACCTGGGTGCGCCGGAGCTGATGGGACGCATCACAGGTGACACCCTCACGGTCACCATCAACCGGCCCGAAAAGAAGAACGCCGTCAGCGCCGACGGCTATCACGGCATCAAGCGGGCCGCAATGATCGTCGCCGACGAACCCGCTCTGAGTTTTCTGGTCATCACCGGTGTCGGCGAGACGTTCTGCGCCGGCGGGGACATGAATGCGGTGGGTAACCCCGATCGGCAATGGGAAGCGTTCACCGAATCCTATGACGGCACGCCGTTCGAAACCCTCGGCAAGATACCCAAACTGGTGGTTTGCGCGGTCAACGGCATCGCCCTCGGCGGAGGCCTGGTGATGACGCTGTTCGCAGACCTGGTCATCGCATCCGACCGGGCCCGCTTTAGGGTTCCAGATCTCACCCGCGGGGTGTATGAAGCGTTCGTGGCGGCGCGGCTGCCGCAGCGACTCGGCACCCTGAGGGCCAATCATCTGATTTACGGCAATGATTGGATCGACGCGGTGGAGGCCGAGCGACTGGGCCTGGTCGGCAGGGTGGTTCCACACGACTCACTTGAGGCCGAAGTGGGCAGGCTGCTGGAACGAGTTCGCAAAACCGGGCCGGCGGCGCGCGCAGCAGTCAAGCGCGAAATGGCTCGCGCCTTGCCTCCGGTCGACGTCACCGGCTACTGGTCCTCGATCGGCACCACCGAGCAGATCGAGGCATTCACCGCATTCCTGCAGAAGCGGCCGCCCGAGTGGCCGGTGGGCCACGATCGCGACGCATTCGTCGAGACCCGCCGGCCGGCGTGGTTGGTGCCGTCCGACGGTTTGAGTCAGGCCGACTGACCGCTCCTATCGGACCAGCAGGCCCCGGCAGAAGCTGCTCAGGTACTTCTCCAGCACCCCCATGCGGACCGCCGCGTCGTCACGGTTGGTGATCAGCAGCCCGTACAGGCCGATCAGGAAGAAGACCCCGCTGTACTCGGCCTCGACGTCGCCGTAAACCTCGCCCCGGTCGCGCGCGAGCTCGATCTGTTCGATCACGATGTGGACGAGCGGGTGGGTTCCGGAGTCACTGAGTTGGGGTTGGCTCGGCGAGAAGTAGAGGCTGAGGACGTCGCGAAACAGGATGTGGCCGAGCCGTTCCTCTTCGGCTGCTACGAGCCGGATGATCTTCAATAACGCGGTGGCGAGGTCTTCGACCGACGACAACGCTACGGACAGCTCGCTTCCGATTCTGGCTTCCGCGCGCCGCGCAAATTCTGCCAGGGCGTGTTCCTTGGTCGGGAAATGAAAGTAGAAGGTGCCGCGGGACACACCCGCAGCCGAGACGATCGTGCTGATGTCGGCATCTGCCACACCCGAGCGTTCGAACTCATCCACGGCCGCCTGGTAAACGCGCTCGCGGGTCGCAAGGCGCTGTAATTCGCGACCCGTAGCAGCTTCGTTCGCCTGCGTCATCGCCGACCACCGTAACGCCTTCGGAGGGATAGCCGGTACGAGCCCTCCGACTACAACCATCGTATGACACTTGCACACATTGTGTTCTATTATCTACATCGATGACGGAGCTACCGCAGGGCACATCGACGCTGACCGGCTGCGAGGAGATTCTCGTGGCTGAAGACGGCCCCGTGCGAATCGTGACCTTGAACAACCCGGACAACGCAAACGCGGTCAACAATCGGATGCACACCGCATTCACTCGATTGTGGACAGCTCTTGCCGAGGACGCCGATGCTCGTGCGGTGCTGATCACCGGCACCGGTGACCATTTCTCCGCAGGCGGAAATCTGGTGGAGTGGTTGGAAACACACGTCAACAACACGGTGACGCGCCGTGCCGGCATGCGGGACGCGCGCCGGATCGTGCGCGACATGATCGACTTTCCGTTGCCGGTCGTCGCAGCCGTCAACGGTCCGGCGGTCGGATTCGGCTGCAGCATAGCGGTGTTGTGCGACATCGTCCTGATGTCAGACCGCAGCTTTTTCGCCGACACGCACGTTGCCAGTGGGCTGGTGGCCGGCGACGGCGGCTCAGTGCTATGGCCGCTGCTGATGAGCCTGCTCAAGGCCAAGGAATACCTCATGCTGGGTGAACGCATCAAGGCCGACAAAGCGGTCGAGCTTGGTCTGGCCAACCGCGTGGTGGCGCACGCGGATATCAAGCAGGAGGGTCTGGCGATCGCGCACCGGCTTGCAGCGCTGCCCGCACGCGCCGTGCAGGACACCAAGCGCACGCTCAACTTGCACGCCCAGCGAGCGATAACCGGAATACTCGAGTATGGAATCTCAGCTGAGACCGAATGTTTCACGACACCCGAGCATCGCGCCGCGATCGACAAGTTTATCAACCGGTGAACGCACCGCTGATTCTGCGCGAGGACCGCGGCGATGTTGCGGTGATCATGCTCAATCGGCCGCACCAACGCAACGCTCTGACCTACGCATCCTGGACGGAGTTGGCGGCAGCGCTCGATGAGCTGACCGGGGTATCCGGTGTCGTGCTGGCCGGGTCGGCTGGATTCTTCTGCGCAGGAGGCGATTTGAAATCCGGGCCGGCGCACGGTGATGGTGCGATGGGGCCGGCCGGCAGGGTCGAACTCGCGCAGCGGGTCATGGAGAAACTCAGAGGGCTTCCCATGCCGACGATATCCGCGGTCGAAGGTGCCGCCGTCGGACTCGGGTGGAGTCTGGCCCTGTGCTGCGACCTAGTCGTTTGTGCTTCCGACGCCTTCTTCGCCGCTCCCTTCGTGGCACGTGCGGTAGTGCCCGACGGGGGATTGGCGTGGCGTTTCACCCAGCAGTTGGGGAGGCACCGCGCGGCCTCGTTGTTGTTGCGTGGCAACCGGATCCCTGCCGCCGAGGCCGAGCGACTCGGCCTCGTCACCGAGGTCGTCACGCCGGGATCGGCGATCGACGCGGCCGTGCAACTGGCGGCCGAATTGGCCGGAGCCGACGCCGGGGCGGTGGAAATGACCAAGCGGCTGATCAATTCGGCCGAGAACGCGCAGCTCGCCGCATTCCATCCCCTTGAACTCGCGATGGCGACCGTCGCGCAACAACGCTCGGCCGCTGCGACAGGACGGCAAGCATTCGGACAGGACCCTCAGCGCGATTCAGCGGGGCAGGCCTAGACCGGTTGTGGATATGAGGTCACGCTGGATCTCGCTGGTCCCCCCTCCGATGGAGTGGAGCAGCGAAAGCAGCAAGCCTTCGGAGAAATGTCCGTGCAACACGGCATCGGGATCATCTGGCATGAGTTCGCCCGCGGGACCCAGGATTTGCGCACCCAGCGCGCGCAATTCTGCCGTCAGCTCCGAATGGTAGAGCTTCGACAACGAGGGCAGGGCAGGATCCAAGGCACCGGCTGACTGCAGATGCGCCACCCGATAGGACAGGGCGCGACCCACCTCGACCCGTTCGACAGCGTGCGCGAGCGCGATGCGGTTGGTGGGCTCGGCCAAGGGGTCATGCTCGGAACCTTGTCGCGCGCGGCACCAGTCGATCAATTCGTCGAGATAGCGCTGCGCTTGGGCGGCCCGCGTGACGTTAGATCGTTCGACGTCCAGCAGTGCCTTGCCGACCTTCCAGCCGTCACCTTCAGCGCCGACGAGATTGGCGGCAGGCACCCGCACCTCGTCGAAGAATTCCTCGGCGAAAGTGGGATAACCCGTCATCGACCGGATAGGCCGACGCGTGATGCCGGGGGAATCCAGATCGACAAGGAAGAAGGAAATTCCCGCTTGGCGCTTCTCCTTGACCGGTGCTGTCCTTGCCAATACAAAGATCCAGTCGGCAAGTACACCGTTACTAGTCCATGTCTTCTGGCCGTCAAGTACGTAGCAGTCTCCGTCGCGCCGCGCCGTCATGCGTAACGCGGCCAGGTCGGACCCGGCTTCCGGCTCGGAATAGCCCTGGGCCCACATGCGTTCGGAACGGGCGATCGCGGGTAGATGATGCGCCTTCTGTTCGGCTGTCCCGAACTTGAACAGCACCGGAGCCAACATGTTGACACCATTCGTGTTCACCAGAGGCGCGCCGGCGTAGGCGAGTTCCTCACGGATGACGACCTGTTCGACGATGCCGCGGCCGCCTCCTTCGTACTGCGCGGGCCAGTGTGGCACGAACCAGCCCTGGGCGTGCAAATCCCGGCAGAACGACACCGCCCGCTCGTGGGCATCGCGCGGCAGGTAATCGGGATTGGCTGCGGTGTGCCGGAATTCGTCGGGCAGATGGTCCGCCAGCCACTCTCGCACCGAGGCCCGGAGCGCCCCGGTGTCCTCATCGCCGCCGAACCTGATGATGGGCCGCACGGTTCAGGTGCGTTCGGCGGGCTTGGAGCTCTTCTTCATCAGCTCGATCATGAAGTCCTGGAACTCCTTACTGCCAGTCACCATCGCCTGAAGATCGTTCGTCGCCTGCTGGTGCGTGCGGAACCCCATGGTCTCCCACGCTCGGATGATCCCGGACTTGGTGGCCTGCAGAGTGATCAAGGGGGCCTTGGCAATCTTGGCCGCCAGCTCCTCCACGGTGGCCTCGAGCTGCTCGGCCGGCACCACCCGATTGACCAACCCGAAATCGAGCGCCTCGGCAGCAGTCAGCCGCTGCGCTGTGTACAGATACTCCGCGGCCCGTTTGTAGTTCATGAACACCCACGGCTCGAACATCGTCTCGGCGCCGGGCAATCCGAAACCAGGTACCAGAGGCATCTGGAACCAGGCGTCCTCCGAGCAGACCGTGATTTCGGGAATGAGTGCCCAGGTCGTGCCGCCGCCGATGGCATAGCCGTGCACCTGGGCGATCACCGGTTTGGGGAATTCCCACAGTTTCAGGACGGGCCACAGGAACAGCTGCGCCGCTGACCGCCACACCTTCCCTGAAGCATCGAGTTCGGCCTTGAACTCCGGATAGGCACCGGTCGGGATATGACCGGAACAGAACCCTCTGCCGTTTGCCTTGATGATGACGACCTTGATGTTGTAGTCGTACTGCGCGTCCTCGAGGGCAGCATCGAAGCTGTGCACCATCTCCGAAGTCTGCGCATTAGCGGCATCCGGATTATTGAGAATGATGCGTGCGATTGAGCCATCCTTTTCATAGATGACGTGCTCGAGCTCCCGGGTTTCCACGTCTCGTCCTCCTGTCAGCGGTCAGCAGTGCAACTATACAGATAATGTATTACTGTTCTCCAAGAAAGGACGGTGCCGATGACAGCGACAACGGACTTGCGTTGGGACCCCTTCGATCGAGCGCTGCACGCGGATCCGTACGCGGTGTGGAAGCGGATGCGCGACGAAGCACCGGTCTACCACAACGAACAGCACGGCTTCTACGCCCTGAGCAGATTCGACGATGTGCTGAGTGCCTCGCTGGACACCGAGACGTTCTCGTCGGAGCACGGAATCACTCTCGATGCGATCACCGATGAACCCTGGGCACCGCCCAGGGCGATGATCATGATGGATCCCCCCGATCACACGTGTATGCGAAAGATGGTCAACCGCACGTTTTTCCGTACCAAGGTCGCGGAGTTGGAAGAACGCGTCCGGACGCTGTGCCGGGATTACCTGGACCACTTCGTCGGGGGTGGCGGCTTTGACTACGTCCGCGACTTCTCCATGAAGCTGCCGGTCATGGTCATCAGCTCGCTACTCGGTTTTCCCGAGCGTGACCACGACAACCTGCGCGAGTGGTCCGATGCGCAGCTGCACCGCGACGAAGGCACTACCCAGCTGAGCGAAGAAGGGCAGGAGGCCAACGTCAAATTGCTGGGTTACTACGCGGACCAGATACAACGACGACGGTCGGCTCCGACCGACGACATCGTCGGCAATCTGATGACCTCCGACCTGGCCCAGGCCGGTCGCGAAACCCGTCGCCTCGATGACGGAGAGTTATTGATGTTCGTCGCAATGATCAACGTGGCGGGAAACGAGACGGTGGCGCGGTTGCTGGGCTGGGCGGCGCTGACGCTGGCGCGCAATCCCGGGGAGCGGGCCAAACTCGTCGCCCGGCCTGAATTGATCGCCAACGGGGTTGAGGAACTGCTGCGTTACGACGCCCCATCCCCCGTGCAGGGTCGATTCTCCAAGCGCGACACGGTTTATCACGGGACCACAATCCCGGCCGGCTCGCGGGTCGCGCTGTTGACCGGGTCCGCGGGTCGCGACGAACGCCAGTACCCGAACGCGGATGCCTTCGACGTCGAGCGCTCCGGAATCCGCCACGTCAGCTTCGGGCACGGCTCGCACTTCTGCCTGGGTGCGGCTCTGGCGCGCTTGGAAGCTCGCGTAGCGCTGGAAGAGACGCTGGCACGGTTCCCCACCTGGCACGTGGACGAGGAAGCGGTCACCTACGTCCATACCAACACGGTTCGCGGCCCCGCCAGCGTGCCGATCCTGCTGTGACCCCGGATCTCGCCACCCATACCGAGGGCCCGGTGCGCTGGCTGGTTCTGGACCGGCCGGACGTCGGTAACTCGGTGACCCGGGCCATGCAGCGCAGTCTCATCGAGGAGTTGACGCGTGCCTCCGACGATCCGGAAATACGCGCGGTCGTTCTCACCGGTCGCGGAGACAAGCACTTCTGCACCGGCCCGAATCTCCGCGACCCTGGCATGCAGCCCAAGAAGGACCGGGTGGCGGGTGACGCGGCGCGCATCCTGCGTACTGGATCGCAAGCCGTGGTGTCCGCATTGCTCGACTGCGAGAAGCCGGTGCTGTGCGCGCTCAACGGAGTCGCGGCCGGCGTGGGAGCCAGCATGGTGCTCGCGTGCGATCTCATCGTGGCCGCCGAAAGCGCCCGACTGATAGAGCTTTTCGTACGTCGCGGACTTGCCCCTGACGGGGGCGCCGCGTACCTGCTTGCCCGCAAGGTCCCTTTCAACCTCGCCAAACAAGTTCTCTTCTTCGGCGAGGAGCTGTCCGCACCCGAAGCTCACCGCATCGGCCTGTTCAACAAGGTTGTGCCGGACGTCGATCTCAATGACGCGGCGACCGTTTGGGCCCGGCGGCTCGCGGAGGGACCGACCCGCGCCTTGGTGGCGGCCAAGGCCATGCTCAATCAAGCACTCGACGTCGACCGTGACGCGGCTTTCCGAACGGAAGCCCTGCTGGTGGAGCAGGTCGCCGGAACCGATGATGTCGCCGAGGGGATGGCCGCCTTCGGCGAACGGCGCGACCCTCAATTCCGGGGCCGCTGACTACAGGCCGAGTTTCAGCCCGGCACCGGCATCGATGAAGAATTGTTGCCCAGTCACGTAACGTGATTCGTCGGAGGCCAGGTACACCACCATATGGGAGACGTCCTCCGGTTCGATCCACGGTACCGGCATCGCCTGCAGTATGGGGAACACCAGTTCCGCGTCCTCGCGGCTGGGTTCGGCAAGGTCTGGACGAAAAGTTCGATACATCGGAAGGTTGTGCAGCATGCCGGTGTTGACGTTGGTCGGGTGCACGGTGTTGATGCGGATCTGTTCGGGCGCCAGCGTCAATGCCAGGCCCTTGGTGTATTCGCACAGCATCTTCTTGGCGAGGCCGTAGCCGGCGCCGCCCGGACCTTGCGGTCCCCCACCGGTGGCCAGGTCTTTCTGCGGTACCAAGCCGGCTATCGAACCCGTGACGATCACCGACGCGCCGGGCCCCAAGTGCTCAAAGCTGGCGTGTACGGCGTTCACCACGCCGATGAAGTCGACGTCGAACGCGTCGATGAACCCGCGTGAGGGAACCTGATTGCCGAGCGGACAGATCCCGGCGTTGGCCACGACGACATGCAGGCCGCCTAGTTCGGTTACTGCCTGGTCGATGGCCTTCTTCAGTGAAATGCGTTCTCGAACATCGACAACCGCCGTTATCACTCGCCGACCGGACTTCTCGACCAGCTTGGCCGTCTCGTCCAGATCGGCCCTGGTGGCCAGGGGATAGCCATTGGTGGCGATGTCGTCGCAGATGTCCAAAGCGATGATGTCGGCGCCCTCGTCGGCGAGGTGGACGGCATGGCTTCTTCCTTGGCCGCGCGCCGCCCCTGTGATGACGACAACCTTGCCTCCCAGACGCTGCATGTGTCCTCCTCGCCGGCCGTCTGAATTAACAGTAATACATCTTGTGTACTCTTGTAGAGGCCCACCCGCCTACGTGCCCGGAGGGAAGACCGGTGGACGACGACGTGCTCGACGTTGCGGTCCGGAACATGTTGGCGCGTGACGAGATACGGCAGCTGCCCTACCGGTATGCCGCCGCGCTGGAAAGCTCCGACGTCGAGGCGATGGTTGAGCTTTTCGTCCCCCACGCTCGGTTCGGCGACCACGGCACCGGACCCGACGGCATCCGACGACTGATGGCGCAAAGCCTGGAGAACACCGTGTTCGTGGTGATCCTGGTGGCAAACCACTTGATAGAGATCGACGATGCTCAGCACGCCACGGGCCAGGTCTGGGCTCAGTGTTTCGCCCAGACGACCACGGGATTCGTCGAACAACTCATCAGGTACGATGACCGCTACGAAAAGCACTCGGGCGTCTGGCGATTCAGGCGGCGACGACATCGGCTGTACTACGGTGTGCGCCGGCAGCCGTCACCGCTGACGCAACCGGCCGCCCAGTGGCCGCACCGCCAGATCGGTGTGGGTGACCTGCCCCTGGCAGAGCCGGGGTTCCTCGATTGGTGGGAAGACGCTCGGCCATGAACGGCGTCCGTTGCCTCGCCGAAGGACTCGCCTTTCCGGAGAGTCCGCTGCCGATGAACGACGGCTCAGTTCTGGTATCTGAGATCGCGGGTGGGCGGGTCACCCGGGTTGACCCGGATGGGATCTGCCGGCCGTTCGCCCTTACCGGAGGCGGACCCAACGGCATCGCGGCGCTTCCCGACGGACGGCTGGTCGTCTGCCAGAATGGCGGCTCGCGCTTCGGGCTGGCGCCGTGGCCCTACGACTTCGAGGGCTGTGTAAGGCTTTTCCGGCCGGTCGGGCCGCCAGAGCACCCCGTCACCCCCGGGCTACAGATTGTCGACGCCACCGGGGTCGTGACCACCCTTGCCACCGAGTTCACCTCACGTTCCGGCAATACCCACGCGCTGGTAAGGCCCAGCGACATCTGCGTCGACGCCCATGGCGGCTTCTACCTGACCGATGGTGGGACGACCCGTGGTCGCAGCCGCACGGTAACCGGACTGCTCTACGGAACCGTGGACGGTGGCTTGCGAGAGATCGTCTACCCGTTGGAGATGCCCAACGGTGTCGCACTGTCACCCGACGGTGGTTCGCTGTATGTGGCCGAGACGCGCACCCGTCGCATATGGCACTTCGAGCTCGAAGCTCCCGGCGTGGTGGGCCGCTCACGAGGGCTGGCCACAGTGCCCGCCGGCGGACCGCTCAACGTCGGTGGCGCTGACGGAGTGTGCGTCGATGACGCGGGCCGGATTCTGGTCGCCACGCTCGGTACGGGCGGTGTCACGGTTTTCTCTCCCACGGGTGCGCTGTTGGGGGCGATACCCGCCGACGACCCGATGACCACCAACGTGGCCTTAAGTGCCGATGGGCGAACGCTATTCATGACGCTCGCCTCGACAGGCCGGCTGATCGCGGTCGCGGACTGGCACAGCCGGCTACGCCCAGTCACTTGATTTACGTGGCCTTCTGCGCCTTCTGTTCTTCAATGTTGTTCAAGAAGGCCGCCAAACCGACACCACCGTGACCCGCCATCACCTCGTCGTAGTCGTAGGCGGGCGGATCGCCGTCATTAGGCCGCCATCCGCCGTCGGCCGTACAGCTCTTGAATCCCTCTTCCGGAAAGGCGTACCAGCGACGGGCATTGAGTTCGACGATCTTCGCCGCTTCCGCATCGGGGACATCGGCGAGCATCTCCTCGGCGCGTGCCCGGCTTTTCGGCCAGAACGAGTCAGAGTGCGGATAGTCGCACTCCCAGGTGATGTTGTCGATTCCGATGGCATGACGCATCGACATCCCCACCTCGTCTTCGATGAAACAGCCGGAGATGTTGCGCCGGAACAGTTCCGACGGCGCGACGGTCGGATGGATGTTCTGGTAGTACTTGTGCTTGCGCCACACGTAATCGGCGCGCTCCACCAGGTAGGGCATCCATCCCACACCGCCTTCGGAGAACGCCACCTTGAGATTCGGGTGCTTATGGAACACGGGCGAGAAGATGAGTTCTGTGGCGGCCGCCATCGAAGTGGTACCCATCAACGTGATCATCACCGCGAACGGCGCCTCGGGCGCCGTCTGCGGCGGGAATCCGCCGCTGCCGAAGTGCATGACCGCGGTCAGGTTTGTCTCCTCCAGCGCCGACCAGACCGGCTCCCAGTAAGCGGTGTGATAACTGGGCAGCTGCAGGTTGGTCGGGTTGTCCGGCAAACCGATCGCTCGTGCGCCCTTGGCCGCAACCCGCTCTATCTCGGCCACGATGAGCGCCGGATCCCACAGCGGGGTAATCGCCATAGGGATGAATCGGGCGGGGTCGGTGGCACACCACTCGTCGAGTGAAAAATCGTTCCACGCCTTCACACTCAACAGGGCAAGTTCTTTGTCCTCGCCCTCGAGAAACACCGTGCCGCAGAAGCGCGGGAACGACGGGAAGCACAGCATCGCATGCACACCGTCGATGTCCATGTCGGCCAGTCGCGCCTTCGGGTCGTAACAACCGGGGATCATGTCGGCGTAGCGGATCGGGTCCACCCCGAACTCCTCCGGAGACTTGCCGGCAACGGCGTTGAGGCCGATGTTCGGATAAGTCCGGCCCTCATAAACCCACTGCTGCATGGGCGGCGCGCCACTTCGCGGGAAGTCCGCGATCCGCGGCCCCTGTTCGAGGTACTTTTTCGGTAACCGATCCGCCCAGACATGCGGCGGCTCGATGAGATGGTCGTCCACGGACAGCAGCTTCATCGACGGTTGCAACGGCATCGGCCGGTCCTCACATCTATGGGCATTAGGGTACGGTACAACTATACACTTTATGACTATTTGAACATCTCGAGGAGGGCTGGTGGAATCCCACGAGCGTATTCCGCACGACGACTGGGCCGACCAGGACCTACTCACTAAAAGCGAGGCAGCCGAACGCCTTTCGATAGAGATCGCCGAGGTCACCGCGAAACTCAGCGCGGGCGGCGTGCGTTCTGCCGCAGAACGCGAGTTGATGGAACGGCGACTGAGCGGACTCAGGGAGGCCCACCGGCGTTATACCGAGAGCGGTTAACCGCGGGGCAGCCCCAGCACCCGCTGCGCCACGATATTGCGCTGAATCTGCGCGGTGCCGCCGTAGATTCCCGCTGCCCGCGACCATACATAGATGTCCCATTCCAGCCCTTCGGCGAGAACGGGGCCGCTCGCGCGTAGGTCCATCATCGTGTGTCCGAAGACTTGATCGGCGCGTGTCATCAGCAGCTTGTCGACCGATCCCTCAGGGCCGGGAAGTCTTCCGCGTTGCCGGTCGGTGAGCGACCGCTGGACCTTGATCTGCAGTGCACGGAGCTCGACATAAGCACGGCCCAGCGACGCCCGGGCCGTCTGCGAGTCTTCGAGCCAGCCGGTACGGACGTCGTCTTCCAGGCGCCGGAACTGTGTCCAGAGTCGGCTGATCCAGTTGATGTCGCTGGGGCCACGCTCGTAGGCAAGCAACTGGTTTGCGATGGACCAGCCCTGTCCCCGCTCGCCGAGCAGATTAGCCACCGGCACGTCGACGTCGTCGAAGGTGATCTCGGTGAACTCGCGGTTGCGTGCCGCGTTGACAATGGGTCGCACGTCGATGCCCGGGCTCGACATCGGTACCAGCAGCACCGAGATTCCGGCATGCTTAGATACGTCGAACTCGGTGCGGCACAGGAGAAAACACCAGTCGGCGACCGCGCCGAAACTGGTCCAGATCTTGCGGCCGTTGACCCGGAAGACCTGGCCGCCCGGCCCGTGGACCGGCTCGGCGCGGGTCTTCAGGGAGGCCAGGTCCGATCCCGCCTCCGGCTCGGAAAATCCCTGGCACCAACGCACCTGACCGGACAGCAGGCCAGGCAACAATTCCTCCCGCTGCTGGGCACTGCCGAAGAGACGAAGCGCATTGCTGAGGTGACCGACACCCTCGATTGGCGGGGCGCCGGCCCGCCCGAGCTCGTCGTTGAGGATGGCCTCGTAGATCGGTGCCTTACCGTGGCCACCATCCTCGACCGGGAAGGACAGGCCGATATAGCCGGCTTCGTAAAGAGTTCGGTGCCAGGCATTCTGCGCATCGGCGCGGGCGGCCGGATCGTCTGGAACTGCGGCATCGGTCGCATGGTCGGCAAGCCACTGCCGCAACTGCGCGCGGAACTGCGCTTCGTTCGCACTGTCATTGAAGTCCACTGCTACGCCATCTCCCGGTTCGACAACCGCAGGGCCGCGATGGCTTCGTAGTGCTCGGTTTCATCACCGAAGAGCCGGCGGTCCAACAGCATTCGACGCATCCTCAGATGAGAGACGTGCTCCCAGGTGATTGCGATGCCGCCGAATACCTGCGCGCTGGCTTCGACGACCTCCCGGCCGGCCGCTGAAGCGTACGCCTTGGCGGCCATTGCAGCCAGGCGTGCCTCGGCGACTGGCAGGTGGTCGATCGCCCAGGCCGCGTGCCATAAACAGCTGCGGGCACCTTCCACCTGTACCAAGGCATCGGCGAGCAGATGCTGGACGGCTTGGAAGGAACCGATCTTCGCGCCGAACTGGGTGCGTTCGCCGGCGTAGCGCACGGCTTCGTCCAACGCGCCCTGCATGACGCCGAGGAGATCAGCCGCGACAGCGGTCATCCCCAATGCCTCAACGCGACTCCACCGCTCGTCACCGATCGGGCCCCCGATGAGGCGGCCGGGATCGGCCGGATCCACCCGCACTTTCCGGATTGCGCGGGTGAGGTCGAGACCTTCGGTGATCTCGCGCTTGTCAGTGTCAAGCGGGACGCAGACAAGCCGGCGCTGCCCGTCAGTGCGTGACATACCCAGCGCGTGCGTCGCGCCGGCCGCGTCGAACACCACACCGGGTTCGTCCGTCGAGGAGAATCGCGTCAAATCTGTGGCCAGCGCGGGCGCCACCCGAAGGGCGCCCGCTGCCACGAGGGCCAGCTCCTTCCCAGCACCGGCCGCGTCCAGCAGTTCGGTGGCCAGTACTGCTTGGCCGACCACCGGAACAGCGCTGAGGACCCTGGCCAGTTGTTCGACGACGATCGCCGTCTCGACGCCACTGGCTTCCAATCCGCTCAATGACGGAGCACGCAGGGCCGGAACACCAAGTTCCACGATGCGATGCCACTGCGTGTCCAGCGCCGCACCAGAGGGAATCGCCCCGGGGCCGGCGACCGCGAGGGTGGCCGCCAGTCTTGCGACCGTGTCCTGCAGCAATTGCTGCTCGTCGGTGAAAGCGATGTCCATGATCAGCGCAGGGTCATCTCCACGCTGGTGTAGCCACGCACAGTGGCGGTGAGCACCCGTTCGCGTGCTCCGACGGTGTAGTTCGGAAATTTTTGCGCGACATAGTCGAAAACCAGCTGCGCTTCCCGCCGGGCCAGCCATTGGCCCAGACAGATATGGATACCCCAGCCGAAATAGACGTCGGTGCCCCGGGGCCTGTCGATGATGAAGCGGTCGGGGTCGCTGTAGCGGCGCTCGTCGCGGTTGGCGCTACCTAACAGCAGCAACACCCAGTCACCCGCGTCCATGGTGATCCCGTGGCGCTCGACAGGCCGCGTCAGCGTGCGGGCCACCCAGTGGCTTGGTGTGTCATAGCGCAGGGCCTCGTTCACCGCGGCTGGAATGGTGCTGCGATCCATGACGATTCGCCGCCATTGGTCGGGATGCTCAGCCAGCGCGACAAGACCGTTGGAGATCAGCTTCTGGGTCGTCTCCGACCCCGCTGCGGATAACAGATTGCAGAACATCAGCACTTCGTGGGGGGTCAGCGAGCGGTGCGCACCGGCCTCGGGGTCATGGAAGGTGGCCTGGAGCACGATGCTGATCAGATCGTCGCCCGGATCGGTCCTCCGCCGTTCGATCAGCTCGCCGATGTAGTGACTGATCATGCGGCTGGCCTCGATCGCGCTGGACGGCATGGCGACTTCGCCTTCCACGCGGGTGAGGAAGGCTTCCCACCAGACGCGCAGCTGCTCACGGTCGGCGTGCGGCACGCCGAGCAGGTCACCGATCACGTCCGTGGGTACCGAGAAGGCGAACGCCTCCATGGCGTCCACGGTCGTGCCTGGCCGTAACCGACCCAGGTGCGTGTTCACGACCCGCTGCAAGGCAGATTCCAGCGCGGCCACCGCTCTGGGGGTGAAGAAACCCTTGAGCACGCCGCGAATCCGGTCGTGGCGCGGCGGATCCATCGAGATCACCGAGTACTTGCGGCCGTCGTTGTCCGGATTCTCCGGCGCCGGACCAGATTTGGACGAGAACGCCTCCCAGTCGCGCAGTGCCGGTGCCACGTCATCGAACCTCGACAGCACCCACCAGCGGTCCTCCGGGTCGCGATATACCGGCGCCTCGTCACGCAAGCGCCGGTAGACCGGATAGGGGTCGTCGAAGATCTCCTTCGAGAACGGCGAGTACACCAACTCGCTGGTAGCGGGCACACGGAAACTCTATCATTCCAATAGAACAATCGGACGTTTGATGCCTAGGTGACTAGCCGGTCTCGATCAGTTCGATCCACGTGCCATCCGGGTCGGTTGCCATCAAGCCACGGTTGCCACCGTCGAATTTCACCGTCCGCTCCGGCCAACCGTGCCCGCCGCAGCGCTCGATCCTCGCGATCAATTCGTCGGCGTCAGCAACGCGAAACGAAAGATGGCTCAGGCCCAGCGCATTCAGCCGCCGGGGGCTCCCCTCGCCGTCGACCCCGGGGTCGGTGTAACTCAACAATTCCAGGCGGAAGCCATCGCGCTGTAGGTAGACCAGATCAAGGACCAGCCCTGGCACGTCCAGCAACTGCGCAGTCTGCTCGCCGGCCACGTGCATCCGGCCGATCTCCTGGAAATCGAGTGCGGTGCAGTAGAACTCGACGGACTGTTGCAGGTCCGAGACGCACAGTCCGATGTGAGTGAGGCGGCTCAACCGAAGCTCCCCTCGATAGGTGCCTGCACGATGTCTCCGATCAGCTTCGGTCGGGAAGTTGATCGAGTAACTCGTTGTGTTCGCCGAGTAGCGGTGGCCTCGACGGGGGTACGGCCGGACTGGCAGTGAAAATATATGGCACACCGGGATAGTCGACCGTCGCGTCCAGTTCCGGATGGCTCACCGGAACCCTGAATCCCCGGGCCGCGGTATGTTCGTCGTCAAAGGCCTCCTCGGGTGACAACACTGCGCCGGCGGGAAACCCACGCCGTTGACTCTCAAGGAAGTATTGCTTTGCCGGCATCCGGCTGGCGATCAACGTGATCGCATCCCGGGCTGCGGTCAAGATCGCGGTGGTCTCGTCGTCGGCGCCGATCATCGCGATATCCACCGGCACGTCACGAGAGGCGGCCATCTCGAGAAAGACGGCCTCGGGGATCTCGTCGCGCAGCTCGAGATCGTCGAGCCAGGCGAGCAGATTGGCATACTCCGGGGGTTTGCGCGGCAGCACGCCGGTACTGGCGTAAGCGCCGTCTGCACACAACACCTGCGTCGGCTGGCTGGGCGTGAAGTAGGCGTGCCGGCCGGTTTGCCGAACGCACGTCTCGTTGTTGACCAGCCAGTGGTAGGTCGTCTGCTCCGAACTGACATTGCACGCAGCATTGACGTTCACTTCGACGAGCTGCCCCGTGCCCGTCTGATCCCGGTGCGCCAACGCAACCAGGGCTCCGATCGCGCAGTTCAGGCCGGCGAGATTGGCCGATTGCTCACCCGCTCCGCGAATCGGTGGCAGCGAATGGTCGTCGTATCCGCAGTTCCACACCGGACCTCCACCGGCCAGCATGGTGAGGTCGGTGACGGGTTGGCCTGCCCGGACGCTGTCCAATCCGAACGGAGTAACCGCAACCCAGATCAGGCCTGGGTGGTCGAGTGCGCACTTGTCGTAGCTGAGCGGTCCCACACTGACCGTGCCTGCTCCCGAGATGACGATGTCGGCCGTACTGATCAGTCGTCGCAGTCTGACCGGCCCGTCGATGTCGACGTCGACAGTCACCGACCGCTTGCCGGCGTTACCGCTCCACCACCGCAGGCTGAAATCCGGGTCCGCTTCGCCACCCACAAAAGGAGGTCGCCGTCGATGCGCCGAACCTTCCGGTGGCTCAACGACTATCACGTCAGCACCAAGCTCGGCCAGCAGGCGAGCACCGATGGCGGTGAACTGGTCGCTGAACTCGACGACGCGAATTCCGGCTAACGCGTTCAGATCACACCCTGCTTCGTCAGCTCGGCCAACTCGACATCACTGTGCCCGAGCAGACCACCCAATACCTTCCGGTTGTGTTCGCTCAGGCACGGCGCGGCACGCGAGATGTTCCACGTTGTGGCGGACAGCCGTATCGGTAATCCCTCGACGCGAACCGTCCCGATCTCCGGGTGCACGACGGTGGGAAACAGGCCCCACGCGGCGAGGTCGGGATCCTCGTCGATCCGTTCTCGTGGAGATTTCACGACGCTGGCCGGCACGCCGGCGGCAGCGAGTTCGCCTGCCAGAACCGCGGCTTCCCTGGTCCGCGTGCGTGCGCTGATCAGCCCCCCGAGTTCGTCTGCGCCGATTAGCCGTTCCTGGAGTGTGGCGAATCGGTCGGCGGTGAGTTCCGGCTCGTCCAATACCTTCGCCAGCAGCGTGACGTCGCGGTCGTCGCGGCACGCGATGGCGATCCATCGGTCGTCCCCGAGGCAGGGAAAGATATCGTGCGGCGCCATCTCACCGAAGTCGGCGCGATTGCCGGCGGGATTGCCCGGCCGGCGGGCGGGTCGGTGGTTCACAGTCCAGTCGAGTACCTCAGTCGGCAGCATGGCGACACCGGCCGGGACCGTGGCCAGGTCGACATGCTGGCCTTTGCCGGTCTTTTCCCGGTAGTGGACCGCGGCCAGGATGGCGATTGTCATGTAGTAAGCGGCGACATGGTCCATATAGGAGAACCCCCACCCCGCGGGTTCGGTGTCGGGCAGCCCGACCGAGAAGGTCAGGCCGCTGAGTGCCTGGACGATAGGGCCCCAGGTCTTGAAGTCACGGTAGGGTCCCGTGTGGCCGAACCCGCAGTTCGAGACGTAGACGATGTCGGGTTTGATCCGACGCAGCTCGTCGTAGCCGAAGCCCATTCTCGCCATGACTCCGGCGGCGAAGTTCTCACAGACGATGTCTGACACCTCAATCAGCTCGCGTAACAACTCCTTTCCGGCATCGGCGCGAAGATTGATCGTGACCCCGAGCTTTCCGACGTTGTGGTTGTTGAAGCCTGCGCCGAGGTTGACGCCTCGGCGATCGTCGACGAACGGCCCTACGCCACGTAGCGCGTCCCACATCCCGCGGGTCGCCGGGTCCTCCACGCGGATCACCTCGGCGCCGAACGCCGCCAGGATCTTCGTGGCGCCCGCACCGGCCAGTTGCCCACCCAGGTCGCACACCCGGAGGTGAGACAGGGCACCAGTCATTATGCAACAATAAAACAGATTTTGTTCTGCTGCTACTCCTCTTGCGGCGGCTTTGGCGGGTCGGTAGTTCGCAGATCGACACTCAATGTTCTATTGTTTACCTCTATGGTGACGATCGCGGCCGCCCGTTTCGACGACCCGGACTTCTATCTCGGCGAACCCAATGCGACCTTTGCGGAGTTGCGTGCCACCGATCCGGTCCACTGGTATGACGAGGGGAAATTCTGGGTCATCACCAAATACGAAGATATCAAGGGGATCTCGGCACGCCCGGAAAAGTTCAAGTCCGAACGGATCGGCATCATGATGGACCTGATCGCGCACCGGGAAGGAAGAGATCCACAGGGCTACCAGACCCGGGGCATCATGTTCATGGATCCGCCCGAGCATCGCGCGCACCGCAAGGCCATCGGCGTCCGGTTCACGCCGGCGGCCGTCGCAAAGATGGAGGCGCGGGTGCGCCAAGTCGTCAATGAGGCCCTGGACGACCTGCCGAACGGCGAATTCGACTGGATAGAGCGCATTGCCGAGCCCATTCCGGTATTCGTATTCGCCTACCTGCTGGGGGTCCCCGAAGAGGATTGGCCCAAGGTCGCAGGTTGGGCGACCACCATCGCCAACGTGGGCAGCGGGTTGGCCACGGACGACGACATGACGTTGATTTTCGACCAGATCGGTCCATATCTCCTGAGCCTGGCGGCTGAGCGCAAGAGCAACCCTCAGGACGACCTGCTCACGATGCTTTCGCAAGTGACGGTCGGCGGCGAGCCCTTCAACGATGCGCAGGTCATGATCTACGCGCTGACACTGCTGGCGGCGGGCAGCGAGACGACCCAGAGCCTGATCGCCGGCATCGCCGATTGCCTTGATGCGCAGCCTGAACAGGCCGACAGGTTGTTCGCCGATCCGGGTCTCGCCGGCAACGCGGTCGAAGAAGTCCTGCGGTACTGGACACCGGTGATGAGCATGGCTCGGCAAGCCGCCCACGACGTCGAGATGCGCGGCGCCACCATCAAGGCAGGTGACGGACTGCTCCTTGCCTACGCATCCGCGAACCGCGACCCCGATCACTGGGGTGACAGCGCCGAACAGTTCGACATCACTCGCCAGGATGCCGCGGGTCACCTGGGATTCGGCGTCGGAGAGCACTTCTGCATGGGAGCCGCGCTCGCTCGGCGCGAGGCGCGGCTATTGCTGGAAGAGATCGTCAAGCGCGCCAGCGGTCTTCACGTGACCGGCGAGCGCGTGCCACGCGCATCCGCATTGGTGCATACACACGACCACCTCCCGGTCGTGCTGAACTACCGCTGAGGGGCCATGCCGATATGAGTGGACCAATGGACGGTGTGCGCGTTCTGGAGGTTGCCCAGTGGACGTTCGTGCCGGCGGCAGGAGCGGTACTGGCAGACTGGGGTGCCGATGTAGTGAAGGTCGAGCACCCGCGCACCGGGGACTCCCAGCGCGGTTTGCGTCAACTCGGCAACATCACCGTCGAAGGTGCGCGCAATCCGGTGATGGAACACGCTAATCGTGGCAAAAGATCGATCGCACTGGATATTTCGACACCGGACGGGCACACGCTGCTGATGGACCTGGTGCGCACCAGCGACGTGTTCTTGACCAATTTCCTGCCCGATGCGCGCACCAGGCTCAAGATTGACGTCGACGACGTGCGAGCCGCCAATCCCCGCATCATTTATGCGCGCGGCAGTGCCTACGGTCCGCTGGGTGACGAAGGCGGCAAGGGCGGCTACGACATGACCGGGTTCTGGAGTCGCGCCGCCGGCGCCGCTAGCACCACTCCGAGCGACCTCGATGGCGTTGTCGCCCAACCGGGCCCGGCGTACGGGGATTCGATCGGTGGTATGACCATCGCCGGTGGCATCGCTGCTGCGTTGTTCGAGCGCGAACGGACAGGTCTGGCCCGAACCGTGGACATCTCCCTGCTCGGAGTCGGCGTCTGGGCGATGGGAGTGGCCGTCAATGCCGCCCTGATGAGTGGGCAGCCGTGGGTGGCCAGCCCGGCCGGCGCGAATGTGACTCCACACAATCCGCTCACCGGCTTCTACCGCACCAGCGATGGCCGGTTCCTGGGATTGTCGACGCTGCAGGCATTTCGCTACTTCGCCGACTTCTGCGCACGCGTCGGACTTCCCGAGCTCGCCGCTGACGACCGGTTCGCCAGTCACGAGTCGCTGGCGACGAATGCCGTGCAAGCGACCGAGCGGTTCCGCGCCGCGATTGCCGCGCAGCCGTTGGAGTACTGGCGAAAGGCTTTGGCGGACTTCGACGGTCAGTGGGCACCGGTGCTCAACACAGCGGAGGTGGCTGCCGACCCCCAGGTGCGTGCTAACGGAGGAATCGTGGCGATCGAACGCGATGGCGAGTCATTCGATCTGGTCGCCAGCCCGGTGATGTTCGATGAGACACCTCTGCAGCTGCAACCGGCGCCGGAGTTCGCCGAACACACCGAACAACTGGTGCTTGAACTCGGTGGAGACTGGGACCGGATCCTCGCGCTCAAGGACAGCGGAGCAATCGGCTGACCGGCTCAGCGACTGTTGCCGGCCGCCGGCAAAGCCGTTAAGTCAGCAGGTATTCAGCTGGAGACGGTCCAGCCGTCTGACCAGAATGCTGGGCAGCCACTCGCCGACATCAGTCGCTTCGATCCAACTGGTCCGCTCCAAAAGCATCCGGAACACGATCTGCGCCTCCAATCGCGCCAGTGCCGCACCGACGCAGAAGTGCACACCCTTGCCAAAGGTCACATGACCTCGCGCTCCGGCCCGATCGAGACGGAACTGATCGGGTGTTTCGAAATGCGCGGGATCACGATTGGCCGCTCCCCACATCAACAACAGATGGCCGTTGGCAGGCACGTCAACACCTCCCAGCGTGGTGTCGCGCCAGACGTGCCGGTAGTGTCCGCGAAACGGCGCCTCGTAGCGCAGTGCCTCTTCGAGAAATGCGTTCAACAGATCAGGGTTCGCGCGCAACTGCTGCTGGATCTCGGGACGATCGGCAAGGATCCACGCTGCACTACCCAACAGTGATGCGGTGGACTCCCCCGCGGCACTGAACAGTGTCAGCATGATTCCCATGGCCACAGTCTGGTCTACTTCACCGGAGGCGTATCGCGCGGCCAGGTCCGGGATCAGCCCGTGTTCGTCAGCACCGCTGGACTTTTCGAAATGTTCCATGACGTAGGCGGACAATTCGAAGGCGGCAACCCCCGCCGCCTCCAGTTGAGCCTGCGAAACCACCCCGTCGAGCAACGTTGTCGTGGCAAAGCCCAGACGGATCAGATCGTCGACATCGGCATCGGGCAGACCCAGGAGTTCGGCAACCACCATCATGGGCAGCCGATTCGCTAGGGCGCTCATCCACTCGATCTGCCCGTCGGCCAAGTTCTCCTCCCACAGACGATTCGCGACACTGCGCGCATATTCCTCAATGATGTGAACCCTTTTCGCGGACAAGTGCGGCAACAAGATCTTGCGATGTACCGCGTGCGCTGGGTCGTCAGCGGTAGCCAACGCGTGCGATGGACTTCCCGCCTCCATCATCGGCAGAGCGCTGACGCGACCGTCCGCGTGATAAACCATGGTCGCGGTGAGGTTGGACGAGAAGTCGTCCACTCGGTTGACCGCGTCGACTATCGCATCCCAGCCGCAGACGGCGTAGAACTCCGAGTCACCGATCCGGTGCACCGGCGCCTGCGCACGCATCCGGTCGTACAGTGGATACGGATCCTGCAGCGACTCAGCCCCGAAGAAACTGGTCGGATCAGCTAGAACGGTCATTGACTCAGGCTGACCTCGCCCAAGCGAGTCGTCAACGCGCGGCCACAATGTTGATAAACGATCTGTTTCACCGGCCGGGCCCCCACCCCGGCTCGCACCCGAACACCAGCGGATTATTCTGATAAAAGTCACCAGAAATTCTCACGGTGCGAGATAAATTCTCTGCACTGCACGTTCGATAGGCGGTGCTTCCATGCCACATGACGACTGGTTGCTCGGCGGGGACCGGAACCATGAAGCGGCCAAACGCATTTACAGCGCGGCCGCTGAACTCATCACCGAAGCCGGCTACGAGGCGTTCAGCATCGAGGACCTGGCGGCCAAAGTTCATTGCTCACCGGCAACGATCTACCGGCGGGCCGGGGGCAAGGCGGCTATCCGCGACGCCGTCGTCACCCAGCAAGCTACCCGCATTCTGGAGGCGGTGCGCGATGCGATCCGGGATCTCACCGGGACGGACCGCGTCGTCACCGCCACAATCGTTGCCCTGCAACGTATGCGAGCAGATCCCTTGGTCCAGCTCATGCGCTCGGTACGGTTGGCGCCCGGCAATGAATGGCTGACATCGACACCCTCCATAGCTGTCTTCGCCGCTGAGATGCTCGGACTAAACCAGCGTGACCCCCTCGCCGAACAGTGGCTTATTCACGTCTTTCTGTCGCTCTGGTGCTGGCCACTCAAAGACCCGGTGGCTGAACGAAAAATGGTGGAGCGCTTTGTGAGTTCGTCATTCAGCAACGCTTGACCAATTCAGATCACCGGCCCAGCACGGCGACAACACATGAGCCACCGCCACCCATCGCCTGTGCCAAGCCCATACGCGGATCCGCGACCTGCCGCGAATCCGCCTCGCCGCGAAGCTGACTGACGACCTCTGCCACCTGGGCCAGGCCGGTCGCCCCAAAGGCATGACCGCGGGCCAGGCACCCGCCGTCCGTATTCGTCGGCAACCGGCCCCCACTGGCCAGCTCCCCGGTGCCGGCCAGCTCCGCGACCCCGCGGACGTCAGCGAGGCCGAGTGCGATCAGAGCGGTGATTTCTTCGCTGGCGCACATGTCGTGCAGCGATACGATGCCCACGTCGGCGGGTGCGACTCCGGCATGTTGGTACGCCCGGTTGGCGGTCAGGGTGATCTGCGAGGGCGGGCCCACGCACGGTCCGGCCAGCGGCCAGGACGGGTCACTCGGCCAGCTGGTCTGCTCGATTGCGGCAACGGGCACAGATCGCGAATGGGGTTGCCGGGTAACGACGATCGCGGCGCCGCCATCCACCGAGGCGTGGCACATCATCTTCGTCAGCGGCTCGGCTACCGTTCGGGAGGACATGACCTGCTCGATGGTGACCTCGTTCTCGTTGCGCCGCGCGGCCATCGGATTCAGCCGCGCCTGGTTGTAGGACTTGGCCGCGACGGCGCCGATCACCTCAGCTTTGCTGTCGGAGTCGTGCAGCCACCGGGTTGCCTCGATGGCGTAGTGCACCTGTGGCGGAAAGCGGTCCCAGAAATCGACAGCCACCGGCACTACTCCGCCCGGTTCCAGCGCGGTGGTCTTTTCGTAGCCGATGGCCAACGCGGTGCTGCACCGGCCGGAGCTGACAGCCCAGACGGCGTGTCGTAACGCGACCATCCCGCCGGCTGAGGCGCTTTCGATCGCGGTAACCGCAATTCCGGTGCGGCCGAGCTGGTGTGCCACTCTCAAGCCGGTCTGGGGCGGCGCCATCGACGACGAGGTGAAGACCTCGCCGACGGCGTCATAGTCGAGAGCTGCGTCGGTGAGCGCCTTTCTGGCCGCCAGAACGCCGAGGTCGGCCAGCGGGTGATCGGAGTGCCGACCGAAAGGAGTGAGGCCGATACCCGCGATGTATGTGCCGGTCACGTCGGATCCGCCTCGAACAAAAAGGTTTTCGTTTCATTCAGCTCGCGTTCGACCAGCCTGCCGACAGTCCCGGGTGTTGGACGCGGCCCGGATACGAGCACTTGCAGGCGGCCGTCGCTGGTGTCGACCCAGGCGACGCTGTAACCGTCCATGCCGTAGCCGGAGATCGGCGACTTCGAGGGGACGAATGTCGCGGCCCACACCGTCGCCGGGTGCGAGTCAGGTTGCACTGGTGATCCTTTCGTGACGAGTGTTCGCGCTGCCCAGCGCCGGTGGCGGCGCCAACCTAACCGGACCACGCCCCGCGAATCGCCATGGCAAACCGACGAGACGCGCCGTTCCGATCGAGGGATCGGGATGGGCGATTTCGGGAAAGAAGCCGCGCGCAGCCAGATGCGGGTCAGCCACCAGGTCCTCCGCGCGCTGTACCACGGCGGCGCGCAGCCCAGCGGCCGTGAAGTGGGCCGCCACGTCGTGGGCCGGCGCTGCGGCGACCAAATCGGGCAGCTGCCGAGCGTCGGAAGTTATTGCAGCCAGGCGCACCCAGTCTTCCGGATCAATGAGTTCGACTGCCACCCAACGACCGTCAGAGGCCTGGTACACGCCGCGGTGCGGCGGTGTCGGGTTGTCACCGATCGCATCGGGCGCCGAAGCTGCGGCCACGTACTCGGCCACAGTGAAAGCGACCACCTCGGCCATGGAGAGATCGATCAGGGCGCCGCTGTCGCGCTGCGGCCCGACGGCCCAGGCTGCAATCACTGCGGCGGCCACGATCGACGACAACGGGTCGGCAAGAACCGTACCCAGCCGGGCCGGGGACCCGTCGGGCCCGATCGTCAGCCCGGCCAAGCCGCCGTAGGACTGAACGTTGTTGGCGTACACCCGATATCCGGCCATCGGACCCGTCGCACCGAAGCCTGAAACCCGCACCGCGAGCCGGCCGGAACCCGCGATCGCGTCCGGGTTGACACCCAGGCGCTTCAAACGCGACCCACCGACATTCTCGATGAGGACGTCGGAATCCATCAACACGGCAGCCACTTCGGCAGTGGCGCTCGCGGACTCGATGAGCAGGCTCTGTTTGGAGTGGTTGGACACCGCAAAGTAGGCGCCCCGCTCGACGCCCGGCTCGCCGTTGGCGAAAGGGCCGGTGCGCCGGTAGATGTCGAGGCGTTCCGCATCCTCGACCCTCAGCACCTGAGCCCCCATGCCACCGAGCAGCGCACCGATGATCGGACCCGCAAGCACATGGGTCAGCTCGACGATCCGCAGATCCCGGAGGCGCCCGGTCCGATGCCGGCCGATCCGCCCTGCAGTTGTCACCAGCCATGGCGGCGCGAGCACCGATAACACAGTCCCCGCCAGGTTTGCCTCCGATACCGCTCGGCGCGAAATGAACTGGGGTGAAGTCAGAATCTCCCGTGGGGTGTTCACCGGCGTGGAAGGCACGCCGTGCGCCTGCAACAGTGCTGCGCATCCCTCTTTGTCGCGAGTTTCGGCCCACCTGGTCACGTGCTGGTTTATCAGGTCCGAGTGCTCGATGCGGGCGTCTCGCTCATCGAGCCCCTCGGCCCATCCCGGATGACCCAGCGCGGCAATCAAACCGCGCCACTGGTGGTTCTCCACCGCGGTGATGCGCACCAGGCCGTCAGAGCTCCGGAATAGTCCGGACGGCGCGAGATAGCGGCCGCTGCCGGCCCTGCCGGGGCAGGAGTAGAGCACATGGGCGCACTCCGGCAGGGCGGCGGCGAAAGTAACCGCCTCCTGCACCGACACGTCGACCAGGACCGGAGCTTGCATGCTGTTGCGTTCGTCCAGGCCGTGCAGCGCCGCGAGGGCGGCGACCGCTCCGGCCGCCTTGAGTGCCACATAGCCCGGTGCCGGCACCGGTGTTCCACCGGCATCTTCGATCGTCGCAAGCATTCCCCCCGCGGCCTGGGCGACAAGCTCGCCGCCCGGTTGCTCAGACCGCGGTCCGTACAACCCGAATGGGGTGATGCACACCACCACGGCGTGTTCGGCTGCCGGCGGTTCGACCACCCGGTCGTGGTCCACGACCACGATGTCGAAACCCGTTATCAATGGCAAAGACTCGTCAGCCGGCACAATGATCCGCTTGCCCCGATCAAGGATCAGATCAACGGCGGCGATGGGACCGGCCTTTCCGCGGATGATCGGACCGGCACGGCCAGGCACTTCACCACGAGGGACCCGGCTGACCCGAGCGCCGAGGCTGGCCAGCAGTGCCGACGCAGCCGCTCCTGCAATGCCGTCGCCAAGCTGCAAGACGGTCACACCGGATAGGAAGTGCGTCATGCGCCGGCAGTCCCCTCACGGGTGAGACGGTTACCCGCCCCTAGCCAGCGCGTCACCGCTTGGCGGTGATAGGCGCGGGAACCGAGCAAGGCAGCGGAGGTGGCTGCCCGGCGAAGGTGCACATGCGCGTCGTGCTCCCACGTGAAGGCGATGCCGCCGAAGACTTGCGTGGCGCCTTCGGCCACTGGACGCAGCGCATCGATCCCCCAGAACGCTGCTAGCGACGTCAGCGCGGCGGCATCGGGATGGTCGTCCTGGCACGCATCAGCGGCCCTACTGACCAGCGCCCGACCGATCTCGATCGCACACCTCTGGTCAACCAAACGATGCTTGATCGCCTGGTACGCGCCGATCGGCCGGCCGAAGGCTCGACGTATCTTCGCGTATTCGGTTGCAGCGTCGTTGGCGGCCGCCGCAATGCCGACCAATTCGGACACTTGGGCGATCTGTGCACGCAGCACTGCCCCACGGTGGCGTGACTCGGCGTGCCGGCCTTCGGCCAGGACGTCGATTGGTGCTTCCTGCAATGAGATTCGCGCGGCGGGGTTGTGATCCAGCGGTGTCAGCGGCTCGATCTTGACCCCCACCCCATTGATGTCGACCAACCCCAGCACGGCCCGGTCACCCGCACCCGCGCACACCAGCAAGGCGCCGGCCACCACCGCGTAGGGCACCACCGGCCACACTCCCGAGACACCGACGCCGGTGCGCTCGCCAAGTGTTGGCAGTAGTAGAACAACGCCGTCGACGCAGCGGTCCGCGCACCAGGCAGCGGCAGCCACCCCCGCCAGCGGAATTGGGGCTGCCGCGGCGCCGGCCGCCTCGGCCAGCACACACAACTCGCGCAGGACTCCGCCTCCCCCTCCGCGGTTCTCGGTCACCAGCACGTCCGGCCAACCCAGGTCGGCGACCGTCCGCCATAACCCCGGCTCGAATACCGGGCCTTCAAGCATTTCCCGGAAAGCGACGAGCGACCACGATCGGCGCAGCACCTCATCAGCCGAATCCCGCAGAGCTGCAAGTTCTTCGGCCGTGTCGGCGATGTTGTCCAACCCACGGGCTGAGTCAAGGGTCACGTGGCAACCCCAGTAGTTTCTCCGCGATCACGTTGCGTTGCACTTCTGAGGTGCCCGCGCCGAACGTCGCTGCCCGCATCAGCAGGTAGCTCTGAGCGACGTTGCCACTCTTCGCAGTGCCGATCGAGTTGCCATCCAGGGTTCCAGATGGCCCCGCGAGGTCCAGCCCGAAGTTAGCCATCTCCTGGTCGACTTCGGAGGTCAACAGTTTGGCCACCGAGGCCTCGGGTCCGGGACTCGCACCGCGGACACCGGCGGCGGTGGCCTGCGCCGAGATCTGGCGCAGCGCCTCAACCCGCGCGGCGAAACCAGCGATGCGATCGGCGACATAGCTGTCGTCCAACCCATCCCGGGTCAGCGCGTTGTCGTCCTGGGCCATCTTGACCAGAATTGCCAGTCGTCGCTCGATGCGGTGAGTGCGGCTCTGGCCGACGCGTTCGTAGCCGAGAGTCGACTTGGCCACCCGCCATCCGCCGTGCAACGGCCCGACCACGTTCGCTCGCGGCACCCGTACCGAATCGAAGAACACCTCGTTGAACTCCGCCTGCCCGGTGATCTGGCGGATGGGACGGATCTCGATTCCGGGCGAACTCAAAGGCACCAGAACGTAACTGATACCCGCGTGCTTCTCCGCCGCTGGGTCGGTACGAGCCAAAATGTAGATCCAGTCCGCATACTCAGCTTTGGAAGTCCAGATCTTCTGCCCGGTGACCACCAACTCGTCACCGTCGATCTCGGCCTTCGTCCTCAATGCGGCCAGGTCGCTACCCGCCTCAGGTTCACTGAAACCCTGGCACCAGACATCCGCGCCAGACAGAATCCTCGGCAGGTAATTGGCGCGCTGCTCCTCGGAGCCCCATTGAATGATGGTCGGCCCCAGCTGGTTGATCGCGCTGCGGTTGATGGGTTCGGGGGCGTGTGCGGCGGCCATCTCGGCGTTGAAAATGAGCTGCTGAACCGGACCGGCGCCGCGGCCGCCAAACTGTTTCGGCCACGAGATGGCAGCCAGGCCGGCTTCATGAAGTCGCTCCTGCCACAGCCGCATTCGAACCAGATGGTCGGTCTTGTCATGGCCGCGCCCCCGCAGGTCGGAGGTCAGCGCCGCGGCAAGGAACTCGCGCACCTCGTCGCGGAATGCGCGGTCGGCATCGCTGAGGACGACTCCGTAGTCCGGCTCGGTCACGCCCCACCACGAAGGATCGATGCCATCCGCAGTTTCATCTCGCCGTAGGTGATTGCGGTGGCGCCGGCCTTGGGTGCTCGGCCGGCATCTACCTTGGGTGCGGACAGATCCAGGTCGACGATTCTCTGTCGCAGTGCCCCAACCGTGCAGTTCGACCGGCCGAGCCGGTCGACACCGGTATAGCCGAACGCCCGCGCAGCGTTCTGCCACGTGATCGCCTCTACCTCTGCCGCAGTGCAGCCGTCCAGCTGGGCAGCCAGTTGCTCCGGCGCGTCGGGCCAGCTGCTGTCGGAGTGCGGGTAATCCATTTCCCAACAGATGGTCTCGACACCGATTCGGTCCCGCATTTCGATGCCCACTCGATCCCGGATGAAACAGGACATGAAGTTGCGGCGATACACCTGGGTGGGGGTCAGACCGCCACCGAGATCGTCACCCGTCCAGGCCCGCTGACGCGCGTAGATGTCCTCGAACCTCTCGAGTAGGAACGGAATCCAGCCGATGCCCCCTTCGGAGAGCGAAAACTTGATGGTGGGAAATTTGATCAGGATCGGCGAGAACAACAGGTCCGCCGTGAACCGTTGCGTATCGATTGGCAGCATCGAGTTATAAGCAAGGTAGGTGGTCTGATCGGACGGCACGGGCACGCCGCCGCCCGTGCCGATGTGAATGTTCACCACGGTGTTCTCTTCGCACAGCGCCTCCCACAGCGGATCCCAGTGTGGGTCCTGCCACGGCGGCTGTCCGTAGCTACCGATGTGCTGCGGAGCGGTCACCGCCCGACAACCCAGTCCCGCAAGACGATGCACCTCCGCGGCGGCCAGCGTCGGGTCCCAGAGCGGCAGGATGCCCATCGGGATGAAGCGGTCCGGATGGCGGCCGCACCAGTCCTCAATGTGCCAGTCGTTGTATGCGCGAACCATCACCTCCGACACCTCACGGTCGCCCTGGTAGGTGAACAACGCACCCGAGATGGTCGGAAACGACGGGAAACATACCGACGCCAGGACGCCGGAGGCGTCCATGTCGTTGACCCGGGCGTCGATGTCGTAGCACCCCGCTCTCATGTCGTCGAAGCGGGACGGCTCGAAACCCCACTCGGCGTTAGGCCGGCCGGCAACCGCGTTCAGCCCGATGTTGGGCAGCCGCAGACCGTCGTATTCCCAGTAGCACACGCCATCGGTGTCCTCGACGATGCGCGGCGCGAGGTCGGCGAAGCGACTCGGCACGCGTCCGGCGAACATGTCGGGTGGCTCGATGGTGTGGTCGTCGACACTGATCAGTACCAGATCGAGAGGATCAATCACACCTGAATTTTAAACTACTAAACAGATTGTGTCTAAGTGTTCTATCGGTCGGCGGCGCGCACGTAGTCTTCGATCCAGCCCGCCATCAGGCCGTACACCGCTTCGATGGCACCCCGCGCGGCATCCTCATCGCCATCCGGTTCGAAGTCGACTTCCCAGGCCACGGCGGACCCCCCGGAATCGGTTCCGCCGTCCGAAACCGTCGCGACGGCCACAAAACGCCCGACCGGCAATGGATTGTCGGTGATCTCGTAGCACAGCTTCCGCGTCGCGTGTTCGATCCACAGCAGCTTCTCCACGATGGGAGTTGGCCCGCCGCCGGCGAGAACCCGCTGCATGCCCGGTCCGTCACCCTCGACAACGACGTCACCTGCCCCCGGGATCCACTCGACATTGCCGAAGTCGGCGAGCGTCGCCCACACTGCTCCCGCAGACACGCCCAGTTGCTTTCGGATCGCGATGGTCGGCATCGGCCGACGGTACCACTGCTGTGTAACAACTAATCGTCTAGTGTACTTATGTATCGCATGGCCACCGCACCCAGTGAAGGAGGCCGGGATGGACACCGACGCGACCGCCGGCGGCGACTTCGACCCCGCTGAAGTGACAGAAGACTGGGTCCGCTACCAGGTGGTCGAACCGCACATCGCGCAGATCACCATTAACCGCCCGGACCGCCGCAACGCCATCCTGTCGCCGGACATGCACAACATGTTCAAGGAACGTCTGACCCGCGCCGAAGACGACGACGAGGTCAAAGTCGTGGTTGTGGTTGCCGAGGGCAAGGATTTCAGCAGCGGTGACGACGTGCGGCGACTCCCCGTGGAGGAAGCGGGTTTACGCAAAGGCAAGCGAATGCCGCAGACCGCGCGCATGGGCAATGCCCGGAGACTGCACCGGCACCTGACCAATTGGCTGGAGTTCCCCAAGACCGTCATCGTCGCGTGCCAGGGTGCGACACTTGGCGCCGGAATGAATCTTGCGCTCGCCGCTGACATCCTGATTGCTTCCGAAGACATGTACCTGGCCCGACCGCAGGCTCGCATCGGGTTCGCCGGCTTCTCCACCGCGATGCCGCTCGCCCTGCTCAAGCTCGGGCCTAATCGTGGGTACGAGGCGATGATCACCGGCCGGAGAGTCTCGGCGGCGGAGCTTCACGACTGGGGCGTCGCTGCATCAGTGGTAGCCGCGGACGCACTCCGTGAGGAGGCGATGCGCTACGCGCGCGCCATCGCCCACCACTCCGCGGACGGCTTGATGGTGGGCAAACACGCGCTGATCACGTTCTGGCACGCGGTTGGCATGGCCCAGTTCGGCGACTGGGTTCCGATGGCGCACAGCGTCTTCAGCAACCTCTCCTGGCGCGAGGACGAGTACAACTTCATGAAGGAACGAAGCAAACGCGGGGGACGTGCGGCGATGGCCGAGCTGGAACGCCGCTACCAAGAGTGGGGCTTCGAATAGCACAGTCGACACATATACATATGTTGTATGACTGTTCTGTATGCTGAGCCCCATGGGTGTACTCGAGGGACGGACTGCACTGGTAACGGGTGCCGGGCGGGGTATCGGAGCGGCGGTCGCCGAGGGGCTCGCAGCCGAGGGCGCAACGGTATTCGTCTCCGACGCCGGTGTCAGCGTCGACGGCACCGGTCACGACGCTGGTCCTGCCGAGGCCGTTACCGCCACGATCACCAGCCGGGGCGGTAAGGCATTCGCCGACACGACCGATATCACCGACTTCAGCGCATGTGCCGACCTCGTGGGTCGCGCAGCCGAAACGTTGGGCGGCCTGGATATCGTCGTGAACGCCGCCGGGATCCTGCGTGACGGCATGGTGTTCAAGATGAGCGAGCAGGATTGGGACACGGTCATTTCTGTGCATCTCAAAGGCACGTTCAACATCACGCGTCATGCGGCAGCATGGTGGCGGGCCAACCGGGGCGGGCAGTACCGGCTGATCACCTTCACCTCGATGTCCGGACTCCAGGGTGCGCCGAGCCAGCCCAACTATGCGGCGGCCAAGATGGGGATCGTCGGGCTGACGTTCTCGTGCGCCAATGCCTTGCGCAATTACGGGGTACGAGCCAATGCCATCGCACCCATCGCCGGCACCCGCATGACCCAGGGCATCAAAGGCGGCGGGAGCATGGACTACTCCGACTCCAACGTCCGACTATCGCCACAGAACTGCGTACCTCCGGTCGTGTATCTGGCTAGCCTGCAGTCGGATTGGCTCAACCGGCGGGTCATCTTCGCCGGCAACGGCCGCATAAGCCTGATGTCGAATCCGGTCGTGGAGCGAGAGATTGTCTCGGCCTCCGGAACTTGGGACATCCCGACCGCCTTCTCGGAGATCGAAACGTCGTTCAAGGAAGCGGTGCTGTACCCGAACATCTTCGACAGGCCGCCCGCCGACTGAAGGACCTGTGATGACCGAGACCCTCACCGGCCGCGTGCCCGAGAAGTATTCCTGCGGCGATACCTTCGTTCCGAAGAGCCGATACACCGACCCTGCGTTCTTGCAGCTCGAGTTGGACCGGTTATTTGCTCAGGTCTGGCAACCTGCCTGTCGCGAAGAGGAGATACCCGATTCGGGCTGCTTTTACGAATACACGATCGGACGGCAATCCATCGTCGTGGTACGCCAGAAGGACGGCGGAATCAAAGGGTTCCACAACACCTGTTCACACCGCGGAATGAAGATCGCCCGAGGGAACGGATGCCTGCAGGACAACGAGTTCCGATGTGAATTCCACGGTTGGCGATATGCGTTGGACGGCCGTTCTTCGTTCGTTCCGTGCCGTGAGGAATTCGCCTCGCGACCGCGTGAACAGTGGGGTCTGCGTCCGGTGGCGGTCGGCACCTGGGGTGGATGGGTGTTCGTCTCCATGGCGCAAGAGCCACCGGATCTGCTGGACTGGCTGGATCCGCTGCCCACTGCGCTGGCTCCATTCCGGCTGCAGGACATGCGTTATCGCTGGCGGAAGCGCACGTATCTACCGGCCAATTGGAAGACCGTGATCGACGCGTTCATCGAGGGCTACCACACCCCAGGCACCCACCCGCAGACCATGCGGTCAGCGCAGGGTCCGCGGCCGTCGGCCGAGCCCGCCCCACCACAGGAATACGCCTACGCCCCTTACACGCCGACCATCACCTACAAGAACCACTCCCGCTTCGTCTACACCCAGCGACCAGAGCACTCCGACCGCGACAGCGGCCGTCAGGAACTGGCGGCCAGACCTGAGGTGTTCGCGAATTCTATGCAGTACCAATACCTCGAGGTGGGATCTCTGGTCACCGAACGCGACTTTCGCGCCGCCCAGCAACTAGCGACCCTGGAGCCTGGCGACGTGCCACCTTTTGTGCTCTATCACCAGATGTGCGAAGAACTTGCCCGCGCCGAGGGCGTCGACTTCCCGCAGATGTCGATGGAGCAGTATTTCGCGGGAAACGGTGATTGGCACGTTTTTCCGAGCATGGTGATCCTGGTCGAGAAGTCCTGCCTGCTGGGGTATCGCATGTTGCCCGACGCCGAGGACCCGAACAGGAGCCTGTTCGAGATGTTTTCGCTCGAGCACTTCGCACCGGGCCAGGAACCCGACACTCAATGGCAGGTCTTCGAGCGGTGGCAGGACCACGATGGTTGGGGCGAGTTACCTTCGCAAGACTTGAGAAACATCGCCGCGATTCACGCTGGCATGCATTCCGCCGGCTTCGACGGGTTGTGGCTCAACACGGCGCAAGAGATGTCAATTCGCAACGAGCACGCAATCGCCGACAGATTTCTCTTCCCGGCTGACGCCGCGCACCCGAGGGAATTCCGCTAGCGTCGCGGCGCCGGGTACACAGCCGCCGCAGTCTGGGTGGACTCCGCCCGTCCGGCCCCCACAATACAGTTATTTGCCAGTGTGTGGTCAAGGCGTGGCCCAACCGCCGCATCACCGTAGACGTGGGACTGCACCGGGCCCGTGCGCACGATTTCTTGCGGTCGCCTGATGCTCGGTCACGGCCGCAGTTCGTAGTCCTGCGGATTCACGCGGCTTGTCCATCTCCAATAGTCGAAGATGCGGAATCCGTACAGCGTCGGCAACTCTCCCGCGGCGTTCTTGTAGTAGCTGCTGCTGACCGCCGGGTGGCTGTACACCATGGTCTTCAGCCGTTCCTGGTTGCGGCGGTTGTAGTCGCCGCACACTTCTGCGCGCGGCATCGCCGAGCGACAACCGCTTGCCAGCACCATGTCGATACATCCCATGATGTAGCGCATCTGGCACTCCGAGTTGTAGATGATGCTGGCACCGTTGACGCCGTTGGTACCCGGCCCGTACATGCAGAAGAAATTCGGAAATCCCGGAACCGTGATGCCGAGGTAGGCGAAGGCGGAGTCGCCCCAGACGGTGTTGAGGTCGCGTCCGTTGAGTCCGCGGATGTCGATCGGTCCGAGTTGGTGGTTGACGTCGAAACCGGTGGCCCACACCAGCACGTCCGCCGGCCGATGGATACCGTCGACGGTGGTGATCCCGTCTTCGGAGATCTCGGCGATGCCGTCGGTGACCAGCTCGACGTCATCGCGTTGCAGCGTTGTCAACCAGGTTCCGTTGTCCTGCAATGTCCGCTTGCCCATCGGCGGGTATTTCGGGGTGACTTTGTCCAGGAGTTCCCCGTCTTGGCAGAAGGCCCGCATCCATGCGATGAACATCTCCCGGATGGCGTGGTTGGACGCGTTGCACGAGAGCCCACCGTTGTCCCAGTCCGGATCGATGCGCACCTGCTCGTCGAGCGCGTCGGCCAGCGGCCACCACGATACGAACCGCAGCCATCGGCCGTAGTAGGGCAGGTGACGGATCGCCCATCTCGCGCCGTCGGGCACGGCGTCGTGGTACATCGGGTTGGGCGCCATCCACTGCGGCGTGCGCTGATAGACGTCGACGTGTCGCGTGGTGTCGGCGATGGCGGGCACGAGCTGGAATCCGCTGGCACCGGCACCGATCACCGCCAACCGCTTGCCGGTCAGGTCGACGTCGTCGCACCAGTCCGCCGTGTGGAACGAGGGTCCACGAAACTTGTTGGCGCCCATGATCTCTGGGATCACCGGGTTGCTGAATTGGCCGACCGCGCAGATCATTGCTCGCGCGGTGAGCGTCTCGGCCCGCCCATCGCCTTCGCGAACGCGCACCTGCCACGTCGCCGAGACCTCGTCCCACGTCGCCCCGGTCACCTCGGTGTTGAATCGCGCGTGGGGTTCGATGTCGTGCCGGGCCGCCACGTCGGTGAGGTATTGCAGAATCTCGGGCTGCTCGGAGTAGTAATGGGTCCAGTGGTCCGTCGGTTCGAACGAGTAGGCGTAGTACTGATTGGCAATGTCCACCCGGCAGCCCGGGTAGCGGTTGACCAACCACGTTCCGCCCGCCCCCGCTTGCTTTTCGATGATGGTGAAGGGGATGCCGGCCGCTTTCAGTTTGATCCCGGCCAACAGTCCGGCCTCGCCGCACCCGATGACGACGACCGGGAAGTCAGCGCGCTGCTCCGGTGATGACCTGATGACCGGACCGTTCTGGTCGGCGTCGGTGAACCGTAGGTCAGCGGCGACATAGTCCACGTATTCCTCGGTCACCGTCCCCGCCGAAATCACGTCGAGCATTGCCCGCATCTGCTCGGGACCCGGCACATAGGGCGGCGGGCAGCCGCGGTCACGGTAGTCGCGGATCACGTCGAAGGCACGCTCGCGCACCGCGTCCTTGTCGGGCTCGCTCATCGCGCCCTGCAGGTCCATCGCGATCAGCGCAAACGGCCGCGGTAGTTCGGCGAGAAGGCCTGTGTCGCCGGTCATGTGGACCATCGACATCAGCAGCGCGGGAACGCTGGCCTGAGCCACGGCGTCCCGGATGACGTGGTCGGGATCGTCGAACGGCAGGCCGAGCAGAGTGGCGCCCACGGGCGAGTAACCCATCGCACCACCATACATTTTATACAGAGCGTATTGCCAAGGTATCCGCGCGCCCGCTAGCGTTGTCAGCGAGTCACTCCGGGGGGCCGAACGAAAAGGCGGGCGCGTGACGACAGATATTCAAGTGCGGCGAGTCCGCTTCGACTTCGCGGGCTCCGACATACCGTTCAACTGGCAACCCGAGCGCCCGGCTTTTGCCATGCAGTGCAACGTCATCACGTTTTTCGCGCCAGGTTTCGAGAAGTTCATCGTCGAAGCGACTCGCGAGGCCATGCCGCTGATACGCGATCCGGAGATTGCCGAAGAAGCCAACGCCTATCTGCGCCAGGAGGCACAACATTCGGCCGCGCACCTGAGCCACTATCGCGCACTGGCCCGCCGCTGGCCCGGACTGCAGGAGACGATGGACCAAGTGGTGGCCTCCTTCGATCGCCTGACCGCGACCAAACCATTGGCCTGGCGACTCGGGTACGTGGCAGCTGTGGAGGCGACGTTCACTCCCTACTTCAAGGTGTTTCTCGACCACGAAGACAAGCTGTTCGCACCTGGCGACGAACGCGTTGCGTCACTGTTCCTTTGGCACTTCGTGGAGGAGATCGAGCACCGCAGTTCGGCGCTGAAGGTGTATGACGCGGTCCATGACAGCTACCCCTACCGACTCAAGACCATCGCCGGTGTGGCCCGTCACATCGACGAAATTCTGCAGATCATCGCGCAGGGATTTCGTAAACACGTGCCGGCAGCAGACGGTGGGTCATACGGCCGTCTGATACCTGAAGGCCTGTCTCCCAAGGCTTTCTACGCTTCGGCGCGCGCAGCCCGTGAACTGACGCGCCCCGGCCAGGGCACGTATGCCGGTGTCGCGAAACGCGAACTGGCGGCGATGCTGGCCGGCTTGATCCGTTCCCAAGGTCCCGGCCACGACCCCGCCCACGAGAAGATCCCCCCGTTCGCCGGACTCTGGTTCGACCGATATGCGGAAGAACCGAAGAACGCCGCACACTGGTACTCGACTGGTGCCGCACACCTCTGACGCGGCCGCACAACGCGCTGCGCCCGATATGATCACGGCATGTCAGCGGCACGGGCGAGCCGGTAGTGGCGCGTAGTCACGGTTGGGCGGGCAATCCGCCCGCTTCCGACGAAGACGCGATCACCCGCATCCTGGACGCGGCCGACGCGATCGTGGCCGAGCGCGGGCCAGCCATGCGCATCGCCGACGTCGCACGGGATCTCGGTGTGACGCGCCAGACCGTCTACCGCTACTTCCCGGGCACCGAGGCGCTGTTGCTGGCGACCGCCATGCGATCCGGCGACGGATTCCTCGGGCAGTTGGCCGAACACGTCCGCGGTCAGACCGATCCGGTCGGGGCAATGGTGGAGGGCCTGGCGTTCGCGATCGAGAACCTGGCCGCCGACGATCGCATCCGGCTCATCCTCACCAAGCGGCAGCAGGGTGGTGCGGTTCCCTCGATCTCGTCCGAAACGGCGGTGACGTTCAGCCGCGCCATGCTCCACCGCTACGACGTCGACTGGGACGCAAACGGTTTCGACGACGCCGCGCTGGACGAGCTCTCCGAGTTCTGTCTGCGGATACTGCATTCGTTTGTCGTCGACCGCGGACAACCCCCACGCCGGGGCACCGACCTGCGCCGCTTTCTGGCGCGGTGGATCGGGCCCGCCATCATCTACCCGCGTTTCGCCGACGCGATGACGTCGATGACCGGAGTCGCGGTCGCTCCGACTTCCTCCCGCCGCCGTTCGGCGTCTTGAGCGGGGCTCAGTCGACCAGCCCGCGCAGCTCCTCGATCAGCTTGACCCGCTCCGCGGCCGTCCCCGCGATGGGTACGACATTCAGCGTCGTCACCCCTGCCGCGCGGAACGCGGCCACGCGTTCCTTGACGAATTCCCTGGTGCCGATCAGGTTGACGTCGCGCACCAGTTCGTCGGGTACCGCCTTGGCGGCGCCTTCCTTGTCACCGGAGAGATACAGCTCCTGGATGCGGTCGGCCTGCGGCCCGTATCCATACCTGGTGGCCAGGGTGTGATAGAAGTTCTTGCCCTTGGCTCCCATGCCGCCGATGTAGAGCGCCAGGTGGGGCTTGACGAATTCCCTTAGCGGTTCCACGTTTTCGCCGATCGCCAGGGTCGGTCCGGCATACACCTCAAGGTCGCCCAGGGCCGGATCACGCTTGGACTTGCCGGCCGCCAGGGCGTCGCCCCACACGTCCTGCGCCTTCTCCGGCAGATAGAAGATCGGCTGCCAGCCTTCGGCCAGTTCGGCGGCCAATTCGACGTTCTTCGGGCCCAGCGCGGCGATGAGGATCGGGATGCGTTCCCGCACCGGGTGATTGATGAGCTTCAGCGGCTTGCCCAGGCCGGTGCCCTGCTCGGGCGGCAGTGGCACCGTGTAGTACTTCCCCTGGTATTTCAGCGTCTCGCGGCGCCACACCTGACGGCAGATCTCGATGACTTCGCGGGTGCGCCCGATCGGCGCGTCGTAGGGCACTCCGTGGAAACCCTCGATCACCTGCGGTCCCGACGCGCCCAGCCCGAGCGTGAAGCGGCCGTCGGAGACATAGTCGAGGCCGGCGGCGGTCATCGCCGTCAGGGTGGGGGTTCGGGTGTAGAGCTGCAAGATGCCCGAGGCCAACTCCACCCGGTCGGTGCAGGCCGCCAGATAACCCAACGCGCTCACCGCGTCGAACGAATACGCCTCGGGCACAAAGACAATGTCCAACCCGGCGCGTTCCAGGTCGGCCACTTCCGCGGCGACTTCCCTGAAACCGCCAGCATAGTTGATCGCCAATCCGATCCGCATGGTCAGCCCGCCTGCACTCGGCTCGGTTCGGAGGCGAACTCGAGTGCCTCTTCGGTGATCCGGTCGAACTGTGCGCCCATCGACTGCTGCAGGGCCATGGCGGCGGACAGCGGCCGCACCATCACCATGAAGTCGTCGATCAGGCCGTCCTCGTTGAAGTGCAGGAAGTCGCATCCGGTGACCTGCTTGCCGCCCGCCATCGCCTCGAACACGAACGCGTGGTCGCGGCCGTTCTCGTCGTGGATCTCCCGGACGTACCGGAAGTCCTCGAACACCCGCAGCACCCCGCGGAGCAGCGCCCTGGTCATCGGCTTGCCGACGTATGGCTTGAACACGATGGGACTCGTGAACACCACGTCGTCGGCCAGCATCGCCTCGACGGCTTCTACGTCGTGCGCCTCGACGGCTTTACGGAAGGGGTGCATGAGAACCTCGCAATAGTCAATTTGTTGAGTAGATGAGATCGACGCTAGATCCTGGGCGGTCGTATGTCCATAGGCAAATAATCACTTTGTTGAATAGGTGCATCGTTGTACTATCGGCGGATGTCGTTGCGTGATGCCGTGCTGACCGCACTCCTCGAGCGTGAGTACTCGGGATACGACCTCGCCAAGGAGTTCGATGCCTCCGTCGCCAACTTCTGGATGGCCACACCCCAGCAGCTCTACCGCGAACTCGACCGGCTCGCCGAGCAGGGCCTGATTCAGGCGCGGGTCGTTCACCAGGAGCGTCGTCCCAACAAGCGCATGTTCTCGCTGACCGACGCGGGACGCGAAGCGATTCAACAACTCACCGCCCGGGCACCCAAGCCGTCGATGATGCGCGACGACCTGATGATCAAGGTTGCCGCCGCCGACGCCGGCGACACCCGAGCCGTTCGCGACTCGATCGCCGAACGCTTGCAGTGGGCCCAGGCCAAACTCGAACGCTACGAGCGGCTGCGGACCCGCCTGCTCGCCGGCCGCAGCGAGGAGGAGTTCGTGACCGACGCCGAACGGGTCGGTCCTTACCTGACCTTGCTGCGTGGCATATCTTTCGAGCAGGAAAACATCCGCTGGGCCGAGCGTGCGCTGAAGATCATCGAACGCAGGTTGCCGGCACGGGCGTAACCAGCCCGGCACACGAGGAGACCCGTGACGAAGAAAGCCCCCAAAACGGCTTTGGTCATCGGTTGCGGCGGCACGATCGGCGGCGCGTGGATCGTCGCCGTTCTGCATGCACTGGCCGAGCAGACCGGAAGTGAACCCGCGAAGGCGGACATCCTGCAGGGGACCTCGGCGGGCGCCGAGATCGTCACCATGCTCGGCGGTGGCGCCACCATCGCCGACCTGGTCGCGATGCACCGCCGGCAGGCATCCGACGAAAGGCTGCGCCGCCACCTTCACGACACGCCACCGGGCCTACCGCCGCTGCCGCGCCCACGGCTGCTCAACCCGGCGTTGCTACGGTCGCAATCCGGTCTGGCCGCGCTGACCGGGATCGCGCCGACCGGCCGCGGTGACGCCGGCTGGCTACAGCGGTTGGCCGACGGATTCGAATCGGCGGGCCGACTGTCGCATCCGGACACCCGGATGGTCGCCTACGACGTCCGCGCCGGCCGGCGGGTCGCCTTCGGCGCGCCCGGGTCCCCGAAAGCTACCGTCGGAGAAGCGCTTCGAGCGTCCTGGGCCATCCCAGGCTGGATGCCGCCGGTGCCGATCGGCGGCCGCACCTACGTCGACGGCGGGGCGGCCTCGACGGCATCAGTGGATCTCATCAGCCCCGAGGACGCCGACGTCATCTACGTAATCGCGCCGATGGCCTCGGTACCCGGCGTGCGCGTCCCGGGATTCGGCGGCGTGCTCGAGGACCGGCTTTTGCGCCGCCCGATGTCCTCCGGGTTGTGGTCCGAAATCACCACCGCGCGGGCGCGGGGTCAACGCGTGGTCCCGATCGTGCCGACGGTCGCCGACCTCGCCGGCCTCGGCGCCAATTTCATGAACCGTGCCCGCCGCCGGGAGGCGTTCGAGGCGGCGATGACCACCGCACCTGCCACTGTGCGTCAGGCCCTGACGGACAGCGAGATTCACGCATGAACCCGCGCGTCGTGATCGTCGGCGCGGGACTTGCGGGCATCACCGCACTGCACGTCTTCACCCAGCGCGGTTTCACGGATGTCACCGTGCTGGAGAAGGCATCCGACGTCGGCGGGGTGTGGCACTGGAACCGCTATCCCGGTCTTCGCTGCGACGTCCCCTCGCAGCTCTACCAGTTCGGCTGGGCACCGAAACCCGACTGGTCGCACATCTGGGCCGAGGGAAGCGACATCCAGCAATATCACCGCGGCGTGGTGGACTCATTCGGACTCGGCAACCGGATCCGGCTGGACACTGAAGTCGTTGCCGCACAATGGATTGAGAGTAGCTGCAGCTGGGCGCTGGCCACCGCCGACGGTCAGGAGATCGACGCGGACGTGCTGGTGTGCGCCACCGGGGTCCTGCACCATCCCGCGGTGCCCGACATCCCGGGTCTCGACGAATTTCCCGGCCCGGTGGTGCACACCGCGCGCTGGGACGACTCCGTTGACACTCGTGGCAAGCACATCGCGGTGATCGGGACGGGTTCCACCGGCGTGCAGGTCATCTCCGCCCTGCAACCGGGTGCCGCCTCGATCGCCCACTACGTCCGGTCGCCGCAGTGGGTGCTGTGGGCACCGATGTCGCTGCGGCAGAGCGCGTTTCTCGGCGCGGCACTGAAGCGTTTTCCGGGCGGGCACGATCGGATGTATCGAACGCTGTTGTGGGCGTCGGGAATTCTCGCCGACGTCACCACTCGTCCATCGTGGCGGCGCCGCATGGTGCAGAGCTATGCCCGGCTGTGCCTGCGGCTACAGGTGCGCGACGAGGCGTTGCGGGAGAAGCTGACCCCGGACTACCAGCCGCTGTGCAAGCGGCAGGTGGTATCCGGAAGCTACTACCGTGCAATCCAATCCGGCAATGCGGAGCTGGTGACCGACCAGATCACCGAAGTGACCCCGACCGGAATCCGCACCGCGGACGGCCGGTACCGCCACGCCGATGTCATCGTGCTGGCCACCGGATTCCAGGCACACAACTACATGCGGCCCATGGAGATCACCGGACGCGACGGCCTCACCATCGACAAGGCCTGGGCCGGCGGCCCGCGGGCCTATCGAATGACCGCAATTCCGGGTTTTCCCAACCTGTTCACGGTGCTGGGTCCCAACTCTCCTACCGGATCCATCTCGCTGCAGTACTCGGCCGAGCGGACAGCTCACTACATCGCACGGTTCCTGGAGATGCTGCGTGACGGCGCCGCGTCATCGGTCGAGGTGACCGAGGAAGCCACCGACGAGTTCAATGCCGCTGTGGCAGAGGCCATGACGCCGACCGTCTGGAACACCGGCTGTAACTCCTGGTACCTCACCGACAGCAACACGATCGACCTGTGGCCGTGGGACCGCGCGACCCTGACGTCGATGCTGGCCGCGCCGGAACCGGCGCACTTCGATATCAGGCCGGCCACCGGAAGGGTTGGGGCAGAGTGATCGTCCGCTCCGCGGGCGGATACCAGCCCTGGTCGGCGTGCTGGTCGGTGTGCAGGTAGCACTGCACGCGGACTTCGTTGCTGCCGGGGGTGAAGGTCAGCAGCCTGCTGAGCGGTAGGGTGGTGATCGGCATGTGGTGCCGGCTCAGCGAAGCGACGTTGAGAAACCAGGTCCCCCAACGGTTTTCGACATGGGTCTTCGCCCCGTGGTCATCATCGGGATGGGTGTGGGTGTGGCCGGCGAGCCACATCGCCACCCGTCCGGGCCGCTCGGCGAGAAACGACTCGAACTGCCCCGAGTCGGGCCGGCTGTCCACCCAGTAGAGAAACGATGCGCCCTGCGGCGTGCCTTCCGGGAAAGGGCGGTGGTAGTGCTCGTGCCACTGCCCGTCGGCACCCTTGCGGACACCTTCCCATTCCCCCGAGGCAACGGTGGTGTCCTTCAGGACATAGTGGTGCACCGAGACGACGTTGAGGTCGGGGTGCGCCGCGACCATGTCCTTCCACCACCGGAAAGTCTCACCACTGACCACGCCGCCCGGGTTGCCGCCCAAAGTGCCGCGGCCCACCTGCTGGGTCGGCTCGTTGCGGTCACTCATCATCAGGAACAGCAGGTTGCCCACCTGAAACGAGTAACGCTCCCAGCTTCCGGTGATCGGGTAGCGACGCGACCGCGCGTCCACTCCCGAGCTTTCGGGGTGCTCACCGAGCGGATCTATCCACTTGCGCCACCACCAGGCTTCGGCCTCGTCGAGTCCGCTGCGGTCGTGATTGCCGCACACGCTGTACACGTCCTCGCGCCGGTGCCGGCACAGCGCGCCGAATTGCCTTCGCACTTCCTGCCCTTCGGCGTCGTCGGGCAGGCTGTGATGAGCACCCGACATGTCACCGACGTCGATGGCGAGATCCCACTCGAACGGCGGGCCGCCGTCGCGTCCGCCACATTCGGTGTGGATGATGGCTTCCGCCAGACTGTCTCGGCCGTGTTGCCGGTCGGTGCCCACGTGCGCATCGCCGAAGGCCCACAACCGAAACGGCCGGTCGTCAGGCATCGCGGTCGTCCAGCAGTCCCCACCGCCGGCGGACCTGCCGGTCCAGCCAGCTGAACAGGGCGTCGACGAAGATCCCCAGCGCCAGGATGACGATCATCACGGCGATCGCAGAAGGCATGTCGCTGAGGTTCTGCGCGTTCTCCAGCAGCACTCCGATGGAGGAGGTGTTGGCGACCAGCACGACGAGTTCACCGGCCATCAGGCTGCGCCAGGCGAAGGCCCACCCCTGCTTGAGACCCGCGACGAACATCGGTAGCGCGGCAGGCAGGATCACATGCCGGTAGAGCGCGATCGACCGCAATTGCAATGTCGCTGCGGCGCGCAGCAACACCGGGGAGATGTGGTCCACGCCGGAGATGACCCCGAGCGCCACGGCCGGAACGGCGCCGATCACGATGACGAACAGGATCGCCGAGGTATCGAGACCGAAGAAGATGATGGCGAACGGAAACCACGCGATCGCCGGCATGGTCTGCAGGCCGGTGATCAACGGGCCGAACGCCGCCCGTAGCAGCGGGTTACGCGCTATCAGCGCGCCGGTCACCGTCCCGATTACCGCGGCCAGGGCAAAACCGGTTACCGCGCGTCCCATCGTGGTTGCCACGGCATCCCACAGCAGCGCTCCCTGCATCTGGTGCCAGAGATTCTCGGCCACGGCCGCGGGGCCCGGCAGTACGTACGACGGCTTCCAGCCGCTCAGTGCGACCAGCTGCCAGATGGCGACAATCGTGCTGACACCCAGGAGTTTTGGCCACAGAGAGCCGGCGATGCGGTGTGTCGCGCCTACGCGGGGCGGATCAACTTTCGTCGACATGCGCGCTCCGATTGAGTTGCTCGGTGATGTGCGCGGCCAGTTCCGCGACTTCCGCGGTGTTGATGTCGCGTGGCCGGGGCAGCGCGACGGTGAACTCCTCGACCACACGCGCGGGCCGGGCGCTCAACAACACCACGCGGTCCGCCAGGCGCACCGCCTCGCGCACGTTGTGGGTGACGAAGACCACGGTGAGGTTGCGCGAGGCGACGATTCGTTCCAGCTCGCCCTGTAGTCGGTCGCGCGTCAACGCATCCAGGGCGGCGAACGGTTCGTCCATCAGGAGCACGTCCGCGTCCTGGGCGAGGGCACGGGCGAGAGCCACCCGCTGTTGCATGCCACCGGACAACTGGTGCGGCCGCCGGTCGGCGAAGTCGGACAGCCCCACGGTGGCCAGGAGCTCGAGGGCCCTGGCGCGCCGTTGGCGGCGGGGAGTGGCCCGGGCCCGCAGCGCCAGTTCCACATTGCCGGCGGCGCTCAACCAGGGGAACAGGGCCGGCTCCTGGAACATCATTGCGATCCGGTGGTCGCCGGTCTCCACCTGGCCCGAGGTCGGTTTGTCCAGTCCCGCGACAAGCGAGAGCATCGTGCTCTTGCCGCAGCCGGAAACTCCAACCACACAGACGAACTCGCCAACGCCGACGGTCAGGGACAGTGGGCCCAGTGCTGCGGTGCGGGCCCGGCCTTTGCCGAAGCGCTTGGCTACCTCGTCCAGCCTGATGGCCGGGGCGGCGTCGGTTAGGTCCGGCAACGCGACCTCGTGCCAGGCGGCGGTCGTCACGCCGCCACCGGCGGCTGGCCCACCGCCGCGAGTTCACGGTTGAGCAGGCTGAGGTCGAAGATGCCGTCCAGGTTCAGGGGCTGGAGCAGGCCCACCGAAACCGCCTTGCGCACCTGGTCGTTGAGTGACTGCACACCAGGGTCGTTGGTGAAGATCGTCTCCTGGAACGAGGCGGTGAGCACGTCGGGCGCGAGCCCGGAACCTAACGCCTTGGTCAGCGTGGCGTTGGCCGAACGCGCCGCGGCGTCGGGGTCGGTGTGGATGACCTCGTTGGACTGGATCTGGCCGCGTACCAGGCCGGCGACCACATCTGGGTGGGCCGCCAGGAATTCCTGACGTACCACCAGGATGGTGATCGTGTTCGGGTCCGACCACAGCCTGGTACCACCGGCGTTCACCAACTGCACATCGTAGGGGGCGGAGACGATCGCGCCGGCGATCTGGTTGCTGGTGAACTGTTGCACGATAGCCGATTCGGGGGTGGTCGGTTTGATGGAGACGTCGCCACCGCCCTGCGCGTTGGTCTTCAACCCGTTCTTCAGCAGCCAGTCCCGGACGCTGACGTCCTGGGCGCCGCCGAGCGCCGGGTCCGCGACCGTCTTGCCGCGCAGATCCTCCGCGGAATTGATGCCGGGCTTGACCACCATCGAGGTGCCGCCGGTCGCCGAACCCGAAATGATCTTGATCGCAGTGCCATTCGACCGCTGCCAGGCGTTGAACGCGGGGTTGGGGCCCACGAACGCCGCATCGAGTTGGCCGGACAACAACGCGGTGGTCTCGGCGGTGCCCTGACTGAACGGCTGCGGTTCGAACTTGACCTGCGGCCCGAGATTCCTGGCGAACGCGCCGTTGTCGATGCCGATCAGGGCGGAGGCGTGCGTGATCCGCGTCAGATAGCCCAGCCGCAGCGTGACACCGGAGGACTCCGACGTCGGGTTGTTCCCGGCACATCCGGCGAGTGCGGCGGTCAGGGTGAGGACGGAAATGGTTGCCGCATAGGCAAACCTGGAGATGGACATGGGTTCTCCCGATGGGGTCACGAGACAGGGGGCCGCGGGGACGGCGCGATACGTCAGCCGTCGTGTGGAGGCGGACACGCCGCGCGGGTGACCCGACCGAAGTCGACGTGGCGCCGCCGGGTCAGCGCGGTGTGGCCTGTCATCGCGGCTCCGCCTGCGGCCGGGTGAAGAACAGCGGGCTGGTCCAGACCTGATGTCCGTCAGACTGCCTGGCCCGCAGATACACCGCACTGTGTTCGCCTGGCAGACCCAAGTTCACGCTGCCTCCGACGGTGCTGGGCAACGCCGACGGTTCGGCCACGCGTTCGGCGCGGATGCGCAGATTCAACCCTCCGCAGGGTTCCTCGCGAAACGAGTTTGCGATCAGTTCCGGGCCGGTCACGGTCATGGTGGCGCGATGGTCGTCCTCGAGAACCGTTGTCTCGATCTCGAACCGTGCTCGCGAGAGATCGCCGAGCTTGACCAGGAAGCCGATGTCGGAGCCGTAGGTCGTGGTGCGCCAGTTGATCGCCGCGCCGTCGCTCTCGATGACCTGCTCGGGATGACTTGCCGCCCAGGGTGTTACCGAAGCTACAGTGCTGCCGGTGACACGCAACTGGCCGGCCCAGGTCGCCCACCGGTAGCGGTCCCGGTGCCGCGCGCCACCCCAGCGAATCCGCACCAGCGATTCCGAGAGGCCGACCTCCGCATTCAGGTCGCGCCCCCACAGCGGCCCCCGCGCGTCATGGAGAACCAGTTCTTCCCAGCCGGTGGTGCCGTACAACCCGTACTCGGCCCGGAATTCGTCCGCCGCGGTGAGGATTTCGTCGCCCATCCAGTTGCTGCCACTGCGCAACAGCGCAACCGACCTGGTGCCGGTGGTCGCCCAGGTGCGGCGGGCGCGCAGTGCCTGGCCGACGTGTTCGGAGTTCAGGTTGTCGGCGAGCACGCCGGTCAGGCCGCCGAACCCGCCGAAGATGTTAGCTCCGGGCGCACCGCCGCCCGGGCGGCCGCGGTGTTCGTCGCTGGCCGCGCTGGCGCCGACCTTGAGGCCGCGGGCCAGTGCGTCCTCCAGGAACCAGGGGCTGCTGCCCCAGGTGGAGTGCACCTCGATGAGCCGCTCGAGTTCGGGATGGTGCCAGTCCAGGATGGCGCGCCGGCCTCCGACATGGGGGATCAAAAGGTAAGAGTCGGGCTCTTTCTCGTACGCCGCATACAGCTCGGTGATCGGCCAGGTCTGCGGGGTCGGCGCGGTGGCGGTCATGCCCTGCCGCCACTCCAGGGACCGCGCGATGGTGGTGTCCTCGCCGAGGAACACCACATTGTGGTCGCCGCCCACGCCCGCGGTGCCACACCACTCGACGCCGGGAAAACACACGAACCCGCCGTCTTCGTTGGCGGCGCGACAAGCGGCCACCACGTCGGCCCAGGCGCCGTCGGTGATCTGAAAGTCGTTGGCGGTGTAGCCGAGAATGTCCAGGCCGCCGATGTCCCGGCCGTAGCGCAGGTTCCAGTCGGTGCTCTGCGTTCCGACGGTGTCGTTGGAATGGACGTGCAGGTCAGCGAAATAACCCTGTCGCGCAGGGAGATCCGCGACCACGTCGACCAGTGCGACGGTGGGTCCGAAGCGGGTGGCACCGGCTTGTGCGCTCACCTCGATGGCGCCCGCACGGGTCGGCACCTCCAAACTGGCGTGCGCCCAGCCGCTCGTCGGCGTCATTGTGCTGGTGAGGTTTTCGCCGTCGGCGTCGGCCCGAACCGTCGCTGCGACATTACGACAGACATTCCCCCAGCGGTCCTGCAGGTGGGCGCGCAACCGCGTCACCGTGGTGCCGGGGGCTACCACGCGCGGTCCGTGCACCACCAGATTCGTTGGCGGGCCGGGGACGACCGCCATCGTGACGACACCCGCGTGGGCCATCCGCGAAGTCCCGAGAGGATCCACGAACAGATGCACCTCGAAGTCGTCTTCGACGAAGGTCTGCACGCGGGTGCCCGGCCCACCGAAACGCCGATCCCCGAACCTGATCTCGATGACGTCGCCGGGCCGCAGGAAGCCGTCCACCGCGTGCACCAGCAGGGACTTCTGGAACGGACGCTCACCCCCCTTGACGTCATAGCGGGTGGCGAGCAGCCGAACCGTCCCCTGTTCGGAGGCGCCGCCCAGCAGCGACCGGCTGACCACGGACGCCGAGGCGTAGTCGCGCCCACCGGGCTCGGAAGTCTGCAGATCCCAGTCGGAGTAATAGCGGAAGCACAGCTTGAGCCAACCACTGTCCGCGATGCCGGCTTGCCCGACGGTGTAGGTGAAGACGAGTTCTTCGACGGACCCGGCCACCACCCGCTGTGTCCCGCAGGTCAGGGTGCCGAGAAAAGGCAGCGTCGCGAACTCGGCGTTGATCCGGTCCCGGACCTCGACCGATGAGCAGTCGTTGGCCCTGAACTCACCGGTGGGGCGCACGACGACAGACATGCTGACAATTCTCGGTGACCAGCACTTAGCCGTCCAGCGCATAGATATGATCTGATCAATCATGGAAAGTGATTGATCATGAATTTGCAGCAGCTGCGTTACGTCCTTGCCGTGGCGGAGACCCGGAGCTTCACCCGCGCGGCGGACGGGCTGTTCGTGGTGCAGTCCGCGCTGAGTCAACAGGTGCGCAAACTCGAAGACGAGTTGGGCGTGCCGATCTTCAACCGCACCACCCGGTCGGTCTCGCTGACGCCGGCCGGCGAGGCCCTGACGCCGTTGATGCGCCAGGTCATCGCCGGGGTGGACCAACTCACCGTCGATGCTCAAGCGCTGCGCGGCACCGTGACCGGACGACTCACAGTGGGGATGATGGAAATTCCGTCGGAGAGTCTGGACGTCGCCGCGCTGATGGCGACTTTTCATGCCCGGTACCCCGATGTCACCGTGACCCTGCGCAGCGGCGGCAGCGACCTGCTGGTCCAAGCCACCCGGGAACGCAAGCTCGACGTCGCGATCGTCGGCTCCAACACCGCACGATCGACCGACCTGGCTTGCGAGCACCTGTTCTCCGAATCGCTGGTCGCCGTCCTGCCGGTGACGCATGCACTGGCCGGGAAGTCCTCGGTCACGCTCGACGAGCTGGCGGCGCTGCCGTTCATCGACTTCCCGCCTGGTTACGGGCTGCGGCGCGAGACCGATCGGGGGTTCGCCGCGGTCAAACGCCGGGTGGCGTTCGAGGTCACCCGCGTGGACGAGGTGATCCACTTCGTCTGCGAGGACCTCGGCGTGGCGTTGCTGCCCGAATCGGTGGCACGCAGCCGGGCGCAGACGAATCCGACGCTGGTGTTACTGCCCGTGCAGAACGCGGACCTGCGGCGCGAGGTTCACCTGGTAGCGCCGCAGGTCCAGCTCCAATCCGCGGCTACCCGGGCGTTCATCCAGTGCGTGCACGAACACATCAGGCACCGCCGCTGACCGAGCCGGTCAGGTAGTGCGCGAGCACGGGTCGCAGCCATTCGATGAGCTGCGCGTCGTCCATCTCGGCCAGCGCCGGTATGCACAGGATGTAGCGCGCCGTCGCCAGCCCCAACACCTGCGCGCCCACCAGCGCGGCCCGCTCGGCGGGGCGGTCCGGGACGGCGGCGGCCAGGGCCGGGGCGACCCGGTCGACGAACACCTCCAGCAGCGCCGCCGCCGCGGCCTTGTTGGTGGCGGCGGCGCGCAGCAGCGGCAGGAAGGGACCCTGCGGACCCCAGACCGAGACGAACAGCGGCAGCAGGATCTCGGCGATCCGGTCCGGCGCCACATCGGCGAGGTCCGGGAACGTCACGTCGAATCGTGAAGCAGCAGCGAACAATTCGGCCTTGCTACCGAAGTAGTGCATGACCAGTGCCGGGTCCACACCGGCCGCCGAGGCGACCGAACGAATGGTGGTGCGCTCAAAGCCATGGTCGCCGAACTGCGCACGCGCGATCGCCAGGATCGCGGCTCGGGTGGTCTCGCCGTCACGCACTTTAGGGGACATCCGGGCATTGTATTCAACGACTGTTGACATCACTACGGCACGGGGTCTAGCGTTGATTTCAACAGTTGTTGAACCCACGACGGGAGGTCACAGCCATGGCCGTCACAGCCATCCAGATCGGACTCGACCCCGAGGTGATCGACTACTCCTCACCGGATTTCGCGCAGTTCCCCGGACTGACCAAAGAGACGCTGCGGACCGCCAACGATGACAACGTCGCCGCGCTCCGGGCGGCCGGTTACCAGGTCGACAACTGCCTGATCGACTTCGGCGCGCCGGGAGCCGACAAGGCCCGCCGCTGGCTGGAAGCCAACCACTACGACGCGGTCCTCATCGGCGCCGGCGTCCGCCTGGTCGCCGGCAACACGTTGCTGTTCGAGTCGATTGTCAACGCGGCCCACGGGACCCAACCGGGATGCCGGTTCGTCTTCAACCGCGGCGCTCAGTCCACCCCCGACGACATCCGTCGCTGGTACCCGGAGGCGGTGGCGCGATGACCGTTCACGACGTTGACGTCGTCGTCGTCGGTGCCGGTCCGACCGGACTGACGGCCGCGGGCGACCTGGCCCGGGCCGGACGTTCGGTGACGGTGCTGGAACGCCGCCCGTCGGTGAGCCAGGCCAGTCGGGCGTTCGCCACCATGGCGCGCACCCTCGAGGTGCTGGACGCTCGTGGACTGGCCGAAGGCCTGCTCGCGGATGCCTACCGGGCGCCGGGCGTCACCATCTTCGGCGGCGCGCGGATCGACCTCACCCACCTTGCTTCGCCGTACCCGTTCGTGATGGTCACACCGCAGACCAAAGTCGATGCGGCGCTGCGTAGTTACGCCGTTGCGCAGGGCGCCGACATCCGGCGCGGTGTCGAGGTCACCGGGCTCTCCCGGGATGACTGCGGGGTGACCGTGACGACTGGCGATGATGACCGTTGGCGGGCCCGGTATGTCATCGGCGCGGACGGCGCGCACAGCACCGTCCGCAGGCTGATCGGTGTCGACTTCCCGGGCAGGACGATCCTGTCGTCGATCGTGCTGGCCGATGTCAAGCTCGCGCATGCGCCGGCCGGCGAGGGGTTGAAGGTGGGCAGCACGCGAAACACGTTCGCGTTCCTGGCTCCCTATGGTCGCCGCGACGCCGACGGCTCGTGGTACCGCGCAATGGTGTGGGACCGCAACCATCAGGTGCCCGACACCGAGTCGGTGACCGACGACGAGATCGTGAGCATTCTTGCTCACGCGATGGGAGTAGATCTCGGCGTGCTCGAGGTGACCTGGAAATCGCGGTTCCATTGCGACGAAAGGCAAGTCAGACGCTACCGGCACGGCCGGGTATTCCTCGCCGGTGACGCCGCGCACGTGCACTCGCCGATGGGTGGGCAAGGGATGAACACCGGCATTCAGGACGCCGTGAACCTGGCCTGGAAGATCGACGCCGTGCTGGGCGGTGCCGACGACACCGTCCTGGACACCTACCACGACGAGCGCCATCCGATCGCCAAACGCGTGCTGTTCCAGTCCGGTCTGCTGGCACGGGGCGTGACGCTGCATCCCCGCCCGGCGCGCGCGCTGCGAAACTTTCTGGCGCCCAGACTTCTTCGCGTCCCGCGGGTTCGCGATGCGGTGGCCGGGAGCTTCGCGGGAACGACGTTGCGGTATGGGCACCGCCGTGGGGAAAGCCCGCTCGTGGGCACGCGCGCCACGCAGATCCCGCTGACGCAGGGCCGCGTCACCGAGTTGCAGCGTTCCCCGGGCTTTCTGCTGGTTCGCGAGCGCGGAGCTGCGCTGCTGGACACCGAGCTGGCTCAGGCCCAGCGGTCCGATCATGGGCCCGCGGTACTGGTGCGGCCCGACGGCTACATCGGCTGGGCCGGCGCTTCGTCCGACCGGACGGGTTGGTCCGTTGTGCTGACCGAGTGGACCGGTTCACTCTGCGCTGCGGGCGGAGAAGTTCGAGTGGGCACCGCCACAGCCGCAGACTCGAACCACCGAGGCGGCATGATGGCTTAATGGGCTCTGACATCCGCGTGCTCGAGCGCGACGAGGATCTTCTTGCCGCGCTGAACGTGTTTCGCACCGCGATGGTCGGATTCCCCCGACTGGACCTGACACCCGAGCAGATCACCACACTGGTCGAACCCGGCCGCACTATCGGCGCATTCGTCGAGGATCAACTCGTCGGCACGGCGGACGCGGTCACCAGTCGGCTGACCCTGCCGGGCGGGGCCATCGTCAGCCACGCCGCGGTTACCCACATCGGCGTGCTGCCGTCCTTCACCCGCCGCGGCCTGGCCACCGACCTGGTCCGCCATCAGCTGCGCGACTTCGCCGCGCGCGGTGAGGTGGTCGCCACGCTGCGCGCTTCAGAAGCGACGATCTACGGTCGATACGGCTACGGCGTGGCGAGTTCGACCCAGAGCGTGGAAGTCCAGACCGCACGGGCGGCGTTGCGGCCGGACGTCGCGACCGGCGGCCCGGTGCGACTGCTCGACGAAGCCTGGGAAGCCCTGTCCCGCATCTACTCTGAACATCGACCGGCACGTCCGGGCACCATCGACCGGCCCCCGGTGTGGTGGCACGCACGCCGGCTGCGCAGCGAATCGTCGCCCGGCCCCGAGTATGTGGCCGTACACGGGATGCCCGGTTCAGAATCCGGGTTTGCCCGATACCGTCCGGTCGACACCGACAAGTGGTTCATCAGCGACCAGCGCACCATCGTGGTCGAAGACTTCTTCGCACCTACCGTCGATGCCTATCTCGGTTTGCTCCGCTTCCTGTTCGGGCTCGATCTCATTGACCGGGTGATCTTCTGGATGCTCCCGGTTGACGATCCGCTGCCCCTGATCCTCCTGGATCCGCGCGCGGCGAAAGTCACCGCCGTACACGACGAGACCTGGTTGCGTGTCATCGACGTGCATCGGGCTCTCGCGGCACGCACCTACGCTGCCGAGGAGACCATCGTCGTTTCGGTCACCGACCCACTGCTGCAAGATAATTCGGCAACGTTTGCCATCACCGGCGCCGGCGCAGCGCCGACCGACCGGCGTCCCCAACTACAGGTCGGCATCGAAGGACTTGGCACCGTGCTGCTCGGCGGCGCGACCTGGCGAGGCCTCGCCGTCGCGGGCCTGGCCCGGGCTGAGGATCCTGCCGTGCTCGCCGCCGCCGACCGGCTGTTCGCGGTGCCTCAAGCGCCGTACGCCGGCTTCTACTTCTGACCATGATCCTGATCGTCGGCGCCGGCATCTCCGGACTTGCGACAGCCTACGAACTGGCCCGGCGCGGTGTGCCTTCCGTCGTCATCGAGCGCGGCGAACCGTTTGCCGAACAGTCCGCGGGACTGGCACGGATCTTCCGCATCGCGCATCGGCGACCACAGCTGTGCGGGCTGGCTCAGCGCGCCCGATCCGGTTGGCTGCGTTGGGAATCCGAATTCGGAATCACCCTGCTGGGTACGGAGGGATTCATCGCCGCCGGTGCCGTCGACGCCGTCACATCGGCCATGGCCGAAGCCGATGCCGCTTTCTCCCGGCTCGACCGAGGTCAGATCACGGCGCGTATCCCTTTCCTGCAGACACCACGGGAAACCGGGCTTTTCGATCCACAGGGTGGCAGCCTGCGCATCCGCCGGGCGCTGGGTGCCCTGTCTGCCCGCGTGGAACTCCGGCGCGATGAGGTTCTGGCCGTTGCCGACGACGGCTCGACCACGCTGGCGGACGGGACCGTGCTGCGCGCCGACCGGGTGCTCATCTGCGCGGGGACACACACCCAGGACCTGTTCGGTCCGCTCGGTATCGAGTTCTCCCCCCACACCCGCTTCACCTACGAGGGCGGATCCGCTTCGGGTTCGGCGTGTCTTTCGGCGCCCGAGGGCTATGGACTGCCGATCGGCAGCACCGGCCGCTGGGCGTTCGGCCAGGACGACCCCGATCCCGCAGTCGTGCGGAAGCTGTTCCCGTCGTTGACGCCGGTGGGCCGGGTGGATTGCGTGACGGCCCGCGCGGCGTGGCTTGACGACGGCGGCGACGGCTGGACCGTGGCACGACGCGGCCGCGTCCTGGCCTTCGTGGGCGCCAACCTGATGAAGTTCGGGCCGCTGCTCGGCGAACTGCTGGCGCAGGCCGTCCTCGACGAGCAAGTCCCGGCCGACCTCGCCGTCTGACTTCACCTGCCGATTTGTCGCCTCAGGTGGTGAGTGAGTACTCTCTCACCATGGCCACGGAACCCAGTCGCGGACGTGACCGGCTGCTGGCCGAGGCGCTGAAGCTGTTCGCCGCCAAGGGCTACGCGGCGACATCGGTGGCCGACATCCAGCGCGCCGCCGGCCTGGCCCCCGGGTCGGGCGCGCTGTACAAACACTTCGGCTCCAAGCGTGAACTCCTCGAAGCGGCGGTGACGCACCGGATCGACCGCATCGTCGCCGCGCGCGAGCAGTACGACGCGGAAGAGCCGACCAGCGTCGAGGACGCGGTGCGCACGGCCGGTCAGCTCATCTGGGGCAATTTCAAGCAGAGCGAGGACCTGCTCAAGGTGATGCTGCGCGAGCCCGACGAGCTCGGCGATCTCGACGAGAAGACCTGGCAGGTCATCACCGACAACGCCTACCAACGGTTCGCCGACGAACTGACCGCGTCGAATCGGTCCGGCCGCACCCAGATTCCCGATCCGGATGCGATGGCGGCCACCGCCATCGGCTCGTTGTCCTACGCCGCGACACTGCAGGCACTCACCGGGCGCCTGCCCGGAAATATCGACGAAGAACGTTATTTCGAGGCCTGGGTCAACCAGACCGTCAGCGTCCTCACGCATTACCGCACACCCCGAAACCCAGGAGTCAAGCCATGACCTTTTCCATGCAACTGAGCGACGACGTGATCGAGGTGCGCGATTGGGTGCACAAGTTCGCGGCCGATGTGATTCGCCCGGCCGCGGCCGAATGGGACGAGCGCGAGGAGACGCCCTGGCCGGTGATCCAGGAGGCCGCCAAGGTCGGCCTCTACTCTCCCGACTTCATGGCGCAGCAGGCCGCGGAGGAAACGGGCCTGGGCATGCTCACCACATTCGAGGAGATGTTCTGGGGCGACGCCGGCATCGCGCTGTCCATCATGGGTACCGGCCTGGCGGCAGCGGCGCTGGCGGGCAACGGAACTCCGGAACAGCTGGGTCAATGGTTGCCGGAGATGTTCGGCACGGCGGACGAGCCCAAACTGGCCGCGTTCTGCTCGTCTGAGCCCGACGCGGGATCCGATGTCGGGGGCATCCGCACCCGGGCCCGCTACGACGAGGCGGCCGGCGAGTGGGTGCTCAACGGCACCAAGACGTGGGCCACCAACGGCGGAATCGCCAACGTGCACATCGTTGTCGCGTCGGTCTACCCAGAACTCGGAACCCGCGGTCAGGCCAGCTTTGTCATCGGCCCTGACACCAAAGGCCTGGCGCAGGGCCAGAAGTTCAAGAAGCACGGGATCCGCGCCTCGCATACCGCCGAGGTGGTGCTCGACAATGTCCGGCTACCCGAGGACGCGATTCTCGGTGGGCGGGAGAAATTCGAAGCGCGGATCGCCCGGGTGAAATCGGGTGCGTCGGCCGGCGGCCAGGCCGCCATGAAGACGTTCGAGCGCACCCGGCCCACCGTTGGCGCGATGGCGGTCGGGGTGGCCCGCGCGGCTTATGAGTACGCACTTGAATACGCCAGCCAGCGTGAGCAATTCGGCCGCAAGATCGGAGAGTTCCAGGCCGTCGCGTTCAAACTGGCCGACATGAAGAGTCGCATCGACGCGGCGCGCCTGCTGGTGTGGCGGGCCGGGTGGATGGCCCGCAACAACCAGAACTTCGAGGCGGCGGAAGGCTCGATGGCCAAGCTGGTGGCGAGTGAGACCGCGGTCTACGTCACCGACGAGGCGATCCAGATCCTCGGCGGCAACGGCTACACCCGCGACTACCCCGTCGAGCGCATGCACCGCGACGCCAAGATCTTCACCATCTTCGAGGGGACGAGTGAGATTCAGCGCCTGGTGATTTCGCGGGCGCTGACGGGTCTGGCTATCCGCTAGCCCGTCACCATCTCTTCCGGAACAGGCCCGGGCGTGATCCGGCCGCCTCGTGCCCGTCGCACCACTGGTCGGCGGGCACGGTGCGCTGGACTTCCTTCACATGCGCACCGCATCCCGCCCAGGTGATTTTTCCGCAGACTCGGCACCGCACCGCATGACACATCCGAAACCCCCTGAGACTTACCTGCCGCGTGGTCGTTGCAGTTGGGCGAACTGCGGGATGGCGGCCAGCGCAGCCACCGCTTCAAACATTGTCTCAACAACCTCCGGATCAGGTGTAGCGGTCAGCACCGGACCGAAGAACGCGTGGCCGTCGATACGCAGGATCGGGCTGCCGCCGGTTTCGCCCAGAGCGTCCTGCCCAGCCTGATGGCTGCGCCGGACGAGTTCGTCCCACGACGAGTCCGACAGGACATCCACGGTGACATCCCAGGATTTGACGGTATCCAGCACCTGCTGGATGAGTCCGTCGTCAACCGGTTCGGACCGATCAAAGTAACGCTCGGCGAACGCGAAATAAGCTGCCGCCAAGCCCGCATTGCCGTATTGATCACGGATGGCGGTCATCAGCCGGCCGACTCGCCGGGAGTCATGCATCCGGGACTGCTGTTTGGGCGGCATTTCCCGGCCCTCATTCAGCACTGCCAGGCTCATCAGCCGCCATTCAACGCTCATGCCGGTCTTGTCGGCCACGGCCTTCAGCCAGCGGGCGGTGTTCCACGAGAACGGGCACACCGGGTCGAACCAGATCGTCACAGCCGGACTGGAGGGGTTCTCAGACATTTCGGTCAGCTCCTTTCGCCCTTCCTGTATACCATACCCCCTACGGTATACGGTCGAGCCTGCTAGGCGGCCGTTCCGTTCCGCTGCAGGGCCTTGGCCACCGATGCGGGAACGTTGCCGACCACCGAGAGGCCGGCCAGCCGCCGCCAGGACCGGATCGCGTGACGCGTCGTCTCCACGATCCGGGCCGGGCCCTGATCCAAGTTCGCCAACCGGTGGGCACGCAGAGCGTTGCCGGTCACGGCAACTAATGTGTCCCATGCCTCGGCGTCGGAGAGGGCGGTCGATTGATACGCGGCCCGGACGGCGTACCTCTCGGCACCCGGAGCCATCGTGGCGCTGATCTCCCGGGCGGCCCGGGCAGCCGTGTCCCAGCTCGCGATGTCGGGCATCGCACCGGGGGCAAGCGTGCGATGCAGCTCGGCGATCACCGAGATCGTCTCGGCCGCGGCGCCATCGGCGTACCGCACCACACCCCAGGGCGGACTGATCAACAACTTGGACACCCACGGCCGGATGACCGTCTCGTCGACCTCCGCGGTACCGACTGTCAGCCAGCCGAGATCGAGCGCGACCAGGGCGTCCTCCGGAGACAGATACCCGTCGGCCCCCGCCAGCTGGTCGTTGCACAGCTGGACGAACGCGGCCAGTGGCCGCGCCGAGGTGGCCGGAAAGTCGGTGATCCGTTCGTCGCCGTTGATGTACGAAATGACGTTCATCGCACAGCCTTTGGCGGAACCCGGCTGGTGGGATCCCCGCGCCAGCCGCAACGGGTGGGTGATGCGCTCGAGGTCCACGTGGCTCCTCCCGAATTGCCGGGTCAAGCGAATTCTATGACCGGCTTCCAGACCGCGCCGGACGACACGACGGCCGGTCGCCTCGCGACCGAGGCCTTCAGCTTCGACCGCACGCCTGACATGATGAGGCGCATGCTTGCCTTGACTTCGCCGGTAACCATCGAGCCTGACAACGAGTCCGTCGTGGGCTCGATCGCCGTCCTCGACAGCGTCGCGGTCGCCGGATCGGCGGCAGTCGCCGGCAGCGTGGCGGTGGCCGGATCCGTGACGACCGCGGGCAGCGTCGCGGTGGCAGGATCGGTCTCCACCGCCGGCAGCGTCGCGGTCGCGGGATCGGCGGCCACCGCCGGCAGCGTCGGGGTGATCGCCTGCCTGCTCACGGTGGTGTGCGTCGCGGTCCGGGAATGCGTGGCATGCCTGGCGTGCATTGCCTGCACCAGGTGCGTGGCCTGCGTCGCGTGCGTGCGCTGCACCGACTGCGTCGGGTGCGTCGGCTGCGTGAACTGCTCTGGTCTGCGAAATGTCAAGGGCGCGAGGAATGTTCACGTGCAGCCCGGCGAGTGACCCGGCGCACCGCAGGATCCATCCTGTGGGTTGTAGGTGTCGCCGGTTATCTGACCCTGGAAGCCTTCGCGGCCGCCGCGTATCTGCCGGCCTACAGCTACGCGCGCAACTACATCAGTGATCTCGGCAGGGAGGGTCCCCGCGCACCGCTGATGCATGCGGCGTTCTGCCTGCAGGGCGCCATGTTCCTGCTCGGAACGCTGTTGATCGTCGGTGTGCCCGTCGGGCGGCGGTGCCGACTGTTCTTGGCGCTGGTCTCCGCGAACGCCGTCGGCAATATTCTGGTCGGCACGGTGCCCAGCGGACCGATACATCTCGCCGGCGCGGCGCTGGCACTTGTCGGCGGCAACGCCGCGATTCTGGCCGGATCGGCACTTTTAGCGGCGCCGCCGCGCTGGTATCGCACGGTGTCGACAGTGATTGCGGCACTGGGTTTTCTGTGCCTGGTGCTGCTGGTGGCCGGTTCTCCAGCACTGCCCGTCGGTGTTTGGGAACGTGGCAGCGCCTATTCGATCTTCTTGTGGCAGTTGCTGACTGCGGCCTTGCTGCTGAGGCGTCGAGACGACGCCACCCTCACGTGCCGGTGAAGTTCGGCGGCCGCTTTTCCAGGAACGCACGCGGCCCCTCCTTCGCGTCGGCCGACCCCATCACGGCCATCCCGAGTTCTAGTTCCCGCGGAAAAGCTTCGGCCTCCGTCTTTTCCAGATTCTCGACGACGGATGCCTTGATGTTCCGCACCGCCAGCGGACCGTTCGCCGCCACCTGCTGCGCTATCTCACGAGCCCGGCCCAGCGCACCTCCTGCGGGGGTGACATTTCCGACCAGGCCCACCTCGTACGCGCGTCGCCCGGAGATCGGAGTGCCGGCGATCAGCATCTCCATGGCGACGGTGTAGGGGATCTGGCGCGGCAACCGGATCGTCGACGCGCTCATCGGGAACAGCCCGCGCTGCACTTCGCTGATCGCCAACTGTGCGTTCTCGGCGGCCACCCGGATATCGAAGGCCTGCAGGATCTCCATCCCGCCCGCGTAGCAGTAGCCCTCGACCGCGGCGATGATCGGCTTCTTGACGTAGTGATCTTTCAGAAAGCCCTTGTAAATCAACGAGAAATCGGACCTGACCCGCTCCTCGTACTCATTCTGCGGAGGATCGCCGGCGATCAGGGCGCCGACCAGCCGATCCAGATCCGCACCGGCGGAGAAGTTGCCGCCCGCCCCCGTCAGGATCGCGACCCGCAGGTCCGGGTCGTCGTCCAGAAGATCCCAGGCATCGGCGAGCCGGCACAGCACTTCCGGATTGAAGGCGTTGCGTTTCTCGGGGCGGTTGAGGGTGATGGTGAGGATGTGCTGGTCCCGCTCGAGGAGCACTGCCGGTTCTGCCACGTACTGGTGTCTAGCACGAAACCGCCGCGGCGAGAAGTGACATGGGTCTCGATCAGGAATATCGCGGAGGGAGCCGTCGTCGTTGCACCGGTGGCCAGTTGAGGAGGGGATGTCCGTGATGAGGCCTAACGGGGCGACCACCCTGGCAGACCTGCCAGCCGGGGAACCGACACACGGTCAAGCGGATCGGTCGAGTGTGCTGTTCGCCGGCGTATTGGCCGTCCTGCTGGCTATGGGGTGGGCGGCCAATCACTTTGCCGCGCTCATACCGGCCATCAGCGACCACCAGCACCTGACGGTGGCCACCCTCGACACCATGTTCGGAATCTACGCGCTGGGACTGCTGCCGGGCCTGCTGCTGGGTGGACGCGCGTCGGACGCGTTCGGCCGTCCGTCGGTAGCGTTGGCGGGCGCGGGCGCGGCGCTGGCCGGAACGGTCACCATGTTCCTGTCGCAGCAGCCCGAGGCCTTGCTGGCGGGCCGTCTGATCGTCGGTTTCGGGGTAGGCCTGGCCGTCAGCTCGGGTACGGCATGGGCATCCGACCTCAAGGGACCCGCGGGTGCGGCACTGGCCGGCACGGTGCTGATCGCCGGCTTCGCCGTGGGGCCGTTCGCTTCGGGATTGATCTCGGCACGCGGGCATTCCGGCATCCCGGCGTCATTCGGCATTGCCGCCGTACTCATCGCGGTGGCGATGATCGCTGCAGGCATCGGCCTGCGTGGGGATACCTCCACGGCGCCGGCGCTGGTGCCGACGGCAGCTGGCGGGGGCCATGGCACGCGGCGGGCGTTGAGCTGGGCGATGCCGTTGGCGCCCTGGGTGTTCATCTCGGCCACACTGGCTTTCGTCACGATTCCCACCCGGGTTCACACCGGGCTCGCCGCTCCGTTGGCCGCCGGGACGGCGGCTCTGATCACCAACGGGGCCAGCGGGATCAGCCAGGTCGTCGCCCGCGTGCGCCACTGGGGCCCGCAGACCGGCACGATCGGCGCGTTGTTGGCCGCGCTCGGTTACGTCGTGATCGCGGCCGCTCCCACCGACATTCCGCTCGGTGTCGGGATGGCGGTCGTGGTGCTGCTCGGCTGCGCTTCGGGCCTGTGCCTGCGCGAGGGTCTAATCGATTTGGAAGCCGCTGCGCCGCAACGTATCCGCGGAACACTCACCGGGGTGTTCTACTCGGTCACCTACCTGGGTTTCGCCCTGCCGCTGCTGCTGACGATACTCGGGCCGGGCCGGGAATCGACGACGATTTTCGTGGCACTGGCGGGTTTAGCTTCCGCCGTCGCGATCAGCCGGGCAGTGCGGCTGCGCCGGGATGCGCACCGCCAGGGTGATCAGGCGTCACTCGGCCGCAACGGTTTTCGGTGGAGCCAGGAACCCGGTCTGGGCGATGGCGACCGATACGCAGTTGCCGATCGGACCGCCGGCGTCGACCAGCACCGCTGAACCCGTCGCCACTCCGCCGTCACTGAAGTGGGTCAGCGACGCCAGGCCGAGGTATGGGCCTTCTGGCAGCCTGCTGAGCGTGAGGGTGTAATCGACATTAATGAATTGCGGTCCCCGATCGCCCCAGTTGGCGATGGAGGCCGTGATGTCACCGGCCATGGCCGCGCGGGTGAAGGCGGTCATCGGTTCGGCATCGACCAGCGGACGAGTTTCCCGCAGCCAGGTGTACTTCTGCCCGGGTGTCTGCGCCCAATCGGGCTCGGGGTTCTGGATATCCGCACCCCAGCCGTAGGTCCGGATGAAGAGCGACTCGACGTTGCCCTGCTCAGCCGGAAGTGGCGGCATCTGTACGGGTTGCGACCACACCTTCCCGTTGGGCTGCGCCCCGCGCCGCAGAAAGAGCGCGCTGGCCTGCGCAACCGGATTGCGGTCCTGCAACAGCACCATTTCCACCAGGCGCAGGCGCCGACGGTCCTGCCGCACCCGGGTGCGCACCTCGACCGGTTCCAGGGCGGCCGGGCGCGGCAGATCGATGGTCAGGCGCGCCGGTTGAAACTGCGGGTCGTCCACGAGCTGTTCGGCCGCCCAACCGAGCAGGCCGCCGACGACGTGGCCGCTCAGCGACGGCCCCCAGCCTCCCCGCGCGATTTCATTTGGTATGTAACGCTTTTCGTCACGGACAAAGTACGGTCGCTGCGATGCGGAGGCAGCGTCGCCGGAATTGCCTTGCACACCGTGTTTCTACAGCACGCGGGCGCCGGCCCTGGTCCGGGCCACCGCGGATCGGATCTCGGCGACGCGATCGGCGCTCACACCCCAGGGCCGATCGACACCCACCCGCTCGTCGAGATCCCACAACACGCACTGCTCGCCAGGCTCGGCAACCAGCTCCCAGGCGATGATCGTCCTGCGGAGCTGTTCGGCCGCCGAGTCGCCGCAGGCGTCGGCCGGCGCGCCGCCTTCGGGGTGGTGGTGCAGAAACCTCCCGTAGGCCCGGTCGCAGAACGCCGCATACCGCGCGGTGCACAGGATCAGCCCGTGCCAGGCCTCATCGACAGCGCGCGACGGCATGCCGATCACCTGGTCGTCCGGAAGCGCGGCCGCGCAGCAGCGCAGCCACTGCCGCAACCCGGTCGCCACCAGTGCCCGCGGCTGCCACGGGCAGGTCTTGAACACGGCCGGGGGCAGTTCGAGCTCGGTCACCGCGACGCGCGCCCGACCATAGCGATCCGGTCGTCGGCCCCACACGCTCTCACTGTAAAGGGCGCTTTGAATTGCCGCGGATTACCCGCGGAATCCTCGCGTAGCCTTTGCGCATGAGCGGCGGAGTCATGTTGCTGATCGCGGTGGGTTTCGGCGCGGTGTGTCTCGTCGTCTCGCTCATCCGCTTCTCGCGTTCGGGGCGGGGAGGAGGCTCGAACAGCGCCATCTGGGGATCCGGCGCCGGATCCGGTGGCGGGTCGAGCGGCTGCGGCGGCGGCAGCAGCTGCAGCTCGAGCGGCTGCAGTTCCAGTGGCTGCAGCGGTGGGTCCAGCGGCTGCGGGGGCGGGTCCAGCGGCTGCGGCGGCGGCAGCGGTTGTGGCGGCGGAGGCTGCGGCGGCAGCAACTGACGCTAGTTCCAAGCAAATGTCGGTTGCTCGAGTTCGTCGACCCGGTCGTGGCGGCCTTCCAATCCCAGCCACCGCAACTGCAACAGCACCGCACCCGTCGGCGCATGAATCAGGTCGTTGCCCAACGGGATCTGCACGACCGGACGCGGGCTTTCCTCGATGCTGATGTAACGCGGCGAATCGGCGCGCTGCAGCTGGTGCAGCCCCACCCGGTAGACAGCCAGCACTTCGTCGGGAGCCGGCCGTAGCTCCAGCCGGCCACCGCCCCAGATGACGACCGGCGTGATGACGTATCCCGACCTGGTCGGGTAGTCGTCGAGCAGACCCAGCACCGCCGAGTCCGGCAGCCGCACACCGACCTCTTCGTCCAATTCCCGCAGCGCGGCCTCGATCACCGTTTCACCCGGATCCAGGCGGCCACCGGGCAGCGCCCATTGGGCGGCATGAGTCCGCAGCCGAGAAGCCCTGCGACACAACAGAAATGCGGCCCCACCGGCGACGTCGATCATGTGACCGTCGAGCAGTTCGTCCGGCAGTGGACGGCCGTCCAGCCATTCGTCCAGCGGGGCAGGGTCCACCCGGTCTTCACCGATCTCGGAGTCGACAAGCACCACCGCCACGGCGGCGTGCCGCTTCGTCGGGTCGGTGACGGCGCGGCGTTCGTGAACCGCCAAGCGAGCCCGGATCTGTTCCCGCAAGGCGTCGTCATAGGCGATGGTCACCGATCGACCATATGCCCGGCGGGACGGCGCGCGGGTGACGGTTTCGTCAGAAAGTGTTGACGCGGCAGGGCGAAGTATGTGACGATTTCGTCAGAATCCGCCCGCCAGAGTTCCCGAGGAGGTTTTCTCATGGGCCCAGCCCCGAACGGCGTGGCTGTCGACGGCGGGAATATCTACAGCACCGAAGCTCTGCTCAACCCCTATCCGCACTACCAACGACTGCGCCGGGCGGGATCCGTGGTGTGGCTGCGCCGGCACCGGGTGTACGCGCTGCCGCGTTACGCGGAGTGCAAAGCCACGCTTCGCCACGACAAGTTGTTCATCTCCGGCAACGGTGTCGCGCTCAACCCGCTCAGCAATCGACTGTCCCGCGGCACCACGCTCAACAGCGACGGCGCCGAACACGATCAACGTCGCAAGTTGCTCGCGCACCGCCTGCTTCCCAGGGCGCTGCGCTCGGTCGGGGAAGCGATAGACGAACAGGCCGATGCCGTCGTCGAGGCCGCGGTGCACCTGGGCAGCGTCGACGCGGTCGCCGATCTCGCCACCGCACTACCGCTGGCGATCGTTCCCGATCTGGTCGGCTGGCCACGCGACGAGCGCGAGCACCTGATCACCTGGGGCGGGGCCACCTTCGACATCCTGGGTCCGCTCAACTGGCAAGCCGTCAAAGCGATTCCACGCAGCCTGCAGATGCTGATGTTCGCGCGCCGGGTAGTGCGAAACCGCTCGGTACTCGAGGGAAGCATGGCGCACGAACTGCTCCGCGCCGCCGACGAGGGCAAGCTCACCCACGCCGAATGCCCGAAGCTCATGGTCGACTACATCGCCCCCTCGCTGGACACCACGATCAGCGCCATCTCCAACGCCGTCTACCTGCTCGCAACCCACCCCGAGCAATGGCGGCTGCTCAAGGACGACCCCACCCTGATCCAGAATGCGATCAATGAGGTGATCCGCTACGAATCACCGCTGCGGGCATTCGCCCGGCAGGTCCGCGCCGACACCGAAATCGACGGCACACCGGTTCGCCGGGGTTCGCGACTGCTGATCCTGTACGCATCGGCCAACCGGGACGAGGACGAGTGGGACAGCCCGGACACCTTCGACATCCGCAGGGACGCCGGGCGCCAGATCGGATTCGGCAACGGCACCCACGCGTGCGCCGGCCAGGGTCTCGCCCGGATGGAGACCGCCGCCATATTACGGGCCCTGCTGGAACGCGTCGAACGGATCGAGGTGACCGGACGACCGGTCTGGGCAGTCAACAACATCATCCACCGGCACCATCACCTGCCGATCAAGCTCATCGCCGCCTGATTTGGACGGCTCGGCGCGGGCTCGCGCCGAGCGCGAATCTCACGACGGAACACGCCGGTTGAGCGTCGCAGGATTCCCGCTCGCGCGTGAGGACGGGCCGAGCCAGGGGTGACGATCCCCACATAGTTAGGCCCCTAACTAATAGGGTACGATCGATACGGTCGAAGCCAATGGCGGCTTCGCGTACATGCTGTAGGAGCGACCATGTCCACCGCTCGCCCGAACCTCTGGCAATACATCGGCTATTCCTATGGACGACGCTTGCCCGACTCGATGCGCCACTGGGTGTCCCGCGATCTCGCCGGTCCCGGAGCCATCCGCCGGCACCTGATCCGGATGGCGATACCCGCAATCCTGGTGTTGGCCCCGCTCTGGTTGCTGCCGGCATCGCTGTACGTGCACTCGGAGATGACGGCGCCGATCTTCATCTGGGTCCTGTTGATGGCCTTGGCGCTGAACAAGGTGTGGCGTCGTCACCGACTGGCTCAGCACGGGCTGGACCCCGGCCTGGTCGACGTCATCAAGCGCCAGAAGCAGGCCCACATCCACGACGATTACGCCCGCCGCTACGGCCCGCGACCCGAAGAGGCGAAGTGGCAGGACAACAGCAGCCCGTTCTGACCCTGGCCCCGAAGGAGCGGCAACGCCATGCGCATTGAAGCCGGCGCGGAACTGGACCCGCTGTCGCTGGAGCGCCAGGTCTGCTTCGCGCTCGCCGTCACCAACCGGGCGGTGCTCGCTGTGTACCGGCCGCTGCTGGAGCCGCTGGGCCTGACTCATCCCCAGTACTTGGTGATGCTGGCGCTGTGGGACAACGCGAAAGGCAAACCGGGCGGTAATCCGCTGTCGGTCAAAGAGATCGCCACGCTGTTGCAGATCGATTCGGCCACCTTGTCGCCGATGCTCAAGCGCCTGGAGTCACAAGGGCTGATCACCCGGACGCGCAGCACCGCCGACGAGCGGACCACCCACATCGCGCTGACCCAGCAGGGCCGCAATCTGCGCCGCCAGGCGCTCAAAGTCCCTCCGGCGGTGGTCGAGAGACTGGGCGTCGATCTCGCCGAACTCGAGCATCTGCGTGAGGTGCTGACCAAGATCAACGCCGCCGCCGTAGCGGCCGGTGCGCTCGACGTCCAGCCATAAAAATCGAGGCAGCACACTGCCTTTCGCGGGTGTGAGAAACACTGACCCGGGTATACCCCGCGCTGTGCCCAATCCCTCACCAGCCTCCGACAGCTTGCGCCAGTTGGCCGCGGCACACGGCGTGGCGACCTCCTACCGCAACGAACGCCGGGAGCCGGTCGACGTCGATGCCGACGTGGTGATCCGCGTCCTGGGTCTGCTCGATGTCGAGGCCCGTACCGAAGCCGACCGCCGCCGTGAGTTGGCGAAGCTCACCGAGGCCGGCCGCGCCGGCGTCCTGCCACCTACCGTCGCCGTGCGTGTCGACGGGCGTCCCCGGCCGCTGCCGGGCGCCGTCGCGCTGGAAGCCGAGGACGGTGCGCGCATCGACGTAAGCGACGAGCTGCCGGGCGGCCTGCCGCTCGGGTGGTACCAGGTGGAAACCCGTAATGGCCAGCGGGCAACTCTGGTGGCAGCGCCCCCACAGGTGCCCTCGACACCCGAGACCTGGGGCTGGATGCTGCAGCTTTACGCGTTGCGCTCGGCACGGTCCTGGGGCATCGGCGACCTCGGAGACCTGCGCGAGTTCATCGACTGGACCGCCTCCCAGCACGACGCCGGTGCCGTGCTGCTGAACCCGTTGCACGCGCCGGGACCCACCCACCCGGTGCAGCCCTCGCCCTACACGCCGTCGAGTCGCCGGTTCGCTAACCCCCTCGCGCTGCGCATCGAGGATCTCGACGCCTACCTTCGCGCCGACCCGGACACTCGCGGCGAGGTGGACGCGCTGCGCGTCTCGCCGATCACCGAGCGAATCGACCACGATCTGGTGTGGGCGGCCAAGCGGTCGGCGCTCGAACTGCTGTGGCGGGCGGAGGGCCGGCCCTCGCCGCTCGACGAATCGCCCGAATCCACCGGGCTGCGCGACTGGGCCACCTACTGCGCGTTGGCCGAGCGGCACGGGGGCCGCTGGAGCAGATGGCCCGCACCTTTGCGAGATGTCAACGGCCCGGCCGTCGCCGAGGCCCGCCGGGAGCTGGCCTCACGGTTGGCGTTCCACGCCTGGGTGCAGCAGCGTTGCGCCGAGCAGCTGATCGCGGTGCGGACCACCGCCCGGAAGGCCGGCATGGCACTGGGGGTGCTGCATGATCTGGCGGTGGGTGTCGATGCGGACGGCGCCGACGCCTGGGCGCTGGCCGACGTGCTGGCCGCCGGAGTCAGCATCGGCGCACCCCCGGACAACTTCACCCCGCGCGGCCAGGATTGGGGATTACCGCCCTGGCGACCGGACCGGTTGGCCGCGACCGGGTACGCCGCGCTACGAGACATGTTGCGCGCGGTACTCGTTCACGCCGACGGATTGCGGATTGACCACGTCGCCGGGCTGTGGCGGTTGTGGTGGATCCCGCCGGGCGACGGGCCTGACCGCGGCACCTACGTGCACTACGACGCCGAGGTGATGCTGGCAGTGCTGGCACTGGAAGCCCACCGCGCGAAGGCCACCGTCGTCGGCGAAGACCTCGGCACCGTCGAGCCGGAGGTCACCGAGGCGCTGGCCGACAACGGGATGCTGGGTTGCGCGGTGTCGTGGTTCACCCGCGATCAGTCGGTGGCCGAGGAGCCGCTGCTGGCCCCGGCGAAATGGCCCACCCGGGCCGCTGCCAGTTTGTCGACGCACGACCTGCCGACGGCCGCGGGATTCCTGCGCGCCGAACACGTGCGGGCGCGTGCCGACCTCGGTCTGCTCAACGATGTTCCGGCCGAAAAGGCCTCGGCGGCAAAGGAACGCGCCGAGTGGCTGGCCCTGCTGCGGTCCGAACGGCTGCTGCCCATCGGGGAAGACGAGCCGGATGAGGCGACCATCATCACCGCGATGCACCGGCTGTTGGCGGCGACACCGAGCCGGCTGAAGTTGATCTCGCCCTACGATGTGCTGGCCGAGGTCCGCCAGCCCAATCTGCCCGGAACGATCGACGAGTACCCGAACTGGCGCCTGCCGCTGCCCGAGACTTTCGAAGAGCTGCGGGCGGATCCGAGGGTCGCGGAGATCACCGCGTTGTTCCGTTGAAGCATCGGCACGGCGGATCTGGCTTTTCTCACCGTGCAGTTAGACGCCTCCATGACCGCCAAATGTAGCGGCGGATGCCCACAAACAACGGGGATAACGTTGCTTACCGCTCCGGGCTCACGCGTGACGCAGTACCAGCAGCTCGCCCGTCAGGGTCCCGTCTTCCAGCAGGCGTCCGATCCGTGAGCTCTGCCGCTCGGCCAGCTGCCAGACGTCGGTATGCCCGTGCCGCCGGGTCAGCTCGTCCGTAACGGCGTCCATCCGCTCATTCCACTCCTCCGGAATCGCCGGCAGCTCAGCGGTTCTCAGCCAGTGCTCGACATGCAGCGCCGACTCGTCCACCAATTGCCGTAACCGCTCCGGGGCCGGGAAGTGGTTGCCCTCCAGTTCGTCGCTCGGCAGTTCGCCTCGAGCCACGAACGCCAGCAACCCGATTCGGCCACCGCGCCGCACGGTGCGGTGCAGCTCCGTGAGCAATGCGAGCTGCTCCGGAGTGGTGCACAGCACTCCGAGCGACCACGCGGCATCGCAACTCGCCTCCGCCAACGGCAGTTTCGATCCCAACGCTTGCACCACCGGATAGCCGAACAGCCGCTGGGCGGCGCGACACGCGCCGGCCTCCGGCTCGACGAGTACGGGCCGCAGCTCTCGCTGTTGCGCCGCGTACGCGGCCGGCCCGCCGACGCCCGCGCCGCAGTCCAAAAACGTTGCGCCGGGAGCAAGTTCCATGCGCTCGGCAAGCCAGTCCAGTGCGGCCGGGCTGCCGCTGCCCCGGCAGCCTGCCGGCAGGTGATAATCCGGTCCCAAGTCGGCGGCGACCTGTGCCGTCCACTCCGCGACCGTGTCGAACTCCGCCTGCATCGCTTCGGTCACGAAACCCCCTCCCGGATGAGCCGGCCCACCTCCGCTTTGATCTCGGCGCCGACGCGGGCGCCCGACGCCGATGCCAGCCCGGAGACGTTGACGCCTTCGACGCCGTCGATCGAGAGCAGCGACCGCGCCTCACTGACCGCGGCCGAAATGCCGGCGGCGATCGGATCCGCCGAGCTGAGGACGCTTTCCGTCACGGCGGGGTCGAGTTCGAGACCGGGTAGACCCTGCAGAACCGCGGCCGACACGCTGTCGGTGAACACCGCGACCGCGGCGATCACCGGGATCGACAAGCCCTGCGCCCGAGCCGTTTTCATGAACTCGGCGATCATGTCCGGGAACGGCACATGGTTGAGCACCGCGAGGCCCGCGCCCGCCCGCTCTTTCTCGACCAGCCGGGCGGGTCTGGCAGCGACGGGCGGCGCCGTGGGCGTCTCCGGTACCGCCGGGAGCACCCCGAGCGATGCGGCCAGCGACACCAACCGCAGCCCGTCGAGATCGAACGTCTGAGTGACGTCCGGCCGAACGTCATAGCCGCGCCCGTCACCGGTCACACAGAGCACGGTGTCCACCCCGATGGTGCGCAGGCCCCGCAGTTCCTGTTCCAGGACGATCCGGTTGCGATCTCGGCACGACAACGTGATCCACGGGGTCACACCGGCGTCCAGCAGCAACGATCCCATCAGCGTGGGCGGAAAATCCGGCTTGTTCTGATGTTCGCCCACCAGTACCGCGTCGCACGAGGGCGCCAGCACCGCCGCGGTCGCCGCGACATCGTCGCGATCGAAGGGCGCGCAGCTGAAATCGGTCAGCACCAAGGGCGCCGGCCCGGTCTCCCGGCCGGCCACCGGCGCCGGGCCTGACCACCTCACGATGTCAGTGAATACACAGTCCCCCGAACGCATCTCACATTGACCGTCCGGACGCACACCACCGCAAGGCCCGAATTCCATCCGTTTCGGGCAACCCGGCTCGGTCGCCACCGCAGTTTCGCCCACCGCGGTACTCAGTTGCTGTCCAGCGCGTCGCTAACAGGTTGGCCTGCAACGTAATCCATCGGCGGACCGCCCCCGTGCCCGAGGTCGCGGTGGGCCACCGCGGTGGCCAGTGCGGTTCCGTTCTGGATGGTTCCGATGATGTCCACTTCGTCGTTCACCGCGAACTGGCTCCCGGCCCTGGTGATGACCGCGGTCTGTGGAGTGACCAGATAGGTTCGGGTGATCCCGTCACGGCTGCGCGCGGTGACCGAGCCCGCCGACACCGCGATCAACGTGCCTTCCTGGCTGACGTGCTGGTCCGCAGCATCCGGCGGTATGTGCCCGGGTCCGACCGCGTTCACCACGAACGCGGCCAACGCCGCCGCCACAATCAGCGCACCGAAAGCGATGCCGCATGCCCGCAACAGGACACCGGAATTCCTGTTTCTTTCTGGTCGCGCATATTTGCCAGGCAGCGACGGCCGCGGCGGTCGCGGCTCGCTCAGGCGGTGCTTGGCATTCATCATTGGTCCCTCTTGCGGCGGTTTCAGACCACCGCGCACTGACGCACATCGTTTCAGAACGTTGCCCTCGGAATTACCCGATGCTTTGCCGCGGTAAACCGCTAGCCCGCCGAAGCCGCGGATATGCCGCCGTTGCCTTCCTGTCGCTGACGCAACTCGGCGAACGCGGCGACGAACGCGTCGGTCACCTCGTGGGTGTCCTTCAGGGTCGCGTCGTCGGACAGTACCGAGACGCTCAACTGGTCGACGTAACTCCAGACAGTGATGTTCAGGGCCGAGCCGGCGGCCAGCGGTCCGACGGAATAGAAGTCGGTCACCACGGCCCCGGCGATGTGGCCGCGTTCACGGGGGCCGGGCACGTTGGAAACGATCAGGTTGAACAACTGATTGGGTGCCTCGCGTCGTGACATCCACCCGAAGGTGGCGCGGGTGAGGGTGGGCGGGATGAACTCCAGCCAGCGGCCAACCAGGGTGGGTCCGAGCAGTTGATGATCCTCCTTGGCGATGCGCGTGGAGGTGCGGATCAGGTCCAGGCGTTCCTTCGGGTCGCTGACGTGCACGGGCAGCGAGACCAGCATCGTGGCCAGGGCATTACCCGCGATCCGGTCCGGCGAGGTGTCGGTGGCGGTGGGTATCGAAGCGATCAGCGGCCGGTCGGTGGGTTCGCCGTAGTTCAGCAACAGACGGCGCAGCGCCCCTGCCGTGACGGTGAGCACCAGATCGTTGATGGTCACTTCCAGCCTCTTGCTGACCGCTTTGACCTCCGCGAGCGGCAGCACACCGCTGGCGAAGGTCCGTCCCGGCGAGAGCTTGTGGTTGAGGAACGTCGGTGGTGGATCGAACCGGGCCGCCAGATCTGGGTGCGTCAGCCGCTGCCGTGCGCGGCGCTGCAGCCGGTAGGCGCCGACGACTCCGTCGCGCACCGCCGACGGCAGGGTCCGGACGCGGGCGAGGTGGTCGTGGGCCGCGAATCGCACCACGTCCCGGGTCCGCGGCGGGGCGAAGGCCGTTTCGGTCTGATCAGGCGTCACATCGGACCACTGCAAGGTGCGCGCCATCAGGTTCGCCGAGGCGACGCCGTCGGCCAGCACGTGATGGATCTTGCCGATCACCGCGATGCGCTGATCGGAGAGCCCCTCGGCGAAATAGAACTGCCACAGCGGGCGGCTGCGGTCCAGCGGCGTGCTGGCCACGCGGCCGATGACGGCGTCGAGTTCGCGTCGCCCGCCGGGTGCGGGCACCTCTACCCGCTGCAGGTGGTAGTCGAGGTCGAGGTCGGCGTCCTCATGCCAGACCGGGCGGTGCAGATGGAAGGGCGTCGTCACCAGCTGGTAGTGCATCGGCTCCAGCACCGGCAGCCGGGCCCGGAACACCTCGCGGAACGCGTCAAAGGTCGGCACGCCCTCGAAGCCGCTGGTGTCGACCACCGCCACCTTCAGGGTGTGCTGATGCACGTTGGGCGTCTCGCTGGCCAGCATCAGCACATCCCAACCGCTGAGTCGCTTCACCGGCCCGCCTTCCCTATCTGGCCGCCCGCGTGGCGCACTCGGGTGCGGGGAGCCGGTGGTGGACCGATTCGATCGCCTTCGCGAGCCCCGGGACGAAGGCGGCCGGCTGCAGTGTGCACCCGGCGTGGCCGGCGTCCACCGGGACCATCTCAGCGTCCCGAATGCGCTCAGCCAACCACTTCTGCCGCTGTACGCCGAAGGCACGGTCTTTCATCGTCACCACGACCGCCGTCGGAACGTCGATGTCGCCGACCCAGGAGGTCGAGTCGAAGCGCACCACCTCGGCGATCGCGCGAGTAATGCCACCCGGTGACGTGGCACGAGCCTGGCCCAGCACCCACTGATAGTCGGCGAACAGCCCGGTGGGCACGGCGGCCGCCGGTCCGCCGCGGCGGGGTGCGGGGGTGAGAGTCTCGATCAGGGCCGCGAACAGCCCGGTGGCCACGCGCTCGTAGCGGGCGCGGCTCACGGCCGCGGTCGCGGCGCACAGCACCAACCCGTCGACCCTCTCGCGGTGGCGCCGCCACACCAGCTGAGCGATCAGTGACCCCATCGAGTAGCCGACCGGCACGAAGCTGGGGATGTCGAGTACGTCGGCCAGTGCCACCACATCGTCAGCGCAGTCTTCGAACAGCATCCGGGGCGGCGAGATGCCCTGGCCATGGCATCGCTGGTCGAAGATCACCACCCGGCCGAATTCGCGCACCACGTCCAGCGCGGGATACCACGTCATCAGGCCGGTACAGGCCAGGGAGTGCAGCAGGATGTAGGTCGGTCCCTCGCTGGGACCGGAGTCGAGAACGTAGGTGCTGCCCCGACCGGGCAGGTCGACGACGAACCCTTCCGGCAGCTGCGCAACGGGTGCCAGCGCGGGCACCTTCGGCAGCCGCGGCAGTGGGATCCCTCGTGGACGGACGCTAACGATGGGGGTTATTAGAACAGGTGCCGCCGTCCCAGCCAACCGGAATATCCGCGCTGGTTCGCGTTGTTACTCATCGCGACGGTGCCGGATACTTCCCCCGGGTACCACACCAGAATCGTCGCTTAGAGCGACCACTTGCCGAGAGGCGCGAAACCGGCACCGTCACCCGCACGACCCCGTCGAGATTGAAACTGCGCACAGCCCCCACGGCGTGTTGTGTGCCTGATGTCAGTGTCACGCAAACGGCGCACCGGCCGTGCGCCTATCACTCCAGCACGAAGACCGGGATCTGCCTGGTCGTCTTCGTCTGGTACTCGGCGTAGGGCGGGTAGGCCTCGACAGCGCGCCGCCACCACTCCTCACGCTCGGAGCCGTCGAGTTCGCGTGCGGTGAGGTTGTGCACGTTCTCCCCGTCCTGCACGGTCAGCGCGGGATTGGCCTTGACGTTGTGGTACCAGGCCGGATGTTCGGGCGCGCCGCCCTTGGACGCGACGATCGCGTAGCGGCCGTCGTGTTCGACGCGCATCAGGGGCACGTAGCGCTTCTTACCGGACTTCGCGCCGGTCATGGTCAGCAGGACGACGGGTTTGTCGAAGATTTCGACCCCGTCGGTGGTGCCCTGCCGCAGAATCCGCTCGGTCTGCTCGCGTACCCAATCCGTGGGGCTCAGCTCAACGTTTTCAGCCATAACCAAGTTGAACACGTCCGCTCGACCCGTCCATTCCCGGCTCGGCATTGCGCGCGCCGAACCAGGTGGTGAGGGCGGCCGCCAGGCCGTCGTACGGCGCGTCCGCGGCCCACGCGACGTGTCCGTCCGGCCTGATCAGTACGGCGCCGGGAACGGCGACGGCACCCAGCGCCGGAAGCTCGCAGTTGCCATCGTGTTTCGCATCCACCAGCAGGACCCGGTCGGCCCAGCCGGCGATGTCGATGCGGCCGGGTTCGCCGAGGTTCAGCAGCACCGGCTTGGCCTGGTGCAGCAGTTCGTAGACTCGCCGGCCGGTGCTGACCAGGTCGAGGTCGGGCATCCGCCGACCCAGCAACGGATGTCCGTCACCGAGCTCGTAGCGGATGTCCAGACCAGACATCATGGCGGCGAATCGTTTCCGGGGCTCCTCCATGCCGAGGAGTTCGACGGTGGTCTCGCGCAGTGCCGTGGTGCGGTCATCCGTGCGCAGCAGCGCCATCTGGGCCATCGCGTTGCGCAGCACACGCGCGGCGACCGGGTGCCGTTCGTCGTGGTAGCTGTCCAGCAGATTGTCGGGCGACGTCCCACTGACCACCGCCGCGAGTTTCCACCCCAGATTCACCGCGTCCTGCATCCCCGTGTTGAGCCCCTGCCCGCCGATAGGGTGATGCACGTGGGCCGCGTCGCCGGCCAGCAGCACCCTCCCCCTCCGGTACACCGACGCCTGGCGGGCCGCGTCGGTGAATCGGGAAATCCAAGCGGGACTGTGGATTCCGTAGTCCGTTCGGTAAACGTCGATCATTGCCCGGCTCAGGTCGCCCAACGTGGGTTCGCCCGTTGCCCCGAGGTGGCGCTCGGTCACCATGACCCTGACCGGCCCACCCTCGCCGGTCCTGCTGATCGCATGGACACCGAGCTCGTCGTGCCGGATGCCCCATTCCGGTTCCTGCGTTGCTTCAGAGCCGATTTCGGCCTCGGCGAGTAAGTAGCTCGCGGTCGGCTCCCAGCCCTCGAAGGGGATGCCGGCCGCCTTGCGCACCGCACTGCGTCCGCCGTCGCACCCCACCAGGAACTCGGCCCGTAGCACTCCCCCGTCGGTAAGCCGCACCTGGACACCGGCCTCGCCTTGGGAGATGCTCCCGACCTCGTGACCGCGATAGACGCGGACCGCGAGCTCGTCCACCCACTCAGCCAAGAGCCGCTCGATATGGCTCTGCCACAACGCAAGTCCGTAGGGGTGCCGAGTGGGAAAGTCGCTGATGTCCAGGCGGATCTGCGAGAACCCGGCCAACTGGGCCACTTCGCCCTGCTCGATGAACCGGTCGGCCACGCCGCGCTGGTCGAGGATCTCGATGGTGCGTGAATGCAGACCGCCCGCGCGGGCGCCGACCAGGGCCTGATCCGTGCGTCGTTCGACGATGGCGACATCGATTCCGGCCAGCGCCAATTCGGCTGCCAGCATCAGGCCGGTCGGTCCGGCGCCCACGACGACGACCGCATGCTCGCTTCTCACACTTCCCCCGTTTCGCTGAGTTTTGGCTTAGCTCAGCGATTTTGCGGCATGCCCCGGGTCTTGCCGCAAGCCCCCCGGTCAGGTATAGGTTGAAGGTGAGGGGAGTTAGTCCGCGACTGAAACAGCCAGCGGTGCATCAAATTGGTAGGCGCACGCCATCTGCTCGCGGACGATTGTCTCCAGCGTGTCGCGCTCATCGGGCGCCACCTCGAACACGAGCCGGTCATCGATCTGGGCCACCATCCGCGAGGACAGCCCGGCGGCCGTGACGGCCTGGTCGACCGTGATCATCGCGGTTTTGACGACGTCGGCCGCCCCGCCCTGCAGAACCGTGGCACACACCGCCCGTTCAGCGGCGTCACGCAGCACCGGGTCGGGACTGTCCAGGTCGGGCAGGTAGCGACGGCGGCCCGAGAGCGTGGCCGCGTATCCCCGGTCGCGGGCGTCGTCCACGGCGCCGGCCAGCAGGTCGCGCAGAGAGCCGGAAAGATACTGCGCAACAGCTTCTTTCGCGTCACCGACGGTGACCTTCAGCGCGGCCGCCACCTCGTGGGCGCTCCATCCGCAGGCCAGCGCGCGAGACAGCGTCCGTTCCCGGTCGCCGACGATGGGCCCGGTGCCGCCCGACAGGTGGTCCAGTAACCGCAACTCCAGCGCGTGGTAGCGCGCGGTCAGCAGTCCCGCGTAGCCGGCACCGGCCACGAAGCGTGCGTGGACGCCACGCAGGTTCGGTTGCGACGACGACAGAGCGCCGGTGGCTGACACGGTGTGGCGATACGTGGCATGGACCCGCCCGTCCGGCGCGTCGGACAGCGGATGCGCGGGGTCCACGGCGACGCCCACGGACTCCAGGTCAGCCAGCACCCGCTGCACCGGCAGCTCCACCCGCCCCATCAGGGACGAGGAATCGATGCGGGCCAACTCCTCGTCGAGCACATCGGCGAGATCGAGCACCGCGCAGGCCCGCAGGATCAGCGCGCGCACGGCACGCTCGTCCGGGCGCGCCGAAAACAGTTCCAGCCCAAGCGGTTCCTCGGGCAATGCGCAACGCATGTGCTGAACCAACAGATCGTTGAGCTCGGTGTTTCGCCGTCCGGGTCGCAGCAGGTGCGCCGCCAGTGCGGTGTCGGAGGTGACCCCACGCAGGGTCCAGCCGCTGTTCCGCAGCGCGTGCATCGTCCACTTGCCCCGGTGTACCGCCTTGGGCGGGCCCGGGTCGGCGAGCCACGATGACAGGGCAGCCTCGTCGTCGGCGCTCAGCGCGGCGACGTCCAGATAGCGGCCATCCCCGTCGGCGGCGACGATTGCCAGCGCGACCGCCCTGGACCGCCGGCCCTCGTTGCCGGCGGCGACCGCCAGCCCGAACCGGTTGCCCAGGCTGTTCTCCGCCAGCCAGGGCGCGAGCTCACCGTCCCGCGGCAGGCGTCCGCGCACGTCGAAGCTCACGCCATTCATCTTTGGCCATGATTCGCCGACCGGCATCGCGGGGTACCAGTAGGTAATCTCGCCACTGCACCGACAACGAAAGAATCATGACTATGCAGGCAACGGTCACCCCCGAGGCCGAAAACGCCATCACCGACATCGCGCAGCGCCACGGGCTTTCCCGGGATGCTGTCCTGGCCATGCTGTTCGCCATCCACGCCGGCGGCGGCACGATGGCGCAGTTCACGATTCCCGAGCTCGGTGGCGCCGGGCAGTGGATGCGCGGCGGCATGACGATGGTCGGCAACATGTTCGACAACGCACTGAAGGCCCGCGTCGACGCGCTGTGCGGCGAGTTGGCGCAGCTGCTCGCCTCGACCACGGTGTTTCGCGCCACTGCCACATCGTCGGCTGCCACGCAGTCCCAGGGAGGTTTCACCTCATCCAACTGGTGGCCGGCGGACCTGGGCGTGCCCACCTCGTCCGGCGGTCAGAACGATGTGCGCTACGCCATCTTCCCGGCCACCCGGCGACTGGCGATCCAGGTCAACGGTGTCACGAGGGTGTTCGATACCGACGAGCACCAGATCACCGGCGTGCAACAGCAGCAGGGCGGCGGCGGATACGGCTCGGTGAGCTTCACCAGCCAGCTGGGCACCTTCGACGTGTCCGGCCTGACCGAGCTCGGCGCCCAGCAGGTGGCTGAGACGCCGACGTCCGCGCCGGCGCCTCAGCACCAGGCCGGCGACCCGGGGTCCGTCGTCGCAGCAATCGAGTCGCTGGCCGGGCTGCACCAGCGCGGCATCCTCTCCGACGAGGAGTTCGCCACGAAGAAGGCCGAACTGCTCAACCGGCTCTGAGCCGCACGGGCGTCAGGACGGCGGCCGCGGGGGGAACTCAGCGCGGTTGGTGATGGCGTCGCGGTAGGCGTACACCCGATTCGGTATGGTCCCCAGCACCGCGATGGTGTGGCCGTCGCGTCCGTAGGCCGTGACGAACTCCCAGCGGTTCGGGTCGCCTTCGACCAGCTGGACTGCGTCGTAATCCGTTGGCACACCGAGCATTTGAACCTTGACGTGGTACTGATCCGACCAGAAGTAGGGCACCTCCTCGTGCGGCCGTGCGGCCTCGGGGCCGGCGAGCAGCGTGCGTGCGGCGGCGGCGCCCTGCTGCCCGGCGTCCTCCCAGTGCTCCGTGCGCAGATGCCGCTCGTAGAGCGGATGCCACCAGCGCGCGACATCTCCGGCAGCCACCACATCGGTACCGCCTTCGGCGCGGCCGGTGGCGTCGCAGACCACCCCGTCGTCCACGCGCAATCCCGAACCCTGCAGCCAGTCGGTCGCCGGAGTCACGCCCAGTCCGACGATGACGAGGTCGGCCGACACTTGCGAACCGTCGGTGAGCCGAACCGCCTCCACGTGTCCGTTGCCGACGATCTCCTCGACGCCCACGCCCACCCGCAGGTCGACGCCGTGCTCGCGGTGCAGGGCGGCCCAGCACGGTGCCAATTCCGGCCCCAGGGCCGCCACCAACGGGTTGACGGACTTCTCGATCAGCGCCACCTCCAGTCCCAGCGACCGGCAGGTCGCCGCGACCTCGGCACCGATAAAGCCGCCCCCGACCACCACGACCCGGGGACTAGCGCCGAGCCGTTCCCGGATCGCCAGACAATCCTCGACCGTGCGGAGCAGCATCACCCCGTCGGGGACGGGACCGCCCGGCCATTGACGCGGGACCGCTCCGCTGGCGATGACGAGTCCGTCGAACCGCAGCGAACGGTCTCGGCCGTCGTCGCGCAGCCGAACGGTCCTAGTCGAGAGGTCGAGCCCCACGGCCGACGCGCCGCGCAGCACGCGGGCGTCCACCTCGAACTGCGGAGCGATGTCAATACCCGCGCGATGCACCTTGCCGGTCAGGAACTTCTTCGACAGAGGCGGCCGATGGTAGGGAGCGTGGCGTTCGCCGCCCACGATGGTGAGCTCACCCTTATAGCCGTCCCGTCGCAGCGTTTCCGCTGCCCGCGTCCCGGCTATGCCCGCGCCGACCACGACCACCTGCTCGAGCATCAACTCAGTCATTCACGAGGATCGCCTGGGTGGGGCACGAGACCTCGGCCCCCTTCAACTGCTGACGCAACTGCGCGGGCGGCTCATCCTGCAACACGTGCAGTCCGTCTTCCCGCACGTCGAACACCTCATGGCAGATGCTCATGCACACGCCGTTTCCGTCGCAGCTGTCCAGATCGACCTGAACCTTCATCGAACCTCGACCCTTTCCGCCTGGGCTCGGGCCCGCTCCCGGGCGGCCTTGGCCACCGGCGAGTACTCCAGATATTCGATCGCCATCTCGGTGGACGCCTCGTCGTTCGGGTGGTGGCTGGGCCGCAGGTACCTGGCAGGCGCCGTCACGAACAGCTGCCACGGACCCGGCAGCCGGTATTCCCGCGCCGCCCGCAACCAGTCCCGCAAGCGCCATTTGGTCTCGATCGTCGGGTCGTAGGCCATCAGGTAGCGGGCACCGGCGATCCACCAGCCGATGAACAGCGGAGCCGTCATCAACATGGAGAACGCGCGGATGGCGTAGCTGCCGCAGACATGCTGATAGACGTCGTACACGAGGGAGCGGTGTTCGACCTCCTCGGCGCCGTGCCAGCGCAGCAGGTCCAGCATCATCGGGTCGGCTTTCGCGTAGTCCAGCCCGCGGTTGCTCAAGACCCACTGGCCCATAATCGCGGTGAAGTGTTCCAGCGCGGCCACATGTGTCCGACCAGTCGAAGCGGACCATCCGGCGATACTTCGGGTGCCCTTCGTGATGTAGTGCGACCTCCGGCATCAGAAGCTCCTCCCGCCGACCGACCGCATCAAGCGGCGGCCCCTTCTTCTGTCCACCTGGCCGCGTACCCAATCGGACTGTTGTCTATGCGTACCGTTGCCGTCGAGTTCGTACCGTTCGTTCGGTGGCCTACGAAGCCCTCCGCCGGGGAACATCCGCAGGCGTGCGGGGTAGTGCGTACAGCGCCATCCGGCGGTTCGTCATGTCGTGCTCGCCGAGAAACACGCAGCCCGCGCTCTCACAGAACCGGCGCGCGGTCGTGTTCCGGTGGTCGGGATCGAACATCACCCGACGACATTCCGGCTCGTCCGTGAGCACGCTGGCCACCAGGTGTGGCAGCACGAATTGCGCAATGCCCTTGTTGGTGACTGCCGGATCGGCGATGGCGGCGTGTATGCCCAGATCGTGCGGATCGTACTGATACCGGGTGGCGATCGAATCCTTGGCGGCCCAGTACAGTTCGACGTAGGCATGGTCGCGGCCATCGATGCTGGCGACGAACGGGCGGGAGTAGCTGCCGTCCAGTTGCGCCAGCAGATAGCGGCGCCATCGTGACACCGGCCAGACGTACTCCCAGGCGGCGGCCAGATGCGGCCGGCGCATCCACTCGGAGATCATCTCGGCATCGGCGTATGGGTCAGCGAGCCGAAATGCGTAGGGAGCTGGCACTTCCGGCCGCGACGGCGGAGGTGGGATCCGTCTGACCTCGTCGGGTAGCTCGGTCCGTTCCCGCGGCAGCATAACGTCCGTGTCGGTCACGGCGTTGCCTGTGAGTTCATGGCCGCGCGAAGGCTCTTCGGACGCATGTCGGTCCAGTGTTCGTCGACGAATTGCAGGCACTCCGCCCGGCTCGCCGCACCGAAGACCCGTCGCCAGCCCGCCGGGATGTCGGCGAAGGTGGGCCACAAACTGTGCTGCTCTTCGTCGTTGACGACCACGACGAACGTCGCGGTCTCGTCATCGAAGGGATTGGTGCTCATAGTTCCTCCTCATTGCGGGGTCGGTGCTGCCGGTCAGGTCTGCTCCCAGTACCCGGTCGGAGAGCATCCCCAGGCAGCTGAGGTTCGGAAACCCCGGCCCCTGGTTCAGTCCGGCGAGATTGGGCAAGAACAACTTCGGTGCGACGTCGGTGACGGCGAGGTCATGCCCGATCGATTCACGCAGCAGCTCGCCGGTCATCGGCCCGCCCAGCCCGAGTTCGAGCAGATCGAGCGCGTCCTGACCGAACAGCGAGGTAAACCACAACGCGTCGAGGCCGGAGCCGTCGATGACGAGATCGAAACCGTGCACGGTCTCGAAGTTTTCGCTGCCACGATTGGTGTTGAGCGTGAGCCGGATCTGGTCGTCGCGACCGACGGCATGCGCGACGCGCCCCCGCAGGTGCCGGATCCGGTCGTCGGCCATCAGCGCGTCCTGCACGTTGGAAGAGAAGACTCCGCGGTCGGTGCGGGCGATCGCGTCACGGCGCTCGGCCAAAGTCAGAGCCGTCCAGTCGGACGGGTCGGAGAACAGCGAGTTCTCGAAGTAGCCTTCGCCGCGGGTGAACAGCGTCACCTGCGGGGAGATCACGGTGATCGTCGAAATCGAGTGCCGGAACAACTCATTGAGCATCGCCGCCGCGGTCTCGCCGCCGCCGATCATCGCGACCCGTTCGGCGCTGATCCGCTCGTGCGCGGCGGCCCGGTGCCAGAACTGCGCAATCGACAGCACCCGCGGATTGCCCGGCAACAACGTGCGTTCCGGCTGACCCGGCCCGGTGATCATCAGCGCGTCAACGCGCACGGTGCCTTCCGGGGTGTGCAGCGCCCACTGCTTTCCGTCGACGGCGATGCGGTCGACCTCGCCGTAGATGACGGTCATGTCGACGCGTTGGGCGACCCAGCGCAGATACTGGCCCCACCGGCGGTGGGTTGGGGCGGGCCGGCCCCGGTCGATCCATTGCGCGAACTGCCCGGTGGCGATGAGGTACGACTGCCAGCTGTGGCAGGTCATCCGCTCGTCGAGTTCGGCGTTGCGACGCGGCACCAGCGACGAGTGGTAGGGGAAACCGACATCCTTTTCCGGGCTGGTACCCAGGTGTTGGGCACCGTCGGTCCAGCCGCCGCTGGCCTGCCAATTGGCGGCCACTCCGGTTCGCTCGACGGCCACCACCTCGGGTGTGTCGACACCCATGGCACGCAACACCGAAGCCTTGGCCGCCACGGCGACCGCCTTGGCGCCGGCTCCGATCACTCCGAGTGTGGTCATGACACCAGCTCCTTGAGTTCCTGATTCCAGATCGTCTGCAGCGCGGCCACATCGGCCTCGCAGAGAATGTCCGGCAACACCCGCCACTGGGTGAGCAGCACGTGTTCGTCACCGGAGCCGAGCAGGGTGGCCAGGATGACCACCTCGTGACGTACCGCGATGTCCGGCTCCGGCAACTGCGGCAGCCCGCCGAGCAGCTCACGGTCGAGCCGTAGGTCGGTACCGGCGCCGCCCAGGTCGGCGTGACCCAGGTAGTTGAGCAGAAGTTGCGGCCCGGGCCTTTTCTTGAGCTGGTCCGCGGTGTCGCTGCGCAGATAGCGCAGCACCCCGTAGTCGATGTCGCCGCCGGGGACCGAGGCCAGCTGCTCGGCCACCCGGTGCGGGTCGGTGGTGTGCAGGCGCAACGGGTAAATGGTGCTCAGCAGTCCGACGGTGTCGGACGTATCAACCATGTCGCCGGCCAAAGCGTCTGCCCGGCCGTGAGTTTCGAGCGCCAACAGCGGCGGCGGGGTCGGCTGGCCACGGCTTCGCCGCCACCGGTTGACCGTCCGGGTCGCGGCGGCGACCAGTACCTCGAACATCGGAACACCCACATCCAAGAGCCGTCCGGTGGTCTCGGCGTCGGTCACCGACGCGTTTATCACCAGGTCCCGGGCGCGGTCTCGATCGGGATCGACCCGGCGGGACCCGAGGTCGGGATCGTCGCCGTCCAGCTGGGTCAGCCAAAACGGTGTGCTCTCAAGTGTTTCCGCTCGCTGCGTGAGGGCGGCCGCCCACTGCCGGTAGGTGGTGTGCTCGGTGACAGGTGCGGGTGAACGACCCGCTGCCAGCGCATGCAGGGCGGTGTCGAGTTCACCCAGCACCACCCGCCACGAGGCCGGATCCATGGCCAGGACGTGCGCGGCGATCAGCAGCACACTCTGCCCAGTCGGCGGGCGCAGCCAGGCGACCGACAGCAGTGCGCCCCGTTCCGGATCGAGACCGGCCACGGCACGCTCGGCGTGCTTCCGAACCGCCGCGGGCAGGTCACCCGTCACCGCGACCTCATCGAGGAGATCCTGGGCCGGCGCGGGTGCCAAAGTCATGCTGGCGCGGTCCAGGCGGGTGCGTAGCACCTCGTGACCGTCCACGACACTGGTGAGCGCCGTTCTGAGTCGGTCGCCGTCGATGCCGTCGGGCAGCCTGAGGGCCTCGACCTGCGCCAGCCGCCGCGGCTCGCCGTGCTCGTAGAGCCAATGGGCGTTGGGCAGCAACGGAATCGGTTGTCCACGCTCTTCGTCGCGACGATCCGGCACAGCGTCCTGGGCGTCGATTGCGGCGGCGAGCTCACGAACGTCGGCGCACTCGAGGATCAGTCGTGCGCGCAGCGGAATCCCGCGTCGCCGCGCCGCCTGCACCACTGACAAAGCGAGAATGCTGTCCAGTCCGAGTTGCAGGAAGTCTGCGGTCACATCCACTTCGGGTTGACCCAGCAGCTCCGAAATGATCTCGGCCAATTGCGTTTCGGTGGCCGTGCTGGGCGCCGGCGCCGTGGTGGTGACGGCACCGATGTCGTCCAGCGCCGCTTCGTCCAGTTTGCCGTTGGTGGTCAACGGGATCTGGTCGACGACGATGATGTGCTGCGGCACCATGTATCGGGGCAACCGCCGGCCGATTGCGGCGCGCAACTCGGCCGACGTGGGTCGGGTTCCGTTGACGCCGGCGGCGTATGCCGTCAGAACGGGCCTGCGCTGTCGTTCGCGCACCACTACGTGCGCGTGCCGCACCGCGGGATGCGTCTCCAGCGCCGCGGCGATCTCGCCGGGTTCGACGCGGTAGCCGCGGATCTTCACCTGCGCATCGGCGCGCCCGAGGTATCGCAGTGAATCGTCGGACTGGCGTCGCACCACGTCGCCGGTGCGGTACATCCGCCCGCCGCAGACGAACGGGTCCGCGACGAAACGGCCGGCCGTCTCGGCTGCCCGGCCCACATACCCGCGGGCGAGTTGGCGTCCCGCCAAATACAATTCGCCCGGCACCCCGTATGGCACCGGGCGTAGCGCGGCATCCAGCACGTACCCGAGGGTGTACTGGGTGGGCCGACCGATCGTCGGGGCGCGGTGCTCGGTGATGTCGGCGACCACCGCCTCCACCGTGGTTTCGGTGGGGCCGTAGCAGTTGTACGCAGACGTCGCAGTCCGGGCGCACTCATCGCGGATCGCCTGCCACATCGCCGGGCCGATGGCTTCGCCGCCCAGGGCCAGCACGGACAAGGGTGCGCTGGCGAGCAACCCGAAGGCCCGCAGTTGCGTGAACATCGACGGAGTCGTGTCGATCATGTCGATCCGGTGCTCGACGATGGCCTCGACCAGTGCCTCCGCGTCGCGCTGCGTCCGATCGGCGACAACGTGCACGGCGTGACCGTCGAGCAACGCGACCAGCGGCTGCCACGCCGCGTCGAAGGCGAACGACCACGAGTGCGCTATGCGCAACGGACGCCCCAACCGGGCGGCCGCGGGTTTCAGCACCCGTTCGATGTGATCGTCGGCGTAGGCGCCCAGAGCCGCATGAGTTCCGATGACGCCCTTGGGTTCTCCGGTGGTACCCGAGGTGAATACCAGGTAAGCGGCCTGCTGAGGATGTATCGCCGCCGGACGGTATTCCCCGCATCGCGCTTGGGCAGCCGACACCAGGTCCTCATCGATGACGATGGCCGCGCCGGTCTGGCGCATGATCGACGCCATCCGTTCCGGCGGGGTGGCGGGTTCCACCGGAACGCTCACGCCGCCGGCTTTGAGAACTCCGAGCAACGCAACGACATACATGTGACCGCGGGCCAGGCGGATCGCCACCGGTGTTTCGGCTGCGACACCGCGCTGTGTCAGCAGTGCGGCCATCCGGTTGGCTGCGGCGTCCAGTTCGGCGTAGGTCATGGCACCGCCATCCCAGCTCAGCGCCGTGGCCTGCGGGCTCGCTCCGGCAGCCGCGGTGAACCGGGTGTGAAAACCCTCGGTGGGCGGCACCTGCGGCGCGTGGCGGGCCCGCAGCGGCCCGGCCTCGTCGTCGTGGAGCACGCTGAGCTCACGCAGTGGCCGCTGCCACCCTGACAGCAGCCGCTCAGCGGTCAGCAGCACTCTGCGGCCGAGTGATTCGCCGGTTGTCTCCCCGAGCGCGCCATCGAGCACCTCGATCAGCAGCACCAATTCGTCACCGGCCATGTGCGCGGCCAGCGTTACCGGGAAGTGTGTCACACTCTCCAGCCCACTCGGCTTGAATGTCACGCCACCTGAGCACAATTGGCGATCCCCGCCGAGCCCTGCGGTGGGAAAGTTCTCGTACACCAGCAGGGTGTCGAACATCTCTCCGACACCGCCCAGCTTTCGCAGCGTGGCGTGGCTGAGGTAGGAGTGATCGCGCAGCATCGCCGCATCCCGCTGCACGGCAAGGCATTGCGCGCCGGCGCTGGTATCCGGATCCAGCCGGACCCGCAGCGGCACGGTATTGATGAACAGCCCGATCATGCTTTCGACGCCGGACAGCTCAGCCGGTCGGCCCGAGACCGTGACACCGAATACGACGTCGTCGCGATCCGTCGACCGCGACAGCACCAACGCCCAAGCCATCTGCATCAGGGTGTTGACTGTGATGCCCCGGGAGCGGGCACCGTCGGCCAACTCAGCCGTCACCTCGCGGCCCGCGCGCAGTTCGGTGCGCCGGGGTAGGCCGGCGCGGGGCGCTTCGCCGGCCATGGCGGCCGAAAGCATTGTCGGTGCGCTCAATCCGGCCAGGTAGTCCCGCCATGCCTGTTCGCTGGCCGAGCGGTCGTGTCCGGACAGCCAGCCGATGTAGTCCCGATAGGGCCGCGGCTTGTCCGGCAGCGCAGCGGCGTCACCGCCCGCTCCGTACAGCTCGATCAGCTCCGCCGCGAACACCGGCAGCGACCATCCGTCGATGACGATATGGTGCGCGGTGATGATCAGGTGCCAGTGGTCGCCGGGCAGTTCGACGAGCAGGAAGCGGATCGCCGGGGTCCGTTCGAAGTCGAACGGCCGCGCGCGTTCTGCCGCTCCCAGGCCCTCGATCTCCGCTCGGGTCGCACGGACCTGACGCCAGGGCAGCTCGACACCGGTCGGCACGATCTGCACCGGACGCGGGATGTTCCGACTCACGAAGCTGGCCCGCAGATTCGGATGGCGCACCAACATCTCTGCCGCACATTGCTTGAGCAAGTCCACGTCCAGCGCACCGGAGATGTCCGCCGTCATCCCGATCAGATACGGGTCCTCCGAGGAGAACTCCGCCAGCGTGGTCAGCGAGTACAGCCCTTCCTGCAGGGGGCTGAGCGCCATGACATCCTCGATGCCCGGTGGCATGGCGGTCCGGGTAGCGGTCACGGGTTGCCACCCCCCGTGGCCCAGGCCGCCGTCACCGCGGCGAGATCCTGTTCGGACAGGCCCGACGTGCTCATCGGCTCGTGGCGGACATCATCGTCGGCACGAGTCCCGTCCGCACCCGAATCCAGCGCCGCCGCCAGCTGTTGGACGGTCGGGTGCTCGAAGACCATTCGCGGGCTTACCGCAAGACCGGCGTCGCGGGCGCGAGCGGCCAGCTGCACCGACAGGATGCTGTCCCCGCCGAGGACGAAAAAGTCATCGCGGACACCGATCTCGTCGATCGGCAACAATCCCACGAAGACTTCGGCCAGGGCGCGCTCGGTGTCGGTGCGGGGCGGCTCGCTGCGTCCCCGGGTGCTCACCGCCGGTTTCGGCAGTCCGGGCCTATTCAGCTTGCCCGACTCCGTCTTGGGCATCACATCCAGCACGGTGATCGACGACGGCATCATGTATCCCGGCAGCACCGACGCGGCCTGGTCCCGCACCAGGGCGGCGAACTCGGCCTTGTCGGCCTCCTCGGTGACCGGGTCGTGTGGTGCGACGTAGCCGGCCAGGGTTGTACTGCCGTCGACGTCCCAGGTGCGCACGGCGGCGACGGCCACCCCGTCCACGCCCTTGAGTGCGGCCTCCACCTCTCCCAACTCGACACGGAAGCCGCGGACTTTCACCTGATGGTCGGCGCGGCCGACGAACTCCAGGCAACCGTCTTCGGTCCACCGCGCCCGGTCACCGCTGCGGTAGAAACGTGCTCCCGGCTCGCTGGAGTACGGGTTGGGCACGAACCGTGACGCCGTGAGACCGGGCCGCTTCCAATAGCCGCGCACCAATTGCGCACCGGCGTAATACAATTCGCCGACGACTCCGACAGGTACCGGCTTCAGCGCATCATCGAGCAGATACACCTGCGAGCCGGGCATCGGGACGCCCAGCAGCGGCACCGGCGTCGCGAGCGGCCCGCGGACCAGGGCGCCGGACGTTTCGGTGGCGCCGAAGTTGTTCAGCAACTCCGGACCGTCGCCGTAGTTGGCCAGCAAACGCCGGTGCAGCGCGGCGGTCATCGGTTCGGCGCCGCACACCAACCGGTGCAGTGAGCTCAGGGACTCCGGCCAGGCATCCACGATGGTCGACACCAGGCTCGGCACGGCGGTCACCTGTGCCACGGAGTGCCTGCGTACCAGCGCAGCCAGCGCCTCGGGGTCACGATGCTCGGCGTCGTCGGCCAGGATGGTGGTCGCGCCGGCGGCCAGGCCGCCCAGCGTCTCCATGCAGCCCTCCAGGAACGTCCAGGAGGCCTGCGCCAACCGAATGTCGTTGCCTGGCACCGGATAATTCCACAGCTGCCAGTTCAGGCGGCTGGTCATCGCGCGGTGGGTGCCCAGCACGCCCTTCGGTTTGCCCGTTGATCCGGATGTGAACACCAGGTACATCGGGTCGTCGGGATGCGCCGCGGGCAGACCGCTGTCCGGTTGCGCGGGCAGATCGAGTGCCCGTTGCAGTCCGGGATCATCGAGTACCAGCAGCGTTGCCCCGGGGCATTCCGGCATCGACTGCGCGGCCGCGGCGGTGGCTACCACGACGCGCGGCGAGACGTCGTCGAGCATCAATTGCTTGCGTGCCGCCGGGTAGCCGGGATCCAGAGGGAAGAAGCCGGCGCCGGCCTTCATGATGCCGACCAGCGCAACGACCATGTCGATGCCGCGCCGCGTTGACAGTCCCACAAGTGATCCTGGCCCCACGCCGAGATCGCCGAGCAGGCAGGCGAAGTTGTCTGAGCGGCGTTGCAGCGCAGGGTAATCCAGCTGGTCGTCACCGCACCGGAGCGCGATGCGGTCGCTGTCCCACCGTCGGCTCGGTTCGAGCAGCGCGGCGATGGTGAGCGGGCGGTCGACCCTCGGCTCGGGGCCACGGCTCCAATCGGTGAGGATGCGGCGGCGCTCACGGTCGTCGAGCAGCGGGACATCGCGCAACCGCCGATCGACGTCGTCGGCGAAGGTGTTGACGACTTGCAACAGCCAACCGACCAGGCGCTCGATGGTGCTGCGGTGATAGAGCTCGCTGCGGTAGACGATGTTGCCCTGATAACCCGCGTCGGCGGCGAAGAAGTTGACGCTCAGGTCCGCCGGGGCGATATCGAACGGCGGTTCCATCGCGGTGAATACCGTGTCGCCGCCCGCACCGGTCTCGATGACCTGTTGCGCGGGCAGGTGGTCGCGCACATGGACGACGACCTGAAAGAGCGGGTTCCGCGACAGCGACCTGATCGGGCTGACCGCGTCGACCACCCGCTCGAACGGCAGATCCTGGTGAGCGTAGGCGCCCAGCGCGGTGTCGCGAACCCGGCTGAGCACCTCCCGCAGCGACGGGTCGCCGCCCAGGTCGTTGCGCAGAACCAGGATGTTGATGAAAAAGCCCACCAATTGGTCGAGTTCGGGTTCCGTGCGGGATGCGATGGGAGTTCCCAGCGGAATGTCCGTCCCGCCTCCGACCTTGTGCAGCACCACCGCGACCGCGGCCTGCAACACCATGAATTCGGTGACGCCCACCTCCCGGCAGAGCCCGGCGAGCTTTGCCCTGGTGTGCGAATCGATGCTGAACTCCACGGAGTCGCCGACACCACTGGGCACCGGAGGCCGCGGCAGGTCCGGCCGCAGTCCGGTGTCCTCGGGTATACCTTCCAGCTGCCGCTCCCAGTATTGCCTTTGCGCGCAGGCAATTCCGGATCCGTCCTCCGACTCGGTGAGCAGTTCGGCCTGCCAGGCCGCGAAGTCGGCGTACTGGACCGGTAATGGCGCCCATGCCGGTTCCTGGCCGGCCTTTCGGGCGCGGTACGCGGTGAGCAGGTCGGCGAACAGGACACCGCCGGACCAGTGGTCGATCGCGATATGGTGCACGACCAGCGACACCACGTGCTCCCGATGGCCGGGGCCGGTGTGCAGCACCGCGGCGCGGATCGGCCAGTCGTGTTCCAGCTCAAAGCAATAGCGACGCTCAGAGTCGAGTTGCTCCTGCAGCCAGGCCGCACCGTCACCACTGGCCTGGCGGACCGGCACCTCGGCCGGGGCGTTGATCACCTGATGCGGCACGCCCGCGACTTCGCCATAGGTGGTGCGCAGGATTTCGTGGCGCCCGACCAGGTCGCTGAAGGCGGTCGCGAGGGCGTCGAGATCGCACGGCCCCGTCAGTCGCGCGACGAACGGGATGTTGTTGACCGCGCTGGGACCCTCGATCTGGTAGGCAAACCAGCTTCGCAGCTGCGCGGCCGACAGTGGCAGCCGGCCTTTGTGTGACGTCCTCACCAACGCCGGACGCACTCCGGTGGCAGCAGCCGGTTCCGACCGATCGATCAGTTGCGCCAGTCGGCCCACGGTTTCCGACTCGAAAACGTCCCGGATACCGATGTCGACTCCGCATCGGGCGCGGATCGCCGCGACCAGTTTGGTGGCGGCCAGCGAATGTCCGCCCAGGTCGAAGAACGAGTCGTCCAGGCCTGCCTGGGCGGCACCCAGCAACTCAGTGAACAGAGCCGCAACCGTTCGCTCGGTGTCCGTGGTGGGTTCCCGGAATTCGGCTTCGGACGCGATCTCCGGTTGCGGCAGCGCATTCCGGTCGATCTTGCCGTGCGCGGTGATCGGGATCTCGTCGATGACGACATACGCGGCCGGATTCATATAGTCCGGTAGGGCGGCCGCCACCCGGGTCCGGATGCGTTCCAAGTCGACCGATCCCGGGTCGCCGTCCGCCGGCGTCAGATAACTGACCAGGCTCTTGCCCAGGTGCGGCAGATCCGCGGCGATGACGACCGTCTGGCCCACACTCGGGTCAACTGAGATCGCCGCGGCGATCTCGCCGAGCTCGATCCGGAACCCGCGGATCTTAACCTGCTCGTCGGCGCGACCGACGAATTCGACTGCGCCGTCGGCGTTGCGGCGGGCGAGGTCGCCGGAGCGGTACATCCGGGCACCGGCGGTGAACGGGTCCGCGACGAAGCGTTCCGCGGTCAGCGCCGACCGGCGGTGGTAACCGTGCGCGATATGTGTTCCGCCGATGTAGATTTCACCGATGACGCCGACGGGCACCGGCTGCAGTGCGTCATCGAGCAGATACACCTGCGTGTTGAGTTTGGGTCGCCCGATCGGCACGATCCGGGTGCCCTGGTTGCCCTCCACCTGGTAACTGGTGGTGTTGACGACCGTTTCGGTCGGTCCGTAGAAGTTGTAGAGCAACGCGTCGAAGGTGGCATGGAACTTGTCGGCGATCTCTCCGGGCAACGGCTCACCGCCGATCGGCACGCGGCGCAGCGTCCGCCATTGGTTGACTCCTGGCAGCGACAGGAACAGGCCGAGCAGCGAAGGCACGAAATGCATCGACGTGATGCCCTCGCGGTACAGCAGTTCGGTCAGATAGTTGATGTCGCGCAGCCCATCCGGGCGTGGAATCACCAGTCGCGCTCCGCAGACCAGGGGGCAGAAGATCTCGGCGATGGACACGTCGAATCCTGGCGAGGCCACCTGCAACAGCCGATCCGTCTCGTCGACCTGGTATTTGTCGCCGAACCAGACGAAGTACTCGGCGATCGGCCGGTGCGGCACCGGGACTCCCTTGGGCAGCCCGGTCGATCCCGACGTGTAGATGAGGTAGGCGGTGTTCTCCGGCCGCAGCGGACGAACCAGCTGATCGGGCCGAGGGTCTTCCGCCGGATACCGCGACAGACCGGTAACCGGTTCGCGCAGCGCAAGTTTGGCTTGGGCGTCGTCGAGGATGTACGAGAGGCGCTCGGGCGGGTAGGTCGGGTCGACCGGGAGATAGACCGCACCGCATTTGAGGACGGCGAGGGCGGTGACGACGAGCTCGGGGGACTTGTCCAACAGCACGGCGACGCGGTCTTCGGTCCCGATGCCCTGCTCAATCAGCCAGTGCGCCAGCCGGTTCGCCTCCGCGTTGATCTCGCGGTAGCTGTACTGGCGGCCCTCGTACACGACGGCGACGTTGTCGGGCGAGGCAGCGGCCCGCTCTGCGACCAGTGCCGCGATCGTCGTGGCCGGAATCGAGACCTGCTCGCCGGTGGCGACTTCGCGCATCCACTCGGCCTCGGCGTCACTGAACAGGGTCAGCCGACGCAGTTCGCGGCCGGGTTCCCGCAGGGCGCTGTCCAACAGCACGGCGTAGTGCTCGAGCAGCTGGGCGGCCAACGACGGGTCCAGAATTTCGGGCAGATACTCCGCCTCGACCCGGCCATCGGTCGGCTCCACCTTGACGTTCAACGGCAGTCGGCTGGACTGCCCGTGCAACTCCCCGGGACTGCATTGAACACCGGGTGGGCAGAACCCGCCTCCGTCGGATTCGAGGAGCCCGAAACCCACCCGCGTCAGAGATTCCTGAGAAGAGCCCAACTCATCGAGCAACTCAGTCAGGTCGACATTCCGATGGGCGAACGCACCGGTCGCCGTGTCGGCCGTCTGGGTCAGCAGCTCGCGAAAGGTCTGCCGCGGCTGCGGATTGACCCGGATCGGCACCGTGCCGGCGAAGCTTCCGATCGAGTGGACGGTGTCACGACTGCTCACCGGTGCCGCGATCACCAGATCGGTGGTGTGGGTGTAGCGGTGCAGCAGCGCCGCGTATGCCGCGAGCATTACGGCGTACGGCGTGATGCCGGTCTCCCGGGCCAGCGACCTCACGCGCCCGATGGTGTCGGTGGAGAGCAGCCGCGTCACGCGCTGTGCGCGCCGGTGACCCGGCATCGCGGAGCCGTTGGGTCCCGGGAGTTCCAGCGGTTCAGGCAGTTCCCTCAGGAGCGGGCGCCAGTAGTTCAGGTCGTCCTCGGATCGATCGCAGGGCTGTTCCGCCGTCGGCGCCGCGGCGCCGCCATCGCCCTCGGGCCGGGTGTAGGCCCGTGTCAGGTCGGCGAAGAACGGCGACCAGGAGCCGTCATCCCAAGCCCGTTGGTGCGCGGTGATCAGCAGCGCCATGTCGTCCGGGCCCAGACGCACCACCGTCATTCGCAGTGGCGACTCGGATTCCAAATCAAAGGGGCGGCGAAAGTCACGTTGCGCCAGTACTTCCAGCCTGAGCCGCTGGGCCTGGCCGGCGAGACCCGACAGATCGTGCTCGGCCCAGTCGGGCCGTTGCTCCTCGTGCAGCACCGGGTGGCGGGACGCCACGGCATCGAGCGCCTGATGCAACCGCTCGGTGTCGACGAAGCCCCTGAGATGATAGGACGCACAGATGTTCAGCACAGTTTCTCGTTCGGTGGTCTCGGTCACGCAGGAATCCACCCTCTCTAGTTTTTCGGGGTCAGGGCATCGATCAGGTCGCTACCGGTCATGCCGCCCAACAGTTTTGCCGCGGCGATTGATTCGCCGGTCGAGCGCCGTAGCCGGTCGCGCAGTTCAAGCGCCAGCATCGAGTCGGCGCCGAGGTCGACCAGCGCCGCGTTCAGGTCCACCGACGCCGGATCGTCGATACTCAGCACGGCCGCGATCTCGGCCCGGACGATGTCGGCGACGGGAGCGTCCGGTTCGACCCCGGCGTCTTCGGCGGGGCCGCTGTGATGGCCGGTGAACGGCATCGCCAGGCCTTGGCTTTCAAAGAAAACCCGGAGCCGCCCGAGGTCGGCGGCGGCGATCAGCGGGTCGTTGCGCCGCCAGCCGAGGCTGGCCGAGATCGCCGCGTCGGGATCCATCGCAATCAGGCCCGATCGCTCGATGCGGGTGATCTCCTGCGCGTCGGCGATCTTGGTGTCCTGCCACAACCCCCATCGCACCGCGCTGCAGTCCAGGCCGTCCGCCCGCAGGGCGGCGGCCATGCTGTCCAGCATTCGGTTGGAGGCCGCATAGGCGCCGTGGCCGTAGCCGCCCCAGACTCCGGACACCGAGGAGCACAACAGAATTCGGGTGTCCACGCGAAGCGGCCAGCTGGTGACCATCCGCTTCAGCCCGGCCACCTTGGCGGACAACACTCCGGCGATGTCGTCGGCGGCCAGTTGGTCGTGCCGGGCGAAGGTTGCGGCACCGGCCGCATGGATCAGCAGGGAGGGGCCGTCGCCGGCGTACTCGTTCGCCACTGCCGCCACGGCCTCGGGGTCGGTGATATCGCACGCAGGCGCATGAACCTCGGCCGCCGAGCCGTCGGTCAATCGCGCCAGCTCTGAGGTGTCAACACCGCTGCGGCTCAACAGAATCACTCGGCCGGCGCCGGCCCTGATGCAGTGCCGCGCGTAGCGCATGCCGATGGTGCCGTTGCCGCCCGTGATCACCACGTTGTCCAGCGACGTCGCCGCTGCGGTCCCGACCGGTGTCACGTCCTCCCGAAGCGTCCGGACGAACAGCTGCATCCCAGTCTGGTCAGAGCCGTTGCGCCGCAGCGCAATCTCAGTATCCCGGCCGAGCAACTGATCGAGGCCGCAGCGGGCGGCCGGCAAGTCCGCAGCGGTGCCGGGCAGGTCCAGGTGAGCGAACGTGACATCGGGATATTCGAAGCCGACGCTGCGGTGCATCGCCGCCAACGCCGCCTGCCCCGGCAGCCCCGGCGCGGCGTCTGGGTGCACTTGCTCACCGCCCGTGGTGATCAACCAGACACGCCGGCACTTCGGCCCGATCAGACCGTTGTAGTCGATGCGCTGCAGGCGGTCTGCCGCGGCAAGCACATCCGGCTCGACAATTGACGGTGCCACAATGACGATGACCTCGGCGTCGTCGGGCTCAGTCAGCTCATACCTGTCACGCGAGACGACGCCATCGGACAGTGCCCGTGCCACGACACTATTCGCATCTCCGGGCCCCACTATCGCGACGGTGCGGGAGGCCCGGTCCGCCGCATCGGAGACAAGCGGACGTGCCTGCCACTCCTCGTAGAACACCTTCGGGCCGGGGGCCGGTGGCGGTGTCAGCGGCTCCGGCGCTGCCCACAGGTGAATCGCCCGCATCGGTGCGGCGGGGAAGCCCCAGAGGAGCGGCGAGTCAGTCGACCACTCGAACTTCGGATTGTGCACAGCGACGGAGGCGATATTGGCGGAAAGCCGCTCCACCAGCGACTCGTCGCGCAGCCCCGAGCCGACGATGAGCGCCTCCTCGGCGAGTTCGCCAAGTGCGTACAGCAGCGAGGGATGTGCCGACATCTCGATGTAGGTTCCGGTGCCACGTCGCGCCGCGCACGTAACGGCCGCGTCGAAACGGACCGTGTTGCGCAGGTTTTCAAACCAGTAACCGGTGAAGTCGGTCTCGGCGGCGACCAGGTCCCCCCGGGCCGAACTGATGAAATCTATACCTGCATCGAGGAATTCCGCCTCGGGCAGGAGGTCGCAGAACATCGAGCGCAGTGACTCCAGGCGGCTGGTGTGCGCCGGAAAATCGACCGTCAACTCGCGCGCGAAGATACCCCGTTGTTCTGCCCGCCGAACGCACGCGGCGACGGCGGCTCGTTCACCGGATACGACGCTCGACGACGCGGAGTTCAACACCGAGATCTCCAGCCAGCCCGGTGTTTCGGCGATGAGTTCGTCGGCTTCGCCAGCACCGACTCCCAGAGCGGCCATACCGTAGCGGCCCGGTAGCCGGTCGACGACGGCGGCACGCGCGGCGACCACGCCAACCGCGGCCGGTAACGAGATGGCGCCTGCCACATAGGCGGCGGCGACCTCGCCCAGGCTGTGGCCCACCGTGACGTCGGGTACCGCTCCGCACGCCCGCCACACCCGGGCCAGGCTGACGGCATGCGTGAAATGTGCAGCCTGGATTTCGGTTTGGGTATAGCGACGGCCTTCACCGCCCTGCAGGTAGCGCATCGGCGAGGACAGTCCCGCCGCGGCGAATGCGTGCTCGCAGCGCTGTGCTTCATCCTGGTAGGACGGAATGCGTTGGAGGGCTTCGGTTCCCATGCCTGGCCATTCCCTACCCTGACCCGGAAAGACGAACGCGACTCCGGACGCGTCGTGTTGCGATGACCGCGTCACCAAGGGGTGGTCGTCGCCTTCGGCCAGGGCGCGCAGCCCGTCTTCCAGTTCGGTGCGATCGGCGGCGCGGATGAGCGCGCGGTGCCGTCGCACCCGCCGGGTGCGGAGCAGGGTGGTGGACACTGCCGTCGGGACATCGTCACTCTCACTGAGTTGCTTCAGAAACCGCAGGATGGCGACGGCATCGTCACAGATCAACTCGTCCTCGTGGGCGCTGAGCAGGACCGGGACACGGCCATCTGGAAGCCGGGCGGATACCATCAGGCCGCCTCCGGCACGGAGACGATCAGGTGAGCGTTGGTACCGCTTATTCCGAATGCCGAGACTGCGCCGGTGCGGCGTCCTGATGCGGCCGGCCACGGAGTCATCTCTCGCGCCAAACGCAAACCTTGATTTTCCCAGTCGACTTCGGGATTGGCTTCCTCGACATGCAACGTAGGTGGAATTGCCCGGTGCTCTGCCGAGACCAGGATCTTGGCGAGTCCCAGCGCGCCGGCCGCCGCCTGGGCATGGCCGAAGTTGGACTTCACCGATCCCAGCATCGGGCCGCGACCGGGCGGCGAATCGCCGTAAACGTCGGCCAGCGAGCGTAATTCGGTCTGATCGCCCAGCCTGGTACCAGTGCCGTGTCCTTCAACCATGCCCACTTGCTCGGGCCGCAGCCCGGCCTGGCCCAGGGCGCGCCTGAACAGGCGACTCTGCGCCGGCGCCGACGGCGCCGACAGGCCGGCACTCCGGCCATCCTGATTGAGCGCACTTGCCCGAATTTCGGCGAGGATTCGATTTCCGGCCCGCAACGCGGCCGACTTGTGTTGCAGCACATACATCGCCGCGCCCTCAGCCCACACCGTGCCGCTGGCCTGCGCGCTGTACGGCCGGCAGCGGCCGTCGTCGGAAAGCGCGTGCTGCTTTGAGAACTCGACGAAGAATCCGGGCGAACCCATGACGCAGACTCCCCCGGCGAGTGCCATGTCGCAGTCACCGGCGCGCAATGCCTGCACCGCGACGTGCATCGCTGTGAGTGCCGAAGAACACGAAGTGTCGACGGTGATGGCCGGTCCTGCCAGTCCCATCAGGTAGGCGATCCGCCCGGAGATCACACCGCAAGCCGATCCGGTGATCAGGTGACCGCTGTGGCGAGAGTACTTCGCCATGTCCGGGCCGTATCCGGTGGTGTAAGCGCCGACGTAACAACCCACATCGTGACCGGCCAGATCGTCGGGGTTGATGCCGCTGCTCTCCAGGGCACGCCACGAGACTCGCAGTGCGACCCGTTGCTGCGGGTCCATGGTCGTTGCCTCACGCACCGTGATGCCGAAGAATCCGGGGTCGAAAGTACCGGCGCCCGAAAGAAATCCGCCGGCGTTCTGAATCTTCTTGAAACCCTCACGGCCGCTGAGCAAGTCGCTGACCGGCCAGCCCCGATCAACCGGGAGTTGAGACAGGCCTTCACGCTGTTGCGACAGCAACGCCCAGTATCCCTCGGTGCTGTCCACCCCACCCGGCGCTTCGAGCGCCATCCCGATGATGACGATCGGGTCGGCTGCGTCGACGTCGGCCAGGCTGTCAGACATCGGCAAGGGACCCGTGCTCGGCGCGATCGTCGATGTCGGCATACTGCGTCGCCAAAACGATTCTCCCTCCAAAGATCAGCTGAACGAACATCTTCCCGGTGATCAGCTGCGGCTATTCAGGTTTGGCCGGTACCCTCACCGGCCAGGCCAGCAGGTCACGACGGCGGACCCCAGTGGCCGCCGTCCGGCCCGGCAGGACCATGGCGCGATCCGCGCTTAGTGAACGGTCCCGTTACTGATTCCCCAACCTACCCGCCGTAAACGCATACGGCCGAATTCATAGGATTCGTATCGAGTTGGGCGCTGTGCATACTTGTCGCCACTGGGTTCCGCGCGGTCTCGGCGCGGGTCACATCCTTCATTCATACTGCAGCACAACGTTTTTCGAAGTTAGTTCTGCACGTGCGCAATTGCCGAACCGTTGCACTTCGCGCGAACGCGTAGTCTGGAGTGGGTGTGCTCATCCCGTGGTCGTTTCCAGACCACAGGCATATTCCCCCGACTTGCGCGCCTGGTGGTGCGTTGGCCGTGGGCATGCGTGGTCTTCTGGGTGGCGCTGGCGGCTGTCCTGTCGGTCACGCTGTCGCCGCTGACTCAGGTGATCCGGGAGCGCACTGAAGAGATCCTGCCGCGCGATGCCCCCGTGATGGTCGCGAGCAGGCAGATGACGGCCGCGTTCCGCGAACCGGATTCGCAGAACATGGCTTTGGTGGTTCTCACCAATGAGCAGGGCCTCACGCCGGCCGACGAGGGCGTCTACCGCAGTTTGGTGGACAGGCTGCGAACCGACGCGCGCGACGTGGCGAGCGTGCACGATTTCATCGCGACGCCGGCACTGCGCGACGTGATGACCAGCAAAGACCACAAAGCCTGGTTCATTCCGGTAGGTGTGGCGGGACAGTTGGGATCGCCGCGATCGAATGAAGCGTATTCGCGGATCGCCGAGACCGCCCGGGAAACGGTCAGCGGGTCGACGCTCACCGCGAACATGACCGGAATCGCGGCCACTGTGTCCGAGCTCGCCGATATCGGGGAGCGCGACATGCGGGTGATCGAGATCACCACCATCGCCATGGTGTTGTTGATCCTGTTCGTGGTGTACCGCAACGTCGTCACGATGCTGCTGCCATTGCTGACCATCGGGGTGTCGCTCGTGTCGGCTCAGCAGGTGGTGTCGGGATTAGCCGGCGTCGGCCTGGGTATCTCCCAACAGACCGTCGTCTTCATGACGGCGATGATGGTCGGTGCCGGCGTGGATTACGCGGTCTTTCTCATCAGTCGCTATCACGAGAATCTACGGCGCGGTATGGCCTCGGATGCCGCCGTGGCGGCGGCGATCACCAGCATCGGAAAGGTGGTCGCGGCGTCGGCGGCCACGGTCGCGGTCACCTTCCTCGCCATGACATTCACCCGGCTGCAGGTTTTTTCAACGGTGGGTCCCGCGCTGGCGATTTCGATCTCCATTGCGTTTCTGGCTGCGATGACGCTCCTGCCGGCACTACTGGTGCTTGCCGGGCGCCGCGGCTGGGCGGCCCCGAGGCGCGACCACACCAGCCGTTTGTGGCGGCGCTCCGGCATTCACATCGTTCGGCGGCCGGTGGCCCATCTGGTCGGCAGCCTGCTTGTCCTGGCCGCTTTGGCGGCCTGCGTACCCCTGCTGCGTTCGAATTATGACGCGCGCACCACCCTGCCGCCGTCAGCGCAGAGCAACGTCGGCTACGCCGCCATGGACCGGCACTTTCCGCCGAGTTCCATCACACCGCAGTACATCTTCGTCCGGTCCCCGCACGATCTGCGCGACACGAAGGCTCTGGCTGACCTGGAGCAGATGGCTCAGCGGGTCAGTCAGCTGCCAGACATCGAGATGGTCCGCGGCGTCACCCGCCCGACCGGTGAACCGCTCGAACAGGCCAAATTGAGTTGGCAGGCCGGAGAGATCGGCCGGCGGCTGTCGGACGCATCCAGCCGCATCGCCGGCGCCGGCGGCGACCTCGACGCACTGACCTCGGGCGCGCGTCAGCTGGCCGACCAACTCACCGCCGTGCACAACCAGGTGAGTCAGGCGATCGGTCGCATCTCCGGCCTGCTCGGTGAACTCACCCGGATGCAGGAGCAGCTCAGCGGTTCGCGGCCGCCCACCGATGTCAACGCCATTCTGGCGCAGGCTGATTCAGTCCTCGCCGGTCTCGAGGCGAGTCCCGCATGTCATGCGGACCAGGTGTGCAGCAACGCGCGTGAGCAGCTGCAGCGGCTGGTTGCCCTCCGTGACAACAATTTTGGTCGAGGGGTGTCGACACAGCAACTACGGACCCTGCTCGGCAGTGCCGTGCAGACCCTGCGGGCTCTCAACCCGACTCAACTGCAGCAGCAGCTCGCCGGCCTCGAGCAGGGCGCCAACGCCCTGGCGAACGGCAGCCAGCGAATCGCCGCCGGTGTGCGCGCCCTGACCGACCAGACCAAGCAACTCGGCGGCAGTCTGGCCGAGGCATCCGAGCTGTTACTTTCCATGAAAAACAATGCTTCACAACCCGGCATGTCCGGTTTCTATGTTCCGCCGCAGGCCATGACCAGCTCCGATTTCCAGGCAATGGCATCGGCGTTCGTCTCCCCCGACGGCCATTCCGTGCGCTATCTGGTGCAGTCGAAGCTGGAGCCGTTCGACAGCAAGGCGATGGATCAGACCACGGCGATCGCCGATACAGCGCGAAGCGCGCAGTCCAATACCTCGCTCTCAGACGCATCGATAGCCATGACGGGCATGACGCCGATCTACACCGAAATGCGCGACTACTACAACCACGACCTGCGGTTCATCGTCGTCATGACCATCGCCATCGTCCTCCTCATCCTGGCAGTGCTGCTGCGGGCGATCGTCGCGCCGCTGTATCTGATTGCCACCGTGGTGATCTCGTATCTGCCCGCGCTGGGTATCGGCGTCATCGCCTTCCAGTTGATCGGCGGTCAGGACCTGGCCTGGAGCGTCCCGGGCATGGCATTCATCGTGCTCGTCGCCGTCGGCGCCGACTACAACCTACTGTTGATCTCCCGGATTCGCGACGAATCGCCGCGGGGACTGCGATCCGGCGTGATACGCACCGTCGGTACCACCGGTGGCGTGATCACCTCGGCAGGACTGATATTCGCCGCATCGATGTTCGGCATGCTGTTCGGCAGCATCAGCACCATGGTCCAAGCGGGCTTCATCATCGGGGCAGGCCTCCTGCTCGACACCTTCCTGGTTCGCACCGTCACCGTGCCGGCCCTGGCGGTGCTGATGGGCAGAGGCAATTGGTGGCCCTCCAGGCCACCGCCGCCGGAGAAGTCAATTTCGACGGCCAATGCACTTCGAGCAGAAACGCAACGCACGTAGGAGGATACGAATGGTCAACCACAACCGATTCGGCCGGGCGGCCGATCCGACGCCGCGCAGCAGCGGGAGCTTCATTCAACGTCCGCGTCCCGCAGGTGATTTCGCCCCCTGGATCAAACGCCAGTCCGGTCCGGCCGGGCGGAGCCAACACGGCGCCATCGTGGTCTTCCCACACGCCGGGGCAGCCGCTTCCAGTTACCGGACCTTGGCGAAGGCCCTCGCGGCTGGTGGCGACACCTTCGTCGTGCAGTACCCACGGCGGGCAGAGCGGCTCAATCATCCTGCGCCCGAGACGATTCACGACCTGGCGAATGAACTGTTCCAGGCTGGGCCGTGGCACCGTGCGGCGCCGCTGCGATTGTTCGGGCACAGCATGGGCGCGCTCGTCGCCTTCGAGTTCGCCCGGATCGCCGAGCAGCATCAGATCGCCGTGCACAAGCTCTGGGTGTCTGCCGGTCCGGTACCCTCGTCGGTGGCCGCGCTGCCCGAACTGCCCACCAGCACAAGCGAACTCCTCGCCGACTTGGCCCGCTTGGGCGGTACCGACCCGCGCCTGTTGGCTGACGAGGAGTTTGCGCAGTTGATGGCCGAAGCCGCTCGTTGCGACTACCAGGCGCTCAATCGGTACGAGTGCAGCGACCGGGTGCGTATCCGCGCGGACATCCACGCCTTCGGCGGCCGCAGTGACAATCGCGTCGACGCCGGGTCGTTGCGGCGCTGGGCGCACCACACCAACGGTTCCTTCGGGATGTCCCTCTTCGACGGCGGCCACTTCTTCATCAACGAACACACCAATACCGCCGCTAACCGCGTCATCACCGACGTGTGAGCACAGAGACCGATCGGAGACCTCACCAGTGCGACTTCAGACAGCTCCAGACCGAGCCGACAGCTCACCGAACACCGCAGAGCCGCAGGACAATCAGCTCTCACCGGCGGACCAGGCCATGTTCCGCACCCTGCGCGCCATGGACCGCGATGCCGTCGTCCAATGCGTGTGGCTGTACGAACACCCCATCGACCTGGAGGCTCTGGCGCGCTTTCACCACAACCTCGGCTATGGGCTACTGGGCCGCCGCATCGAGCGGTCGCCGATACCCTTCGCGCGCGACCGATGGGTGCGGGACAGATGGCCGACCGCCCTCGATATCGACGAATGCGCCCGCCCGCGAGCCGAACTCGGGGACTGGATCGACAATCGCGCCCGGCTGCCAGTTGATCCGGAGCGAGGCCCGGGTTGGCATCTCGGCGTCGTCCCGCTGACGGACGGGACGACGGTGGTGAGCCTGGTCGCCTCACACTGCCTGATCGACGGTCTCGGAGTGGTTCGCGCGATCGCGGACGCCGCCGCGGGCAACCGGCGCGAGCTCGGTTATCCGCCCCCGAGCTCGCGGCCCCGGCTCCGAGCAGTCAGGCAGGACGCCCGCCAGACGATCCAGGACGTCCCGGGGGCCGCACGTGCCCTCCGTGCCGCGGTCCGATTGTCACGTCAACGGAGACGCGGTGCCGCACCAGATCCAATCCCCGAGCGGCACAACGCTGGCGGCTTTGACCCCAACGAGCGCGTAGCGGTGCCGGCGGTCGTCATCCATATCGATGTCGAGGATTGGGATGCTCGCGCGGAGGCGCTCGGCGGCACCAGTCACCATCTGGCCGCCGGCCTGGCGGCGAAACTCGGGGAGCGACTGGGTCGCCGGCGGAGCGGTGACGGGGCCGTCGCCCTGCAGGTGCCGCTCAGCGACCGCACCGAACACGACACCCGGGCCAATACGCTGTCGTTCGTCAGCGTCGGCATCGACCCGTCCCTGGTGACGATCGACCTGGCGCAAACCCGCGCGGCCATCAGGAAGACGTTCGAGACGCTTCGGGAGAATCCCGAACAGGCCTCGCCCACCCTCCCGCTCGCCCCGCTGGTGCCGTTCATCCCCAGGCGGGTGCTCAAGCAGGCGGCCGAGGCCGAGTTCGCCTTCGGTGATCTGCCCGTGGCTTCCTCGAGTCTCGGTGAGCTGGCCGCCATGGCCGGCTGCCCCGACGGCACACCGGCCGAATTCGCCTTCGGGCGCGGCGTGATCCAGCGGGTGCTGCGGGGAGACCTTGAGCGCGCCCACGGCGAACTGTCGCTGTGGTTCCTGCGACTGGGCGGCAAGATGTGCATCACCGTCGGCGCGTACCAGGCCGGGGTCAGCAATTCGAAGCCGATGCTGCGCGACCTGGTGTCGCGCACCCTCGCCGAGTTCGGCCTCGAAGGAGTTGTCGAATGACGAACGTTGTCAACGCCGTTCCGGCGGCCGGACTGCCGCCGGGTCCACCCCGGATTGTTCCCAGGGCGCTACAGGGCCTCGCATTCTTCACCGCCCGGCGGCAGACCACGCAGTGGCTCACTCGCCGCTACGGTGGCGCATTCACGCTGCACCTGCCGGTGTTCGGACGACTGGTGGTGGTGGCTGAACCGAGCTTGGCAAAGCAGGTTTTCATGAGCCGGGGCGACAACCTCGGCGCTATCGAGCCCAACCTGAGCCGCCTGCTGGGTTCGGGCTCCGTCTTCGGCCTGGAGGGCACCGAGCACCGGCGCCGTCGTAAGCTGCTGGCGCAACCCTTCCATGCCGCCAACATGAAGAACTTTGAGCGGATCGTCGAGCAGGAGACGCTGCGCGAGATTCAGAACTGGCCACAGGGAACGGAATTCGCCACCCTGCCGGCGATGAAGGGGATCACGCTCAACGTCATCCTGCGAGCGGTGTTCGGGGCCGAAGGCGACGACTTCGAGGAACTGCGGCGGGTCATCGTGCCGTGGGCGAAACTCGGATCGCGCCTTTCGACACTGCCGATGCCGCGACGGACCTACGGCCGTTTCACGCCGTGGGGCCGTTTGGCGACGTGGCGACGCAGGTACGACACTGTCATCGATCGCCTGATCGACAAGGCGCAGCAGCGGCCGGAATCGGCGGAACACACCGACATCCTCTCGATGATGCTCGCCAGCTCATACGAAGACGGTTCGGTCATGTCCCGCAAGGACATCCGTGATGACCTACTCACCCTGCTCGTCGCCGGACACGAGACCACCGCCACCACCCTGGCTTGGGCGTTCGAGCGGCTCAGCCGCCAGCCTGAGGTCCTTTCGGCGCTGGTCGCCGAGGCCGAAACCGCAGACAGCACCCTGCGTCACGCGACGATATACGAAGTGCAGCGCACCCGCTCGGTCATCGATTTCTCCGGCCGCCGGGTCCGTGGCTCTGCGTTCGAACTGGGACCGAACACCGTCCCGCCCGGGTACTCCGTCGTCGTCAGCATCTCCGCATGCCACAACGACTCCGAGGCGTTTCCGGAGCCCGAGCGGTTTGATCCGCAGCGCTACATCCAGGGCAAACCGTCGCCTTTCGCCTGGATTCCATTCGGCGGCGGAACGCGGCGCTGCGCGGGGGCGGCATTCGCCAAGATGGAGATGGACGTCGTGTTGCGAACGGTGCTGCGCCACATGGAGATCCATCCTGCCGCCACGGCCGAAGAGACGATGCGGACCGGTGGCCTGGGATTTCTGCCGAGCGGCGGAGGGCGTGTCATCGTGCACCGTCGCGCGGCCGCCTAGTGTCAGAACCAGCTGTCCCGCATCTCCAGCGTGGTGCGGTCCAGTCTCTGGAGAAGATCCAGTTGCGGTCCGGTCCGGGGTAATTCGTAGTTGAAGAAGTAGCGGGCCGCGGATCGCTTGCCGTCATAGAAGTCGCCGGAACGGCCGTGCGCGGCGATGGCCTGCTCCAGCCATGCCCACGCGATGACCAGGTGGCCGAAGGCCTCGAGATACACCGCGCTGTTGGCCAGCGCGGCATCGACGTCGCCCGCCGCGAACATCGAGGTCGTGACACTGACCAGACGCTGCCACGCCTCGTCGAGTTGTTTCGCCATCGCAGCGACCTCGCCGGAAATCGCGCCGGCGCGTGACACGGTCGCGGCAACGGTTTTGGTCAACTCCGCCAGGCTGGCGCCGCCGCGTTGAGTTACCTTGCGGCCCAACAGGTCCAGGCTCTGAATACCATGCGTTCCTTCATGGATCGGGTTGAGCCGATTGTCGCGGTAGTGTTGCTCCACATCGTATTCGCGCGTGTACCCGTATCCGCCGTGCACCTGGATCGCCAGGCTGTTAGCTTCCAGACACCACTGCGACGGCCAGCTCTTCGCGACCGGCGTCAGGATGTCCAGCAGCAGCCCAGCAGACTCCGCTTCGGCGGCCGACTCCGGGCTGCTCTGGATATCGACGAGACGAGCGCAGTAGAGGGCCAGCGCCAGCGCGCCCTCGACGTACGACTTCTGCGCCAACAGCATTCGCTTGACGTCGGGATGCTCGATGATCGGCACCTGAGGCGTGGCAGGGTCCTTGCCGGTCACCGGCCGCCCCTGCGGGCGCTCCCGCGCATATTGCAGGGCCTTCAGATAGCCGGTGTAGCCCAGCGCGATCGCGCCCAGCCCGACACCTAGCCGCGCCTCATTCATCATGTGGAACATGTAGGAGAGGCCGCGATGCGGTTCGCCGACCAGGTAACCGACCGCGCCCGGCCGGCCGCCGGGCTGATGTCTGCCTTCACCGAAATTCAGCGCGGTATTGGTTATTCCGCGGTATCCCATCTTGTGGTTGAGGCCCGCCAGCACGACATCGTTGCGGTCGCCGACCGCTCCGTCATCCTGCACCAAGAACTTCGGGACGATGAACAGCGAGATTCCGCGGGTACCCGCGGGCGCGCCGGCAATCTTGGCCAGCACCAGATGCACGATGTTCTCCGACAATTCGTGATCGCCGCCGGAGATCCACATCTTGGAACCGAACAGGCGATAGCTGCCGTCGTCCTCTGGTTCGGCCCGGGTGGTGATGTCGGCCAGCGACGAACCGGCTTGCGGCTCGGACAGACACATCGTGCCGGTGAAGCGGCCGGCCAGGGTCGGCTTGACGAATCGCTCGATCTGCTCGGGCGTGCCGTAGTGCGCCAGCAGGTTGGCATTCGCCAGACTCAACAGAACGTAGCCGGCCGTGGCCACATTGGCGGCGTGGAACCACACGAGTCCGGCGCCGGCCACGACGGTGGGCAACTGCCATCCGCCCAGCGTGTCGTCCATGCTCATCGCCAGCAGGTCGGCCTTGGCGAATGCGTCCAACGCCTCCTTCACTTCGGGGATCACGGTGACCTTCTCGCCGTCGAACGTCGGCTCCTGCGCGTCGTTCTTCTTGTTGTGCGGCGCGAAGTAGCGGGTAGCGAGGTCTTCGCACAGATCCAGCAGCGCTGAGAACGTCTCCCGGGAATGCTCGGCGAAGCGATCCCGCTTCGGCAGGTCTTCTACCCCCAGCCACTCGAAAAGCAGGAAATCGAGATCGCGCCGGGACAGCAGATTGGACGCCATGGTCGTTTGCCCTTCCGTGTTGCTTCACCTGTGAGCGTACGGTGGAATGAAGAACTTATATGAGCTAACTAAGCGGCGCTGTCCGCGGGGAGGAGCGGGGCTGTGGCCCGAACCGACAATGACACGTGGAACCTGGCTTCCAGTGTGGGCGCGACCGCCATGGCGGTCGCCGCGTCGGCGTCCTTCGGCGACGCATCGGGATACCTCACGTCGCGCTATGCCCGCTGAGTGTGAATCTCACGGCGCGACACGCCGATTCACCGTCGCCTAATTCGCACTCGGCGGCGCAGCTCGCAGCGCGATAGCGCCCAGCGCCACAAACAGCCCGGCACCGGCGGTTGCGCCGAGCAGCGTTGTCTTCGGTGCTCCGGCTCGCAGGGCGATCAGCGATGCGGCGACGTCGGCCGCGTCGCAAATAAGCCCGGCCTGCAGCGCCGCCTTGTGTACGGCTGGTTCCGGGTAATGCAGGGCAGCACCCAAAACCAGGTCCCGCACACCAAAGAGCCGCGTGACAAGTCCGACGCTGGCGCCCTCGGGCAATTTGCCGAGCCCGAACACCCGCGAGCTCAGTGCTGGTGAAGCCCAGGAGATTCCGCCGGCGAACATCCGCATGGCGGACATCGCGGTGGCAGCGCGGTGCTGACTGGTTGTCATGATTGTGGTCATCGGGGCCCGACCTTCCGTTTGTAGTGGTTACTACAAACAGATCTAACCTGTAGTTGCGACTACAATCAAGGCCAAATGGGGCACAAGTACACGCGCGAACAGATCCTCGACGGCGCCGTCGCCTTGGCGATGAGACAAGGGCTCAGCTCGCTGACCTTCGGCGGCTTGGCCAAACACCTTGGTACCAGCGACCGCATGATCGTCTACTACTTTCCCAGCAAGGCCACCCTGGTCACCGACGTCCTCTTGGATATCGGCAACAGGCTTCAGCAGACACTGGCTCAGGCACTCGTCGAGCCCGCTGACGGCCACCGCCAGCTGGCCCGAACCGCCTTCCGGGTATTGGCCCAAGACGAGTTCGATCCGCTCTTCGCGGTCTACTTCGAAGTTTGCGGTCTGGCCGCCGCTGGCGTGGCGCCGTACCACGATCTCGCCGCTCCGCTGACCGAAGGCTGGATCACCTGGCTGGCCGAGTTCTTCACCGGTACCACGAAGCGGCGGCGCGCCGAAGCCGAGGCCAGCCTCGCACTCATCGACGGGATGCTGCTTCTGCGGCAACTCGCCGGGCCGGCGGCAGCTGACCGCGCCGCCAAAGTGCTGGGCGCCCGCTGATTCAGCTCAGCGTGTACCGAATCGGCAGGCGCTTGGGACCGCCGACGAAGGTAGTGGCGATCAATTGCGGATCATCAGCCATCTCAATGGATTTGATGCGCGGTATCAGTTCGGAGAAGAAGCTGTTCATCTCCAGGCGAGCCAGCGCGGCTCCCAGGCAAAAATGCACACCGTGTCCGAACGACAGATGCTTGTTGGGGTCGCGTCCGACATCGAACCGGAACGGGTCGGTGAACACCTCTTCGTCCCGGTTGGCCGAAACGTAAGACAGCAGCACGGATTCGCCCTTCGCGATCGGCACACCGCGCACTTCGGCGTCGGCCTGCGCGGTGCGCATGAACTCCTTGACTGGCACCACCCAGCGGATCATCTCCTCGACCGCGGTCCCCATCAGCCCAGTGTCCTGCTGCAGTCGCCGGAGCTCACCGGGGTTCTCCAACAGGGCCAGCAGTCCGCCGGAAATCGCGGCGCTGGTTGTGTCGTGGCCGGCGCTGGCCACGATCACGTAGTAGGAGATGGTGTCCATGTCGGACAGTGGCTCGCCGTTGATGGTGGCGTTGGCGATCGCTGATGCCAGGTCCTCGGTCGGATGCTCCCGGCGTGATGCGGTCAACGCGGAGAAGTAGTTGAAGAAGTCCAGCAGTGTCGCAAGGACGTCGGTGTTGACCTCGCCGCGGCGCAGTTCGGTGTCGTCACCGCCGAACATCTCCTGAGTCAGCTTGAGCATCCGAGGGAAGTCCGACTCCGGCAGACCGAGCAGCGAAAGAATCACGTACAGCGGGTAATTCACCGCGATCTCTTGCACGAAATCCAGCTCCGGACCGCGCTCGAGCATCTTGTCGACGTAGATCCTGGCCAGTTCGTCGCAGCGGGTTTTCAAGGCTCGCATCGCCTTTGGGCGAAACCAGTCGACCCCGATCTTGCGCATGTCGCGGTGATGAGGGTCGTCCATGTGGATCAGGGTGCGCAGGCCGATTCCCGCCTCCTGGTCTGCGAGCAGCTTCTCTTCCAACTCGGTGACCATCAGCAGCGGGCGGGGATGGTTGGTGAACAGGTCGTTCTGGCGCTCGATCGCCATCACGTCGGCGTGCTTGGTGATCGCCCAGAACGGCCGGTACCCTGCCACATCGACCCAGGACACCGGAGCGTGTGCCCGCAGGTGAGTCAGCGCCTCGTGCAACCGCTTCTCGTCGCTGTAGGCCGACGGGTCGGCCAGAACCCGTGCGGCCTTGTCCATGATCGGGGTGCTCATTGTGTCTCCTCAGGGTGCAGGTAACAGGGATGTCAGCGTCTGCAGGTGGACGACGATCGGGGCGGGTCAACAGCCACGGCAGCACCTCGTACTATGTGGAACGCTATCGTTCTAGATTATGCCTGCGCCCGCGAATGGGTCAAGATGTCGTTATGACCGGCCGTACCTATGGCGGACTGAGCCCTGAGCAGCGTTCACAGGGCCGCCGCGCACGCCTGGTGGAGGCAGCCCGTGCGCTGATCGCTGAGTCCGGCGTGGCGCCCCTGACCGTCGACGTTGTCGCGCAGCGGGCGAATCTCAGCAAGCGGTACTTCTACACCGAGTTCGCCACCAAAGACGACCTGCTCGACGCGTGCGCCGAAGAACTGTTCGGGCGCTTGTACGCGCAGATGGAGGAGGTGCTGGCCACTGCCCCGCTCGCCGAGCGCGTCGCCCGCACGGTGCGGGTGGTCGTGCACACCCTGGCCTCCGATCCCGCCGACGCACGGTTGTACATGGAATGCCCGGCGTACCCGCGGCTTCGCGAACGCCAGCAGCGCGCGGTGCGTGACTTCAGTGAGTACATGGCCGTTCATGCGATCGCCTTCAGCGGGGACCCCAGACCCGGCGTCGACCGGGTGCTGGCCACCAGGGCGCTGGTCGCCGGGACGACCGAGCTCATCATCGGCTGGCTGCACGGGGACATTGACACCGACGAGGACAGCATCGTCGCGACGCTGACCGCCACCTCACTCGGAGCGGCGGCGACGCTGTGAACAACCCGGTTTAGCGTCATGTCGGCCCGCGAACTGATCGTGCTGGGCACCGCCAGCCAAGCGCCCACCCGGTACCGCAACCAGAACGGATACCTGTTGCGCTGGGACGGCGAAGGACTGATGTTCGACCCCGGGGAGGGCACTCAGCGCCAAATGCTGCTAGCCGGCGTTGCGATGAGCAGCGTGACGCGGTTGTGCGTCACCCATTTTCACGGTGATCATTGCCTCGGCGTCCCGGGGATCATCCAGCGCCTGTCCCTGGACGAGGCCCAGCACCGGGTGCACGCCTATTTCCCCGCATCGGGCCAGCAGTACTTCGCCCGCCTGCATCACGCCTGCGTCTTTCATGACCGTGCCGACATCTACGCACAGCCCGTCGCCGTCGACGGTCCGGTGGCGGCGGGGGATTTCGGGGTGCTGGAAGCACGGCGGCTCGAGCATTCCACCGATGCGATCGGCTATCGGCTCATCGAGCCCGACGGTCGTAGATTCGTCCCCGAGCTCTTGGAGCGCTTCGGGCTCGACGGTCCGGCGGTCGGCCAACTGCATGCGGCCGGTTCCATCGACTGGGGCGGACGGACGGTGGATCTGTCGGAAGTCAGCGAGGCACGGCCGGGCCAACGGTTCGCCTTCGTGATGGACACCCGGCTGTGCGACGCGGTCTATGCCCTGGCCGATGGCGTGGACCTGCTGGTGATCGAGGCGACGTTTCTGAGTCGGGACTCGGACCTGGCCGCTCGCTACGGGCACCTCACGGCGCGGCAGGCCGCGCGGGTCGCGGCCGAATGTGGCGTGCGACGGCTGGTGCTGACCCATTTCTCTCAGCGCTACACCAGCACCCGGGAACACCATGACGAGGCGGCGGAGGTGTTCGACGGCGACCTCGTCATCGCCGAGGACCTGGCCCGGATACGGGTCCCCGAACGGCTGTAGGTCAGCGCTGTTGGCCGCACAGTTCGTGGTGGTAGAACCCGTTGCCGCCCAGCCTCTTTGCTTGGTACATCGCGGCGTCGGAAGCGGTGATGAGGTCGATCAGCAGTGCCTGAGGGTCACCGGGTGTCGTCTCGTCGAGGCGGGCACAGGCGGTGCCGACACTGGCCGTGACTCCCACCGTCGAGCCCGCGATCGCATTGCATATCTGTTTGGCCAGCTGCTCGGCGTTGCAGTTCGCGGCAGTGCCGGCCAGCAGAAATTCCTCGCCCCCACTGCGGGCCACCACCGCCTGTTCCTCAGCGGCGGCCAGCAGCGCCTGTCCGACCTGAACGAGCGCATAGTCGCCGGCGGCATGACCGCGGTTGTCATTGAGACCTTTGAAGTTGTCCAGATCGACCACCAACACCACCAGGTGGGCATCGATACCCCGGCGCGACAGCATCATCCCCAATGCGTTGTGCGCGAACGCACGCCGGTTCAGCAGGCCGGTCAGCGGGTCGCGGTCGGCGCGAAGGAGGTCTCCGGCCAGGGCGCGGACCAGGACCCCGATGGCCAACGGCAACGCGATGTTGACCTCGACCACCAGCCACAAATCGACCACGGCGAGGGATGGGTGTCCCGCCTTGGCCAACCGACCGGCCTCGAAGAGGCCGACAGCGGCGGCCACCGCGAAGTTGTACAGCACGAATCCGGTCGTGTGGAAGAAGGCCATATACGCGCCAAAGGTGGCGAACGCGATGCATCCGATCAACGCCGGCAGCGGCTTCGGGTGCGCAAGACACGCCAGCGCGACGGCGATGTTGCACGTCAGGCCGTAGGCCACCGACTGTGCCCGGGTCGGCCACCGCCAGACCCACAGCAACGCCCCTGCGGTCCCACCGGCGACGGCAGCCCAGGTCATGGCGACAGGCACCGCACCCCGCGGGCCGTCCGAGCCGAACAACAGGACCAGCAGACACAACACCAGCGACGTCGAGATGAAGGCCATCAGGGCCCGGGTGGCGCCACTGATGCCGCGCGCAGCCAGGTAGCCAGAGAGCCAGTCGAACTGGTCCGCCCGCTGCCACCGGCTGAAGATCCCGAGTCGACGCTTAATTGCCACCACCGATATCAGAGTCAAGGTGCCGGCCCGCCACATCCCCTGCCCCGAGGCCGACCCGCAGATTATTGCTGATAGCGGTCGCGTTGGCGACTACCCCAATCCGGGAGCCACCCGTTCGGACCACGGCACAGCCTGTTCGAGTTGCGCCGCCAGGCTGATCAACAGGGACTCACCAGCCAGCGGTGCCACGAACTGGACGCCCAGCGGCAGACCTTCGGCAGTCCAGTGCAGCGGCAGTGAGATCGCGGGGCGGCCGGTCAGATTGGCCAGTTGGGTGTACGGCACCCAGCCCAGGTTCTTCTCCACCAGGTCGTCGACGATTTTGGTATGACGCAGCAGACCGGCGGTGCGCGTCTTGATCAGCGCGTCGGATGCGCGTTGCAATACGGCCGGTAGATCGAATTCGCCGATCTTCGGCGGCGGCGTGGCCAGGGTTGGGGTCAGCAGCAGGTCATACGACTCGAAGAATCGGGTCAACCGGAGGGTGTGCTCGTGACGCCTCTCCACGGCGTCCACGTAGGCGATGCTGCTCGTTGCGCGACCCACTGCAGCCATGATCAGCGTGTCGCGCTCGAACGCGTCGTTGCCCGCACCGGTCAGACGTTTGGCCGCGTCGACGTCCCAGGCGAGATGGACGAACCAGGTGAGCAGGAAGTCGCGGGCCAGGGCGGCGTCGTCGTACGGCGCCTGCGGCAGTTCCTCGACGTGGTGTCCGAGCTCGGTCAAGGCACGCACAGTCGCCTCGACGGCGGCAAACGCTTCCGGGTGGGGCTCCGGAGTGATCGCCGACGGCACCCGCACCCCGATCCGGAGTTTTCCAGGGTCCTGGCCCACCGCGGCCGCGAATGGGGCGGCGGGCAGCGCGGGCACGTAGGGCCCGGACGGCTCGCCGCCGCAGATGACGTCCAGCATTGCCGCGGTGTCCCGCACGGTCCGTGACACGACACCCTGCACTGCCGCGCCGTGCATGGACTCGCTGGTGGTCGGTCCCATCGGGGTGAGCCCACGACCTGGTTTGAGACCGACCAGGCCGCAGCAGGCCGCCGGGATACGAATCGACCCACCACCGTCGTTGGCGCCCGCACACGGCACGATGCCGGCGGCGACGGCCGCTGCCGACCCTCCCGAAGATCCGCCCGGTGTTCGCTGCAGGTCCCACGGATTGCGCGCCGGACCCCACGCCTCCGATTCAGTGATTCCCTTCGCCCCGAACTCCGGCAGGTTGGTCTTGCCGAAGATGACCAGACCGGAGTCGATCCAGCGCTGCACGATGGTCGAGTGTTCGCCGACGGGCGTCGTCATCAGGGCGCGGGATCCCTGCGAGCTGGGCAGGCCCGCGTAGTCCTGGGCGAGGTCCTTGATCAGGAAAGGAACACCGGCGAACGGGCCTTGCAGCTGGTCACCAGGCGCGGCCGGAACATCGCGCACGATTGCGTTGATCCGCGGGTTGACGGCCGCGGCCTGCTCCCGGGCGAGCGTGAGCAGCTCGGCCGGCGATACCTCCTTGTCGGCGACCAGTTTCGCCAGCCCGGTGGCGTCATAGGTCCGGTACTCCTCAAAGTTCATGGCTCGACCGTATGCGCCGAAGCCGCCTTTGGGTAAGCCGCGCGGGTTTCGGAACCCGTCAATGCGGCGATCCTGACTGGATGAATCCCGACCAGCAAGACGACAGCTCTGCCGCGCCGGTGCCGGAGGACGCGCGCGAGACGACGCCCGCGCAGCGCGTGGAGGAAGACCGACTGGAACACCAGGACGGTGATCCCGACGCGCCTGCTGCTCAGCAATCGGGCGACGACGTCGCCGACGAGACCACGCGTTAGCCGCTACAGGTAGAGCCCGGCCGGCACGACGGCCCGGTAGCGGCCGTTGCCGATCTCCGCCAACAATGTTGCGGCATCGATGGTTTCGCCGTCACCGGCCAGCACTGCCCGGCGAACGACTTCGCGGATGTCGCTACCGCTGGTCCGCTCGGGCAACGCGGCGACGACCGCGGACGTGTCGACGTCGCGGCCGCCGGGGATGCCGCGGATCAGCGCCTCCAGAATCCGCGCCGCGTCGGTACGACTGGGGTATCCGACCTCGACGACAGAATCGAAGCGCCCGGTACGGATGACGGCCTTGTCCAACGTCGCCGCGTCGTTGGTGGAGGCCAGCGTCAGGATGCGGGCGTCGGCCTCGATGTCCATGGCCTGCAACAATTCCGACAGTCCAGCGTCACCGGACCCGCGGCTGCGGCACCACAGGTCGACGTCCTCGAGCACGATCAGCACCGGACCGCCCAGCCGCTGGGCCTCCTCCACCACCGCGGTCAGCAAATCCTCACCCGCTTTGGCCTCCACGTAGATCACCGTGAATTCGCCGACGACTTCACGAGCCACCACCGCGCTCACGGCCGATTTACCGGTGCCGGGTGGTCCGCACAGGAGCACTCCGCGCCGTGCTCCCAAGCCGTGCGCACGGAGCGCTTCGTGCCGGTCGCGCACGGCGGTGACTCCGAGGTCGACCTCGGTCCACACCTGGTCGGGGACGATGACGGTTTCGCGGGTGACCGTCGAAGGCAGATCGATGACCGCGAAGCTGAGTCCGTGGTTGTTGGTGGCGCGCACCGCGCGGCCACGGTACGGGTTCAACTCGTTGGCGCGCTGAGCCAGACGATCCAGCACCGCGCGGGCGTGGGCCTGGTTGTCCGGCGTGACGAAGGCGCTCACTTCGGGCGAATGCATGATGCCGTCGCGTGCCTCGATGTGCAGTACGCATCCGGCGTCGCGTAAAAGCGACCCGGCCGGGAAATGCACGCGCAGACACAGCGGGTGCCGGTAGCGCTGGTCGCCGATCTCGGTCTGCGTCCACTTCGGCGGGTAGGCGCACTCACCCGGACCGACCTCGCACACGGCCGAGTGCTCCTCGATCCACTCAGCCAATGCCAGAGCGGTGGTCAGCCGGGATACCGGATTGAGTCCGCGTTCCTCATCGAGGAGGTAACCACAATCCGGCACGCCCAGGCAGCGCGCGGTGAATCGTTCGGCGTTCTCGGCGCTTTCGCGCTCGGCGACGCCGACGAGCAACTCACCGAGCGCACGCAGGGCGGGACGCACCCCGTAGTCGAGGCCGTCCAGCCAGACACCGACGTCATCGATCGTTCGACGGTGCGCGGCACCGCCGCCGGTCATCCCGGCGGTCAGGTCGGTCAGTTGGTCATTGGTGAGAGTCATCGCCTTGTGGTGGTTGTCGGTTGGTGAGCAGCGGTCCACCATCGCACCCGGCGCAGCAGGGGTCAACTGTTTTTCCGCACCGGCCGTGCGAGGATTCAAGGTGGCCGACGACGCGACGGAGGTTCGGATGCCCGGGCAGATCCCCTTGGTCGACTATCTGGTGCTCGATGACGGAGACCCGCACCTCGTAGCCCGGGAGTGCACCCATTGTGGCGCCCGATTCTTCGATCGCCGCAACGCCTGCGCCGGCTGCTTCGCGACCGAATTCACCAGCGTTCCCGTCTCGACCGAAGGCACCGTGCGGACATTCACCATCGTCACCTTCGCCGCGCCGGGAATCCCCACCCCGTTCGTCGCGTCGGTCGTCGACTGCGACGGCACCCAGGTCCGGGCCAACCTCGTCAATGTCGAGCCCGACCCCGAACACGTGCGGGACGGGATGAAAGTGCGACTGGCCACCTTCCCGATCGGTACCGACTCCGAAGGTACCGAGGCGATCGGCTTCGGCTTCGAGCCCGCCGAGTGATCGACCGATTCGTAGAGGAGCAGCAGCGATGAGCGCCAGCGACGACATCTGGATCCTCGGCATCCGAATGACCAAGTTCGGCAAGCACTCCGACCTCGACACCGTCGACCTGGCCGCCGAGGCCGCGATGGGCGCGCTGTCCGATGCCGGAGTGACGATGGCTGACATCGGCGTCCTCGCGGCCGGCAACCTGATGGCCGCCAATGCCGGTATCGGACAACAGCTGCAAAAGCAGATCGGCCAGACCGGCATCCCGGTGTACAACGTGGCGAACGCCTGCGCCACCGGTGCCACCGCGCTGCGCACCGCGATCATGGCCGTCAAAGCCGGCGAGGTCGCGTACGGGATGGCTGTCGGTGTCGAAAAGTTATCGGGCGCAGGGCTACTCGGAGGCGGCGGCAGAAAGAAATCCGACGCCGACGTGTGGGAGCCGAAGGGTCGCTACGGGGCGGTCGCACCGGTCGACGGGCGGATCGGCACCGAGGCCATGCCGGGGGTGTTCGCTCAGATCGGTACCGAGTACGGGCACAAGTACGGCGGCACCAGCTTTGAGTTGTTCGCCCGTATCAGCGAGAAGAACCATGCACATTCGACGCTCAATCCGCTTGCGGCATACCAGAAGAGGTTCACTCTCGAGCAGATCATGAATGACGTGATGATCGCTTACCCGAACACCCGCCCGATGTGCTCGGCCAACTGCGACGGTGCCGCGGCTGCGGTTGTGTGCAACGGTGATACGTTGAAATCGCTTTCACTGCAACAACGTCGGCGGGCGGTGAAGGTGTCGGCGTCAGTACTGACCACCGACCCCTACGAAGAGGGCTGCCAGGTGCTGCCGAACGTCAACACCCTGACCCGCAACGCCGCCGCGACCGCCTACGACCAAGCCGGCATTGGCCCCCGCGATCTGGACCTGGTCGAGCTGCACGACTGTTTCGCCACCGCGGAGCTGGTGCACTACGACAACTTGATGTTGTGCGAAGAAGGCGGCGCCGCAGACTTTTTCAACTCGGGCGCCACCTGGCGCGACGGCGCGACGCCGGTCAATGTGTCCGGCGGGCTGCAGTCCAAGGGCCATCCCATCGCGGCCACCGGCATCGCCAACATCTGGGAGATCTGCCACCACCTGCGTGGCGAGGCCGGTGACCGTCAGATCGAGGGTGCCAAGGTCGGCCTGGCTCATGTGATCGGCCTGGGTTCGGCGTGCGGCGTTCATGTGCTGGAGAAGGCCGCGGTCTAGGCCACTTTACGGCGCGCTAGGCGATCTGCGACGCGAGCAGTTGGGACGCGTTGTACAAGCCGGTGACCAGGCCGCTGAGCGGCGTCCCCGCCACGGGTACGGTGAGTGATCCGACGATCGGCAGCCCGCTCAACGACGCGGTGTACCCGGTGTTGGGCACGAGAATTCCGTTCAACGGCAGGTTGATGACGGTGGGGTAGCCACTGATGTCGAAACCGATTGGGAGCGTGGTCTGGCCGTTGAGGAAGCCGTCGGCGATGACGGCGGGCGCGTCGATGACCGCGGCGGCCGCCCCGGCCCAGTCGCCGGTGCGCACCGCGTCACCGAACGTCGTGAAGCTGGAGTCGATCGCGATCAACGCGTTGACCGGTGCACCCAATGCGTCGACAAGAAGTGTCACCGGAAGGCCGAATGTCGCTGCGAGAGAGACGTTCACAGACGGCGGTATCGGAATGAGCCGGATCGAGATCAATGCGTCCGCGGTGATCGACGTGTCCGTCACCGTGTTGACGACGTTGGTGAAGTTCTGGGAGATATGCGCCGGGATGGAGCCGGCCGGCAAAAGGTTGGTGAAGTTCTGAGCCATCATTCCCGGAATGGTGAGGATGGGTAACAGGGCCCCTACCGAACCCGCCGGGGTGACGGTGGCGGTGAGACCGGGCGGACTCAGGGGATCTCCGGTGCTGGTGACGTCGACACCGGTGATGAAAAGGTTCCCCAAGCCCGTCGCGACATCGCTGACGGCACCACCGATGTCGCCCGCCATAAGTGCCTGGCCCGCCGACTGGAAGGCTGCCGGTAGCCCCTGCAGTCCGGCGACGAAGTCGGTGGCTGCGTGTTGCAGAGACGTGCCGATGATCTGGGCGTACGCGACCTGGTTGGCGACGAACTGCTGTAGGTAGGGCGCCGGATTGAAGGTCACCAACGCCTGGATGGCCGCCCGGATATTCGCCGGCAGATCGGCCAGCACGGTCGGCAGGTTCTGGATCACATTTTGGATGTCCGCGGCGATCGTCTCCGCGTACGCCATCTGGTTGGTGATCAACTGTCGCAGGAACGGCGCCGGGTTGGCGGACCACACGGCGTTGAGAGTCTGCAAGTTTGCGGCGGTGTTCTCGTAGAGCGTTTGATACGCGCCACCTACATTGCCGAGGCCGCTGGCAATTCCGGTCAGGCCGGTCCCGGCGGGACCGGAAAGCAATGGGGAAGCGCTCTCGGCGTTGGCGATCTCGGTGCTGAGATAAGCCCCCGCGGCTGCGTTCAACATACTGACGAACTCCGCATGAAACGCGTGCACTCGAGCGTTGACGACTTGGAATTCCTCACCGAAATCGGCGAATACCGTTGCGATCGCGGCCGATACCTCGTCCGCGGCGGCGGGCACCACGGCACTTGTCGGCGCTGCGACCGACGAAGTGGCCTCGGCCAGCATCGAACGGATTCCCGCCAGATCCAGGGCTGCCGCCGCTACCTGCTGCGGCGCCGCCACGACGAACGACATGATCACCACCCCCACCGACTGCCGTCCAGGCAATTCGACTGTAGTGGGACGGCGCCCTCTCGCGTGGGAGAACTCCGGACGGGCCTAGGTGACGGACGCCGCGTAGATCTGCTCGATGTTCGAACCGAGCTTGGCGTCGAACTCGGCTTCGGTCTGGTCGACCATCAAGCCCTCGGTCAGGGCGCGCGAGAAGCTTGCGATGAGGCCGTGGTTGCGCGCCAGGATCTCGCAACTCTCCACCAGGCTGTAGCCGCCGGACAGGGCCACCACCCGCAACACCCGTGGATGCTCGATCAGCGGCGTGTAGAGGTTGTCTTCGGTGGGCAATGTCAGCTTGAGCATCACCTGCGTATCCCCGGGCGCCTCATCGAGTTTCGCGCTCAGCGCGGCCAGTAGCAGGCTGTCGGCCTTGAGCTTGTCGGGGCTTTTGATGCTCACTTCGGGCTCGATGATCGGCATGAGTCCGCGCTCGGCGATCCGGTATGCGTAGTCGAACTGCTGGTCGACGATCGCCTTGATCCCCTGATCATTCGGCTCCTGGATGAACGAACGCATCTTCGTGCCGAAGATCCCGTGCTCTACGGCGCGGTCCAATAAGGGGTCGAGCTTGGTCATGGGCTTCATGAGCTGGACGCCGTTGTCGGCATCGGCGAGACCCTGGTCGACCTTCACGAATGGCACGACGCGCTTCTGCTCCCACAGAAATGCCGCCGTGTCCTGACCCTCGATGGTCCGGTCCATGGTCTGTTCGAAGAGGATGGTGGCCAGGACCCGCTCGCCGGTAAAGCTCGGACTCGACATGATGCGTTCCCGCATCTGGTGGATCAGGTCGAACATCTTCTCGTCGCTGTCGTACGCGTCTTCCGAAATTCCATACAGCTTCAGCGCTTTCGGGCTGCTTCCGCCACTTTGATCCAGCGCGGCGATAAAGCCGGGCCGCGACGCCATCGCGTCGCGTTGCTCTTGGTTCACTGCGCTCCCTCCTGGTGATTTTCCGTCTGGCCTGGGTGACGGCCCGGGCGTTGCGGAAGGACCACTATCAAAACGACCATAATCGCCCCGATCACGGCCGAGGCCAGCGGGCGGCTGAGCGCGAGTCCGCCCTCGGCGACGGGCTTGTCGAGATAGTCTCCGACGGTTGCTCCCAGCGGCCGGGTGAGAATGAATGCGACCCAGAACAGGACGACGTGCGAGATTCCGGTCCAGTAATAGAGCCCGACTACGACCAGAAGAGCTGCCCCGAAGACCATTGCGCCACGTTCGTAGCCGAAGTCACGGGTGTCGGCGAGCCAGTCGCCCAACGCCGTGCCCAGCGTCTGCGAGAACGTGATCGTCGCCCAGTAGAAGGCCTCGACTTTGGGCGTCGACACCGTGCTGACGGAGACGGTGCCCGACGACCAGCGCCACAGCCCCAAAGTGGCCAGCAGGCAACCCAATAGCACCAGGGATCCACCCGTGTAGCCGATGCCCAACGATCGATCAGCGAAGTCAGCCAATGTGGTGCCGAACGTCGTCGAAGCGACGATCGTCGCCCAGTACAAACTCGCGTGAAACTGCTTGGCGAGGATCTGCGCGGCGACCAGCACCACCAGGGTGACGCCGAACAGCGCCACCCCGGCGACATAGCCCCAGTTGAGTGTCATCGTGACGGTGTCGCCACCGGTTTCACCCAGCGTTGTCGCCAGGATCTTGATGACCCAGAAGCCGATCGTGACCGCCGGAACCTTGGTGAAATCCGGCGATCTGTCGTCGCGCGATTCAGGCCGCAAGACTCGCCTTCATGGTCGCCAAGGCGTCGGTGCTCAAGCGCGCGAGTTCGTCAGCCTCTCCGTGGTCGAGGGCGGCCGCGAAGATGTCCGCCATGCGGCGGTTGGTCGTGTCCTCGACCTCGGCGTAGCGGTCTTTTTTCTCGGAGCCGTCGTCGTACGGCTCCGGCCAGGCGAACATCTTCGTGTACTCCCGGCCCTTGTTGAGCATGTGCGCTTCCACGGGGGTGATCCCTGAGTCGGTGAGGACGTCGAAATGAACCGCCGCCCGCAACTCACGCAGGACGAACATCACCTGCAACGCCCGCGCAGGAGCGTCATCGGCCAGTGGCATCGCGCGCCAGCCCGCATACAGTGGCAGTCCCGTACCCGGCGTCGCGGCGATGATCTTCTCTCCCAATGCCGCCAGGCGCTGCAGCCCCGCGGCCCCGGCCAGATACTTGCGGCCGAAGTCAGCGGTCTGTTGCCAGTACAACTCGGCCGCGCCGGCGGCTCCGCGCACCGCCACACCTTCCTCCCACAGTGCGCCGAGCGATTTCGGCTCGAACACGACGAACGCGGAGCTGACCGTCTCGCCGCTGACGTCGCCCAGTACCCCGCCGCGGCCGGCGACGTAGCCGGCCAGCGGGTTCCGGTAACCGGCAGCGATGCTCTCCGCGAACGTCTCCGGGTGCAGCATGAAAACTGCCACGGCCTGCTGGATCGGGTCCCCCGCCGCGCGGGCGGCTTCGGCTATGCCGGTGTCGGTCATCGCGATTCTCCTTCGCTGTGGCGCCGATTCTCAGCCTGAAACAATCTCCTTGTGGGCGTCAAGGAAAACGGCGAGGAGCGTTGCCCGTGCGGTTCCGGCGGAAGCTACGCCGACTGCTGTCGGCCGCTGCACGCCGGTGACCGAGTTGCCGACACTGCGCTGGCGCTGATGCGGTCCCGCTTCAGCGCCTTCGCCGTGGGCGACGCCGAGTACCTCCGGGCTAGCTGGCATCCCCGGACGCGGCCCAAGCGAGTGCGGGTGGACGACGACGTCGAGTGGCGTCGGCTGCAGATCGTCGACACCGAAGGCGGTGGGCACGACGACCCCACCGGGGTGGTCGAGTTCCGCGCCCAGTATGTGCGTGAGGGCAAGCGCCATATCTTGCACGAGCGCAGCCGATTCACTCGCGAGAAGGGCCGCTGGATGTACCTGGACGGTCGAGGTGGCGGACTGACGTCCGGCCATCACCTGCCCTGGAAAGAGGGCGACCGCTTCTGAAAGCGGGCAACCTGCGCTTCCACGGCGTCCTGGCTTTTCCACGCCGCCTCGAACATGTCTTGGTGGACGGGTCTCTCGGTCTCCCAGGCACCGTCGTCGTTGAGCACCCTCTTGGCGTGTCGCAGCGACAGCGGAGCCAGACCCGCGATCTCCTGTGCCCACTGCTGGGCGTCCTCGACGGTGCCTATCCGGTTCGCCATGCCGCACAGCAACGCTTCGTCGGCGGGGAGTTTCTGGGCCGCCATCAGCATGCCGCGGGCTCGTCCGTAACCCACCAGCGAGGTGAGTCGCCGGACCGTCCAGGTGTCGGCGGCCAGCCCGTACTTGGCTACTGGCAGTTGGAAATACGCGTTGGCGTCCACCACGCGGAGGTCGCAGATGATGGCCAGTTGGACGCCGGCCCCGATGACGGGTCCGTTGATGGCGGCGACAACCGGCACTGGCGTGTGGTCGATTGCCGCGTTGAGCGCGATGGCTTTGTCCAGCATTTCATCGATGAGGTTCTCCGCCGAGGCGGCCTCCGCCCCCGACAGGTCCATGCCGGAGCAGAAGACGCTGCCCTCGCCGGTCAGGACGATGGCCTTCACCCCGTCGGAGGCAGCACCTTCGAATGTCGTCCGGAGTTCGTCGATCACAGCGGCATTGAGGGCATTCCGCCGTTCGGGGCGCTGAATCCGAATCGTCAGTACATCGCCGTCCCGCGCGAGTCCGATCATCTCGCTGCCTTCGGTCCGCGGTCACCACATGTGTCAAACCGTCTATCCGACAACGCTTCTCCTCTATCGATTTTGACCTACGGACGGTGGCTACAAGTTCAAGCCGGAGAACATGACCCGGCCCGGGTCATACTTCTGACGCACTGAGCTCAGCCGGGCCAGATTCTGCCCGAAGTACCGTCCCGCCGGCTGACCGGCCTCCAGGTAGTTCACATAACCGCCGACCGAATACTGTTGCACCGCTTGGTGTGCGGTATTCAGCCAGCTGGTCGCGGCCGACGGGGAGCCGGCGGTTTCGACGTACCACTGCACCAGGGCGGACTGCCGTCGCCACGGAAAGGCGGTGGCGTTCGGAGCCACCGTCGCCATCGCGCCGTCCAGAGCGTGCATGATCGCCAACATACGGCCGGCATTGCGGGGGAATGCGTCGACCGCGGCGGCGATCCCCTGGGCGACCGCCGGTGTGACCGTCGTGAAAACGTCTGAGCCACCGACATATCCGAGCGGAGCCGGGTTGAGATTGTTGACGGCCAGGTATCGCACCAGGTCAAGGTAGCTGAAGGTGTGGTTCTCCGTGCCGGTCGGTTGTACGCCGACCGCCGAGATGATCGCCGCCGCAACGCTGTTTCCCGAACCCGCCGGGCAGGTGGCGAGGATCCGGCAATGTGTGCCCGTCGCGTCGGTGGTGCTGTCGGCCAGCGCCCAACTGTTTCGGTCTGCGCTACGCAGCCAGTTCTGCCAGCCGACAAGCACCTGCGGGAAAGATTGGGGCGCGAAATTCAGGTTCACCGCATCGACGTCTTGGGTGGGGAAGGTGGCGAAGGTCAGGGAGGTGGCCACGCCGAAGTTCCCCCCACCCCCGCCGCGCAGTGCCCAGAACAGGTCGGGGTTGCTCGAGGCAGAAGCCGTGACGCTCTGGCCACCGGGCAACACCACCGACGCCGAGGTCAACTGGTCGGACAGCAAACCCGCGTGGCGGGACTGGGCGCCCAGTCCACCGCCCAGCGCATGGCCCCCGGCACCGACCGTCGGGCACGTACCGGTCGGGATGCCCCGGCCGACGGCCGCCAACGCCTGGTGCACCTCGTACAAACCGGTGGCCGGCGTCACGGTCACCAGCCCGCTGGCGGCGTCGAAGTTGACGTCACCCGGGAGTTGGCGCAGGTCGAGCACCATGGTCCCGTTGGCCGTAGAGGCGCCGGTGTACGAGTGCCCGCCACTGCGGGGGGCGACCTTGAGTTTGTTGGCAGCAGCGAACGCCATCGCCTTCTGCACGTCCGCGGCCGATTTCGGGACGACGACCGCCGCCGGCGTCGAGTCGGCGTAGTTGGTGTTGAACACCTGCTTGGCCGCCCCGAACTGGGCACTGCCGGGTTGCATGACCTGGCCGCCCAGGGCGGTCGACAGACCGTCCCAGCCGGACGCGACCGGATCGGCACCGGCTCTGCCCGTGCCGAACACCACGCCGGCGGCCAGGGCACCGGCGGCACCTCGCAGAAACGTCTGCCGCGAGATCTGTGCCCGGCGCTGCGTCATATCGGGCATGGTTGCGCACGGGATTGAGTGAACCGGGTTGCCCCGGCAGACGGCGGCTGAACTGTGCCCTAACCGTGACGCCCGGGCGGGGTCGCCATCACGGTTTCCGGGGTGCGACGAAAGGCACCAGCACCTCGTCGACGAGCTGGACGATCAGCTTGTCATCGATCGGATCGCCGGTGACCAGCAGGCGGTGCCACAAAACGCTCTGCCCCAACTCCCGGGCGATCTCCACGGGCACGTCAGCGCGCACGTCGCCGCGGGCGATTCCCCTGGCCAGCAGGTCGGCCATCTCCTTCTTGCGCCAGCCGATCACGTCGGCTCGGAACGTCTCGGCGAATTCGGAATCGCTCGCGGCCGCTGCGACGGCGGCCTGGACGACGGCGGCCCGGGGACCGGTGAACAGCTCGGCCCAGCCACGAAGGATGGCCAGCATGTCCTGGCGGTAACTACCCGTGTCGCGGTGCGGTATCGCGTCGATCGCGGTGCGAAGCAAGGTGTCCCGCAGCAGGGCCCGGCCGTCCGGCCAGCGCCGGTAGAGCACCGCTTTGCTGGTGCCGGCGGCGGTGGCGACGGCTTCCATGGATACCCCGGCGGGGCCGTGCTCGCAGACGAGCCCCAGCACGGCCTCCCTGATCGCCTCGTCCAGTTCCGCTCCGTGGCGTCGGCGCATCCAAATTCCTTCCAAGAAACGATTGCGTTTCTTAGCATACTGGCCTATCTTGACTGCAAGAAACGGCACCGTATCTTGGAGGTCTATATGCAGGCTCGACCCGTCCTGTATCCGCTGCGCACGTTGGGTACCGCCACGGTGCGGGTCACCAACGGCCCCCACCATCGCCGTCGCGTGACCATCGACCACCGTCCCCTGGCCGGTGTCACCCCGACCATGGTGCTCGACTGGTTCACCCACCTGGACGGAACCATGTCGTATGGGGGAAAGATCGTCGATCGCTACCTCGCGTGGCACCCGATCGATCACATTCGCTGGGAGCTGGCCCGTCCGGCGGCGGGCGGGGGTGCGGCCGAGGGTGCGCGGTTTCGCATCGTGGAGGCCTTCGGCGCCAGGCCCGAGTTCAAGGTCGACGTCGTCGACCGCGTCGAGAAGCTGGACGAGACGGGTATCCGCCTGGTGACGCGGGTGGCCGGCGTCATGACCATCCAACTGGAACACACCTGGTCGGCGGGTTCCGACGGCACGCACTACGTCACCGTGCTCGACCTCGGGGCCCGAACCCCGCTGTTCGCACCGATCAACCGTGTTCTGTGCAGACGCTTTCCCGACGAGATGGTACGGGCATGGATCAGGCACAACATCGAAGAGGTCGGGCAGCTGGAACACCTTCTGCCGCAACTGGGAACGCGCAGCGGGCCAGATCCAAGAAAGGTTCAAGGATCCGTCAAGTAGACACAGCGACGCTCATCGTGTCAGTTCTTTCGGAGGAGAAACGATGTCGCATCGCAGGAAAGTGTTCGCCACGAAATTCGCCGCGGCGGCGGCCGCGGTCACCGCCATGCTCGCCGCATCCACCGGCGTTGCCCACGCCGAAGCTACTGCGCCAGTGGGCTTTTGGACCACGGGCACGGGCTCAGAACAACTGCTGGTCAGCCAGAGCGGGTGCTCACTGGCCAATGCGGCAGGAGTGCCGACGACGTCGGGACCCTGTGCCTGGAACCCGACGTCGCGCGGCGGCATCCTGACGATCATGAGCAGCCAGACATACCGGCCCGCACCGGTTTACTTCAACGTCGTCTGGGTCAACCAGTCGACCATCACCGTCGAGGGCGACGTCTTCTATCGGCGATAGCTTCAAGTTTGCGCGGAATATCCGGTTTCCCGCCGATTAGGCTGCATCCGGACGGGCGGTTGTGGGCAGGCACCCAGCGCTCGTCAACTCGGGCTGAAGGAGTTGATGGATGACAGGCGACACCAAATATCCGCCAGGCGACCATTGGAATGCGCCGCCCGGCGGCTACGCGCCGCCGGGTCCGCAGTTTGCACCACCGCCACCGCCTCCTGCGCCGGCGCCGGCGCCGAAGAAGAGCGCGGTCGGCAAGCGGATCGGTGCCGCGCTTGGGGCCGTGGTGCTGGTGATCGCCGCGAAAGTCGGGCTGAATTTGTTGCTGCACCGTCACGTTGACCGCCCGGCCAGCAGCAATGGCTTCGACTATCCGATCGGCACCTGCCTGAACCTCGCGAAAGCCGGAATCATGGTCAAGCCGAGCGATGTTCAGGTGGAACCCTGCTCGTCGCCGACAGCACTGTCGAAAGTCGCCAAGAAGTACAAGGGTTCCAAGAACTGTCCCAACGACAACTACGGAACTCTGGAAGGTGGCGGCAGCGGCTTATGTCTCGAAGACAATCTGACTGTCGGCAGCTGCTATCACCAGGCGCTGATTTCGCATATGTTCGCCTCCATCGCCTGCAAGCCCGGTGCGTTGTCCAGCGACCCGACCTTCCGGGTCGCTGCTCGGCACGACGGGGTCGATGATCCCGGCTCCTGCGAGAGCGATCAGCAGGCGGTTAACTTTCCGGAGCCACCGCTGACCTACTGCATGGACGTTCTCGAGCGCAGCGGATAGCGAATCAGCCGGCGCCCTTGCCGTTGTCGACCCGGTACACCGCACCGTGGACGGCGGCGGCATCCTCGCTGGCGAGGAACGCGATGACGTTCGCGACGTCGAGCGGCCGCATCATGCCGCGCGGTGCGGCCGAACGCAGGATCAAGTCGTAATTCGGGTTCTCCGGGGCGGTGAATTGCTCGATCTGCGGGGTCAACATGCCGCCGGGGCAAACCGCGTTGACGCGCAACCGATCTGCGGTGTACTCGACCGCGAGCGCGCGGGTCAATCCGATCAGTCCATGTTTGGCCGAGCAGTAACCGGCCGAGTAGGCCTGGCCCTCGACGCCGGCGATGGAGGCGACGTTGACGATGTTGCCGCCACGGTCCAGCAGGTGTGGTATCGCGGCCCGGCACAGATAGAAGGGACCGTTGAGATTGACCGCCAGATCCTGCGCCCATTCGTCGTCGGTCATCGACTCGGTGCGGCGCATCTGGTGGCGCCCAGCGATATTGATCAACACGTCGATACCGCCGAATTGTGCGACGCACTGCGCTACGGCGCTGCGGCAAGCGTTCGGGTCGGTCACGTCCAAGGGCACCCCGGTTCCCACGGGGATGTCCTTGAATACACCGGCAAGCTTTTCGGCGTCCCTGGCGATCCCGAATACCGTTGCACCCCTACGGGAAAGTAAGCGTGCCGTTTCGGCGCCCAGGCCCGACGACGCGCCGGTGACGAACGCGACCTTGCCCTGCAGTGCGGTCATTTCGTGAGTCCTTCGATCGTCCATGCCGTCGATCCCCAACGCGTTGCGCCGCAACAGTATCAGCGCGGCCCGGACCGCTGGGGCGGGCAAGGGCCAAAGATCGCATGGGTCACACCCTATTGGGTGTGACGAACCAGAAGCCGAGGATCACCATTGTCACCACCACCGGCCACGCCTGAAAAGCGAAGCGTACCGGCAACGGTGCGCACCGCAATTCCATGAAGTCCAGCATGACGTAGCTCACCTTCACCGCGGCAATGACGAAGGTTCCTACCATCGCGACGTCCAGGCTGAACAGATCCTTCGACAAGACCCAGGTCGTGACGCAGGTCGCCAGCATCAGACCCAGCCAGACCTTGGTGACCCGCTCGCGCAGCACCGACATCAGGCTGCCCTCATCAGATAGAGCAGCGGGAAAAGCACGATCCACAGCAGGTCTACCAAGTGCCAGAACGAGGCCACGCATTCCGGAAGCACCCGATGCGAACTGGTGTACGCCGCGCGCCGGGCGCCGAGCCAGAGGTAGGCCAACAGGCCGGTACCCGCGACCACGTGGATGAGGTGGATCCCCGTCAGTGTGAAGTACCACATGTAGAAGGCGTCGGTGGCCGGCGTGATGCCGTGGGCGAACTTCTGGAAGTACTCAAAGGACTTGGAACCCACGAACATCAGGCCGGTGAGCACTCCCCCGAGCAGGTAGCGGGGGGCGCGGTCGAAGAGGTCACGTTTGATGGCCTGGATGGCCAGGGCCACCGCCCAGGAACTCGTCAACAGGATCAGCGTGTCGATGCCGCCCAGGTTCATGTTGAGCGTTCGCCGGGACGCCTCGAACATGGCGGGGTTGTGCAGGCGATCCTGCATGAAGCTCAGGAACAGGATCCCGAAGATGACCGCGTCCGCGCCGATGAAGACCCACAGACCATCGACACCGGGCAGCCGTCGGGCCGTAGTGCTTTCGGCGACAACGACTCTCACGCCGGCTACACGTTCGCGTACTCGGAGGCCGCTTCCTCTGCCTTGATCCGGTCGATCGCCTTGATGATGAAGTAAGACAGGCTCGGGATCCAGAAGAACCACGTGAAGAACGCGATCCAGAAGCTGATCACACCGTTGAAGGCCAGCGGACCGGTCGTGACGAACGGGATCGCACTCACCGCGAAGAACGATGCGAAAGTGACCCAGCCCCACCAGATTACGGGCTGCGGCACGAGCTTCTTCTCCCGCTTGTCACGCATGAACACGATGCTGATCGCGGCGATCTGCAAGGAGGTGACGAAATACGCCAAGTCGAACAGCAGCCAGCCCATCCAATACAGCATGTGCATGATCCCGGGGGTGAGGTTGTTGACCTCGTGTGCGGCGGTCAGCCAGATAGCCATCGTCACCATGACCGGCGCGCAAGTAATGGTGCCCCCCATCATCTCGAGTTTGGACAACAGACTGCCGGGACCTTCGATGTTTTCCATGACGCGGGCGACGGCCACGCTCCATGACATGTAGAAGGCGGTCATGGTGAGGCAGATGCTCAGCGCAATCAACAACGGGAGCCTGAACTCTTGAAAGTGCGCCTTGACCTCATCTGGCGTGGCGCTGGGTGGAAATGGCGGCATGTTGTGAGCAACGAACCCCCACAGACAGAAGACCGCGCCCAGAAACACCGGACCCGTCCAGGCCAGGATCTTCCATGTTCGGTAGTCGGTCCCGTTTGACGACACGTAGCGCCGGGGGACAGAAATTACATGTTCGGCATGTGTTGCCATCGAAACTTGCTCCTTAGTAACGAGGCGCGAAGCGCATCGACGATCCAGGTCCGAAATACGGTTCGGGTACCAACATCGTCGCCGACTTCGCGACCGTGCGCTTCACCCCAAGGGGGCACCTTTCGCTCACCTGATCGGGGCACCGGGTGGCAACCGATCTGCGCCAAGGTCCGACGCGCCAGACTTCTACACGCGCGAATTGCCATGTGCCGCTTCGCGCAACTCATGTCCACTACCAGGATCACGGGTGCCCGATTGAAGGCCTGCTAAAAACCTGCCCCGTGGATCTCGTGGCCGGGCTTCTCGGCCGCTAGACCGCGGTAGGCGTCATCGGGGGTCGCGCCGTGATTGATCACTGCGTCGACCTCGCGCGCGATCGGCATAGGTAGGCCGTAATCGGCGGCGAACTCAATGATCACGCTTGCGGCCCTGACGCCCTCAGCGACTTGATTCATCGAAGCGATAATCTCGTCGATGGACTTTCCTGCCCCGAGTTGCTCTCCGACATGACGGTTGCGGCTTCGCTCGCTGGTACACGTGACGATGAGGTCACCTATGCCGGCCAGTCCGGCGAAAGTATCGCGATGCCCGCCGGCAGCCTCGCCGAGTTTGGACATCTCGCGCACCGCGCGGGACATCACCATGGCACGCGTGTTTTCGCCGATGCTGAGCGAATAGCCCATGCCGACAGCGATGGCATAGACGTTCTTCAACGCTCCCGCCAGTTCGACGCCCACGACATCATCGGTCGTGTAGGTGCGAAATCGTCTGGTACGGAACAGCTGTGCAAGATTGGCAGCCAGATGCTGGTCCGGCATGGCCAGCACCGCCGCGGCAGCGTAACCCTGCGCCACCTCGACGGCGATATTGGGCCCAGCCAGGATGCCGGCCGGATGACCGGGCATTACTTCATTGACGATCTGGCTCATCCGCATGTTGGTGCCCTGCTCGAGTCCTTTGACCAGCGACACCACCGGTACCCATGGGCGCACCTCACTCGCCAACTGGTTCAACACCTGGCGAAAACCATGCGACGGCACGGCCATCACGGCGACGTCGGCACAACTCGCCGCCTCGGCAAAGTCTGTCGTGGCACGCAGTGTGTCACTCAGCACCACGTCATTGCCGAGATACCGGCTATTGCGGTGGTCCTGGTTGATGTCCTTCGCCGTGGCCTTGGAGCGCACCCACTGCAACGTGGGTCCGCGCCGCGCGCAGATCGACGCGATGGTAGTACCCCAGGAGCCACCTCCGAACACAACGACAATGGGTTGGCGTTGAACGCCATTCATCGCCGATCTCACCTAAAAGACGGTAGCGGCGCGTTGCCGTCGGGCCGACTTGGTGGCGGTGCCCCACTCATCACTGTCTCCACCAGGACATCCACCCTTCTGGCATATCCGCGGTCGCGCACCTTGGATGGCAATCTCGCGGGTCCGGCCCGCCGGCGCGTCGTGGCCTGAGCTATCGCGATTCTCGCCGATGCAGCGGGGGCTGACTTCCCCCCAAAAGCGCATATACGTCCCCATTCAGAGGCACCGGCCCAACTCAGCGGCGTCGATCACGTCTCTTTCCTTTTGGTCAGGCCATTAGTATCATTAGCACGATCATGGTTTACCGGTATCGGCTCAAGGGGCGAAACTATGCAGCACGTCGAACGGCGTGGATCCCAGAAGTTCGGGCTGTGGTGCAATTGGATCTTCATTCTGCTCACCGCGATCGGCTGGCTGGGAGTCGCTCACTTCTACCTGCCTGCGCGCGCCGACCTCGGCCTCGGTGCCACCAAGGTGTGGTTCAGCGAGACGCACCACTGGGGAACGATTGTCGGTTGCAGCCTCTTCTACGTCGCCGCGGGAATACTGACACCCGGCTCCATCATGTTCGGCATCATGCTGGCAAAGATCGAGGGCCGTTGGCCGGTGTGGTCGCTTACCACGGCAGTGTGTGGAGTTTTCATTTCGTTGATCGTCTTCCTCAACGCGTGTGCCTGGATCGTGTCGGCGTACCGAAAGGAGAGCAGCGCTGACGTCATCCAGGCCTTCTACGACTGGGCGTGGTTCGCCTTCCTGCTCGGCTGGATCTACCTGGCTATTGAGATGGTGGCGACCGCGGTCGTGGAGTTGATGGATCATCGGCCCAGGCCGATGATCCCGCGCTGGCTCACCTGGCTCACTCTCGCCGGCGCCGTGACACTGTTCTTCGCCTCGGGCCCAGCGTTTTTCAAGAGCGGCCCATTTGCGTACCACGGCTTGCTGGCGTTCTACCTGCCCGTCGTCATCTGGGGCGGGTACCTCACTCTGACCACGTGGTACATGCTGAAAGAACTCGACCGTGCCGGCGAGCCGGACCCGGTTCCCGTGTCCGCCGCCGTGGGCAGTTGACCCGCGCAGGCGGTGCACGTCGTGCCATGAAACTGGACGTCGCCACGCAACCGGAGTTCCTTGGCTTCCCATTACAAGCGCACGTAGAGGCCGACGGGAGACAGCCCAATGCATTTAGAGCTTTCCGAAGAACAGCAGATGTTCACCGCATCGCTTCGCGAGTGGTTGGCTGAACGCGCCGATTCGTCAGCGGTCCGGCGCTGGCTGGACGCAGGTGACCCGGCCGCATTCGAGCGCCTCTTCGTCGATGAGGGCTGGGCCGGCGTCGGTTTCGACGAGGACCTCGGTGGCCAGGGGGGCGGCGTCCTCGAATTGGCGCTGACCGCACGCGAACTCGGGCGCGCGGCGGTGCCGTCGTCCCTCTGGCTACAGGCGGCGATGGTCGTCCCGGCGCTGGCTGACGAGCCGGCGCTGGTGCGGTCGGCGTTAGAGTCTGGTGCGGTGACCGCGCTGGCGGCGCCGGCGGACCACATCCCGACAGTGGCCACGTCGGTGCGGTGCGGCGCAGGCCGACTGCGGGGGCGGATACCCTGCGTGCTCGGCGCCGGGCGGTCGCGGCATTTGCTGACGCCTGCACTCGAGGGGGCGGCCACGTCGCTGTGGGTGGTGGATTGCGCTGAGGCGGGGGTCGCCGTGCACCCCCGCCCGCTGCTGGATCGTTCCCGAGATGTGGCCGATGTCGTCTTCGATGACGCCGCCGCACGCCGCATCGATATCGACGCGGCAGCCGCAATCGGCGAAATCGCCACCAGAGCAGCCGTTCTCACCGCTGCCGACGCCCTGGGCGCAGCTGAGCGGATGCTCCAGTTGGCCGTCGACTACAGCAAGCAGCGCCATCAGTTCGGTCGAGCGATCGGCTCGTTTCAGGCGGTGAAACATGCCGCGGCACAAATGCTGGTCACGGTGGAATCGTCACTGTCCATCGTTTGTTACGCGGCCCAATCGACCGAGGAGGGGTTGCCCGAGCGCGCCACCCATGCGGCGGTGGCAATGGCTCAGGTCACCCGCGGGGCCGCCGAAATCGCCGACACCGCGCTGACGTTGCACGGCGCCGTCGGCTACACCTGGGAACACGATCTGCAGTTGTTCTACAAGCGCGCCAAACTCGACCGCGTGCTGTTCGGCACGCCCGCGGCGTGGAATGAGCGCATCGCCGACGTGCTGCCGCTGCTGCCCGCCACCATCTGACCGTGACAGGCCGAACGGGTAGACCATCAGGGTTTCTTTTTGGTCTGTCCATTAGTATGATTTGCATTTAGGTTGAATATCCGAGGTGGAGCGGAGAGCGTTGTGGACTTCGAGTTGAGCGAGGATCAGCAGACTATCCGTAGTGCAGTCGCTGAACTGGCAGGCAAGTTCGACGACCACTACTGGCTGACCAAGGACCAGGACCACGAGTTTCCGACTGAGTTCTATGACGCCTTCGCCGGAGGCGGCTGGCTCGGCATCACGACGCCGGAGGAATACGGCGGTCACGGCTTCGGCATCACCGAGGCGTCGATTCTGCTGGAAGAAGTCGCAGCCAGCGGAGCCGGGATGAACGGCGCCAGCTCAATGCATATGTCGATATTCGGCATGCACCCGGTGATCATGCACGGTTCCGCGGAGCTCAAAGCCCGCACGTTGCCTCGCATCGTCACCGGTGAGTTGCACGTGTGTTTCGGCGTGACTGAACCGGGCGCGGGCCTGGACACCACGAAGATCACCACCTTTGCCCGGCGCGAAGGTGATCGATATGTCGTCAACGGCCGCAAAGTGTGGATCTCCAAAGCGCTGGAATCGGAGAAGATCCTGCTGCTTACCCGCACCACGAAGTTCGAGGACGCCTCGCGCAAAACCGATGGCATGACGCTGTTCCTGACCGACCTTGATCGCAGCAAGGTCGATATTCGGCCGATCCACAAGATGGGGAGAAACGCGGTCAGCTCCAACGAACTGTTCATCGACGGACTCGAGATTCCGGTGGAGGACCGAGTCGGCGAGGAAGGTCAGGGTTTCCGCTACATCCTCGACGGACTCAACCCCGAACGCTGCCTGATCGCCGCAGAGGCCCTGGGCATCGGGCGGGCCGCACTGCGCGCGGCTGTCCGCTACGGAAACGAGCGGGAGGTATTCGGCCGGCCGATCGGGATGAACCAAGGAATACAGTTCCCGCTTGCCGACTCACTAGCCCGCTTGGATGCCGCCGAGTTGATCCTGCGCAAGGCCACCTGGCTTTACGACAACGGCGAACCCTGTGCACGCGAGGCTAATACGGCCAAATACCTGTGCGCCGACGCCGCGTTCGATGCGGCCGACCGTGCGCTGCAGACCCACGGCGGCATGGGTTACTCCGAGGAGTATCACGTGGCCCGATATTTCCGGGAGGCCCGGCTTACCCGGATCGCCCCGATCAGCCAGGAGATGGTGCTCAATTACCTGGGCGAGCACGTGCTGGGTCTGCCGAGGAGCTACTGATGTCCCCGCAGCGCGATGTCTTCCGCCTCGATGGGCGTTCGGCGCTGGTCACCGGTGCGGGCAGCGGCGTCGGCGAGGCGATCGCCCAGGCTTTCGCCGCGGCCGGCGCCGCGGTGCTGGTGACCGATATCGACAAGGACGCCGCGCTGGCCACCGCGGAATCGATCATTGCCGCCGGTGGTACCGCACGGCCGTTCGTACTGGATGTGCGTGACTCGGCTGCGGCAACCGAAGCCGCCGCGGCCGCAGCCGAACTCGGCGGCGGTGTGCTTCACGTCCTGGTGAACAACGCCGGCGCCATCGCGCCGGCCATGTTCGCGGACCTTTCGGAGCAGGACTTCCGGCGTATCGTCGACATCCACCTGGTGGGTAGCTTCGTATGCAGCCAGGCCGCCTTGCACCATCTGCCGACAGATGGCACCGGCCGGATCATCAATGTCACCTCAGCGGCCGGCATTACCGGCACCATCGGTCAGGCCAACTACGGTGCCGCCAAAGCCGGCATCATCGGGCTGACGAAGTCGCTGGCGCGCGAGCTGGCGCGCCAATCCATCACCGTCAATGCCGTCGCGCCGTTGGCCGCAACGGCCATGACGGCCAACATCCGCACCAACGAAAAGCTGGCCGCCAAGACTCTGGCCCGAATTCCGCTGGGACGCTGGGCGTTTCCGGATGAGATCGCGCCGACTTTCGTCTTTCTGGCTTCCGACGCCGCCTCCTACATCACCGGTCAGGTGCTGCCGGTGGATGGCGGGACGGTGATCTGATGGGCCGCAACGTGACTGGTCCGTTCGCCGTAACGGGCCGCGAGGTCTACATCGCTGAAGCGGTACGCACACCAACCGGCAAGTCGCATCCCGAGCGCGGCTGGTACCGCGACACCCACCCCAACGCGATGCTCGCCGCCTGCTACACCGAGCTCATCACACGCACCGGTATCGAACCCGCGCTGGTCGAAGATCTGGTCATCGGTTGTACCGCCCCGTTCGGAGAACAGTCCCGCAACATCGCCCGCAACGCCTGGCTGCAGGCGGGCTATCCGCCGGAGGTACCGGCGACCACACTGGACCGGCGTTGCGGCTCAGCGCAAACCGCAGTGGAAATGGCCGCGGCTCTGGTGGCCTCGGGCACACACGACGTCGTGATCGCCGGTGGCGTCGAGCACATGGGCCACGTCCCGATCGACTCGCCCGGCAAGATCTCCGAACTCTACGGCGATCCGTGGACAGCCGAGCTGCGCGACCGCTACAGCTTCGTGCACCAAGGCGAAAGCGCCGAGTTGATCGCGGACCAGTGGCAGCTGAGCCGCGAGGAGATGGATGCCTTTGCGTCGCGGTCGCATCAGAACGCGGCCAAGGCCATCGCCGACGGCAGGTTTGTTGCCGAGATGGTGCCGATGACCCTCGACGGTCAACTTCGCCACGGGGACCAATGCGTGCGTCCGGAAACCACGTTGGAGACGCTGGCCAATCTCAAGCCGGCCTTCCGCAAAGAAGGCGGGCGAATCACTGCCGGGTCGTCATCGCCGATCAGTGACGGCGCCGCCGCCGTGTTGCTGTGCTCTGCCGATGCCGCGCGCCGGCTCGGACTGCGTCTACGCGCCCGCGTCCTCGACCAGACCACCGTCGGAGTCGATCCGATCATCATGCTGACCGGACCCATTCCGGCCACCCGAAAGCTGCTGCAACGCAACAACCTCACGGTCGGTGACATCGACCTGTTCGAAATCAACGAGGCATTTTCCTCGGTGGTTCTCGCTTGGCAGCGAGAAATTCGTCCGGACGCCGATCGTGTCAACGTCAACGGCGGAGCCATCGCGCTAGGACATGCGGTGGGCGCCACCGGGGCCCGACTGCTGGCCACACTGGTCGCCGAACTCGAGCGCCGAGAGGCCGATCTCGGCCTGGTGTCGATGTGCTGTGGCGGAGGTCTCGGCACGGGGACCTTGATTCAGCGGGTTCCGACATGATCGATTTCACCAGATTCCTGTCCCGCGGCGACGGTGTCTGGTGGGGTCAGGCCGCGGCCGAACCGCGCCCCCTTGTCGACGCGCTGATCCTGCAGAATCCCCGGATCGGTCCGATCCGGACCTTCACCGGGCTGAGCTGGAACGACCAGCTGGCCGTGACGATCCCCGGCCGGATGTCGATGGTGTCCTACGGCGGACTTGGCGAGCTTCGCGAACTGAGTCGGTCGGGTCGGCTGGACGTGGTGCCGTGCCACTATTCGGCTTTACCCCGCATGTTCGCCGAGCGCCGCCTTCCGTGTGATGTCGGCCTGATTCAGGTGTCCCCGCCCGATAAGGACGGGACATGCTCGTTGGGCATCGGGGTCGACTATGTCGCCGACGCGATACCGCACACGCCTGTGCTGATCGCCGAAATCAACCAGAGAATGCCGGAACCGGCGGGCAGCCCACGAATTCCGCTGGACCGCTTTGCCGCGACCATCAGCACGGATCGGCCGCTCGCCGAAGATCCCACCCGCGCAGCGGGTATCACCGAGCGCCGTATCGCCGCCCACGTCGCCGGTCTCGTCGACGACGGCGACACCGTGCAGATGGGCGTCGGCTCGCTGGGCGCCGCGGCGCTCGATGCCCTGTCCGAACACGAGGACCTGGGATTCCACACCGGCATGGTCACCGACGGGGTGCTCCGGCTGGTCGACAAAGGTGTTATCACCTGCAGGCGCAAGGAGATTGACCCCGGCCTGATAGTTGCCGGCATCGCGTTGGGTTCTGCCGAGCTCTACAGCCGGGTGGCCGAGCTGCCCGCCCGCTTCCTGCCGACGAGTTACACCCACAGCCCGCAAATACTTTCGCAACTGAGCTCGCTGGTATCGGTCAACTTCGCCGTCGAGGTCGACCTGACCGGGCAGGTGGGCGCCGAGGTCAGCGGCGGGGTTTACGTGGGCGCCGTCGGCGGGCAAGTGGACTTCACCCGGGCGGCCTCGCTCACCGGTAAACGGTCGATCATCGCGCTGCGGGCCACCTCGCGTGGTCGGTCCACCATCAAGGCCTCGCTCGACGGCGGGGTGGTCACCACCGCGCGTTCTGATGTCGACACCGTCGTCACCGAATACGGCGTCGCGCATTTGCGCGGCTGCAGCCTGAGGGAACGAGCGCGACGCCTGGTCGCGATCGCCGCCCCCAAGTTCCGCGATCAGCTCGACCGGGAAAGGAGCGCACTGTGAGCGGGTTGCCCACACATGTCGATATCCGCGAGGTAGGCCCGCGCGACGGATTCCAGAACGAACCGGAAACGATCGCCACCGCGAACAAGATCCACTTGATCAACCGGCTGGCCCGCACCGGGCTGAAACGCATTGAAGTGGCCAGTTTCGTTCGCCCCGACGTCATCCCGCAGCTGTCCGACGGCGTTGAGGTGCTGCGCGGCGTCGATGTGCCCGAGGAAGTTTCACTGATGGTGCTGGTACCCAACAGCAAGGGACTGGACAATGCCCTCAAAGTACGCGAGACGTTCGGCGAGGTGGCCATCTTCGTCAGCGCGTCGGAGACGCACAACAAGAAGAACGTGAACCGGAGCATCGCCGAATCCATGTCCGACAACGAGATCATCGCCAAACGCATTGTCGCCGAGGGCCTGCGGTGCGCCGCGGTCATTGCCACGTCCTACGGCTGTCCGTTCGAGGGCAGGGTGCCGATGACGCGGGTGCTGGATATCGCCGAGCAGTTCGCGGCAGCCGGCGCCAGTGAGATCGGATTCGGCGACACTACGGGAATGGCCAATCCCGCCTACGTCGGTGAGTTCTTCACCGCCGCCATTGAACGACTGCCGGGTGTCGAGGTCACTGCCCACTTCCACAACACCCGCGGACAGGGACTGGCTAACGCTTACGCCGCGCTGCAGGCTGGATGCACCAGCTTCGAGTCCAGCTTCGGCGAACTCGGCGGCTGCCCGGTGCCGGCAGGATCCACCGGAAACATCGCCTCGGAAGACTTGATCAGCATGTTCCACGAGATGGGCGTATCGACCGGGGTATCGCTACCTGCCCTGATCGATGCGGCGCGCGCCGCTCAACAGGTGCTGGGACGCAAATTGACCAGTCACTCCATAGTCGCCGGACCGATCCACTGGACACCGGACCCGAACCACACATCCTGCCGCTAGGCATCAGACCACTCAAAGGAGAGAACATATGAGCAAACGTGTCGCATTCGTCACCGGCGGGGCCCAAGGAATCGGTCAGGGCATCTCGGAAACGCTGGGAGCCAATGGATATCGAGTTGCGGTCGCCGATCTGAATCTGGAGGCGGCCGAAGCAACCGCGAAGCGCATTGCCGAAGCGGGCGGGGAAGCCATCGCCGTCCACGTCGATGTGACCAACACCGAGTCGGTACGTGGTGCGGTCAAGACCGCCACTGCCGAACTCGGCGACATCGAGATCGTCGTGAACAACGCCGGCTGGGACGACTTCATGCCGTTCGTGAAAACGTCAGAGGATTTCTGGGACAAGATTCTCGACATCAATTTCAAGGGCGCGCTGCGAGTCATCCATACCGTTGTGCCGGGCATGGTGGAGCGCGGTTTCGGGCGGGTGATCAACATCGGCTCGGACGCCGGTCGCGTCGGCTCGTCGCTGGAGGCGGTCTACTCGGGCGCCAAGGGCGGCATTATCGCGTTCACCAAGACGCTGGCCCGCGAGGTGGCGACCAAAGGGGTGACAGTGAACACCGTGTGTCCCGGACCGACGGACACGCCCGCGCTGCGCAAGTTCGCCGACAGCTCCGGACAGGACGCCGACAAGGTGATCGGCGGTATGACTCGCTCCGTGCCGATGAAACGGCTGGCCCAGCCGTCCGATATTGCCGCTGCGGTTGCCTTCTTCGCATCGGATGCCGCGGGGTACATCACCGGCCAAACCTTGTCCGTCAGCGGCGGACTCACGATGGCCTGAGCCAATCCTTCAGTCAGCAAAGGAGATTCCCGTGGCACAACCACACAGGCGCGAGGCCGTCACCTGGAACCGGGACGGCGCCGTGGTCGAGATCATGCTCGATCGGCCACCGGCCAATGCGCTCGGGCTGGAGATCATTACCGGCTTGCACACGGCGATCGACTACACCCTGGCGGTAGATGCCAAGGTCGTGGTGGTGGCTTCCGCGGTGGACGGGTTCTTCGCGGCTGGGGCCGATATCAAACACATGTCCGCGGTGGACGCGGCGTCATTCCGCGAGTACGGCGATACTCTGCGCGGCGCGGTGGAACGCCTCGCCGACCTGCCGGTGATTTCCGTGGCGGCCGTCGACGGACTTGCCCTCGGTGGTGGCCTCGAGTTGGCGATGGCGTGCACGCTGCGTGTCGGTGCGGCCCGCGCACGGTTCGGTCTCCCCGAAGTCAAATTGGGGCTGATCCCCGGCGCCGGGGGCACCCAACGACTCCCCCGCCTGGTGGGGCGCGGCAAAGCGCTCGACATCATGCTCACCGGGCGCCAGGTCGACGCCGACGAGGCGTACCGGATAGGCCTGATCGACCGCTTCGCCGGACCGGGTACAACGGCCCGGGCCGCGGCCTGGCAACTTGCGCACGAGTTGGTCGCGCCCTCCATGCCCGCACAACTGGCGGTCGTCCGCACCGTCGACGCGTCCTACGATCGCCCGCTGGCCGACGGCTTGCAGTTCGAAGTCCAGCAGATTCAGGACCTGTTCGAGCAGGGTGAGGCGGTCGAGGGAATCCGTGCCTTCATCGCCAAGCGCTCGCCCGAATTCGCGTGACCCAGAGATCGGAGCCTGTTTCATGATTGATGTCGAAACCCGTTATGAGACAATGCTTCTTGCGTCTCCGGCGGACGGCGTGGTCCAGGTGACCCTGAACCGGCCCGACCGTCTCAATGCGATGACGCTGACCATGTTCAACGAGCTGGAGACGTTGGCGCGCGCGCTCGCTGACGACCGCGACGTCCGGGTGGTGATCCTCACCGGCACGGGCAAGGCCTTCTGCGCGGGATACGACCTCGACGAAGCCGAAGAACTGGCCTCGCTATCCGCCCTGGGCATGCTCGATCGTCAGGAGCGCGCCGCCCGCGCACTCAGCGCCGTGCGCGCGGTGCCGGTCCCGGTGATCGCCGCCGTCAACGGTCCCGCGGCCGGCGGCGGAATGTCGCTCGCGCTGATGGCCGACATCCGGCTCGGGTCACCGGCGGCGAAGTTCAATGCCGCGTTCGTGCGCATCGGGCTTTCGGCCGGCGACCTCGGTGCCTCCTGGTTGCTGCCCCGCCTGATCGGTCCGTCCGCCGCCGCAGAGATGGGTTTCACCGGGCGCATTGTCGAGGCTGAAGAAGCAGCGCGGCTCGGCCTGCTCAATCGGGTGACTGGTTCGGACGACTTGCTCGACCAAAGCCTGGCCATGGCGGGCCAGATCTGCGCCAACTCCCCCGGCGGTATCCGGATATCCAAACGCGCACTGCAGGCCAACATGGAAGTGGCCTCCTTCGCGGCGGCACTGGAGTTGGAGAACCGCGGTCAGGCGCTGCTGACGCGCTGCGACGACATGACCGAGGCGCTGCAAGCCTTCAAAGCCAAGCGGCCGCCGAACTTTTCCGGGCGATGAGCATGAGCACGGCAACATCGCAGTGGAATCGGGTGTCGCGGCGGCCGCTGCCTGATGTTCTCGACGAGCTGGGCACGGCGCAAACCCTGACCTTCGACGAACGACACCCGGGCATCGTCGTGATGTCAGTGAACCGCCCACACCGGGCGAACTCGCAAACCATCGAGATGTTCGGCGAAATCGCCTGGGCAGCAACCGTATTACGCAATGCACCGGTGCGGGCGCTGATCGTCACCGGGGCCGGGGGTAAGGCGTTCTGCACCGGCTTCGACTTGGACGAGGTCGATGTTCTGACCCGGATGTCGGTGTCGGAATTCACCGATCTCGTCGAGACCGCCGCGGCCGGGTCAACCGGATTGCGCGCGCTGCCGTATCCGGTGATCGCTGCAGTCAGCGGCCCCGCGGCCGGCGGAGGACTATCACTGGCACTGGCCGCCGACGTCCGGATCGCCGACCCCACCGCCAGTTTCAGTGCCGGGTTCGTGCGGGTCGGGTTGTCCATCGGCGAACTTGGCACGTCGTGGAACCTGGTCCGGCTGATCGGGCCTGGCCGGGCGGCCGAGTTGGCATTCACCGGACGCACCGTGCGGGCTGTCGAGGCCTGTCAGATCGGACTGGCCGACCAGCTCTCCGAAGGTGGCAATGCGCTCGACGCGGCGATGGATCTGGCCGTAACCATCTCGGAGAACTCCGACGACAGTGTGAGATCCACCAAGAACGCGTTGGTCCGCAATCTGGAGAACAACTCGTTGCGGTCCGCACTCGAGGTCGACACCCGCGGTCAGGCACTGGCGTTGCAGGTGCCGACCACTCGCGGTGGGCTGGCCGGCCTGCGGGACGCGCGGCGCATATGACAACCCTAGGAGCCCGGAGTGACGGGCTGGGTCCCGCTGACGACCTCCGGCACCGACCGCAGGCCGGCGAGCGAACGCGTGACAGCCTGTTCTGGGAGTTGATCATGCCCGAGGAGCAGCTCGGCGTGCAGATCTACCTCTACCTGACCGGCACCGGCAGGGCCGGTTACAACGTGTGCGTCTGGGGTCCCGAACGGCGCCCGCTGGCGCTGCAACTCCACCAGGGACGCGTGGACGACGATGTTGACCTCGACGAATTCTCCTTCGAGGGAATGACTCTCACGCAACCCGAACTGCGCAAGTCCTGCGTTCTCACCTATGACCGCGACGGGGTGCGAATCGAGTTCGCATTCCACGGCATTCACGACGCTTTCAGCTACCACCGCAATCCGGACGGCCTGCCCTCGTGGTTCGCGGTCAACCGGATCGAGCAGACGGGCCGGGTGCGCGGGGGTCTCGAAGTCGCCGGCCACCGAATCGAGTGGGATCGAATGGGGCACCGCGACCATTCCTGGGGGGTCCGAGACTGGGGCATCCCCCAGCATTGGAAGTGGTTCATCGCCTACACCGAGTCGGGCCGTGCGGTCAATGGCTGGATATGGATCGCCAAGGGCGAGTGGGGTTTCGCCGGCTACGTCGTCCGTGACGGAATCACCTACCCCGTCAGTCGCATCGACCACCATGCCGAGTACGGGCAACAGATGCGGCAGCGTCGGCTGTCGGCCACCCTCACCGACACCGCGGGTGTGCGAACCGAGTTGGAGCTCGATGTCTTCGGGGTCATCGAGTTGCCGACACACGATCGGCTGCAGACGGTGATCCGCGAGGGCGCCTGCCATGCACTCATCGATGGTGAACAAGGCGCCGGCCAATTCGAAACGCATTGGCAAGGAGCCTATCTCGATTATCTGTCGGCTGGGGACACCTGATGTGGTCGTGGTCTGAGCATGAGCTGCGCGATCTGGGGCGCTTCCTGGCCGATCGGGACTTGTGCAACCCGGTCATCACCGCCCACGCCGTCGGCGATGGGCATTCCAACCTGACCTTTCTGGTGTCCGACGGCTATTCGCAACTGATCGTCCGCAGACCACCGCCACCGCCGCTGCACGCCGGCGCTCATGACGTGTTACGGGAGGCTCGGGTGCTATCCGCACTCGAGCACTCCGACGTCCCCACCCCGCGGGTGCTCGCCGTCGCCGCCGCCGGCGACCTCCTCGACGTCCCGTTTCTGGTCATGGAATTCGTCGACGGGACCGTCATCACCGAGTCGACCCCCGCGCCGAGTGAGGACCTACAGCTGCGCCGGCAGATCGGTGAATCACTGGTAGACACTCTCGCCGCGCTGCACCAGGTGCATTGGCGTGAGGTAGGGCTCGGCAACTTCGGCAAACCGCAGGGCTTCAACGCCCGGCAATTGCGACGGATGCGGTCGCTGATCGTGGTGGACGGTACCCTGCCACCGGCCTTTTCCCGCCTCGACCAGTGGCTGCACGCACATCTTCCGCCGGAATCCGGAAGTGCCATCGTCCACAACGACTTTCGCATCGGGAATATGATCGTCGACATCGGCGCCGGTGCCGTCGCCGCGGTCCTTGACTGGGAACTCGCTACCCTCGGCGACCCGCTCGCCGACCTCGGATACCTACTCGCTTCGTATCCGATGGCGGGCGAGCCGCTGGTTCCAACATCAGCGATGGGCACCGCCGTCCTGGAGCCCGGATACCCTGGACGGACTGAGCTGATCGACCGATATGCGGATCGCACCGGCGCTGACGTGTCGAACATCAATTGGTATGCCACGCTTGCGATGTACAAGCTCGCCGCCCTCTACGACTACAGCCGCAAGCGGTTGGAAAGCGGTGTCGGCGACGCGTACTATGCCCAGCCCGGGTTGGTGAGTTCGTTCCTGGACGCCGGCGAAAGGCTGGCCGCCGAAGGCGCTTCGCTCGCCTGATTCGCCTGCGCGGTTTCGGGAACTCAATCATCCCAACGGATGGGAAGATCCCCTTCTTGAGGGACGCGGGTCGAGCTGAGCTGTCCCTACGCTGAAAACATGCCACCGATCGATCACGCATTGAACCTCACTACACAGACGATCCTGACGTACGCCAGTTGGGCGCTGACCGCGGTGCTCCTGGTTGTCGCGATCCGGATGGGGATGCGCGATCGGACGCCCTTCTATGCGCTCGTGGTACTTGGGGCCCTGGTCGGGGCCTTCGCAGAGCCGCTGTACGACGTGGGGATGATGCTGTACTTCTACTCCACACCCGGCATGTGGACTCACTTCACCGCATTCGATATCCCGCAACCGATCTGGACGCACAGCGGCTATGCGGTGCTGTACGCGGCACCGGCCATCTACATCACCAATCGGATCGCCCACGGTTCAATGACCGGCCGCACGCTGTCGGTCTTGGCCGGGATCACGTTACTGGAATCGGCCACCTTCGAGATGGTCGGAATCAATGGCGGCCTCTACAGTTACTGGGGGCCACATGTCTTCCGGATCTTGCAGTACCCGTTGGTGATTGGCGTGCTGGAGACCGCTCAGGTGATCTGCTTCGCGGTGGCGGCGGCACAGCTGCGCGCGCGCTGCACCGCCTCTCGGCAACTACTCGGCGTCTTCGTACTGTTCCCATGCACCTTTTTCGGGGCCAACTTCGGTGCCGGCTGGCCGACCATCGTTGCTATTCACCTCGAGCACACCTCGGCACCGGTGGTTGCCGGCGCGACGGTACTGAGTATCTGCTTCGCGCTGTTATTGATGCGAGCCGCCGCATCTTTCCTGCCGCGGTCATCCGCCGATGCACATCGGGATCACATCCGTGCAGCGGTGCAGCCGGCCGATTCCACTGCATAGGAGCTGACCAATGATGCGTCGCACGCCTGCCGCTCTGATCGTCGCCGCTGCCCTCGGTGTTGCCCCGCTTGCGTTGGCGCCGTGGGCTAATGCCGCTCCGGCGCCCGATGTGGAGTATCTCTACGACGTGACCGTGCGACGGCACTACGACTTCCCGAACACCGACGCGCTGAACTACGGTTACGGGATCTGCGACAAGGTCACCGCGGGCCACGGCTACGCCCAGGTAATGGGTGATGTCAAGCGTGACGTGACCCCCAACGACGAGTTCGCGGCCAACTACCTTGTCTCGTATGCGGTGAATCTTCTTTGTCCTGCCCAGATCTGGCAGCTGCGGAACTCGGCGGCGCACTACCAGCCTCCGGCGGAGTAGCGCAGCGTCCGCCCCCTGATTATTGCGGCGGGATACCCGGTGGCGGGTACACGCCGCGCAGGATCCACGGGAACCAGTTGATGGCGTATTCGATCTCGTCGCTGGCGTCGTATTGCGGGCTGGGGTCGATCGGGACGTTTTCCGGCAGGACCACCACCGGCGCGGGGCCTGCCTGCTGCCCAACCGCTGTGCTCTGGGGTGCTCTGTCAGACTGCCCGTAGACGGCCACCACGACGGTGCGATCCGGGCTGTTTTCCGACCACACCCCGATCTGACTGTTGGCGCAATCGGACATGATCGCGAAATACGAAGGGTTGTAATACCACTGGTTCATCAACTCGACGCCGCTGATTGCCACGGCAGGATTGATGGCCACCGTTTCGGTCACTCGCCCCTTATAGCCGGCTGCGTTGGCGCGACTTTGTGCGGTGGACCCGTCAGAACCGATGTCGCTGTCGAGGTTTCGGTTGTTCAGGACATCGAGGGTGTGCCACTGGGCGGCGAGTTGCAGTTGCGGGTTGATCTTGACGTCGTTGCCGCAGCCGGCCTGATGTTGCACGGTGTACACGTTGGCGACCACGCTGTCATTGAGCCGCTTGTTGTCGGCGTACGCCGCCGGCATATCCAGGACCGTGCCGCCCACCATGACGAACAGAGCAGACAAACCCAGCTGTCGGTACTGCATGTCGATTCCTTCCGTCGGCCGTGATCACCGGTGTCACACCGGATCGAATTGCGATATCAGCCAACGGCCCCCGACCTTGTCGAGGGTGACCCGGACGCTGGAGGCGGTGCTTGAGGGCGCGTCCTGGCCGATGACGATTGTCTGGTTCACCGACAGCAGTACGACGGCGTGATCGGCAGTCGTGTACGTGGCAGCGGCGGCCGGGACGGTGGCCACGGCGGAAATCTGCTTCTGCTTTGCTCCCGGGATCACCACGTCGTGCGTCAGCGACGTATAGGCCTGCAGGAACGCACCGGTCAATCGGCCCCGTGCGGCCTCGAGATCAGCCTGCACGGTGTCGGGCCGGTAGGACAGCAGCGCAATGGTGCCGTCGGTGGCGGCGCGCACGGACTCCGCCCGGGCCACCCCGGCATCGCGGGCCGAGGTGTCCTGCCATCTCAGGAAGCCCGCTCCCGCGGCCAGCAGGAGCGCCACTCCCGGCAACAGCCCGTAGGCGATGACCCTGGACCAACGGATGCGACGCCACGCCGTGGCCGGTCGCTCCTCGTGATCTGACCCGTCGGCATCCGTGGCCACGTCGGTCGCTTCGGTCTCGTCCGCGCCGGCCTCCCCAGCGGCCGCTGGCTCAGCAGGTGACTGGGGCACCTCGTCGAGGTCACTGCGCTGGCCTGTCCGGGGCGAGATGACCGCGCTCACAGCACGAACCCGACATTAGAGACTTTGACCTGATCCCCGACCCTCTGCACCGAGATACGCATTCGCCATGCCCGCGGTACCGGGTCGGCCTCGCCGGCATTGGACGTCTGCACGGCAACCGCGACCAGTACCTGCGCTCCGTCGGCTGTCTCCGATTCCAGTCCCGCCTCCGTGATTCTGCCCACGGTGGTTGCCTGGCTTTGCTGCAGCACCTCGACGAATGGCTTCGAGCGCTTGGCGAAGTCGTTGTAGAAATCCCCGGTCGCGCCGTCGAGAATTCGGCGCACATCGGCGTCGGCGTGGTGCCAGTCGATGGTCGTCAAGTTCAGTGCGCCCTGTCTGGCCACCTGCAGGTACTGACTCCGCTGGGCCTGCACCTGGTTGGACTGGTGCAGGCGATAGCCCCACCATCCGCTCAGCGCCGCCAACGCGACGACGACGGCTAAGCCGAACAGCGTTGCGCGCCGCTCTGTGGACACGGGTTTCCTGGTCCGGCCCGCGGGCGGGCTCTCGAGGTCGTCCGCGGCGGGTTCGGGGGGGCTGTCCTCGACTTCGGCGGTGTCTTCGTCCAGCTCCTGGTCACGATCGGCTACTACCGTCATGAGGTTCTCCATCCTTGGTGCTTGATGAGTCTGGGTGTCGTCGCCGTCTCAAGGCCCGGGCGGCAGCAGCATCGACTGCCAGGTCCGTTCCTTCGGCGCGGTTTGGGCCAGATCGGATCGGGTGTACTGATGCCCATCGGATCCGGTGTAGGTGCCGGTGGCCGGGTCGTACTGCGCCGCGGCAATCGGGGGTGGCGCCGGACCGGGTGCGGGTGTCGCCCCGGCCGGTGGTGGCGCCGATCCCGGTGGCAGCTGCGGAATGTCCTGACCCGACAGCGTGGCGTTGGGGTCGCCCTTCCAGTTCCAGCCGTCGTTGAGGGGCACGTACTGTTCGTTGCTCTCGCACATCTTGACGGTGGGTGCGCGTTTGCCCGGCACGGTTTCGCAGGGGACGTTGCGAGCGCCGCGCACGTTGAGCGGCGAGTCCTGGGGCACCCTGCAGTACAGGTCGCCGGCCGGGCGGTTGGGGTAGTCCTCGAAGGTGGGGACGCGCTGCTGCTGGGCCGGCAGGAATCCGGTGCTGCACGTCGGCGGCAGGTTGATGTTGAGGTTGAAGCTCAGGTATTGGCCGTGGTACGGCTGCTTGGTGTTGACGTTGGCGAGGATGCCGGCCTGTTCGGCGGCGATGGATTCGGGGAATATCACCAGCAGTTGCTCGATGTCGTTCTGGTAGGTGAGCGCGACCTGTCCGACGCTGGCGAGGTTGGCGAGCAGTATGGGCAAGGTGGGTTGCACCCGTTCGATCAGTTGACGCATCTCCCCGAACGCCGGGCCGGCCTGGTCGATGGTGCCTGCGACGGCCGCGTCGTGAGTCTGCAATTCCGTGGTCACGGTCGCCAGGTGGGCTGCCCACCCGGCAATCTCCTCCGACGTGTGAGTCTGGGAGTCCAGCACGGGCTGCGATCGGTCGATCAGCGAGACGAGCGGGTCGAGGTTCTTGCGCGCATCGATCGCCAGGTTGGACGAACCCATGATCAGGCGGGAGAGTTCGGGGCCCAGCCCACCCACCGCGGTGTACGACTCGTTGATGACGGTCTGCAGGTTGTCGTGCGGTATTGCCTGCAGAGCGGTGTTGGCGGCACTGAGCAAGGAGTTGATGTTCGGCGGCACGGAGGTGTCAGCCCGCCGGATCAGGTCGCCGTCCTTCAGTGGCGGTGAGGTGCCGTTGCGGGGCAACAACTCGACGTAGGATTCGCCGATCGCGGATTGGCTGTGCACCTCGGCTCGCAGGTCCGAGGGGATGTCGATGCCCGATTTGAGGGAGAGCACAGCTTCGACGCCGCTGTCGGTCAGCCGCACGGACTGCACCTGGCCCACCTCGGTGCCGCGATATGTCACGTTTCCGGTGCCGTACAACCCGCCGGTTTCCGGCAGCTCCACCTTCACGGAGTAGCGGCCGACGCCGAACAGCATGGCCGGCAGTTTCACGAAGTGCAGGGACATCACCGCCAGCGCGATCAGCGCGATCACGGTGAAGACGGCCAGTTGGACTTGGACTCGTCGGTGTAGGCGGCGCATCTACGGCCCCTGGTCCGAGTGGTACGGGATGGTCAGCGGATTGCCGGGGGTACCGCGGAATCCCGAGGTGCACGGGCTGGGGTACTGGCCGATGGTTCGTCCCCACTGCAGCTCGAGTTGGGTCAGGTGGCACTCCCACCGGGTGCCGGTGAGTATTCCCTGGTCGATTCGGCTGAGCGTGAGGTCGATGATCGCGGTCAGGTTGGCATAGTCACCACGTTGAAAATTCTCGAAGGTTTCGTTCGGGAATGGGAACGTGGCCAGCAGGCTGAGTGCGCGGGTCATGCTCGGACCGGCGTTGGCGAGCGATTCCAGGACGGGCCCGAGTTCCTTCAATTCGTTGACCAGGTTCGCCTTGGTTTTGTTAACCGAGTCGACGGTCAGGGCGCTAAACCTGCCCAGCTGATCGGCCGCCTCGACGAGGTTGCTCCGCTCGTTGTTGAGCACCGCGAGCGCGTCGGGAATGGTCGCCAGGGCCCGGTCGAGCACGGGCTGCTGCTCGGCGAACTTTCCGACCAGGCGGTTCAAGCTGTCGGTGGCCGCGATGATGTCGCCGGACTGGTCGTTGAGGTATGCGGTGAACCTGTCGAGCTGCCCGATGAGGCTGCGCACATCGTGCTCGCGCCCCCGGAACGCGGTGCTGAAAGCCTCGGTGATGTCCTGTATCTGGCCCAGCCCGCCGCCGTTGAGCACCAACGACAACGCCGCCAGCGTCTGCTCGGTATTCGGGTATGCACCGCCGTGGGACAGCGGGATGACCGAGCCTTCACGCAGCTTGCCTTGCGGTGCTTCGCCTTTCGGCGGCGCGAGCTCGATGTGGTAGGAGCCCAGCAGGCTGGTCGTGCCGATCTTGGCGGTGGCGTTGGCGGGCAGGGCGACGTCACCGTTGAGCCGCATGCTCACCAACGCGTGCCAGCCCTGACGCTCGATTTTCGTCACATGGCCGATCGCTACGTCGGCCACGCGCACCCGAGAGTTGGGTTGGATGTTGTTGACTTCGGGCATCTGCGCCTGGATCAGGAAGGAGCCCGCGCCGGCGCCCTGCGTGCCGGGCAGGGCGAGCGAATTCAGCCCGTGCCAGCCGCAGCCGGATGTGCCGGCCACGAGCGCGAACATGGCCAGGCTCGCCGCAGCGCGGCGCCAGCGGTTGCTTGTCATCAGCCACCTCCCGGCGGAATCATCATGCCGCGCAGGCCGGCCGCGGGGTCGGTTGCCGCCGCCGCCCCGGCGGGTGCTGGCGCCGCTGGTGCTTCGGCCGGCAGTGGCCCAGTTGCTGGAGCCGGCAGGTTATTGGCGGCCGGCGGCACAAAATCGGGGCGCATCCAGTCCTCGCTGTAGGTGACCTCGTTCGGTCTGGCTTGAGCGCCGACGAACAGGTTCTCTCCGATCGGCGGGAAGTTGTATTGGCGATTCTTGAAAATCGGCGCCATGTACTGCGCGCAGAGCTTCGCCGCTTGCTCGCCGCCCAGGCGGGACGCGGCCTGGATTGCTCCGCACAAGAATGAGACCGGGTTGGCGAAGTTGTTGACCGCCAGCGCGCCGGTCAGCGCACCGTTGGCCGGCTCGTAGATGTTGTTGAAGTCCTGCAATACCGTCGGGCCGATGTGCAGCGTCTGCTTGATGTCGTCGAGGCTGCCGACCAGTGCCCGGCTGATCGACGTCAGCTTGTCTGAGGCGGTGCCCACCGCCTCCCGATTGTCGGCGGCGAAACTCTGCACGTCGGCGACGACCGCGTTGAGGTCCTCGACCGCCTGACCGACCTTGTGCGGGTCGTCGGCCAGCAACGAGGACACCGCGGCCAGGTTGCGGTTGAGCTGCTCGAGCAGGTCTGCGCTGTCATGCAGCGCTGACACCAGCGTCGACAAATCTCTGAAGGTGGCGAAGATGTCTTTGCTGTGGTCGCCCAGTGCGGACACCGCCTGGGACAGCTTGATGATCGTGTCGCGGATGGTGGCGCCCTGTCCGCGCAGGTTGTCCGCGGCAGTGTTGATCAGTGAACCCAGCGTGCTGACGCCGCCGGGCTGGTTGGGCTTCAGCAGATCGGTCAGCCGCTGCAGTTGTGCCCGCAAGTCGTCCCACTCGACCGGCACCGCGGTGCGGTCCTGCGGGATGACCGCGCCGTCTGGCATCGTGGGGCCGCCGGTGTAGGGCGGCGTCAGCTGGATCGCCCGCCCCGTCACCAGCTGCGGGGAGAGAATCGCAGCCTTTGCATCGGCGGGCACTTTGTACTTGCGATCGAACCAGAACGAAATCTTGGCCCGCAGCGGCTGCGGCTCGATCTTGGCGATCTTGCCTACCGCCACGCCCCGAATGCGCACCTCGTCGCCGGCATACAAGCCGTTGCTGTTGTCGAAGTAGGCGGTCACGATTGTGCGGGCGGTCTGATCACTTGCCCGCATTGCGACCACCACCCCGGCAACGAGCACCAGTGCGAGGGTGGTCGCCAACACGGCGCGGGCTTGTCGAAGTTTTGATTTCACCGTCAGCCTCCCGGCTGCTGCGAAGGAAGTGGCGCCGGCGGCCCGGGCGGCGGCCCGCCGGGCGGCGGGGCCGGCGGTGGTTCCCGATACGGGTAGCAGCCGGGGCCGGGCAACGCTACGCCGGGCAAACCGCACGAATGGTCATCCGGGTTGCCGGTGATCGCGTCCGGCAAGCTCATCCGCGGCTCGCCGCCCTGTCCGGTGCGCGGGTACGGCATCGGCAACGGCGGCGTCCCGGGCTGGCCGGTCGGCGGGTCGGTCAGCTGCGACGGCAGTAATGTGGCCGGGTCCAATCCCAGGTCGGAGAACGCGGCGCCGATGAACGGTTGCACGAACTGACCCGGAAGTAGATTCACCACGTAGGCCTTGAAGAAGGAGCCGGAGGAAACCGATTCACCGAGCGACAACACGTACGTGTTGATCAGTGGGATGGCCTGCTGGATGCGTTCTTTGCGCTGGTCGACGATCGCCAGGACCCCGTTGAGCTTGTCGAGCGCAGGCCGCAGCTGCTGTCGGTTCTCGGCAATGAACCCCTGCAGTTGCCGCGCCACCGCCGACATGTTCGCCCAGATCTGATCCAATGCCGCGCTTTGGGTCCGGAGCTGGGCCAGCAGCGCATTGGTGTCCCGCACCAGCCCCACGATCTGGTCGGTGCGCTTGGCCAGCACTCCTGTCGCCTTGGCTGCGTTGCTGAGCAGGGTGCGAAGTTGTGCGTCGCGCTCATCGAGGGTTTGCGCGAACCGTGCCACGCCCTGCAATGCGTTCCTCAGATCTGGCGGGGTGTTGGCGAAGGTCTGCGCCAGGGTGCTGAGCGATCCGGACAACTGTTCAGTGTTCAGCCCGCTGATCGTGGAGGCCAGGTCGCCGAGGGCCTCCGGTAGCTGGTAAGGCGAGGTGGTCCGCTCGATGGGGATAGCACCACTGAGCCGCCCGTCGCCGCGGGGTAGGACGTCGAGGATCTTGCCGCCCAACAGGCCCTTGCCTTTGATCGCCACCTCAGTGCGGTCGCCGAGACGGATGTTCTCGCCGACTTTGAACTTGACGAGCACGCCCGGTCCGTCGAGTTCGATGCTGGACACCTTTCCCACCGGATAACCCGACACCTCGACGGTGTTGCCGGTCCGCAGCCCGCCGGCGTCGGCGAAATAGGCGGCGACGTCGGTGCCCTGATTGAAGAAGGGCAGCTTCTGGTATTCCAGCGCGGCCACCACAAACCCGGTGACTGCCAGGATGCCGACGGCGCCGATGATCAGCTGGTTGCGCTCGGAGAAGGTTTTCATTTCGGCGCGCACCGTCCCGTGCTCTGAGCGGCCACTTTGACGTACACCGGCTGACCGCCTTTGCCGTTGACCTTCAACACGACATCGCAGAGGTAGAAGGCGAAGTAGTCGCCGTAGATGCCCTGGCGAACCAGGGCCTGGTATTTGTCCGGCAGCGTGTTGAGCAGGTTGTCGAGGTAGTCGTGGTCGGCCACGGCGATGCTCGCGACCCGGTCGGTTTCGTGGACCACCTTGCGGAGGGGCTCGCGGGCCTGGGCCAATAGGTCGGCGACCGAGCCGGCGGCCGCGTTGGTGTAGGCGACCGCATTGGAGATGTCGGTCTTGCGTTCTGCCAGCCCGTGAACCAACTGCGACAGCGACGTCACCGCTGTGTCCAACCGGTCGTTCTGGCCGCCCAGTGAACCCAGCACCACGTTCAGATTGGTGATGACTTGCCCGATCAGCTGATCTCGGTCGGCCAGCGTGTTGGTGACCGCAGCCGCCTGGTCCAGAAATGACCCGATCGTGGGGCCTTGCCCTTGAAACGCCTGCAACAACTGTCCGCTCAGCGCGTTCACCTGCTCCGGGTTCAGCGCACGAAACAGCGGCTTGAAGCCCCCGATCAGCGCATCCAGATCCAGCGCCGGTTTGGTGCGGGAAACCGGAATGGTCTGACCGGGAGTCAATATCTTGAGTCCCCCGGCGCCCTCCTGCAGCGCCATGTACCGGTCGCCGAACAGGTTGTCGTACTGGATCACGGCCTGCGTCCCCTCGGTGAGGGTGACCGAGTCATCGGCGGTGAACTCGACGCGCACCGTCGCGTCGGAGTTGATCGAGATGGTCTTGACTTTGCCGACCTCGACCCCGGCGATGCGGACCAGCTTGCCCTCTCTGAGATTGGACACGTTGGTGAACTCCGCGAAGTAGCTCTTGCCTTCGCTGAACCGGACCTGCCCGAAAACGGCGACCAGCAAGAACGCGGCCAGCAGGCAAACCGCCAGGAAGGCGCCGAGGCGCACTGTGACGCCTCTCAGGTTTTCCCGCATGGCTTCTTCTCCTGTTCTCCTGCTCGTGTCGGTAGCGGACGGTCAAGGTGTTGGCGGACCTGCTTCTGCCGGGGCTGGGCCGGGCTCCGCGGGCGGTGTGTCGGGTGTGGCCGGCGGCACCCCGGGCCAAAGCGGCACCCCGCCCGGCCCGTACAGGGCCGCCCCGTATGGCGGCGCCCCCGGGTACGGGATCGGTCCGATTGCCGGCCCGGGAATGCACTCGCGGATCGACGGCGGCTTCGGGACCGCGCGGGTCACCGGGAGGTAGTCGGCCCAGCAGGGGTGCCCGAGGCCGGGGTTGGGCCGGATATCGAGGCCGGTCCCCCAACCGGTGTTGGTGATGAGTTGGCGCACCGGGAAGTTCTTGGTGGCATCCGGCAGCGACCCGCACCCCGGCTTTCCACCGGGTCCGCCCTTGGCGGCGACGATCGGCAGGTTGTCGGGATAGGCGTAAGGGTCGTTGCCCAGCAGCAGGGCGACATCGAGTTGCAGCGTGCGGCCGTCGGCGCCGCCCCACGCCGCGTATCCCCCGTTGTCCAGATACCACTTGGTGCCCTGCAGGAAGCAGGTGTACTCGGGGCTGTACTTCAGCAGCAGGTTTGTCGTCGGCTCGAGAATGTTGACCGCCGCGGCGAGGTTGTCCCTGCTGGTAACGAGCAGGTTGGTCCCGGAGTTCGCGAAGCCAATGACGTTGAGCAACAAGGAGTCCAGGGTGTTCGCGTGGTTCACCACGGTGGTGCTGGTGGTGCTGGTGGCGTTCAGGATCGTCACGATGTCACGGGCGGCCGCAGCATAGGTGTCGTTGAAGTTCTTGAAGGAGCGCCAGTCTTGGCGGATGGTGTCGCTGCGCTCGTTGAGTGCCTGCAATACCTCATTGAGGGCGGTGGTGGCTTCGCCCATCCGTTCACCTTGTCCGCGTACGCCTTCGGCGACTGCGCTCAGCACCGCGTTCAACTTGAGCGGATCGATCATGTTGAGCAGATCGACGACGTTTTCAAAGACCGTGTTGACTTCTGTGCTGACATTCTTCGAATGCAGCACGGCGCCCGCAGTCAGTCGGGCGTGACTCGGTTGCTCCGGATACACCAACTCCACGAACTTGGCGCCGAAAGCGGTGGTGGAACTGATCTGCGCCTGCACATTGGCCGGGATATACCGGATCTGATCGGGGTCGATCTCGAGTGTCAGGTTGGCCATGTTCTGTGCGTCGCCGATCTGGCCGACCCGGCCCACCTGCACGCCACGCATCTGGACCTTGGCCCCGGTCTCCATCACCAGCCCGGAGCGATCCGACGTCAGAGTCACCGGCACATACGATCTGAAGGTTCCGGCAAAGGCCGTCGTGGTGACGAGCATGAACGCGCCGACGGCCAACAGCAGGATCACCGTCCACCATGCGGAGTGGATACGGTGTTGTCCTGCACGGAGTTTCATGCCGTCAGCCCGCCAGATGGAAGTTGCCGGATTGGCCGTAGACGGCGAGTGTGATCATCACGATCTCCACCGCCGCGACCACCATCGAGGTCCGCACGGCCCGCCCGACCGCCTCACCGACCCCGGCCGGCCCGCCGTGGGCGGTGTAGCCGTAGAAGGTGTGCACCAGCATGACCACGATCGTTATCGCCACCACCTGGAGGAACGACCAGATGATGTCGCGGGGGCTGAGGAACGTGTTGAAGTAATGGTCGTAGACACCCGAACCCTGGCCGTAGATCGCGGTGGTGCCGGCCCTGGATGCGAAAAACGCCATCATGATGGCGACGCAGTACAGCGGGATCACCACCACGACGCCGGCCACGACCCTGCTGGACGCCAGGTAGGCGACGCTGCGGATGCCGATCACCTCGAGCGCATCGATCTCCTCGTTGATCCGCATCGCACCGATCTGCGCGGTAGCGCCGGCACCGATGGTCGCCGACAACGCGACGGAGGCCGTTCCGGGCACGATGAGCCGGACGTTGAAATACGACGACGCGAAGCCGGTGAGGGCTTCGATACCTACCGACGCCAGTTGGTTGTAGCCCTGTACCGCCACCAAGGCACCGGTGGTCATCGTCAAGAAGCCAACGATCACGACGGTGCCGCCGATCATCGCGAGCGCCGCGGCCCCCAGCCCCATCTGTGCGATCAGCCGCAGCAACTCACTGCGGTAGTTGGTGATCGCATCGGGAATCGAACCGAGCGTCGCAGCATAGAACCGCATCTGCGATCCGACCCGGTTCCACTCGCTCGCGAAGCCGTTGAATGTACGCTGCAGCAGCGGAAGTGCAGGGGCCGCAAGGGCATTCGGGACGGTCTGCGTCATCGGTTCACCTCAAGTAACCGTGAACTGGATGCCGACGGCGGTCACGATGACGTTGATCGCGAACAACACCATGAAGGTGAACACCACGGTCTCGTTGACGGCGTTGCCGACACCGGCAGGACCACCGCCGACGGAGATGCCCATGTAACAGGCGATCAGGCCAGCCGCCATCCCGAACAGGGTCGCCTTGACCAGCGAGACGATGACGTCGGCAAGGCCGGTGAGCGTCGTCAGGCCGGTCACGAACGCCCCCGCCGAGACGTGCTGGACGTACACGGTGAAGAAGAATGCGCCGGTGAGACCGACCACGGTCACCGCCGATTCCAGCGCCAACGCGACTGTTGTCGCCGCCAGCACTCGCGGGACCACCAGCCTCTGGATGGGGTTGATGCCCAGCACCCGCATCGCGTCGAGTTCTTCGCGGATCGTCCGCGCGCCCAGATCGGCGCACATTGCGGTGGCGCCTGCGCCGGATACCACCAGCACCGTGACGATCGGTGCGATCTGATTGACGGTGCCGATCCTGCGCCCGTTCCGGAGAAATCCCCGGCACCGATCTCGGTCAGCAGAATGTTGAAGATGAACGTCAAGATCACCGAGTACGGGAGCGTCATCATCAGCGCCGGCACCGTTGACACCCGAGCCACGAACCAGCTCTGCAGCAGGTACTCACGCCAGGCGAGCGGCGGCTTGAACATGAACACGAAAGCGTCCAGTGACATCGCGAAGAAGCCGCCGATCGCGCGGACCGGCTTGGTCACCGCTTGCGTCGTCACCACGAGCACTCCGACGGTTGTGTCCGGCGGCAAGCGATGCCGCACGGGTCGACCAACGGTGTACCCAGGCGCGCCGCCTCGGCGCGGACGCCCCACGGCGCCCACACCTGCGGATAGACACGATCAGCCTGCGGCATGACCGAACGCTAACTAGGCCAGCAGTCCGGTGGCTGCTCCACCAAGAGGGATAATGGGTCCCCCAATGGGGTCAAATCCTGGGTACTCCGATCGGCTGTCCAGCTCTCGAAACAAGCGCCGACGTTGCCAAATCCCGGCATTGGGCCGACCGTGTCGTAGCGCGATGAGCTCTGGCCACGTGAGCGCCGCTCACCGATCACGCCGCGCTTTCGTCAAACCTTCTGGCTTGCTGGATTTTTCGTGAACTGGAGGCCTGCGGTGCGCAGGATACGTTGATAGGGAGCAAGATTACGGCGAGCCTGAAATGTTCTCCTCGCGCCGAACACCGCTGGATGTTCGTTGAGCACCTTTCCACGGTCGGCTGCTCGGCCAGTTGTCCGTCTCATTGGTCCGGACTCCCTACTGAGCCGCATTCTGCGGTTCTTTCTGAGAAACTTGTGCTGCGGCGTCACCCGGCGCCGACGATGTCTCGAAGGAGGCTGCGCGTGCCGCGTCGCGAGCAAGTACTCCGGTCGTCGCGCGCGGAACGGGTCGCCGCCGATCTGGAACACGAGATACTCAGTGCTCGTCTGCCCGTCGGGGCGCACCTGGGACGCCGCTCGGAAATCATGGACCGCTTCGGCATCAGCCCCACCGTGATGAATGAAACGCTGCGAATCCTGCGTGATCGGGACCTGGTCGCTGTGCGGCCCGGGCCAGGCGGCGGAATCACGGTGGCCAGCGCCCCTCCGCAGGTCCGGGTGGGTGCGCTGGATTTGTGGTTTCAGCCCTCCACTCCACATCCCCTGGACCTGTTCGAAGCCCGGTTGTACCTCGAATTCGGCTTGACCAAGGCGGCGTTCGAACGAGCCACCGGTGAAGATGTCGCCGCCATGCGGTCGGCGATGATCGTGATGCGGGCCAGCACCGAAGCGCCGGATTTTTTCAACGCCGTGCTCGCCTTCCACGGCGTGGTCGCTTCCGCGGCGCACATACCGGTTCTGGAAGGGATGCATCAGCTCGTCGTGACCAGCATCAAAGCCGTGCTGACCCGGGTGGTTTTCATCGGCGACCACGAGCCCGTGCTGGCCAGGAGTCTCGACATCCACGACGACATCGTGGCCGCGATTGCCCTGCACGATCAACCGTCGTTCATCGATGCCATCAACCGCCATGATCAGGATCTGATCCGCGCCGACGACCCGGACCGTACGCCGAATACCCCCCAACACCCCTGACCCGGCCCGCCGGTTACCCCGCTGCGCGCGGCCGATCCTGCCTGTACGCGGCGCGCCTCATGTTACCCATACAATTATGCATGCACATCTTGAATTATGTATGCACAATAGCTATCCTCGATGGAACCCGTCCGTCTCACCTGTTGCGCGGAGCCACCATCAACGCTCAGACATCCACCCGCACAAGACTTGTCGACGTGCACACGCATGCCATCGACGATCGTCTGCCGGATCTGCTGCACGGCTATCCGGACGACCTCTGGCCGAGCGTCGAGCGGACCGGCGAGACCGAAGCACACCTCCTGTTCGGCGGACAGCATTACCGCCGGATCGACCACCGATGCTGGTCGCCACCGGCCCGGCTCCGCGATATGGATCGTGACGGCGTTGCCATGCAGTTGCTTTCGCCGATCCCGGTGACGTTCTGCTATCGGGCCACGGCGGCAGGCGCGGCTGAACTTGCGTCGGCGCAGAACGAATTCTTCGCCCGGATCACCCGTCGGCACCCAACCCGGTTCGCTGCACTGGGCGCCGTACCCCTGCAGGACCCCGACCGGGCCGTCGACGAATTGCGCCGGTGTATGCGCCAACGAGGCTTTCTGGGTGTCGAAATCGGTTGCCGGATCGGCGATACCGAACTCGGCCATCCCAGCCTGGACCGATTCTTTGCCGTCGCGGGAGAACTCGGCGCCCTGATCCTGGTTCATCCCAGCGACCAGGACCTGCCGGCACGGGTGACCGAGCTCGGACTGGGCTTCGGTGCCGGGATGCCGATCGAGACGGCGCTGGCTGCGGCCGCATTGCTGGTCGGCGGTGCACTCGCGCGCCGCCCCGAAGTGCGGATCTGCTTGGCGCACGGCGGAGGTGCGCTCCCGGCATTGATCGGCCGACTCGACAAGGGGGCCGTTATCGCCGGGATATCCGCCGCCTCAGCGCATCTACCGAGTCGGCTGGCCCGCCGGCTGTGGTGCGACTGCCTGACCTATGACCGCCGAGCGCTATACGCCGCGATCGAAATCTTCGGCAGCGACCACGTCGTCTTCGGATCCGACTACCCCTTCCCGGCGATGCCCGAGAAACTCGACGAGATCGTCGCCACCCTGCCCACCGACCTGAATCGCAGGATCTGCCACACCAATCTGGAGGACCACTATGGCGCATTTCCTGGGCCTGGGCCTGACCCACTACCCGCTGCTGGCCGGCACCGATGACCACATGGCGGACCTGTTGCGCTGGACCCTGACTGATCCCGACATACCGGCCGAGGCAAAGGATCCCGCCAACTGGCCGCCGTCGATGCGCGCGGAATGGGGCTGCGACGGGGGACTGGAATCCGCGGCACATCATCGAAAGCTTCTGGTGGAGAATCTGTCTCGCTGTCGTGAGGCACTCGACGAGTTCGGTCCTGACGTCGTGGTCGTGTGGGGCGACGACCAGTACGAGAACTTTCGCGAAGAGGTCATCCCGCCGTTCTGCGTACTCGCTTATGGCGATGTTGAAGTCAACCCCTTCGAGCTGATGACCCACCGAGGCAGCCCCAACGCCTGGGGATTGCCCGACGACACCACCATCACTCTGCACGGTGACGCTGATGGCGCCCGCCGGCTCGCCGACGACCTGATCGGCCAGGGCTTCGATGTCGCCTACTCCTACCGCAAGCGCAGCGACTCGCCCTTCCCCCACGCAATACTCAACACGCAGTTGTTCCTGGACTATCCGGACGCCGGATCGCATTTCGAGTACCCGCTGATACCGATCACGGTCAATTGCTATGGGCAACATGCGATCGCCCGTCGGGGCGGCCTGGCCCGCTTCGCGGACATTGCCGACGAGCGACTCGACCCGTCCGGGCCCACCCCGGCCCGGTGCTTCGCACTCGGCGCCGCGGTCGCAAAAGCATTCCGCAATAAGGATCTACGCGTGGCGCTGGTGGCGTCCTCGAGCTGGTCGCATGCTTTCCTGACCGACAAGAACTGGCATCTCACCCCCGACACCGCCGCCGACCGCCGGCTGTATCGGTTGTTCGCCGAGCGCGACTACCAGACGTGGCGGACCACACCCAGCCACGACATCGTCGATGCCGGTCAACACGAGATGCTGAACTGGTTCTGCCTGACCGGCGCGGTCGACGAACTCGGCCTGGACCTTGCGTGGTCGGAGCTCGTCACCACCGATGTCTTCAACTCCAACAAGTGTTTCGCGGTGTTCCAGGAAGGAGACCGACGATGACGTCGACCGTAGCCCGGATCGTGGCACAGCAACGCATCATCGATGCCGGAGGCATCGATACCCACTACCTCGAAGCGGGCGCCGGGAAACCGGTTCTCATGCTGCACGGTTCGGGGCCTGGAGTGTCGGCGATGGCCAACTGGCAGCTCAACATCGGGCCACTGGCCCAACGGTTCCATGTGCTCGCGCCGGACATCGTCGGCTTCGGCGGCACCGCGCGGCCCGACGACATCGTCTACTCACTGCGCACCTGGACCGACCACGTCTGGGCGTTTTTGGATGCACATGGCATCGAGAACACCGCGATTGTCGGCAACTCACTGGGTGGGCGCATCGCGCTGCAGATGGCCGCCGAGCACCCGGACCGAATCACCCGAATGGTGCTGATGGGGGCACCCGGTGTCGGCATGACCCTCACCGACGGTCTCGCCGCGCTGCGCGCCTACGAGCCGTCCCATGAGGCGATGCGCGACCTGCTGCGCAACTACTTCGCGGTCGACCCGGCGATGATCACCGACGAACTCGTTGAGATCCGTTACGAGGCCAGCATCGCCGACGGAGCGTACGAGACGTACCGCGCGATGTTCTTCGACCCGCGGCACGCCGGTTCCGAGCTCGGTATCACCGAGGACGAAGTGCGTCGCATCGCCACCCCCGCGCTGCTCGTCCACGGTCGCGAGGACAAGGTTGTTCCGATGCAGGTCTCGGTCACCATGCTGGGTCTGTTACCCAACGCCGACCTGCATGTGTTCAGCGCCTGCGGACATTGGACCCAGATCGAGCGTGCCGACGAGTTCTCCGCGCTGGTCTCCGACTACCTGGCCCGACCGTGAGCACCGGTGTGGAGCCGCGGGTTACCCGGGCAACCGACGTGGCACAGCTGCCGGTCGTCGTCGATGACCCGGTGGCCCAGCGCTTCAAGGTGCACCGCTCGGCGATGACATCGCCCCAGATTCACCGAGCCGAAATCGACCGGATCTTCGCCAAGTCGTGGCTTTACGTGGGCCACGAGTCGGAGATTTCCCGGCCGGGCGACTTCGTCCGGCGGCCGGTCGGCGGACGACCGCTGTTCATGGTCCGCGGAGTGAAAACCGGAAAGGTCAACGTCTTTCACAACACCTGCACGCACCGTGGCGCATTGGTATGCCGTCAGGACTCCGGCAATTCCAAAGTCTTCCAGTGCTTCTACCACGCCTGGACCTTCGACTCCGAAGGCCGGCTCAAGGGGGTGCCGGACCGCGACTCCTACGTCGGCGGACTGAACTTCGACGAGCTGGGGCTCAAGCGCGTGGCGCGCGTGCAGTCCTACCGTGGATTTGTCTTTGCCAGCTTCGACCCCGATATCGTGGACCTGCCAACCTATCTGGCCGGCGCTAAGGACTACATCGATCTCGTCGTCGACGGTTGCGGCGGCTCTGTCGAAATGGTCCGTGGCACCCACGAATATAGTTTTGGCGCCAACTGGAAGCTGCTGGTGGAGAACAGCTTCGACGGCTACCACGCCGAGTCCACGCACGACACCTACTTCAAGTACCTGGTGTCGATCGGCACTGACCTGCGGGGCGGCGTCAGCGGTCAAGCGGTCGACCTCGGCAACGGCCACGCCGTGATCGAATACAGCTCTCCGTGGGGACGCCCGGTCGCTAAATGGGAGCCGCTGTTCGGTGAACAGGCGCGCACCGAAATCGACCGACTGCGTGCGGATCTGGTCACCCGCCATGGCGAGGAGCGGGCGCATGCGATGGCAGAGATGAATCGAAACCTGCTGATCTATCCGAACCTGATCATCAACGACATCATGGCTGTGACGGTGCGAACCTTCTACCCCCCAGCGCCCGACGTCGTCGACGTCACCGCCTGGGCGTTGGCCCCCATCAATGAGCCGGCCACCCTGCGTCACAGACGGCTCGACAGCTTTCTGACCTTCCTCGGCCCCGGCGGCTTCGCCACCCCAGACGACCTGGAAGCCCTGGAATCGTGTCAGCAGGGTTTCGCCAGCGGCGGGGTCGAGTGGAACGACATCTCCCGCGGAATGGGTCGTGTTGCGCTGGCCAACGACGAAGAACAGATGCGCGTCTTCTGGCGGCGCTGGCAGCATCAGATGGGCGCCGCTGCGGACCGGGCTGGTGCCCCGTGACCGCCGTGGCTGCGCAGCAACAGGACTTCCTGCGGCAGCAGGTCGAGGAATTCCTTTATGCCGAAGCGGAATTGCTGGACACGTGGGCGCTCGACGATTGGTTGGCTCTCTTCGACGGCGACGCCAAGTACGAGGTGCCCTGCAACGACGCCCCCGACGCCGATCCGTCCCACGAATTGATGCTCATCGACGACAACCACGTCCGGCTGACGGCCAGAGTCGCCCGGCTCAACAGCCGGCGCGCCCACCGCGAGTACCCCCATTCCCGAACGAATCACCAGCTGTTCAACGTTCGGGTCCAGGACGGGCCGGCCGAAGAGCTCTCCGTGACAACGTCGTTCACGGTGTGGCGGTTCCGGGCTGGACGCACCAGTTGTTACGTCGGTCGGTACCACTACCGGCTGCGCCGCAACGCCAGCGGTTTTCGGATTGCCGCAAAGAGAGTCGAACTGGACATGACGGACCTGCGTTCCGTCGGTGACGTCGCGATCATCCTATGAGTGGCGCACTGACCGGCCGCAACGCGATCGTCACCGGCGCCGCCTCCGGCATCGGCCTCGGTATTGTCACCCGGCTCATCGCCGATGGCGCAATGGTTTTCGCCGGCACCCGGAACAAGGACGACCTGGAGTGGGTGTACGAGCACGCGGCCATTGCCGGTGGCTTCGTCGGTGAACTGCAACAGCCCGGTGCAGCCGACGAACTGGTGGCAACGGCGGTCGAGGCGCTCGGCCATGTCGATGTGCTGGTCAACAACGCAGGCGGCGGCGTGATCCTGCCGACGCTCGAGCACACCGAGGAGTCGTTACGGGCCACCGTGGACAACAACTTGTGGACGACCATCTACTGCGTGCGAGCAGTGCTGCCGCACATGGTGTCTCGAGGCCACGGCCGCATCGTGAACATCGGCGCCGACTCGGTACGCACCGGGCTGGTGGATCACGCAATGTACAACGCGGCGAAGGGTGGCGTACACGCGATGATCACCGGCCTCGCCCGCGAGTTCGCCGGCGCCGGTATCACCGGGAACACGGTGGCGCCGTGCTATGTGCGCACCCCCGAACTGACCGAGCTTCTCGAATCCGGCCTGGCGCCGCCGCGTCTGCAGCGTGTCGTCGAGGAGGGAACCGCCATCGTGCCGCTCGGACGGCCGGGCGATCCGGCTGAGGTCGCGACAGCTGTGGCTTTCCTTGCCGGCGAGGACAGCCGATTCATCACCGGTCAAACGATCTACGTCAACGGCGGCAGCAGCATGGGCTGACGCCCATCCAGCCACAAACCCTAAGGATTCAAACGCCATGGCCATCAATAGAACACGGCTGCGCGAGGCCGCGGACCGGTTGATCGCAGCCGCCGCCGGACCGCGGCAATGCGATCCGGTGCGAGACCTCCTGGACGAGGCCGACGTCGCGTCGGCCTACGCGGTGCAGCGCCTGATCACCGAGGAATCACTGGCGCGAGGACGCGGGATCGTCGGCCACAAGGTCGGCCTGACCTCCCCGGTGGTCCAGCGGCAGTTGGGTGTGGACCAACCTGATTCCGGTGTGCTGTTCGCCGACATGCAGGTAGCCAACGGGGCGACGGTCCAAACCGGCCTCTTGCTGCAGCCCAAGGTCGAGGCCGAGATCGCGTTCATCCTCGCCGAGGACCTCGACGGTGACCTGTCGGATTCGCGTCTCAGAGCCGCCGCCGGTATCGCGGTACCGGCGATCGAGATCGTCGACTCGCGAGTGCGCGACTGGTCGATCAGCATTGTCGACACCATCGCTGACAACGGCTCGTCAGCGATGTTCGTGCTGGGATCGGAAGTGGCGGCCGCCGCTGATCTCGACTTCGTCTCGCGCACCATGCAACTCACCCAGGATGGCACGGTCGTCTCCACCGGTTGCGGGTCCGACTGCCTGGGCAGCCCGCTTAACGCGCTGCGCTGGCTGGCGCGCACCGCACGGGAGAACGGCTCTCCGTTGCGTGCCGGCCATATTGTGCTCTCCGGTGCGCTGGGCCCCATGGTGCCGGTCCGGCCAGGCAGCACGTACATAGCCGAAATCGGCGGAATCGGCTCCGTGGAAATCTCATTCGCCGAGGTGACACCATGACCCGCACCAAAGTAGCCGTCATCGGCTCGGGCAATATCGGCACAGATCTGATGATCAAGGTACGGCGGCTGTCGCAGAGCCTTGAGATGGGCGCGATGGTCGGCATCGATCCGGGATCCGAGGGGCTGCGGCGGGCGCAGCGTCTGGGCGTGCCGACCACTTCGCACGGCGTGCAAGGCCTGCTGGAGATGTCCGAATTTGACGACATAGCAATTGTTTTCGATGCAACGTCGGCGGCTGCACATGTCGAAAACTGGCGGCTGCTGGCTGCGCGCGGCAAAACCCTGGTCGATCTCACACCGGCAGCGGTCGGCCCCTTCGTCGTGCCGGCCGTAAATTTGCAAACACACCTCGAGAGCCCGAATCTCAACATGGTGACCTGCGGCGGCCAGGCCACCATCCCGGTCGTCGCGGCGGTCGCCGCCACCACGCCGGTGCTCTACGCCGAGATCGTCGCCTCGATCGCATCGAAATCGGCGGGCCCAGGCACTCGGGCCAATATCGACGAGTTCACTGAGACCACCGCAAAGGCGTTGCAGGTCGTCGGCGGAGCGAAACGGGCGAAGGCCATCATCGTGCTCAACCCGGCCGAGCCACCATTGATCATGCGCGACACCGTGCATTGCCTGATCGGTGATGCCGATCTCTATTCCGTCGAGAGTCAGGTGTTGGCAATGGTCGATGCCGTCGCTGCCTACGTGCCCGGATACCGGCTCAAACAACGGGTGCAGGTCCGCCGGGTCGAAAATGGCTCTGCAGCAGCAGAACTAATTGATGCCCGGTACGGCCTTCCGCGCTGGCAGGTGTCGGTGTACCTGGAGGTCGAGGGCGCCGCCCACTATCTACCGGCCTACGCCGGGAACCTCGACATCATGACGTCGGCCGCACTGCAGGTCGCCGAACGCCTGGCTGCGCGAACGGAAGAACGGGTGCCATGACGCATCTCTACATCCAGGACGTCACACTGCGCGACGGCATGCATGCCGTTCGTCACCGGATGCCGCTCGACCGATTACGCCGAATCGCCGCCGCCCTCGACGGGGCCGGAGTCGCAGCAATCGAAGTCGCCCACGGCGACGGCCTTGCCGGCTCCAGCCTCACGTACGGCCCGGGCAGCTCGACCGATGGGGAATGGATCGCCGCTGCAGCCGAGGTGGTTAACCGCGCGCGACTGACCACACTGCTGCTGCCCGGGGTTGGCGCCATCCGCGACCTCGTGGCCGCCCACGACCTCGGCGTCACCTCGGTACGAATAGCCACCCATGCCACCGAGGCCGATATCGCCGAGCAGCACATCGCGAAGGCGCGCGACCTGGGCATGGATGTCTCCGGCTTCCTGATGATGTCCCACATGGCCGACCCGGCCCTACTGGCGCGCCAGGCGAAGCTAATGCAGGATGCCGGAGCGCACTGTGTGTATGTCACCGATTCCGGTGGGCGCCTCACCATGCGCGATGTGCGAGATCGGGTACGCGCCTACCGCGACCTGCTCGAGCCAGGCACCCAGATCGGTATTCACGCGCACGAGAACCTGTCGCTCTCGGTCGCCAATTCTGTGGTCGCCGTCGAAGAAGGGGCCTTCCGGGTCGACACGTCACTGTGCGGCCATGGCGCGGGAGCCGGCAACTGCCCGATCGAAGCATTCGTAGCAGTCGCCGAAATCTACGGCTGGCAGCACGGATGCGATCTGTTCGCCCTGCAGGACGCCGCCGAAAACCTGGTACGCCCGATGCAGGACCGACCGGTCCGGGTCGACCGGGAGACATTGACGCTGGGCTACGCCGGGGTCTACTCCAGTTTTCTGCGGCACGCCGAAGGTGCCGCGCAGGAACACGGACTCGATGTGCGCGACATCCTCATCGAGGTCGGGCGGCGCGGCCTGATCGGCGGCCAGGAAGACATGATCAGCGATGTCGCGCTCGATTTGCTCGGTACCCCCGGAGTCCATAAAACCTCGCTTTAGGGGGACGAGCCGCCGAGGTGATCGGCACTACCGTAGGTGCCGCGCAAGACCGGACTGTAGTGAAAGGACCGAACGTGACCGCGACGACCACCGACCTCGCCGCCTACCCTGCACGCTATTTCGCCGCGTGGAACCAACGCGACCTGGCGACCGCGCTGACCGCAATCGCTGAGACAGTGCACTGGGAGGATCCATCGCTGCCCGCACCGATCACCGACCACCAGCAGGCCGGCGAGTTCTTTCTTGCCGCGTGGGCAGGTTTCCCAGATCTAGCCTTTCACCCTGTCGGTGAGCCGCTGGTAGACATCGCCAATCATCGCGTATCGCAGGAGTGGCGGATGGTCGGCACCCACACCGGCGAGGGATTCCCGCCGGGGGTCACGCCCACCGGTCACACCTTCGACATCCCCGGGTTGGACGTCTGGGAGGTCGACACCGATGGCCGGGCCGTCTCGGTACACGCCTATTGGAATGTCGGCACGCTGCTGACTCAACTTGGTTTGGGATGACCGGCTAAGCCATTCAGCACATTTCGCGAAATGCAGCTCCGGTGGCTGCAGCCGCTTGACCCGGCCAAGTCCGGGGACTATGGTCTGACCATTAGACACTAGGACCCAAGGCGCTACTCTGTGCGAAGCACCCCGTGAGGACGCAGTGAATCTTCATCCAGCCACGTTTTCGTTGGATTCCGCCGACGGGCGCCGGCTCGCCGGCTATCGCTGGACCCCGCACGATGACCAGCGCATCGCGGGCGTCGTCGTCCTGGTTCATGGCATGGGCGAGCACATTCGCCGCTACGACCACGTTGCCGACGCGCTCACCGCCCAGGGTTTTGTCGTGTACGGGCACGACCATCGAGGACATGGCGCGTCCCTGAACAGCGGCGACGAGCCCGGACACCTGGGACCCAACGGGTGGCGAACGCTGGTCGACGACCTGGCTCTGGTGGTGGCCCAGGCGAAATCAGAACACCGCGGCCTTCCGGTGGTGATGATCGCGCACAGCATGGGTTCGTTTGCCGCTCAACAATTTCTGCTGGATCACGGCGGCCAGGTTGATGCGGTCGCGCTGACCGGAACCGCGGCCGTCGACCTTCTCGAACCCGCCTTGGACCTCTCCGCCGATCTGGAGCTTTCCGCCTTCAATGCCGCCTTCCACCCGGCGCGAACGGATTTCGACTGGCTCTCGCGCGACGAGTCGGTCGTCGATGCCTATGTCGTTGATCCGCTGTGCGGATTCGGCCTCGACACCGAGTCGCTCAAAGGCATGTTCGACGGCGCCCGGCGTCTGGCAGATCCCGCACAGGTGGCACGCATCCCCCCAGAGCTATCGCTGTACTTGGCGGTGGGGTCCAGGGACCCCGTCAACGCCGATCTCACATTGTTGTGGGCGCTCGTGGACCGGTACCGCTCCGCCGGCCTTGACGATGTCACTGTCCGCGTCTACGACGATGCCCGCCACGAGATCCTCAATGAGGTCAACCGGGCAGAGGTGATCGATGACTTGCTGCAGTGGCTGCAGCGCGCGATTACCGCCACTGCGTCTCCACCACAAGAGATTTCAACGGATATGAGGACGAATCGATGACTACCGAGCGCACCGAACTGCATGCCCCCAAAGACCTCGACGCCTCCACCGCGCTGATCGTCGGCGGCACCGCCGGCATCGGCCTGGCCTCAGCGCGAGCACTGGCCGCGGCCGGCGTGCCGCGGATCGTGATCGTCGGCCGCAACGCCGAGCGCGGCGAGCTTGCCGCGAAGTCCATCGCCGAACTTGGCGCAGCCGCGCATTTCATCGCCGGCGACGCCACCGATCCCACCACCGCGGCTACCGTCGCGGCAGAAGCCGATCGCATTCTTTCGGGTATCGACATTCTGATGTGCACCACCGCCGCCGACGTCCGGCCCGAGCTGTTCATCAACATCCCGACCGCCGACATCGGTCGCATGCTGACCCAATTAGCCTTGCCGTCAATGTATCTGGCGAGCGCCGTGCTGCCGGGCATGCGCGATCGCCGAGGTGGTGTGATTGTGAACGTAGCGTCGGACGCCGCGAAGACCGCCACGCCTGGCGAAACGGTGATCGGCGCCGCGAAAGCGGCCATCGTGATGTTCACCCGGACCATCGCCATCGAGGAGAAGCGCTACGGTATCCGCGCCAACGCGCTGACGCCGTCGCTGGTCCATGGCACCGCCTCGACCGAGCGCATCACCGCAGATGGATTCAGCGGCAAGCTGTTTGCCCGAGCCGCACAGCAAGCTCAGCTCGGTGTGCCGACGGCCGAAGATATTGCGGCGCTGACGGTGTTCCTCTGCAGCCCGGCAGCCGCGCGGTTGACCGGGCAGGCCATCAGCGTCAATGGCGGCATTTCTGCGGCATAGCCATCCAGCCGCCGCAGTGGTTCAGAAATAACGGGGGAATGGTGTCCAGTCCGGCGGCCGCTTCTCCAGAAACGCGTTGCGGCCCTCGACCGCCTCATCGGTCATGTATGCCAACCTGGTCGCCTCCCCGGCGAACAACTGCTGACCTACCAGCCCGTCATCGAGCAGATTGAAGGCGTACTTCAACATTCGTTGCGCCTGAGGCGACTTCCCGTTGATCTCGGTCGCCCACTCCAACCCTACGATCTCCAGCTCGGCGTGGTCGACGACCTCGTTGACGGCGCCCATGCGATGCATCTGCTCGGCTGTGTATGGCCGGCCCAGGAAGAAGATCTCGCGCGCGAACTTCTGGCCGACCTGGCGGGCCAGGTAGGCGCTGCCGAAACTGCCGTCGAAGCTGCCGACGTCGGCGTCGGTCTGCTTGAAGCGCGCGTGCTCTCTGCTTGCCAGCGTCAGGTCGCAGGTCGAATGCAGGCTGTGTCCGCCGCCGGCCGCCCATCCGTTGACCAGGCAGATGACGACCTTGGGCATGAACCGGATCAACCGCTGCACCTCGAGGATGTGTAGCCGGCCGCCGCGCGCTTGGTCGACCGTGTCCGCGGTTTCTCCGCTCGCGTACTGGTAGCCGCTGCGGCCGCGGATGCGTTGGTCGCCGCCGGAACAAAAGGCCCAAACACCGTCTTTCGGCGATGGGCCGTTACCGGTCAGCAGCACCACGCCCACATCGGGGGACATCCGGGCGTGATCCAACGCCCGATACAGCTCATCGACCGTGTGCGGCCGAAACGCGTTGCGCACCTCTGGCCGGTTGAATGCCACCCGCACGGTGGGGCCGGAGACATGACGGTGGTAGGTGATATCGGTGAGATCGGCGAATCCATCCACCGACGCCCATGCAGGTGCCTGAAAGGGGTTGTCGGTCATCGGTTGCGGCTGTGACGCCGGTAGGCGCTCCGGGTGTCGTCCATGTAGAGGGCGATCGCCTCGGACCGGTTGATAGCGCCGATCTTGCGAAGGATCCGCTTCACATGCGTCTTGACCGTCTCGATCGTGATGACGAGCTCGTCGGCAATCTCGGCGTTGGAGGCGCCCAGCACCAGCCTCTCGAACACTTGTCGTTCACGATGCGAAAGCGTCGCCGTCAGCAGGGAATCCGCTGCCATCGCCGGCGACTCCACACGATCGTCGCACTCGACGTCGAAGCTTATGGCTGCTGCGGCAATTCGGTCTGCTTCCTCGGTCAGCCGGGCCGCCGCACGGGCAATCGAGTTCCGCTGCTGTTGCACCCGTTCGGTATTCAGCATTCTCTCGTGCAGCAGCGAATAGGCTGAGGCGAACGCGTCGAGCACATCGACGTCGGCGGCAGCGACCGCCCCTGCACCCCGACGCGCGACGTGGATGAGAGCGACAACCCGCGTTTTCGAGATGACGGGAGCCACCAAATAGTGGACCGAGCCAAGCAGTTCCCGATACCCGGGCGAACCCGGCATTTCGGCGTCATCCGTCCCCGTGGTGTTGAGCAAGCGAATACAGGCTCGCTCGGCCGCGCATTCACGACGCGGGATCACCGTAGGTCCACCGAGACCGTGGTCGGACTCCTCGACGACGAATCCGTCGTCTTCGACGAAGGAAAGCATCGCGCTGTCGAAGCCGAGCACCTCGCAGAGTTCGGTGCATGCTTGGCGGCCGAGTCCCTGCAGCGATCCGGCCTTCTTCATTCGCCGGACACCAGCGGTCAACGAGCGCACCAGATCGACGCTCTCTCCCGCCTTCATCTGGCGCGCCTCCACTTGAGCTTGCAGGAATTCCGTCAGGTGCAGGCATCCGATCGGCGACTCGGCACAGTCACCGACGCCGCCCTCCCGGGTGACCAGTCGCTCAGTGGTGGCGGCCGCCATCGTGATTGCCTCGTCGAGTGTCGTCGCGTCGTCTGATCGGGACACACCGAATGCGCCACACAGCCGTCCATCGAGTTCGTTGAGACGCGCCACGATCGCGCGCGCGTTCATCGGGCTACCCCGAGTTCACTTGTGCCGACGCCCGCATAGGTCGCGACCGCCGCTGCTCTGCTTGAGGTATTCAACTTCTTGGCAATGTGTTTCAGATGGGACTTCACGGTCCCTTCGGAAATCACCAGGCATCGGGCAATCTGTCCGTTGGTGGCGCCGGTGGCCACATGCGACATGATCTCGCGTTCGCGAGAGGTCAAGGCGGAGGCAGTGGGTTGTTCGCGGCGGCTAACGGCACCTTGCCGGGTCCCCGGTGCCTCACCCGGCACGGGCCACAACACCGGGCGACCTGACCCGCCGAGAAGTTCGTCCACGTTGCCACACAACTTGTCGACTTCGACGCGCTGCTGCGCCGCCTTTTCCTCAAGCGCCGCACTCTCGAATGCCACGGACAGGCATTCGGCGAAAGCCTCCAACTGCTCGAGATGGTCCATCGTCACCAGTCCGTGGGGCTTGGGACGGTCGGCGTGCAGTATTCCGATTGCCCTGCCTTGAACGGTAATTGGTGCGGCTATGTAGCCCGAGCAGCCTGCGACCTCGACGATCTCCTTGAACGTGCGTTTGTCATTCATCGGCGACGGCGCGAATGCACCGCTCCGCTTGCGGACGAGTTCTGTCTCCAGCGGGGCGTCCGCCAGTTGGATGTGGCGACTGGCCACGTAATCCAGGAACTTGCGCGAATTGGGATCTGCCTTTTCGTTTTCGATGTGTAGCCGTTGGGGCAGCCACACCGAACCGCGCACGGTGGAGATCATCGTCCGCGCGAAAGCCAACTCCCGACTCAGGACCTCGGGGGCCGCATAGATCATCTTTCGTGGCGGCAGTCCTCTGAGGAACTTCAGGGCATTGCGTATCTCCGACATCGACTTGACCCGGCGTGCCAAGTCGAGGTCGAGGAGTTCGCATTGCAAGCTCAGGATCGAGATCAAGATTTCGTTGGTCGCCGCCCACTCATCTACTGTTCCGGACGGCGCCGCCAAGTGCTGCTCGAGCCCTTTCCGCAAGCTGGCCAACTGGTGTTCCAACGCGATCGGCGACAATTCGAACGGCGCCACTTTAAGGTGTTCGGCAGCGGCCGCGACGATTGTTTCAGCACGTGCGATCACAATCGGATCCTCCGCGACGGAGACACTCGGCATTCGTGAAACCATCACCTCTCCTCCCGTCGTTGGAGCCAGCCGAAGCATTACGGTCAGACCATTGGACCAAAGTATAGGATGGTGTTGCGTGCGACACAATGGGGTCACTGCCCTTATTTGCTCGGCGTCATTCGCGGGGCGCTCCCCGTCACCCCTGGAAATGCCGCGCCCGTATTCGCTTGTGCGCACTCACGACGCAATGGTCTAATGGTCAGGCCATAGGAGGTGATCGTGCGCGCGGTGGTCATGCAGGAGTTCGGCAGCGCAGAAGTGTTGCGCCCCGGGGAATTTCCCGATCCCGCCGCACGACCGGGCTGGGTGACCGTGGCATTGCGCGCAAGCGCGCTGAATTGGCACGACGTCCTGGTCCGCCAGGGCCGCTACCGTTCACCGCTGCCACACATCATCGGGGCCGACGGAGCCGGGGTCCGCACCGACACCGGAGAGCACGTTCTGGTGTTGCCGTCCCTGAACTGGGGCGACCGCGATGAGGCGCCCGGTAACGGCTGGGAGATTTTAGGCGATCGCACACCCGGGACCTACGCGGAGCTGGTCAGTGTTCCCGTCGACTGCGTGGCCCCCAAGCCGCCAGGCCTGAGCTGGACCGAGGCGGCGGCGCTGCCGCTGGTCGGCCTGACGACCTACCGGGCCCTGTTTGCCCGCGGACGGCTACGGTCCGGTGAATCCATGCTGGTGATCGGCGCCGGTGGCGGAATCGCCACGATGGCGATCGCGCTCGCCGTCGCGGTCGGAGCGAGTATCACGGTGACCTCTTCCTCGGCCGACACCATCGAGCGCGCCGTCTCCGCGGGTGCTCGCGGCGGGGTGTTGCACAGCGTGCCGGAGTGGCCCGAGCACGCCCGTGCCATGTCACCGGACAACGGCGGATTCGATCTGGTCCTCGACCCTGTCGGCCGTTGGAGTGAGTCCGTGCGCGCTTTGCGGCCCGGCGGCCGACTGGTGGTGCTGGGCGCCAACGCCGGACAGAACGCCCTGATGGACATTCGCGGCTTCTACTTCGGTCAATTCGATCTCCTCGGCACAACCATGGGCAGCGGCAGAGATTTCGCGGGCCTGCTCGACATGTTCGATCGGCGTTCGGTGCGCGCACCCGAGATCGACAGGGTGTTCGGGCTGGACCAGGCGGCCGAAGCGCACCGATACCTCGAGCATGGACGCACGTTCGGCAAATGCGTACTGACCCACGACTAGGAGGTGCACCGTGGCCCCATCCCCCGAACTGGTCACGTACCGACTCGAAGAGGCCGTCGCCGGCACCCCGGAAGACAACGCGGCTCTGGCCGCTTACCTGACGCTGAATGATCCCGAGCGCCGCAACGCGCTGTCCGACTTGCTGCTCGATCAGTTGGGCCAACTGCTGCAGCGCGCGGCAGCCGACTCTCGGGTGAGGGTCATCGTGCTGACCTCCTCGCACCCACGTATCTTCTCGTCGGGAGGCAATCTGGATGCGTTCGCCGACAATCGCCCCACGATCGCGAAGTACGCCGGACTGGGCCGTTTTCCTAACCTGTTTCGCACCCTGACCAATATCGACAAGCCGGTGGTCTGTGCCGCGAACGGCGATGTCCTGGCCGGCGCGCTCGGCATCGCGCTGGCCTGCGATCTCGTCATCGCCAAGTCGTCAGTGCGGCTGGGATGCCCCGAGATCAACGTCGGAGCATTTCCGTTCATGATCTCGGCATTGATCTTCCGGGCTACCGGACGGCTGGTCGCCAATGAGCTGATGATGACCGGTCGGTTGATCAGCGCCACCGAAGCCGCCGCTGCGGGTTTGGTCAACAAGGTGGTACCCGACGGAGAGTTCGACGAGGCGCTGCGCCAATGGGTTTCCGCCATCGCCGCCAAGTCGCCGTTGTTGCTCGGCATGGGCAAGCGGGCGTTGGCGGCGACCCGGGACCTACCGCTGGAATCGGCGTTGGACTACCTGCAGGCCCAACTCGCCTTGGCGTTCACCACCGAAGATCTGGCTGAAGGGGTACTGGCCTTCAAGGAGAAGCGTTCGCCGCGCTGGCACAACGCGTAACGTTGTGCTTCCAGCGCAATTGCCGTCCTTGCCGTTTCGGTCTGACCATTCTACAATTCGATGATTATGACTCCGTCGGGCCCATCCCACGCAGGCGGATCCCCTGAGCCGAGGAACAATGCGATGAAGCCGAGCTCCTACACAGTCCGCTACAGCCGCAACGAGATTGACCACTACTACCGAACCGGCCTGTGGTCCACTGACACCTTCCACGACCTGCTGGTCCGGCGCGTGGAGGAAACCCCGGACAAGGTGTTCGCCACCGACGGAACCCGATCACTGACGTTCAAGGAGCTCTTCAAGGCCGGCCAACGCCTGGCGGTCGGGCTACACCGGCAGGGCTTGCGACGCGGCGACACCGCCGCCGTTCAGTTGCCCAACTGGGTGGAGTTCATCCAGGTGCTGACCGCGTTGTCGCGGCTTGGCGTCATCATGGTGCCGATCATGCCGATCTATCGGCATGAAGACGTCGCCTACGTGATGTCGAATGCCGGTGTACGTGCGGTGTTCACTCCGGAGCAGTTCGGCAAATTCGACTATCTGGGCATGTATCTCACTCTCCGCGAGGATGATTCGGATCTCAGGATCGTCGTCGCCAGGCCTGATACAACAGGCGGGCAGGCCGCCCGGGCGCACCCGAACGTGTTCACCCTCAGCCAGTTGGAAGCCGACACCGACGACGACAGCGCGCGGGCAGAACTGGGCGACCCGCCCGGCGCAGACGACCCGTTTGTCATCGTGTACACGTCTGGGACCACCTCGCGATCAAAGGGGTGTGTGCACACCTTCAACACTTATTGCTCGGGGTCCCGTTCGCTGATCGAGCCATTCGGCTACACCGCGAACGACGTCCAGTTCGGCCCCTCCCCGATCGCCCACACCACCGGGCTGGTCACCAGCGTGTTGCTGCCTCTGCTGGCCGGCGCGTCGACACACGTTATGGCCAAGTGGGATCCGGCACGCGCCATCGATGAGATCCAGCGCTTCGGCTGCACTGCCGCGGTCACCGCCCCGACCTTCCTGCACACGCTGCTGTCGGAGTACGACGCGCAACGCCATGACCTGTCCACGTTGCGCATGTGGACGTGTGCGGGTGCACCCATACCGGCCGCCGTCGTCGAGCGATCCAGCGCGAAACTCCCCAATGTCAAAGTTCTCAGCCTGTACGGTCGCAGCGAAAACCTGGTTACCACAACATGTTCAGTGACTGACGACGTGTCCCGGGCCTTGACCTCCGATGGCCGCGCCTTGCCCGGGGCGGAAGTCAGGATCGTCGGACCCGACGGCGATGAAGTATCTCGTGGTATCGAGGGTGACATCGCCTACCGCGGCCCCGCGCACATGATCGAATACCTGGCCAGTCCCGAGGAAACAACGGCCCTCTTCACCAGCAGCGGGTTTTCCAGGTCCGGCGATCTGGGAACGATGACCGAGGACGGCTACGTCCGGGTGACCGGGCGGACCAAAGACATCGTCATTCGCGGTGGCATGAACATCAGCGTCCGCGAAATCGAAGATCATCTGGCCCACCATCCTTCGCTGCACGCCGCCGCCGTGGTGGGCATGCCCGACGAGCGGCTGGGTGAAAAGGTGTGCTGCTTTCTGGTTGCTGCCGTTGGCCACGACGCGCCGACCGTCGATGAAATTCGCGAGTTTCTGCTCGAGCGGGGCATGCCGATCCAGAAGACGCCCGAGCGCGTCGAGGTCGTCGATTCGCTGCCGATGACGGCCACCGGCAAGGTTCTCAAACACGAATTGCGCCGGGAGATTGAACGACGCCTACGAGCGCAGGCCGCGCCGGCGCATCAAACGGCGGGCGCCTCCTGATGGAGCTGAAAGACAGTCCCGCAGAGGCGGAGTTCCGTAGCCGGGCCCGCGCCTGGCTGCAAGGCGCGCTGCCGCTTCTTGGCGGAACCGAACCCGCACGTCTCGAGGACAAGCTCGACTACTGGCGCACCTGGCAGCGGCTGCTGTATGACGCCGGATACGCCGGGCTGTCCTGGCCGCGCGAGTATGGCGGGGGCGGCGCCGATGCCAAGCTGCGAGCAGTGTTCAACGAGGAACTCGACCGGGCGGGCGCCCCCGAGCGGCTCAACATCATCGGCGAGGACTTCGCCGGGCCCACGATCATCCAATTCGGCACCCCATCACAACAGCAGCGGTACCTGCGGCCCATCCTCACCGGCAGGGAGATCTGGTGCCAATTGTTTTCCGAGCCTGAGGCCGGATCGGACCTGGCCTCGTTGCGCACCACTGCGACCAAAGTCGAAGGCGGCTGGCGAATCCAGGGCCAGAAGATCTGGACGAGCCGGGCCCAACTGGCGGCCCACGCAATCCTGTTGGCCCGCAGCGGCGGTGGACCACGACACCGTGGAATCACCTATTTCCTGCTCGACATGAACAGCCCCGGTGTGGACGTCCGCCCCCTGGCGCACATGCTAGGGGAGTCCGAATTCAATGAAGTGTTCCTGGACCAGGTGTTCATCCCCGATGACCGTGTGCTCGGGGAGGTGGACGGTGGTTGGCAAGTGGCAATGGGAACCTTGGCGTTCGAGCGTGTCGCCATCGCCACCGGCCGGGTCAACACCACCGGCGCAGTCAACGATCTCATTGGCGAAATCGGCAGCCTCACAGCCGATGACGGCACCCCCCTGGGTGCCGACCCACTGGTACGCCAACGCATTGCCGACCTCTACGGGCGCGCTTTGGTGCACTACCTGATCGGACAGCGGGTCATCGCCGGCGCCGCCGGAGACGGACCGCCCGGACCCGTCACATCAATCGGAAAGCTGTACTTCTGCCCATTGGTAGAAGACATCGCCGATTTCGGGTTGGAGCTCGACGAGATGGGCGGACAATTCGCACTCGCCGAAAAGGGTTGCGCCGATTCATCACTTGAGTCCCGGCAGCGATGGCTCCGGCTGGCGTATCAGGCCAGGGGAACCGCCATCGCCGGGGGTTCGACCTTCATTCAGCGCAACATCGTCGCCGAACGCATTCTCGGCATGCCCAGGGACTGAGCGGCGAGGAGGGGTGTGACGATGGACAAGGTCATAGCAACAGCGACAGAGGCTGTTGCAGACGTGAGGGATGGATCGTCGCTGGCCGTCGGTGGATTCGGCCTGTGCGGCATACCGCAGGCGTTGATCGCAGCGGTGCTGGACCTTGGGGTCGGCAATCTGGAGACGGTATCGAACAATTTGGGCGTCGATGGGATCGGGCTGGGAGTGTTGCTGCAACACAAGCGGATCCGGCGAACGATCAACTCCTACGTAGGCGAGAACAGGGAATTCGCCCGCCAGTACATGGCCGGCGAACTCGAGCTGGAACTGACCCCGCAGGGCACGCTGGCCGAGCGCCTGCGTGCAGGTGGGGCCGGGATTCCTGCCTTTTACACACCCACCGGGGTGGGGACGCAGGTGGCCGACGGCGGTCTGGCGTGGCGTTACCATTCAGACGGTACTGTGGCGGTTGCGTCGCCGGCGAAGGAAACACGCGAATTCGACGGGATCACTTACGTTTTAGAGCGGTGGATCCGCACCGACTTCGCACTGGTGCACGCCTTCAAAGGCGACCGGCACGGCAACCTCGTCTATCACGCCGCGGCCGCCAACTTCAATCCGGACTGCGCGGTGGCGGGACGAATCACGATCGCTCAGGTTGAGCATTTGGTCGAACCTGGCGACATCGACCCTGCCCAGGTACACACCCCGGGGATCTACGTGGACCGGGTGGTGCATGTTCCCAACCCGGCTAAGCAGGTCGAGAAGGAGACGGTGCGGCCGTGACCGCGCCGACGACGATGCAGGGCGCAGCCATGAGGAGGAGTGGCGCAAAATGAGCTGGAGCCGAAACGAATTGGCGGCGCGGGTCGCCACGGAACTGATGGACGGTCAGTACGTGAACCTCGGCATCGGGTTGCCCACCCTGATCCCTAGCCACATTCCCCCGGACATCAGCGTCGTCTTGCATTCGGAAAACGGGATTCTCGGTGTTGGGCCGTACCCACGACGCGAGGACCTCGATCCCGACCTGATCAATGCCGGCAAGGAGACGGTCACCACGCTGTCGGGTGCGGCCTTCTTCTCCTCATCGGCCTCGTTCGGGATCATCCGCGGGGGACACCTCGACATCGCGGTGCTGGGCGCAATGCAGGTCTCGGCCTCCGGCGATCTGGCGAACTGGACGATCCCGGGCAAGATGATCAAGGGCATGGGCGGGGCGATGGACCTGGTGCACGGTGTCGCGAAAGTTTTCGTGATGATGGAACATACGGCCAAGGATGGCAGCGCGAAGATCGTCGACCGGTGCACGCTGCCGCTGACCGGCAAGCGTTGCGTCAAACGTATCTTCACAGACCTCGCCGTCATCGATGTGGCCGAGGACGGCTTGCACCTGATCGAGACCGCGCCCGGCGTCACCGTTGACGAGGTTATCGCGAAAACCGAACCGCCCCTGGTACTTCCTGCCGTGGTGTAATGCGCTCCCGCTACGTCCGGCGTGCGCTCAGTCCTCGACGGTGATCGCGTCCCGATCGTCCACGGCTAACGCTGCCTTGGCGTAGCTGTGCACATGGCGACGCATACGCCTGGCCGCCGTATCGGCGTCTCGGTTGCGGATCGCCGCGGTGATCGAGCGGTGTGCGCGCGCCGTGACCGTACGCACGGTGTCGTCGACGAACGCCGCATTCTCAGTTCCGGCGTAAATGGCCTGTGACAGCGCGGTCATGAAACCGATCAACAGTTCGTTGTGGCTGGCAACCGCCACACCGACATGCCAGTCGAGGTTGGCTTGCAGAAACGCCGACAGGTCGGCATCGGGATCTGCGATATCGGAGTTGGCGCGGTCGAGCACCGCCAGATCCTCATCGGTGCGTTTGCGGGCAGCCAACTCGGCGCAGAACGGCTCCAACGCTTCCCGCGTCTCCATCAGGTCAGCGAGCTTGATCTGCCGACCCCTGATCAACATGCTCACCGAACTCGCCATCGACTTGGTCGTCGGTTTCTGAATGAAAGCGCCGCCGGCGCGACCCGCCCTAACCCGGACGAGGTTCTGCACCTCCAGGATGCGCAGTGCCTCGCGCACCGTGGCCCGGCTCATCTGCGTCTGCTTGACCAGTTCACGCTCGGCAGGGAGCGCCATACCCTCGACCAGCTCGCCACTGAGGATTCGCTCGCGCAGCTCACGTGCCAACACGTCGGATGCCTTCGGGACATCCACTGGCTTGAGCAAGACAGCAGAACGCGTTGGGGCAGAATCTGTATCGCCGTTTTCCATCGATCCTCCGTCAGCCTAGACTTTGGCGTAAAGGTAAGGCCTATTGCAGGTTAGCCTATTTAACGGTCGCGGGGTATTCGACATCACTCGAGCCGCGGCTAGAACACCATTCGCGCGATAACCTCGGCCACCGCCGCCGGTTTGACCGAGCCGTCGAGTTCCACCGTGTGCCCGACGGTCAGGTCGATCGTGGTGTCGCTGACCTTGGCAGCGCCGACGAGGACGGATCGGACCCGGATTCGGCTGCCCGCCGGAACCGGTGCGAGAAACCGCACTTTGTTCAGTCCGTAGTTGATCCCCATCTTGGCATTCTCGACACGGTAGTTGGCCTTGCTCAGTGCCGGAATCAGGGACAGAGTCAAGAAGCCATGCGCGATCGTTGAGCGAAAAGGACTTTCGGCCCGGGCCCGTTCAACATCGACATGAATCCACTGATGATCGCCGGTGGCATCGGCGAAGGCTTCGATGCGGTCCTGGTCGAGGGTGATCCAATCGGAGACGCCGAATTCTTGACCGACGGCCGCGATGGCCTCGTCAATGGAGGAGATGATGCGCATCGCTATCGGCTCCGACTACACCGAACGAGCGGACTTGGCGGCCGCCGACGCCGCCTTGCTGGCTTCGCGCGCCTGCGCCCAGTCATCGTCACTCATCGCCGACAGCCCGGCGAAGGTGTTGGGGCCGGCAAGACGCTGTCCGCCGTCCATCGCGATCGTCTCACCGGTGAGATAGGGGCAGGCGTCGGAGAACGCGAAGATCGTCAGATTGGCCAGTTCCTCGATGGTCCCCGCACGGCGCAGCGGAATCTGATCGGACTGGGTGGCGCCGACGGAGCTCTTGTCCGTCGGATTGAGCATCTCCCAGGCGTAGTCGGTCGGAATCGGCCCGGGCGCAAGCGCATTCAGGCGAATGCCGTAGGGGCCCCACTCGACGGCGAGCGACATCGTCATCGCGTGCACAGCGGCCTTTGCCATGGCCGAGGGGACGACGAAGGCCGAACCGCTCCACACCCAGGTGGTCAAGTTCGACAACACCGACCCGGGCAGCCCTTGAGCGATCCAGCGCTTCCCGACGGCCAAGGTGGTGTTGAAGGAACCGGTCATCACCGTCGAGGTGACCGCCTCGAACGCGCGTGGGCTCAGACTGACGGTGGGTGCGATGAAATTCGCGGCGGCATTGTTGAGAACTCCGGTCAACGGGCCGTGCCGGTCCCATATCTGTTCGACGGCCGCGTCGACCTGGTCGAAGTCTCGAACATTGACCGGCTGCCAGTGCACGGTTCCCGGACGGCCAGCCGAAATCTCGGCGGCGGCTTCGGCCAACACGGTTTCCCGCCGACCCCACAAATGCACGTGGGCACCGTGGGCGGCCAGATGCGCGGCCACTCCGCGGCCCAGTCCGGTGCCGCCGCCGGTGATCAGAATCCGCTTGCCGTTCAACAGCGCAGGATCGAAGACGCTCATCACAGCCCCAGACTCTTACCGATGATTTCGCGCTGAATCTCGTTGGCGCCGCCGTAGATCGGCGGTGCCAGCGCCTTGCGCACCTGTGCTTCCATGCCGAATTCGACGCTGTAGCCGTTGCCGCCCATCAATTGCACACCTTCCAGCGCGGCCCGCTTGGCCACCTCGGTGCACTTCAGTTTTGCGATCGAGCCCTCCCGCGCGAGCCGGTCCTCCAGCCCCGCGTCGATCTGAGCGGCCACCAGATAGACGTAGGCGCGGCAACATTCGATCTCGGCCGCCAGGTCCGCCAATCGATGACGAACGGACTGGAAGGTGCCGATCGGTTTGCCGAACTGTTCCCGGGTTTGCACGTAAGCGATCGTGTCCTGCAGCGAACGCCGGGCGGCACCGAGCGACATCGCTGCGATGATGAGCCGCTCGACGTTGAGTCCGCGCATCAATCGGTGCCAAGCATCGCCGTTCCCGCCGACCACGTTGTCGGCGGGAACGACGACGTCGGTGAAGAACACGTCGTTGACGGTGTGGCCGTCCATGGTCTCGATCGCTTTGATGTCGAGTCCTGGCGTTGCGGTGGAGAGGTACAGCAACGTCAGGCCGCGATGCTTTCCCGCGTTGGGATCGGTACGGGTGAGCACCAGCAGATGATCGGCCAGGTGCGCAGCCGTGATCCAGGTCTTCTGGCCGTTGACGACAAAGTTGTCACCGTCGCGGACCGCCCGGGTCCGCACCGCACCCAGGTCGGATCCGGCACCGGGTTCGGACAACGCAATCGCCTCGAAGTGGCCGGCGCACAGGTTGCCGACGACCTCTTTCTTCTGAGATTCGGTGCCGTGCCGCAAATATGTCTGCGCCGCAGTCAATCCGGTGCCATAGGCATGGATCGGTGCCTGGCCGCGCGCGGTCTCCTCCAAGAAGATGCACTCCTCGACCATGCCCGCGCCACCTCCGCCGTAGTCGACGGGTATCGACACCCCCAACCAGCCGAGTTCAGCCAGCCGCTGCAGTAATTCGGGGCTGTTCGACAGCCCCTGAGTCAGCTGCGCGCGCTGCACCGCCGTGCCGCAGTAGTCGGCGCAGAATCGCTCGATCGCGGCGGCGAACTCGAGCTGTTCGGGGGTGAACATGCTCAGTTGCCCCGGTAGGCAGCGAATTCGGGGCTGCGTTTCTCGTTGAAGGCGCTGACGCCTTCCTGCGCTTCGGGCGTCTCGCCGAACATCTTCAGCGTCGAGTACGCCATCTGACCGACCGACGCGAACTGTTCGGTGTCGGTGTTGAACGACTGCTTGAGGACTTTCAATGCCGTTGGCGAAAGCACCAATATCTCGTCGGCCCACGCCCGCACCTCTGCCTTGAGCTGGTCGGCCGGCACGACCTTGTTGACCAGCCCCCAGTCATACGCCTGCTGGGCGGAATACCTGCGGCACAGGAACCAGATCTCGCGCGCCCGTTTTTCACCGACCACGCGGGCCAGGTAGCCGGTGCCGAAGCCGGCGTCGAAGGACCCGACCCGCGGACCATTCTGGCCGAAGACCGCGGTGTCCGCGGCGATGGTCAGGTCGCAAAGGACGTGCAGAACGTGCCCGCCGCCGATCGCGAACCCGTTGACCGCCGCAATGACGGGCTTCGGCACATCCCGGATGACCCGATGCAGCGTATCCACCTCGAACAAGCCGGTTTCGGACGGTCCGTAGTCGCCGGTCTCAGCACGCTGCTTCTGGTCACCTCCGGTGCAGAAGGCCTTTTCCCCGGCCCCGGTCAGGCAGATCACGCCGACTTCTGGACTCCCCCACGCCAATTTGAAGGCCCGGATCAGCTCGTCAAGGGTGCGTGCGCGAAATGCGTTGTAGCGCTCGGGCCGATTGATCGTGATCCAGGCCAGGCCACTGTCGACCTCGTATGAAATGTCGCTGAACTCAGTCATCGGTTGCCTCTCTTCGTTGAAAGTCGGGTTGGAAGCCGCAGTGATTATGGTCTTACCATATTACCAAAGCGATGTCGGCTGATGCTACTGAGTCACCCCTCGCAAACCGGTCGCGAAGTACCGGCGCATCTGAGCCAGTTCACCGATTGACCGCTGGAGGTCGTCGAGTTCGGAGACGAGGGCCTCCCGACGCTCGACGACGTCGGGTGCTCCGGCGTCAAGCAACCCCCGGTGGCGTGCCATTTTCACTGCGGTGGAGAACATTTCACCGGATACCGATTCCTCGGTGATGCGGTGTTGGAGTGACCATTGCCGGCCGAGGCGAAGACAGCGGCGGAGCAAGGTCTGCTCATCGACTTCCCGACCGGCACCGAGATTCAACAACTCTTCAGACACCACTCGGTAGGCGTCGACGAACGGCCTGACCACCAGATGGGCTACCAGCAGATCGCTTTCACGCAGACTCCGCGCTGCCTCTTCGGTGTCGAGTGGGGCGCTCGGATCATGGCTGCGGCCGGTCATGATGCTGAACTCGTTCCATAGCTCGTCAGCGAACTCGTCGCGTCCGGCGAAGAAGAAGTCGAACTTCAGCAGCTCGCGGATGGCCAACGCCTTCTCCCATCCCGTGCGTTTGGTGGCCCCCGGGGTTCGGACGATCGCCAGCAACGCCAGTTCGGCGATCGCTCTCATCACCAGGACATGGATTGCGCTGTTGCGGTACACCGCAACGATCAGGTGCTGGTCCTCGCCGATGCCCCACACGGTCGTAGGACCTTCGGAGTAGGAGGTCAGCACTCCGGAGCCGACCAAGTCGTGCAGCGTTTGCGAAACGGTGGCCCGGTCGGTGAGGTCAGCGCCCCCTGCGACGGGCCAGCCGCGGGCGCGCAGATAGCGGGCCAGCGGCGCAACCGTAGCGCACACTTCGTCCAGAGTGAGGGCTCGATCTTCGCCGAGCATCGCCACGCAGACGGCTGCCGTCGCCGTTACCGGCGTGGTCTGGTTGAGGCGATGGCAGATATCCAGCGCGATGCGTTCGACTATCTGTCGATCGCTGAGACCCTCGGCGCGCAATGCGACCATGCGTTCATAAAGGGGAACCGGTGTCCCGAAGTTGATGTAGATGCGTCCGAGGCGATGCCGCAGGCCTCGTGCATAACTGAGCAGCCAGCGTGCGTTCTCGGGCTTCTTGGGCAGTCCACGTGATTCCGCAGCCATCAGTTTCACTTCGTGTAACGGCAACTGGTCGAAGAGGATTGAGACCGGAACCGCAAGAGTCTGCTCCGACTGCACGGATTCCACGGCATCGGTTACATAGCGCAGCAATCCGTATCGCGGCGGACGTAGTTTGCCGGTGCGGGTCCGGCCTCCTTCGATCGACCACACCAGATTGCGGCCACTGGCCACCATATGGCCGACGAGTGCGCGCAGGGCCAATCGGTACACCGGCACGTCGCCCGTAGCACGGCGCACCGGGATGAATCCGTTTCGGCGGGCCAGTGTGCCCAGCGGGAAAAAGTTGAGGTTGGCGCCACCGAGTCCGAACGTCGGTGAAATCCCGCCCCGGGCAAGGCGTGGCGGAAAGGAGAACTGGTCCAGATAGGACCGGTGCGAGATTAAGAAGATCAGGGCATGGTCGCGGTCAAGCTCCCGCAGCTTGGCCAAGTCATCGTCGTTGATGACGACCTGGAAGCCACGCACCATCCATGCCGACCACGCTTCCCAGGCCCGCACCACCGGGGGAACATGAGTTGCCGACATCTCCCGCACATAAGTTGCGGCCTCGGCCCGCACGTCGTCGACATCCCGGCCCAATTGCGGCGCTAATTCCGCTGTGGCCGTGAGAAATCCGTCTGAGTCCAGAAGCGTCGCGCTGTCAGCTGCTGATTGTGTGCCGGCGTTACCGTTTGAGCGCAGCAGTCGCGCGAGGCGATCTGGCACGGCAATCATTTCCGGCTCACCCCGGCAGCCGGCGCAATCGATTCCGACCACGCCCTGCCCGCTTCGGTGCCCGGCCAGTCATCGAGGGTATCGATGTACAACTGGCGCATTCGAGGCACCCACTCATCGATGTCGGCTCGGGTCCAGTTGGTGGTCGGAAGGGGTTCGTGGACGACGACTTCTATGGTGCCTTCCTGGGCCACCTTTGCGTTGCGCCACATGATTTCGCCGGCATTGCGGATAACGATCGGGACGATCGGCACCCCCGCGTCGCGGGCCAGGTGGAAGCCGCCTTTCTTGAACACCCCGATGCGGGGACTCAGTGATCGGGTTCCTTCGGGAGCCAGGACAATCGAAATCCCGGCGCGAAGTTTCTCTACCGCCGGCTGCATCGCCGAGATGGCTTTCGACGTGCTGGATCGGTCCACGAAAGCGACGTCGGCGAGCGTGAGGAGCTGGCCAAGCACCGGCACCTGCTTGACCTCTGCCTTGGCAACGACACTGAAGCCTCGTTGCACGACGCGCGAGGTGACCAGCGCATCGATGAGCGTGCTCTGGTGGTTGATGAAGAAGACCGCCGGTCGATGAGCGGTGTGGTGCTCACCGCTGACCTCGACCCGAATGTTCCCCAATTGCCCACTGAGACGGCCGAATAGCGATGTAGCCATGTCCACCCCGCCGCGGCGGTCCCTGGTCAACACCCCAGCCACGGTGCCCAGACCCACGGCGGCGGCAAAGCCGCCGAACACCCCCGAAGTCCGGGCCAGCGCCATCGGATGCAGGCGGCCTCGCTTGCCGGCGAGATACAACGCGGGCCAGCCACGTTCTGCGGCACGGCGGGCCAGAAGTGGCGCCGGGTTGACCGGGTGCGCGAATCCAACTCCGCCCAACAGCGGAACATCCTCTGCGCCATTGGCATACGCGTGGCTGTCTTTCAGCGAAATGCGGTGGCGTCGAGCGAATTCCTTGACCGCGGCCAGTTTGCCTTCCCCCCACGGCGGACGTCCCGCTATCCCACCGGTGAGCACGCCCTGCGCCGACTCGAGTTCCGTGCACAGCAGGTGCTCGATGTCTAGTTCGCGGGCCATCGGCTGCGCTTGCATGCGAGTCGCGGATGTCGCGATGACGACGGTATGACCCTGGTTTTGGTGGGCACGCACCAGTCGCCACGCTCCGTGAAAGAGCGCTCCGGCGATCTCCTGGGCGAACAGTTGCTCCCCGAGCTCCATGAGGTCGTCCTCGGTGCGGCCCACCCAACCCCGGATTCCCTGCGACAGCAGATCTTTGAACGCCTCCTCAGTGAGGGGTCCACCGAGGGCGGCGCGCAGCGTGCGGACGAACTCGTCAGGTCCCAGTTCCAGATTGCGGGCGCGGTGGGCGTAGAGCGCGCCGGCCGAGTAACCCTGAATCAGGGTTCCGTCGAAGTCGAAGAATGCGGCCACCTTTCGGCCGCTGGGTCCCATCTTGATGCGCTCGATGAGTTCATCGACGGTGATCACCGGCGGTGTCGTACCCGTCATCTCATTCTCACTTCTTCTTCTTCGTGAGCCCGGCCCAGAAGTAGATCGTCTCCGTGACCACAAACGGGGGCCCGACACCAGGCAGTGCATGCCCCGTTGTCGGGGAGGGAAAGGGCATACCCGCATCGTGCCGGGGCAGGACGCTTGTGGCGGCCCCCGACCATCTCACTATGTAGAGCGGATCCTGCTCAGCCAAGGGTGTGGGGGCGAAATACCTCTTCTGCGGGGCAGAGAACTGCCCGATGTGGTGACGCGGTGGCGCGGCTCGGTGGGTCACACTCGCAGCGTCGGGTTCGGCACCGCCGTCTCGCACTGCTATGCCAGGTCCCGCCGGTGAACTCGGCATGCACAGACAGGCGATGGGTGATTCCATCCGGCGGTCACGTCGAAATAAACGACCGCAGAACAGGAAAGAGGCATCGGATGCAGATCTCAGCCGCCGTGGTGCAGGAGGTCGGAGAGCCCTTCACGCTTGCCGAGGTCGACCTGCACGAGCCGGGGCCCGATGAAATCGTGGTACAGATCGCCGGCGTCGGCATCTGCCACACCGACATCGCCGTCAAGGAAGGGCACCTACCCTTTCCGCTTCCTGGCGTCCTCGGCCACGAGGGCAGCGGCACCGTGGTGTCCGTCGGGGCCGATGTCACCGCCGTAACCGTTGGTGATCACGTCGCGATCAGCTTTAACAGCTGCAATAACTGCCCCCATTGCGCCAAGGGGGAGCCTGCATACTGCCACAACTTCCTCGAATACAACTTTGGCGGGAGCCGACCCGACGGGTCATCCGGATTAGCCTCTGCCGGTGCAAAACTCGCAGCCAACTTCTTCGGTCAGTCCTCGCTGGCAACGCATGCGCTGGCCCACGAACGTAACGTGGTCAAGGTACCGGCGGATATACCGGTCGAACTCGTGGGGCCGTTGGGCTGCGGCATTCAGACCGGGGCCGGCGCTGTGTTCAACTCGCTTGATGTCCAGCCTGGATCGACGGTGGTCATCACCGGCGCGGGCGCAGTGGGTCTGTCGGCGGTAATGGCCGCCGCGGCACGTGGAGCCGCCTCGATCATCGCGGTCGACCTACACGAGAGTCGGCGGCTGCTGGCCACCGAGCTCGGCGCCACTCATACCCTCGACCCGCAAAACGGCCCACTGGACGAGCAGATCCGCCAGATCGTTCCGGAGGGAGCCGATTACGCCATCGACACCACCGCAGTGGCTTCCGTCGTGGAGCAACTTCTTTCTTCTCTCGGAGTGCGGGGGATGCTGGGGCTGATCGGCGTACCGCCCGATCCGCAGGCCATCTTCTCGGTCGGACTTTTTCAGCCGCCGCTGCTGGGACTGACCATTCGGGGCATTGTCGAAGGCGATGCCGACCCGCAAACGTTCATCCCCTATCTCCTCGATCTCTACCGTCAGGGCAAGTTTCCATTCGACAAGCTGATCACCACCATGCCGTTGGCGCAGATCAACGAGGCGGTTGACGCCCAGCTCCGGGGCGAGGTCCTCAAAGTCGTGCTGACACCTTGACCGAGTCCCGAAACCTATCAATGGTGAACAACCCACGCCGGAAGGCGCCCGCAGCGGTCTCCCGGCTAGAGCTGACCCCGAGCCACCACGGCGGAACCGGAACACCCTTGCTGTTGCTGCACGGGATCGGGGCGATCTGGCGGGCCTGGTCACCAGTCCTGCCGCATCTGGAACCCCACCACGAGGTGATCGTGCCGACTCTGCACGGGCACGCCGGCGGACCGCCACTGGATTCGCAAGTCGCACCATCGGTCCGGGCGCTGGTAGATGGTCTCGAGAACGAGCTCGACCGCATGGGTCTGGAAAAGGTGCACATCGCCGGAAACTCGCTCGGCGGGTGGATAGGAATCGAGCTGGCCCGCCGCGGACGGGCGCAATCACTGGTGTTGCTCAGCCCGGCCGGGGCCTGGCGGTCGCACCGGCGCCTCAGGGTGACAGCACGTAGCATCCGGTTCTTGCTGAGCGCGCTGGCCCGCAATTCGTTCCGGGCCGAAGCAATCACCGAGCGTCGGCTGCTGCGCTGGGCGATGCTGGCGGGTCAGGTCGCACACCCTCATCGGGTGCCGCGGGAGACGTTGGTGACTCTTATCCAGGCAACGGGGCACTCACCCGTGGTCGATCCGCTGCTGCGGGTGCTTCACCTCTACCCGGTCGAGCCGTTACCCGCCGAACGGGACTACCCGGTCAGGTTGGTGTGGGCCGAGCAGGATCGTGTGCTGCCGTTCAAGCACTTCGGTTCGCCGATGCTCGAACGTCTGCCGGGGGCGGAGCTCATCCGCCTGAGCGGAGTGGGACACGTTCCGATGTCCGACGATCCGGCGCGCGTCGCCGATCTGATCCTGGAAGTAACCCGCGGCGTCGACGGCGTCACGGCCTCGGCGGCCAGGGAGGGTGACGATGTCCAGCGACGAAGCTGACGTGCTCGCCTCGTGGGGTGGCGGCCAAGACCTCAGTGCCTGGGAAGCGCTGATGTGGCGCACCGGTGGTGACTATCGGACCCGGTCCACCGGGGTGATGGTCGAGTTGCTCGACACCGAGCCTGACTGGGACCGTCTGGTCGCCGCCCACGACCGGTTTACCCAGCGGGTCCCGCGACTGCGCGAACGCATCGTCGAACCGCTCGTGTCCCTGGTGGCGCCGGCGTGGTCTCCCGACCCCCACTTCGATCTGAGTTACCACCTGCAACGGGTGCGGCTGCCCGGTGACGGGTCGATGACCGAATTGCATTCGCTGGCAGCACAGTTCGCCGCCCGACCGCTCGATCCCGAGCGTCCCCCCTGGGAGTCCCTGCTGGTGCTGGGCCTCTCCGGCGGTCAGGCCGCATACCTCTTCAAACCCCATCACTGTTTGAGTGACGGGATTGGCCTGCTGCAGTTGCTGGATCTGGCACATGGACACGGCCGGGAACCCGGGCCCGCCGACGAGCGGCCGGTGCCCGACCCGCGCCCGACGGAGTCGCCGGAAGGATTGCTGCTCAATCGATTGGCCGGGAAGGTCGTCAACGCCCCCGGAGGTGCGCTGCGCGAAGCCCTCCACCTCGCAGGCCAGTTTGTCGGCGACCCGGTAGGGACCACCAGCGGCGCGGTCAAGTTTGCCATGTCGCTGCGGCGAGTGCTGTCACCGCCGGATGCACCCCACTCCCCCGCACTGACGGGCAGCGGGTCCGGTTATCGGCTGGACACCTTCGATGTAGTGTTCGACCAGCTCAAAGCCGCGGGTCGGTCGGCCGGAGGATCGGTCAACGACGCCTTCCTCGCCGCCCTCCTCGGCGGGGTGCGCCGCTATCACGAAAGGCTTTCCCTGACAATCGATTCCATGCCGATGGCAATTCCGGTCAGCCTTCGCACGGACGCCGATCCGATGGGCGCCAACCGGTTCGCCGCCGCAAGGTTCGTGGCGCCGGTCGGCGAACCGGATCCCAAAGCACGCATCGCCGCGATCCACGAGTTCATCGCCGACGCGCGCATGGAGCCCGCCCTCGGATTCCTCGACCTTCTTGCACCGGTGCTGAGCCGGCTGCCGGGGATCGTCCTGACTCGCATCGCCGGTGAGATGACCGGCCTGTCCGACATGCAGGCTTCCAACCTCGGTGCGATCGGTCGTCCGCTGTACTTGGCAGGTGCGCGGGTAACCCGTATCTATCCGATGGGCCCCCGTCCGGGCATCCCGGCAATGGTTGCGATGGTGACGTACGACGGAACATGTTGCATTGCGGTCAACTTCGACCCGGAGGCCGTCACCGACGCCGCGGCGTTCTCGGCCTGCCTACGCGAAGGCTTCGACGAGGTGCTCGATCTGGCGAAGGCAGACTGACGTGAAGGGCGTCGAGCTGGCCCGCGAAGTCCTCTGCGCCGCAGAGGAAATCGTCGGCACCGACGCGCTTCATCCCCGGTTTGCCGACGACGACCTCGACTCGGCAGCCGCCGCGCTATCCGCGGTCCGTCGCGCGCTCAACGGGCGCTTAGCTGCTGCGGGCGAAATGGACACAGCAAAGGCCGTGCAGCTTGCGGCCCTACTGGTGCGTTCGGAACATGCTCAGGCCGAGATCCTCGATGCCCTGCTGGCGCGTAGGGCCAAGGTCGTCATGGTTCGCGACGCGGTGAGGCGGCTCCGGCAAGCCGGGTCTACGGCCGAGCTCATCGAGCGGGCGTCTGCGGAAGCTCAGTACATGGGGTTCGATCGGATCTTGTTCTCGCGCATCGCTCATGGATTCTGGCTGGCATCTTCGGCTTACACCGGAGCCGACGAAGGGTTCGCCCATACGTTGGTGGAGGTGGGACTCGCACACCCGCGCAAACTCAACGGCGCGCTACTAGAGGCCGAGATGGTGCGTCGTGGTGCGCCGATGGTGGTTCGCGATCCCCAGACCAATCCGCGCGTGTACACCGAATTGGTTGCGCTCACCGAGACGAAGGCATATGTCGCAGCCCCGGTGCTTGCCTGGGGCCAGCCCATCGGTCTGCTACACGCCGACCGGCAGCCGCAGTCGGCCCTGGTGGACGAGTTTGACCGCGACGTTCTGGCAGTTTTCGCCGAGGGTCTTGGCATCGCATTCGAGCGAAATCTGCTGCTGGACAGGGTTAAGGGACTTCAGCACGCCTGCAGAGAATACGCGCGCGGTGTCGATGAGCTCGTCGACGACGTCACCGTTGCCGTGATAGAAGGTGCCGCCCCGGGTGAGCCTCTCGATCCCTGCCTGCCCACAGAGTCGTGCGGACGGCCGCCACTTCGGGCACGTGACGGTGACGTCACGGGGAATCTGACCCGCCGCGAGCGGGATGTCTTGCGTGGCCTCGCGGCTGGAAAGACCAACGCACAGATTGCGATTGCCTTATTCGTGGCCGAGGGGACCGTCAAAACACACGTCAAGCATGTCCTGAGAAAGCTCGGCGCGGCGAATCGCACTGATGCAGTTGCCAAATATCACCACGTAGTCAACTGATTCAGCGATTGTGTCAGAATTTGATCACGCCGCGAATGTTGCGGCCCTCGATCATGTCCTCGTACCCCGTATTGATCTCATCCAGCGAGTATTCCTTGGTCACCAGCTCGTCAAGCTTCAACTGGCCGAGGTTGTACATCTCGAGGTAGCGGGGAATATCGTGGCGCGGATTCGACGATCCGAACAGCGACCCGTGGATTGACTTCTCGTACAGGGTCAGTTCGAACAACGAACCGCTGATTGACAATTCAGTCGGATGTCCGATGGCCGTGACGACAACCCTGCCGCGTTTGCCTACCAAGCTGAGCGCCTCGCCGACATAGGCGCCCTCGGCTACATCGGTCGTGATGATGCAGGCATCCGCGAGCTGTCCGCGGGTCAGCTCGGTCATCAGATTCCGCGCTTCGTCAACCGTGGGGGTGGTGTGGGTAGCGCCGAATTCGATTGCCCTGTCTCGCTTGTAAGCTACCGGATCTACCGCGACGATATGGCGCGCACCAGCGGCTTTCGCGCCTTGAATCGCGTTGCTGCCGATTCCTCCCACGCCGAGCACCACGAGGGTTTGGCCGGGCCGCACCTGAGCGGTGTTGACGACACTGCCAAAGCCCGTCGGCACGCAGCATCCGGTCAGCACTGCCCGGTCGAGCCGATTGCCTTCCTCCACTCGCACTACCGACGCGGTGGGCACCACTGTGTATTCGGAAAATGTTCCCAACAAACACATTTGGCTCACGCCGGCGCCGCGTGCATGAAACCGGTATGTCCCGTCAAGCTGTGGGCCCTGAATGATTGCGGCACCGAGGTCACACAGGTTCGTCATGCCACGCGCGCAGTACGAGCACCTCCCACAGGCGGGGAGAAAGCTCAGGACAACCGAGTCACCCTCGGCGACCTCGGTAACCCCGGGCCCGACAGCGGCCACGACGCCGGCCCCCTCGTGTCCGCCGATGACCGGAAACGGTACCGGTATGTCGCCGGTGACCAGGTGGTAGTCGGAGTGGCAGAGCCCGGACGCGGTCAGTTTGACCATGACCTCATTGGGCCCGGGTGGGTCGAGAGTGACTTCTTCGACTTGCCACTTCTCGCCGACACCCCACAAGACCGCGGCGTTCGTCTTCATGTGCAGAACCTCCATCTCGGGTCACCGATTGTTTTCATGTCCGGGGTTTGCGGCGCATCTCCCCTACGGGGTGTTTTTGCTGCCTTCATCGAGACGGCCACCAGCAGAAATACCGATCTCGGGATAGGGAAGTTGGCTCGGAGGGGAGAGGTGTCGGGGGTCACAGCGACCTACCGTCGGCTGTTAGGGCGCCGATCCTGCACATCGGCAATCACGACGATGGGAATGGTCATGGCTCTAACCGATGAAGGTGTCCGAACCGATCTGAACAAGTTGGCATTCTGGGATCGGCCTCGCGCCGAACATCACCAGACCTTCAAGTGGCTTCGGGAGAATCGGCCGATCAGCTGGAATGATGCGCCCGAAGCGCTCGATCCTAACCTCGACAACGCCAAGGGATTCTGGTCGGTGGTCAAGCACCACGACATCCAGGAAGTGTCGCGCAATCCCCAGGTTTTCAGCTCCGCCCAGGGCGTGTTCATCGATGACTTCCCCCAATTGGAGACAATGCTGTCGTTCATCGTGACCGACCCGCCTCGACACACCGAGATGCGCAACATCGTCAACGTCGCATTCGCCCCCCGCAATATCAACCGGATGGTCGATCAGATCAACGGCCTCGTGGCGAAGATCATCGACAATGTCGCCCCTCTGGGCGAGGGGGACCTGTGCGAATTGATCACCAAAGAAGTTCCCGGCCGGGTATTCGCCAACTTCATGGGCATCCACGACCCAGACCACATTCAGTACGTGATGGACGCCGCCGAGCAGTTCGCCGGGTGGGCCGACCCCGAATGGGCCCACATCGGCTCCCCGTTGATGGTGTTCGCAGACGCTTCAAGCAAGCTGTCGACGCTCGCACTGGAACTTGCCAAGGATCGCAAGCAGAATCCGGGCGAGGACCTGCTCACGTGGGTGGCCCAGGCGGAGTACGAGGGTCACAAGCTGACCACCGAAGAAGTCGGAGTTTTCTTCGCGCTGCTCGCCGCCGGCGCCAACGACACCACCCGGCACGCCATGGCACACGTTGTCACCCTGTTCCAGCGCAACCCTGACCAACTCGCCTATCTGATGCAGGATTTCGACGGCCGCGCAGATGATGCCGTCAACGAGTCGCTGCGCATGGAGCCGCCGCTGATGCACTTTCGCCGCACCGCCCTGCGCGACTACGAACTGGGTGACGTCACCATCAAGGAGGGCGACAAGGTGGTGATGTGGTACATCTCCGGCAACCGTGACGAGGACGTTTTCGAAAACCCCGACACATTCGACATCAGCCGCACCCAAAAGCACAATCCACACCAGGCGTTCGGCGGCGGGGGTCCGCACTACTGCATCGGCCACGCGCTGGGCAAGGCGGTCCTGAAGGCTCAGATGCGGCAGGTCTACATGCGAATGAAGAACTTGCAGGCGGGCGAACCAGAGCTATTGCGGTCGAACTTCATGAACGGTGTCAAGCGCCTGCCGGCGACCTGGACGCCCGAGCGCCGTTGAAACAATTGGGCCCCAATTGATTTGACACTGACTGGTGTTAAGCGAGTCTCGCTCTTACCTCCAACGCGGGAGCGATGACCCCCCGTCATGGTGACGCGCGAAGAACGTCGATCACGCTAAGACTTGAGAGCGCCAGTGCCGTCGCCTTCACGTCGCCGTGCATGTGCGCCTCGACGGCCATCCGGCAATCCTGGGAAAGGGCATCATGAACTTCAAGGACGTCATCGAAATCCTCGACAACTCGGTCGGCGGCCCTGATGCCGATGTCGCCTCGCACGGCCCGTTCTGGCGGGACGTCACGCGCGACCGGTTCGTCGAAATGAAAGTCGGCGGAAGAAAACTCGTGATACTCGGTGACGGAGCTAACTCAAGCCTGGTGTTGTCGTTGAAAGGCGAGGCGCCGTTTGGCTCTGACCTGGATGACCCGCCGGTTGGCGCGGTGACCCCCCGTATGCCCGCCTACCTGGACCCCGTCCCTGCAGAGTCGATCAGCGAAATCGAGCAATGGATCAACGACGGCTGCCCGGCGGATTGATCCCGCCAACTGCCCCACTACCCCCAATGTGGGAGCGATGACCCCCCGTCATGGTGACGCATAGGGAAGCCCCTCGCGATGAGACTTAACTCACCAGCACCCCGCCAGGACGTGCCGCGGGCAGCCATGGTGGCTATCCCGGGCATTAGGAGGACATCCGAGATGACGACCACCCAAGAAACCGCATCAGCCGTTGCACCCGACGAGGTCGCACGCAGGATCGTGCTCCCTGAAGGACACGCAGATCTCACCGCGCTGCACGAAGCCTACAAGTGGTTGCGTGACAACATGCCGGTGGCAAAAGCGGTCGTCGAGGGCTACGACCCGATCTGGTTGGTCAGCAAACACGCAGACATCCAGGCGGTGGAGAGTCTCTCGGAGGTCTTCGCAGCCGGCGGCGGCTCCGAGAACCCCGGTTCGCACAACCCGATCCTGCAGAACCTCGCCGGCGACGAGTTCACCAAGCAGCTCCTCGGCGGTAGCCTGCGCATCCTCGATGCGCTGCCCTACATCGACCCGCCCGAGCACACCCAGGCCAAGAACATGGCCTTCGGCTATTTCAAGCCGCCGTCGGTGAAGAAGATGGAAGCCCAGATCCGGGACCTGGCGAAGGAATCGATCGAGAAGCTCAAAGGACTGTCTGCGCGCGGCGAGATCGACCTTGTCGATGACTGGGCGTTGGGCTACCCGCTACACGTGGTAATGACGCTGGTCGGGGTGCCGCCGGAGGACGAGCCGCGGATGATGGCTCTCACCCAGGAGTTCTTCGGCACTGCCGATCCGGAACATCAGCGCGAGGACGTCGAGCCGCTCTCGCCGGAAGCGATGGCCCAACAGTGGGCGGCCACCATCCAGGACTTCTTCGGCTACTTCGACACCCTCGTCGAAGACCGCCGCGCCCACCCCCGCGACGACCTGGCCTCGGTGGTCGCCTGCGCCAAAGGGGCCGACGGTGAATACTGGCCCAAGTCTTTCGTATACGGCTGGTACACAGCCATTTTCACCGCGGGGCATGACACCACCTCGGCGACCCTGGCCGGCACGTTGCAGCAGCTGGCCCTACACCCTGAGGTGCTGGCCAGAGTCAAAGCAGACCCGAGTCTTGTGCCGGACCTCATCCAGGAGGGTTTGCGGTACGTGGCGCCGGTCAAGCACTTCATGCGCCGGGCATTGACGGACTTCGAGTTGGGCGGCCAGATCATCAAAGCCGGTGACCGGGTAATGCCGCTGTTCCAGTCCGGCTGCCGCGACGAGGAGGTCTTCGACCACCCCGACGAATTCGACATCAACCGCAAGCCCAACAATCACCTCGCGTTCGGCTTCGGTGCCCACACCTGTGTGGGCCAGCACCTGGCCAAGCAGGAACTCAAAGTGATGTTCGAGGAGCTGCTGCCCCGCCTGGAATCGATCGAGGTACTCGGACCCGGCAGCGTGACGCAGACCAACTTCGTTGGCGGCCTCAAGCACTTGCCCGCCAAAGTCACCATCTCCTGATCGGCCGAAACGACAATGACAACAATCGATTACCCGCAGCTTTACATCGGCGGTACGTGGACCGCGCCCGCCGGCCACGACACCATCGGGGTCCATTCCGCGACCACCGAAGAGCGGATCGGTTCGGTGCCCAGAGGCAGTGAGGCCGATATCGACGTTGCCGTGGCAGCGGCGAAGTCCGCGTTCAACGCGCCCGACGGGTGGTCCACCTGGGACCCCAAGGAGCGTGCCGACGTTCTCGAACGGTTCGCGGTGGAACTGGAAGCCCGCGGTGCCGAAACGGCGCGTCGCGTGTCGATGCAGAACGGGATGCCGATCTGGCTGGCCCAGCAGTTCGAGGCGGGATTTCCGCCGCTGCTACTGCGCTATTACAGCGACCTGATGACCAGTGCACCAGCCGAGGACGCCCGGCCGGGCATGCTCGGCGGAACCGCGCTGGTGTCCAAGCAGCCCGTCGGCGTCGTCGGCGCGATCGTGCCCTGGAACGTCCCGCAAGGAATCTCGTTCCTCAAGCTCGCACCGGCATTGGCGGCCGGCTGCTGCGTCGTACTCAAACCGGCCGAGGAAACCGTGCTCGATGCTTTCCTAATGGCAGAGGCCGCAGCCGCAGCGGGCCTGCCCGAGGGAGTACTCAACGTGGTCCCGGGCGGCCGCGAGGTAGGCGCATACCTGGTGCAGCATCCCGACGTCGACAAGGTCTCGTTCACGGGCTCCACCGAGGCAGGCCGCTGGATCGCCGAGACCTGCGGGCGGCTGCTGCGGCCGGTGACCCTGGAACTCGGCGGCAAGTCCGCCGCGATCGTCCTCGACGACGTCGATCTGGCGGCCTCCCTGGAGCAGTTGTTCGGGTCCACCCTGCTCAACAACGGTCAGATCTGCTGGCTCAGCACCCGGGTGCTGGCCCCCCGCAGCCGATACAACGAAATCGTCGACGCGATAACCGATCTGACCCGCTCGCTGGCGATCGGAGATCCTCTCGATCCCGAGACCAAGATCGGTCCGTTGGTGTCGAAGCGACAGCGGGAGCGCGTCGAAGGCTACATCGCCAAAGGCAAGAATGAGGGCGCCCGACTGACCACTGGCGGTGCGCGGCCGGCAGGATTCGACCGCGGCTGGTTCCTCGAACCCACGATCTTCGCCGACCTGGACAACAACGCGACCGTGGCACGCGAAGAGATCTTCGGGCCGGTGCTGTCGCTGATCCCCTACTCCGACGAACAAGAAGCCGTGGCAATCGCCAACGACAGCATCTACGGCCTCGGCGGGAGCGTGTGGTCATCGAATCCCGAACGAGCGGCCAACGTCGCCCGCCGCGTTCAGTCCGGGACGGTTGGGGTCAACCACTACGTCAACGATCCCGTCGCCCCCTTCGGGGGAATCAAGCAGAGCGGCATGGGGCGCGAACTCGGTCCGGAGGGGCTCGACCCGTTCCAGGTGTACAAGACCGTCTACCTGCCGCGTCCGGCGGGCAATGGCTAGTTTCTGGCCACCTCGCGGTATCGGAGCACGTAACCATGTCTGCCCCCGCTGTCACCACGCCCGGTGCGAACGTCCATGAATTCACAACCGAACTCGTCGTTCGCTGCCGCAGCACGCCGGCAGAGGGTGTCGTGGTGCTTGACCTTGCCCACCCAGAGAACGAGGAACTGCCGCGTTGGGAACCCGGAGCCCACATCGACCTGTTGCTCGACGACGGCCTGACCCGTCAATACTCGTTGTGCGGTGATCCACGCAATTCCGGGATCTGGCGCGTCGGGATCCTGCTCGATCCGAACAGTCGCGGCGGTTCCCGCTATGTCCACGAGGAGCTTCACGAAGGCGCCACGGTACGAGTGCGTGGTCCTCGCAACCATTTTCCGCTGGTCGATGCTCAGCACTACCGGTTCATCGCGGGAGGAATCGGTATCACACCGATCCTCGCGATGCTTGAGGCCGCACAACGCGCCGGCACCGAGTGGACACTGCTCTACGGTGGAAGGACCAAGGCGTCCATGGCATTTGCGGACGAGCTGGCCGAGCGCTTCCCCAGCCGAGTGACCGTGTGGCCTCAGGACGAACTTGGTCTGCTGGACCTGGAATCGCTTCTCAAGGAGCCCGACGACAACACGTTGGTGTACTGCTGCGGGCCCGAAGCGCTGCTCGACGCCGTGGAACAGCACTGCGCCCACTGGCCGGCAGGGCGACTCCATATCGAAAGATTCGCCGCCAAGACGCTGGCAGCGGGAGAAGCCACTGAAGCACTCGAGCAGTTCGAGGTGGTGTGCCAACGCTCCGGAGTCTCCTTTGAAATAGGGTCCGACCAGTCGATCCTGGAAGTCCTTGAGGAAGCAGGAGTTCCGATTCTGGGGAGCTGCTACGAAGGCGTCTGCGGCACCTGTGAAGCGCGGGTGTTGCAAGGCACGCCCGAACACCGTGACTCGGTCCTGACCGAGGCTGAGCAAGCTGCCGGCGACGTGATGCTGGTCTGCGTGTCGCGCTCGCGCACCGAAAGGCTGGTGCTGGACCTGTGAAGAATGTCAGGAGCAACTACCCGCGGAAGTGCTGGTATGTGGCTGCCACCGGCGACGAAGTCGCCGGCTCGCCGTTGGACAGGCGACTGCTCGGCGAGAAGGTAGTACTGTGGCGCAGTTCGGACGGACGCGTCAACGCTTTCGAAAACCGTTGCGCACACCGGGCTTTCCCACTTTCACACAGTCGTATCGACGGGGACCGACTGGTCTGCGGTTACCACGGATGTACCTACGACATCGACGGCAAGTGCGTCCACATTCCCTCGCAAGCCCAAGTCCCGACGGGCATGCGGGTGCGCGTTTTCCCCGTCCTCGAGCAACCACCATTTGTGTGGATCTGGCTGGGAGCCACGGCCGCTGCCGCCGGCAGCGAGCCACCACGCACGCCGTGGATCAACGATCCGGCCTGGGCGACATTCGCCGATTCCTGGCGCGTAAATGCCAATTACCTGATGGTCCATGAACATTACCTCGACTTCAGCTACGCCCCGATCCTGCACAGGCGCGATGTCCCTCGGGAAATCGAAAGCATGCCGGCATTCAGCGATGTCGAAGTGAGCGAAACCACCGTTTCCTACACTCGGATCCTGCCGCAGGCCCATCTCACTGATTGGGAAGCCGACTCGACCGGACTCGACCGTGGCGTGGCGTATCAACGCCGCGAAAGCGGTACCTTCGTCTCTCCTGCTATGCACCGCCAGTTCTGGGAGATCGCAACCGCGAACGGCGAGCTGTACATCACTACCCGGACACACGCCATCACTCCCGAGACGGAAACGTCGACTCACGTGTTCATGCAGGGATCACGCAGCTATCACACCGATCGTGATGAGGTGACCGCTCGCCTGCGCTCCTTCTTGTCCGGAGTTGCCGAACGCGACACCGCTATACTCGAAATGGCCTGCGCGCATTCGGGTTACGATCGGTGGCGAGGCGGAGTGGAATTCCAGGCGGACGCCGCAGCATTGCGCGCCCGACGCATCGTGGGCGTGATGTTGGCCAGAGAAGCCGGCCATGCAGCAATACGGCCGGGGCTGGCGCCCAACACCCGCAGCGACGCACTCAGCCCTTTGCGATCGACTACTGCGCGGGGCTAGCGTCGGCGGGAATTCGGCGGGCGCCATAAAGGCGGACCCCGCCGCGTATCCCTTTCAGTCGACGCGCCTGCGCCGGCGTCCACTGGATGTCGCCAGGATCGCCGATTACATCGCGCGCAGTCTCGGTTACCCGCACCGTACCGGCGGGCGCAGCGCTGGTAACTCTGCTGGCAAGATTGACCGGGCTGCCGTACCAGTCCCCGGCACGGTTGACGGCGGGTCCGAACGCGAGTCCGGCTCGCAGTCGCGGGAAATCATCCGCGGCCGCCGCATCAACCAGGTCCAAAATGGTCACCAGTAGTTTGTGCGGATCTGAGCAGACCAGCATCACTGCGTCGCCAATAGTCTTGACGAAGTGAACTGGCAGTTTGACAACCGTCCGAGCGAGATCTGCCAATCGCAGGGCCACCAGTCCCAGATCTTCGGGCGGTATCTGCTCTCCGAGGCGCGTGAAACCCACCAAGTCGGCGAAGGCCACCGCGACCTGCCGCGCGCCCGGCAAGGTACCAGTGGTGCGCTCGAATACGTTGATCGCCTCTGTCTCAAAGGAATGCCGCAACGCCAGCCGCAGCAAATCGCCAACCATGGGCCCAAGAATCGGTTCGGCATCGTGCGCCAGCACCTCGAAGGCTTGAGCGAGCTCGAGTTCGGTTGCCCCCGGGTGCAGCGCTGCGTGCAGTGCCGCCTGCCGCATCATCACCGCGACATTCGTCAGACCGTCCATCAGCAGACGCCCGATCAAGGTCACCTGCGCGGGATCGAGCCCGATCTCTACCAATCGTGCTGCACCTAATACAGATTCGGCATCCGCCCGCGATAGCAGGCGCGCCTCGGGGTCATCTGACTGGACCAGGCCAACGGCGCTGTGCAGTCGCCGCAGCAGCTCCAGATTCACCCCGCTGGAGTCTGAAATCTCCTGCGGCGAGACCAATGTCCCATCATCGCCGATCATGCGATTGGCCGGCAGCAGCATCGGGCTGAACTCGCCACGGATCTGGTCGACGTTGAAGCCGCGACTGAGCAACCATCGAACAAGGTCCGCACGCTCTTGACGGGCCCGCCCATGCAGATTGTCGAGGAGTCCTGCTGCCTCGATATCGCGGTCGTCCGGGTCTGCTGCCACGGCGTCAACGTACACCGCGACCGGCATCCACCAATCGCGAAAGCTGTCGCGAACTCACGGGATTCCCTCCACGTGGGCACCGGTATCTCCCCCGCGGGCGAGGCAACCGCTTCGTCAAGCGTCCATGATTGAATCTGGGTGTTTCATCGATATTGGAGTCCACGTTGGTTACTACCCGCCGTTCCGGTCAGGCCGTTGAAACCGTCGACGTCGTTATCGTCGGGGCCCGCTGCGCTGGCACCGCCGCGGCCGTGCCACTCCCCCGAGCGCACCGAATCTGCCCGCAGCGAAAGCGTTTCCGCCGACTTCATAGCTCCAACCTCTCCGTGGTCGACCGCCGTTCGTCGGCCTCGTGCATCATGGCGCTGATTGGTTGGCCGGCAACGCATTTTATTCGCGATGGGGAGCGATTTCTCGCGGCACAGGTCCCAGTCTAGGTACCGTCCCATGCAAAAAGGGACATAAGATTTCATCGCGCCAATCGATGGTAGGTAATTTATCGCATCAGATATACAGATAGGGTCATCGGCATGGAGCTACGCCAGATCGAGTACTTCGTCGCGGTGGCCGGCGAGATGAGCTTCACCCGCGCCGCGGAGCGCGTCCACGTCGTGCAGTCGGCCCTGTCGACGTCGATCGCAAAGCTGGAGCGCGAACTGCAGGTCCAGCTTTTCGACCGTACCCGTCAACAGATCCAGCTCACCGCCGCCGGCGAACGTTTCCGCGTTTATGCCAACGACGTGCTGCGCGTCGCGCGCACGGCGGCCGACTCCGTCAGCGAGTTCCGCGGGTCGCTCTCCGGCACAGTCGAGTTCGGCTCCCTGATCTCCTTCGGTCCGATGGACGTGGCTCGCGCGCTGGGCGACTTCCACAGCGCCAACCCGTTCGTACGACTTCGACTGCGGCTCAGCCAGTCTGGCGCCTCGGCCTATCTGTCGGCGTTGCTGGACGGCTCGCTCGACTTGGCGCTGGTATCGGTACCCAACCGATTTCCGCCTCAACTCGACATGCGGTTGCTGTTCGAGGAGCCAATGGTTTTCGTCTGCCGAGACGACCATGCGATGGCCGGGCGCAGACGGTTGCAGCTGGGCGACCTCGCGAGTGAAGAGCTGGTCAGTTACCCACCGGAGTTCGGGTTGCGGCGATTGATCGACGACGCGTTCCACGCCGCCGGTGTATCGCCGCAGACGTTCTACGAGGTGCCGGCCGGTTTCGCCGATATCGCGGACCTGGTCGTCAACGGCCTGGGCACCACCTTCATGCCCGAGTCGGAGGCCCGGCGCTTTCCCGCGTTGCGATCGATCAAGCTGACCGATGCGGTGATCTGGCAGGTCTTTCTCGCTTCGCCACCCGCCGATCAGCTGACACCCGCCGCAGCAAGACTGGCCGGCATCTTGCTGGATGCGGCACCGCATAAGGGCGGTGCGCGCTGACGGCAACTGCCGTCGGGCGGGAATGAATTCGCCGGCGGCGGACTTGCCTACCAGGTAGCGAGGCAATTGGTAACGAGCAGGGAGGTCCATGGACATGAGCGCGGCGACGCTGGCTGGGAAGCGGGCACTTGTCACCGGAGGTTCGCGCGGCATCGGCGCCGAGATCGTGCGGCGACTGACCGCGGACGGTGCCGCGGTGGCGTTCACCTACGCGTCGTCGGCGAGCGATGCTGACAAACTCGTCGCCGAAGTGGCGGGGAACGGCGGCAAAGCGGTTGCGGTACAGGCCGACGCCGCCGACCGGAACCAGATCGCCGCCGCCGTCGAGCAGGCCGTGACCGAACTGGGCGGCCTGGATGTGCTCGTCAACAACGCCGGCACCGCGTATCTGGCACCGATCGACGAGTTCCCTGCGGAGGAGTTCGACCGCGTCGTCGGCGTCAACATCGGTGGCGTGTACTGGGCCGTCCGGAGCGCTGTCGCGCACCTCGGAACGGGTGCTCGGATCATCAACATCGGCAGCATCAACGCCGACCGGGTGCCGGGGCCAGGTCTGTCCGTGTACGCACTGACCAAGGGCGCGGTGTCGTCTTTCACTCGTGGACTGGCTCGTGAACTCGGACCCCGCGGGATCACCGTCAACAACGTGCAGCCCGGCCCGATCGACACCGACATGAACCCGGCCGAAGGCGACTTCGCGGAAAGCCTCAAAGTGGTGTCCGCGCTGGGACGCTACGGTCACACCAGCGACGTCGCCGCCATGGTGAGTTTCCTGGCGGGTCCCGAGGCCGGGTACATCACCGGTGCCAACGTCAACGTCGACGGCGGTTTCACGGTCTGACGACGCACACGGTCTGCGGTCACCCGGCAGATCACTCGTACGGGGGTTGGTGGCCCGCCGTGCGCTGAGTACCTCTTCGAAGTAGCTCAACCGAGGAGGTCATCATGTGCAGCACCAAAGATCCCACCGACCATTTCCGCACCACCTGCCCGCACACCGGCGAGTACTTCATCGACCGGTACTGCTGGCCGGGCGTCTCGTCGATCGCACTCGGTGTCATGTCACTGTCCGCCGGTACGGCGGCCGCAGCCTACAAGCACTACGAGTGGTTGCTGGCGTGCGGCCTGGTCGCCGTGCTGGCGATCGCCGGAGGGCTGGCCTGGCTCGTGGTGGAGCACCGTCGGGTGATGCGCATCGAACGCGATTGGCATGCGGCGCATGCACACACCCCTCGGGTGAAAGAGTTGCGACCGGTCGCTTAACCCCTCCCGTCCGCTGTCACGCGCGTGCCTGTCATCCTGACGGGCGATGGATGAGACCCAGGAAGTACGCCAGGTGTGGCAAGGGCTCGGCCTGCCCGGCCTCGTCGACGTGCACACCCACTTCATGCCGAAGCCCGTGATGGACAAGGTCTGGAGATACTTTGACGAAGCCGGGCCGCTGGTGGGACGCACCTGGCCGATCGCCTACCGCACCGATGAGCAAGATCGATTGGAGAAGTTGCGCGGCTTCGGGGTGCGCGCCTTCCCGTCCCTGATTTACGCCCACAAGCCCCAGATGGCGGCCTGGCTCAATGAGTGGGCCGCGACGTTCGCCGACGAGACCCCGGACTGCCTGCGCACAGCCACCCTCTACCCGGAGCCCGGCGTCGAGGCCTACGTCCGACGAGCAGTCGACGAGGGTGCACGGGTGTTCAAGGTGCATATCCAGGTGGGCCGCTACGCCCCCACTGACCCGCTCCTCGACACCTCGTGGGGTGTGCTCGAAGACGCCGCCATCCCCGTGGTCATCCACTGCGGATCCGGTCCCGCCCCTGGCGAATACACCGGCCCCGGCCCGGTCACGGCGCTGCTCAGACGCCATCCCCGACTGCGTTTGATCGTGGCCCACATGGGCATGCCCGAGTACACCGAGTTCCTCGACCTGGCCGACCGGTATCCGGACGTGCGACTCGACACCACGATGGCCTTCACTCCGTTCGTAGAGGAGACCATGCCGTTTCCGGCATCCGAATATGGGCGGCTCCGCGATTACGCCGACCGCATCCTCTTCGGCAGCGACTTTCCCAACATTCCCTACGGCTTCCTCGACGCACTGCGCGTCCTGACCGGGCTACCCGGCGTCGACGACGCTTGGCTGCGGAAAGTACTGCACGACAACGCCGCTCACCTTTTCCAGCTCGACACGTAATAACGCGTCAGCTGCGGTGTGCGCGCAGTTGATACAACCCGTGCGTCCTGGCGACCACGGTGCCGTTCTCGTCGGTCACGACCGCGTCCAACGTGTAGTCCGATTTGCCCTGAGCGGCGGCCTCGGCTTCGACGCGAGCGATCGTCTCGTCGTCCATCTCCGCCTCGGCACGCAGGGGTGTCGTGGCCATCGCCAGGAACGAGATGTCGACGTTCTTCACCAGCGGGAAGTACTTACTCGCGTCGAAGGTGGACAGAGCGATGATGCCGCCAAGAACTTCTGCGACGGTGAACTGCACGCCGGCGTAGATGACACCGAAGTGGTTGCCATTGCCCTCGACCGGAACACTGGCGGCGGCAAAGCCGCGTCGCGCCTCGACCACGCGCACGCCCATGTGTTCAGCGATCGGGATGGTCGACGACAGAGCGGAATTCATCATCTCGACGATGGGGTCAGTCACGTCGTCGATGGTTGCACACCGGTCCGCACGCGCTGACGCTCGGGCGTCCGGCACGGGCCTACAGGTTTGGCGTTCCTGCTGCGTGCAGTGCACAGGTCATCGGGAGGGATCGCGTTCCGCCCAGGCCGACGATGATCACCAGGCTGTTGAGCAGGCTGGCGACCACGGTCGTGGCCAGCAGGCGCGGCACCCCGAGGCGGTGGATGGGATCGGTGCCCAGCACGCTGTCGGATCGCCGATCGGACGTCGGTGCGGAACCGGCGCGCCGCCTGAGGTGACCACCGATGGCGGGCCGCCGCGATGTAAAACTTGTCAACATGGCGTCCGGTTCCTACCACCACGGCAACCTGCGGCAGGCGCTGCTGGATCACGCCGTGACGCTGGCCCGGGCCGGCGGGCCGGACGCGGTGGTATTGCGCGACGTGCAGCGCGCGGCGGGTGTGAGCAACGCCGCGGCCTATCGCCACTACGCCGACCGACAGGCGCTGCTCGGCGCGGTTCAGGTGTACGCGATGACGCTGCTTGGCGAGTCGATGGTGGAGTCGATCGCCGCGGTTCCCACCCGCGGCCCGCGCAAGAAACGTGCCCTGGCTCGGTTACGGGCCACCGGTCAGGCTTACGTCGACTTCGCCCTCGCCGAACCTGGGCTATTTCGAACGGCTTTCGCGCCCGGCGGGCCGCAACAGACCGATCCGGTTGTGGCGCTGGACCGTCATCCGTTCCATATTCTCAGCCGCTGTATCGATGACCTCGTCGCCACCGGAGTGCTCACCGCGAGTCGGCGCGACGGCCTCGACGAGGCGGCGTGGGCCGCCGTGCATGGCCTGTCGTCGCTGTTTCTCGACGGGCCGCTGGCCGCGGCGGACGCCGACCGCAAGCAGTTGATTACCGACCGCCTCCTCGACGTCGTCGAAGAAGGCATCCGCTAGCCGTCGATGTTGACAGCGATAACTTCAGCTGCCATGCTTTCCGATGTTACTGCTGTCAACATAAGGCGGACCCCGATGACCATCGATGCCCCAGACCGTTCCCGTCTCGAGTCACCACCGGCGCGGGTCCGTCCCGCCGCCGTGCTGGCTGTCGTCCTGATCGCCTCACTGGCGATCAACGTGGAGACCACCATCGTCAATGTGGCTCTGCCGACGTTGAATTCGGCGCTCGGTGCCTCGACGCGCGGCCTGCAGTGGATCGTTGACGCCTACAATCTCGCCTTCGCCGCGCTGGTACTGGCCGGCGGCACCATCGGGGACAAGTTCGGCCGGCGCGGGACGCTGATCGCCGGGCTCATCCTCTTCGCGCTGAGTAGCGCCGGCGCGGCACTGTGCACCACAACCGGCTCCCTGATCGCACTGCGGGTAGTGATGGGCGTCGCCGCGGCGCTGATCTATCCGACCACGCTCGCCATCATCACCGACACCTTCCGGGAGGCCCGGCAGCGGGCAATCGCGATCGGTCTGTGGGGCGCGGTCACCGGGCTGGGCGTCGCGATCGGCCCGATACTCGGCGGCGCACTGCTCGAAGTGTTCTGGTGGGGCAGCCTTTTCCTGGCGCTGACGCCCATCGCCCTCGCGGCTGCGCTCGCGGCGCCCGTCGTCATCCCGGCCTCGACGCCGGACCCGGGTTCACGCCTCGACCGGGGCGGACTGGTGCTCTCCGTCCTGATGCTCGGCGCGCTGGTCTACACGATTATCGAAGCGCCAGAACAGGGTTGGAGCTCTGCGCGTACGTTGGGCGGCTTCGCGCTGGCACTGGCGGCGGGCGTCGGCTTCGCGTTGTGGGAGCGGCGGCAGCGCGACCCACTCATCGACGTCACGTTGTTCACCAACCTGCGGTTCAGCGCGGCAAGTGGCGCCGTGACGGTGGCGTTCTTCGCCTTGTTCGGGTTCATCTTCCTGATCACGCAGTTCATGCAGCAGCTGCAGGGATTCGGGCCGCTGGGCACCGGCGTGCGGATCTTGCCGGTGGCGTTGTCGATCGCGGTGGGATCGGTACTGGGCACCAGGCTGGCCGTCAGCAGGGTAGGCACCAAAGCCGTTGTCTTCGTTGGGCTGTTGATGATGGCGGCGTCCTTCGCCTGGATCAGCACCTGCGATCTCAGCGTCACCTACCTGGAGATGGCCGCGCAGATGGTGCTGCTGGGCGGCGGCCTGGGACTGACCACCGCGCCCGCCACCGACTCCATCATGGGTGTCGTGCGGCCCGAGCAGGCCGGTGCCGGGTCGGCAGTCAACGACGCCACCCGCCAGGTGGGCGGCACCCTCGGGGTGGCGGTCATCGGCAGCGTCTTCTCCACGCTCTACATCCGCCACCTCACCGAAAGTCAAGCGCTGCAGGGGCTTCCGCAGCCGGCCCGATCTGTCGCCCAGGAAGGTCTCGCCCAGGGCCTGGCCGTGGCCGGACAGTCTCCCCCCTCGATAGCGGACACCGTGCGGTCCACCGTCAGCGATGCATTCCTGTCCGGTATGAGCGCGGGCTGCCTGACCGCCGCGGCGGTCTGCCTGGCCGGAGCGTTCTTCGTGCTCGCCGTACTGCCGGCACACCCGGTCGGAACCCGGGCATGAACAAGCGCGAGCAGTACGGACCGTGGGCGGTGGTCACCGGCGCCAGCAACGGGATAGGGTGCGCTGTCGCCAAATATGTTGCGGCACAGGGCCTTGACGTGGTTCTCGCGGCCCGCAGCGAGACCCGGCTGCAGGAACTCGCCCTGGAACTGGAGCAGTCGTATGGGGTGAAGGCCCAGGTGGTCGTGGTGGATCTCGGTCGAACCGCTGGGGTGGCAACGCTGCTGAGCGCGACCGATGGCTTGGAGGTGGGTCTGGCGGTCTTGGCGGCCGGGTTCGGGACCACCGGGCCGTTCACCGATACCGCCCCCGCCGATGAGCTGGAGATGATCGCGCTCAACGTCAGTGCCGTCGCACAGTTGGCCCAGGCTTTCGCCGCCCGGATGACCGCACAGCGGCGCGGCGGAATCGTATTGTTCGGCTCCATCCTCGGCTGGCAGGGAGTGCCCGGCCACGCGAACTACGCGGCGACTAAAGCGTATGTTCAGAGCCTTGCCGAGGGCCTGCACCGCGAACTCAGACCGCGCGGCGTCGACGTGCTGTCGGTTGCCCCCGGACCGGTGCACACCGGCTTCGCAGCGCGGGCTGGCTTGACGATGAAGTCGGCTGCCGCACCCGAAACGGTGGCCGAGGCGATGTGGTCGGCGCTCGGGCGCCGGGTGACCGTGGTGCCCGGAGGGCAGGCGAAGTTCCTGACGGCGTCTCTGAAGATGCTTCCCCGCCGGGTCAGGTCAATCATCATGGGCCGCGTGATGGCCTCGATGCGGCCCCGGTGAAAAATTGCCGCGGAATTTAGCGGTTGCGCGGCCATACGATTTTCTGACATGCGGTGACCCTCGGGCGGTGACCGCTCCGGTTCGGAGGTCGAAATGTCCTTTGTCACTGCGGTTCCGGAGTTCCTGACGGCGGCGGCCTCCAACCTGGGCGACATCGCCTCCTCGATCGGCGCCGCCAACGGGGCGGCGGCCGGCCCGACCTCCGCGTTGTTGGCCGCCGGCAGCGACGAGATCTCGGCGGCCGTCGCCGCGGTGTTCAACGAACATGCCCAGGCCTACCAAGCGGTCAGCGCCGGGGCCGCGGAATTCCACCAGCAGTTCGTGCAGCTGCTCACCGCGGGTGCGGGCACCTACGCCAGCGCCGAGGCAGCCAACGCCAACCCCCTGCAGAATCTGATCAACCAGGTGAATGGGGTCACGGAAACTTTGCTGGGCCGCCCGCTGATCGGCGACGGCCGCAACGGTGTCGACGGAACCGGTTCGCGTGGCCAAAACGGCGGATTGCTGTGGGGCAACGGCGGGGACGGCGGGTCGGGGGCGGCCGGCCAGAACGGCGGCCGCGGCGGGGACGGCGGCTTCTTGTTCGGCAACGGTGGCCGGGGCGGAGCCGGGGGCGCCGTCCCGAACGGGTTTGCGGGTTTCGGCGGTAACGGCGGCAACGCGGTGGGCCTGTTCGGCACCGGCGGTGCGGGCGGCGTCGGCGGAGCCGGCGGTACCGGAGTCGCCGGTGACGGTGGAAACGGCGGTAGCGGCGGTTTCCTGTTCGGCAACGGCGGTGTCGGCGGGGCTGGCGGACGAGGCTTCGTCGCCGGCTGGGGCGGCTTTGGCGGCGACGGCCTCGGCCTGCTCTACGGCGCGGGCGGAACAGGCGGCGCCGGTGGCGCCACCCCCTTCAACGGCGGCGTCCCGGGCATCGGCGGTACCGGCGGCAGCGGCAACGTCCTGTTCAACGTGATCAGCACCGGTGCGGCCGGCGGCGCCGGCGGGGACGCTGCCGGCGTCACCACCGGCGGGCAGGGTGGTCAGGGCGGTAGCGGT